>NZ_JBNLIA010000011.1:0-198576 GCF_050122995.1 Haloparvum alkalitolerans
GATAGCGATACTGAGTAGAGTACGGTAGTTGTGCTGTTTTTCTGTCAGATTATGCTTCCATAACTGCTGTTGAGCCTGCTGCTCTAGACAGCAACGTCTAGAAAGCCCCAGCCGGCTCGACCGCGCCGGGCCTCGCTGTGCTCCTCGCTCTCAGCACCGCCCGCTGCGGTGCTTGCGTCGTCCGGGCGGGTTCGAGCCGACTGCCCCTTTCAACCCCACCCCGCCCCGCGACCGCACCGTAGGCCTCGCACCTCCCCAGCCTCGGCGGTGGCGCGGCCGCGAACCGCACCGCAATGCGGCCGCGCCGCCGCCTCCCTCGCGCGGTCGCGGCGACACAGGGTCGCCGCGGCGCGCGCCGACAGCACAGCACCGCAACCGCCCCGCTCCGCGACCGCACAGCACCGCACCGCCGGGAATTTCAGAAATGTGGGTGTTTTGCTTCCGTCTGTAACACCCAGTATCGCTATCGCTCAGAATGTCGTCCAGTCACTCGGCCCGTCGACCCGTTCGCGGACGCGGAACTGGCGCTCGTCGCCCTTGACGCGCGTCTCCACGAGCGCGTCGAACGCCTCGTGGAGCGTGTGTCTGACCGATTCGTCGTGCATCGTCGACCCGAGGGTCGCGACGAACGGCCAGCCCTCGTTCGCGGCCTGTGTCGCGAGCGCGCGCGCGAAGCGGTGGACGCGTTCGGGGTCGGAGAACATCAGCAGCTGCGAGAGCGAGTCGAGGCCGACCGCGCGGGAGGCGGTGGGGCCGCCCCCTTCGACGAGCTCCGTGAACTGGACGCCGAGGTCGGTGAGGTTGCCGGGCGAGGCGACGTAGCGGGTCTCGTCGGCGCCGTCGGCCGAAAGCTCGCGGTCGCGGGTCATGCAGTCGATCACGACGACGCGGTCGTCGGCCGCGCCCGTGATCCGCTCGTGGTCGGTCCTGACCTTCCCGGCGGTGCGGCCGGTGGAGATCACGATCGGCGACGAGGCCCACTCGTGGAGCAGACGGTGGAACAGGTCGTACTCCCCGCTCATCGGTGGCCCGGTGAGGAGCACGCTGTCGGCCGCTTCGACGGCCGCTGAGAGGGGGGTCATCCCGCCTCCGCCCGCTCCGTTTGGATACGGAATTGCGTCATGTCGTCGACCCGCAAGCGGCCCCTCTCCGCGTGCTCGTGACGGAGGAAACGTCCATACGTGGATCCACGCCGAGCGAGCGATAAGTGTTTGGTCCCAATTGTCAGCGGTGAGAACTGTGCGGGCGGTGAGAGCCGTTTTCGGTCTAAGGGTGTTACTTCGAGAAACGGAATCATAAGTGCTTCCCCCGTTCTCGCGTTATAACCCTGTGAGAACACGCGTTCGGGTTTGTAAGGTCGCTCCGAGTACGTTCACTTGCTTATGACGAACCAAATCGGCGCTCCCGGTACGGAGCTCTCACGGCGGGATTTCGTGCGTGCGACGGGATCGGCGGGCGTTCTCGGACTTGCAGGGTGTGCTGCGCCCCGAAACGGGACCGCCGACGGGAACGTCGTCGCGCAGGCGGAGGGGGGTGACCTCCCCGCGGCCGCGGCGCCGCAGGTCGTCGACCTCACGGAGCAGAACAATCAGGTGACGCTCCGGTCGGTCACCTCGCGGCTCCCCGTCCATCCCGGCGACGCGATGGGTGGGCCGGTCGAGCTGCCCCGCGTGTGGGCGTGGCAGGCCGACGACCGCGCGCCGAGCGTGCCCGGTCCGGTCCTCCGGACGACCGAGGGCGAGGACGTGGAGGTGACGCTCGACAACACCGACGCCAACATGCCTCACACGGTCCACTTCCACGGCGTCAGCAAGACGTGGGAGAACGACGGCGTCCCGACGACCACCGGGATCACGGTCGCGCCCGGCGAGAGCCACACCTACGAGATCCCCGCGAACGTCCCCGGGACCCACCTCTACCACTGTCACTACCAGACCCACCGCCACATCGATATGGGGATGTACGGCTTCTTCCGGGTCGACCCCGAGGGGTACGAGCCGGTCGACCAGGAGCTGTTCATGACGGTGAAAGACTGGGACTCCCGGCTCAACCGCCAGTTCGCGGGCGAGGACGTCTCCTACAGCGCCCGGGACCGGAGCCCGGACACGTTCACCATCAACGGCCGGTCGGCGCCGCGGACGCTCCACCCCGAGGACGGCTCGCCGATCATCGTCTCGCAGGGTGACACCGTCCGCGTCCACTTCGCCAACAACGGCTACATGAGCCATCCGCTCCACACCCACAACCACCGGTTCAAGGTGGTCGAGAAGGACGGCTCGCCGATCCCGGAGGTCGCCCAGTACGACCAGGACGTGGTCAACATCGCGCCGGCCGAGCGCAAGACGATCGAGTTCGAGGCCGACGCCGACCCCGGGATCTACCTGCTCCACTGCCACAAGGTGAGCCACGCGATGAACGGGAACAGCTACCCCGGCGGGATGGTCGGCGGTATCGTTTACGAGGAGGCGATGGACTCCGACATCTTCGCCCAGCTGATGGACTACGCGGGCTACGAGCTGTAGCGACGACGGGCGGCGGCCGCGCACCGGACCCCCGACCGTTCTCCCGATCGCCGATTTTGTATCGTCGCTTTCGATTTATCAGCGCGTCGCGAACCGCCGGGACGACGGCGTCGGACTCTATCGAACAGCAAAGCCTAATGAGGTGGGCGTCGAATTCGCGCCTGATGCCCACGGTAGAATACCTCAACTACGAAGTGCTCGACGACCACGGTTGGTCGATGGACGACGACGACCTCTTCGAGAAGGCGGCGGACGCCGGCCTCGACGGGGAGGATTACGGCACCCTCGACGTGAACCAGGGCGAGTACATCCTCGAGGCCGCGGAGGCGCAGGGCTACGACTGGCCCTTCTCCTGCCGCGCCGGTGCCTGCGCGAACTGCGCGGCCATCGTCAAGGAGGGTGAAATCAACATGGACATGCAGCAGATCCTCTCCGACGAAGAGGTCGAGGAGAAGAACGTTCGCCTGACCTGCATCGGCAGCCCGGACGCCGAAGAGGTCAAGATCGTTTACAACGCGAAGCACCTCGACTACCTTCAGAACCGCGTCATCTGAGGCCACTCGGCCGCGAGGCCCGACGAATCCGTTTTTTGCCTGACGCCACGCCGCCCGCCAACTCCCCGTGTTCTCCGCCTCCTGTCACTCGCTCTCGTGGGTGTCGCGGCTGGACGACGGTCGCGGCGATGAGCACTCCGCCGGTTCGCGTCTCACCGACGGCGATCCGAACCCCTAACTCCCCGGCGGCCACGGCTCGGGTATGATCGCCTCGGCGCCGGACCTGCTCCGGCTCGTCGCGGTCCCCGTCTTCGCGTGGGCCGCCTATCGCGACGTGCGGACGCGCCGCGTTCCCAACCGCGTCTGGCCGCCGCTGTACCTCCTCGGCGCGGCGCTGCTGCTGTGGGACCTTCTGGCACGCTGGCCGCTCGCGGGAGTCGCCGGTGACCTCTTCGTGACCCGGGTCGCGGTCAGCCTGCTCGTGGTCGCGCCGCTCGGGTACGCCTTCTGGTACGTGGGGGGGTTCGGCGGCGCGGACGCGAAGGCGCTGATCGCGCTCGCGCTGCTGTTCCCCACGTACCCGAGCTACTTCCTGCCGGTCGCGTGGCTCCCGGCGTTTCCGGCGGTGCGGACCTACGTCGGCGTCTTTTCGCTGACGGTGCTGACGAACGCCGTCATCCTCGGTGCGCTGTACCCGCTCGGTCTCGGGGCGTACAACGGCGCTCGCGGTCGGTTCTCCCCGGCCATGTTCCTCGCCAAGCGCGTTCCGGTCGGGCGGCTCCCGCACCTCCACGGGCGGCTGTTCGAGACGCGAGAGGGGTTCACCCGGCGCGGACTCGACCTGGACGCGCTCCGGATGTACCTGCGCTGGCGCGGCCTGACGCTCGCGGACGTGCGGGCCGACCCCGATCGGTTCCGCGACCCCGCGGGCGTCGGTGAGACGAACGACCCGACGGACGGCGGGACCCATGTCGGCCCCGCGACCGACGGCGGGGAGCGGGTCGACGGGGGGGATTCGGGGTCGGACGCGGTGCCGGAGGGGCAGTCGGCCCCGGAGTCGGAAACGGCCACGACCGCGGACCCCTGGGCGGCGGAGCGCTTCCTCGCGGAGATCGAGGGGTCGGCGTACGGTACCGACCCCGAGACGCTACGTGAGGGACTGGAGACGGTCGCCGAACGCGAGGCGGTCTGGGTCTCCCCCGGGATGCCGTTCGTGGTTCCGCTGTTCCTCGGACTGCTGCTCGGCCTGACGTACGGCGACCTGCTGTTCGCGCTGCTGCGCGCGGTCGGGTTCGTCTGAGGGGCGTTCCGCGGTCGGGCCGCCGCGCGCGGTCCCGGTCGTCCGGGACAGACAAAAGGACTATTCGCGGCCTGCCCGTCCCCTCACGCATGAGCGAGGACGCGACCGCGGCGACCGGCGAGGCGGACGGGGATGCGTCGGACGGCGACGACGGGGTCGAAGTGGACTTCGGCGAGAGCGGTCTCGTCCCCGCCGTCGCACAGGACGCCGAGACGGGCGAGGTGCTGATGCTCGCGTACGTCTCCCCCGAGGCGCTCGAACGCACCCGCGAGACGGGCGAGGCGCACTACCACTCCCGGTCGCGCGACGAGTTGTGGCACAAGGGGGCCTCCTCGGGGCACACGCAGGCCGTCGAGGAGGTCCGCGTCGACTGCGACGCCGACGCGCTGCTGTACGTCGTCGAGCAGGCGGGCGGCGCTTGCCACACCGGGCACCACTCCTGTTTCCACCGGACCGTCGACGGCGAGCACGTCGGCGAGAAGGTGTTCGACCCCGACGAGGTGTACTGATGGTGGACGCGGGAACCGACGCGGACGAGGCCGGCGACTCCGGAGCGGTCGACGCCGAGGAACCGGGACCGACCCCGGGCCCGGTCCGGGAGGCGGCGACGGCCGCGGCCGACCTCCGCGAGGCGTACGACGACCTCGCGGCGGTCGAGGCGCGGATCGCGGACCTCGGTCGCGAGCGCGTGGAGGCCGCGGCGGACCGCTACCGGAACGCGGTCCGAGTGCTCGACGACTACGAGGAGGACGCGGTCGGGACGGGCGACTTCGGCGCGTACGTCCAGTTCGAGAGCGCGTTCGAGGGCGTCACGGACGTCGAGGCGGACGCGCTCGCGGCCGACGCCTTCGCGGCGGCCAACGAGGCGGTCGACAAGCGCCGGCTCTCCGAGTCGGACTTCGAGGCGGCCCGCGAGCACCTCGAGGACGCCCGCGAGTACGTCCGCCTGTTGGAGCGGCGCGACGAGGCGCTCGACGACTATCGGCGCGCACGCCGGGACGCCAACGCGGCGCGCTCCGAACTCGACGACCGCGTCGACGAACTGGCCGACCTGGCGGACGCCGCGGAGGTCGACCTCGACGTCCCCCTCGACCGCCTCCGCGAACCGATAACCGAGTACAACGAGGCGGTCGAGGCGGACTTCCGGCGGTTCAAGAAGGACGAGAGCGCCCGCGAGCTGTTCGACCTGCTGGAGCGGGCCGGGTCCGCGCCGCTGATCGACGTGGACGAGCCGCCGACCGACCTGACGGAGTACGTCGCGGAGTACCCCGCCGCCGAGGAGCCGGTGCCGGACCTGCTGGAGTACGCCGACTACTCGCAGTCGAAACTGGACCACTACGTCGATGACCCCGGTGCGCTCCGCCGGACGGTCGCGGTCCACCGGACGTACCTGGAGCGGCTGGACGGCGAGCCGTTCGCGCTGGCGTGGCCCCCGAAGCCGGCCGAGGAGCTCCGCTACCGGATCGAGGAGCTGATCCCGGTCGTCTCCCGCTTCGCCGACGAGGAGACGGTCGCGACGCTGCGTGACGTGCTGACGGCGACGCGCGACGACGACTACGAGCGCATTCGGGAGGCGGCGACGGTTCGGGCGGAGCTGGACGGCGACGAGCTGGAGCTGGTCGCCTCCGGTGCGGTTCACGACCGGCTCGCGGAGGCGCGGGAAGTCCGGGAGCTCGTGCGGGACGTGCTCGCGGAGACGGAGCGGTAGCCGCCGGGGGACGGAAAAAGGGGCAGTTACGTCCGCGACGCGCTACTCGGCGCGCCCGTGGACGTACGTCTGCTCGTGGTCGGGAAACACCTCGGCGACGACCTCGTCGCCGTCCTCCGCGCGGAGGAGCGCGCGGATCTCCCCCTCGTAGTCGGCCTTCTCGATCTTCTCGCTGGGTCCCTGTTCCACCTCGAAGGTGGCGGTCACGAGCCGGTCGACCGCGTGGCGACCGAACCCAGAGAGGGGGGCGATGTAGTCGACGTCGTGTCTGTCCTCGAGGCTCTGCGCCTGCGCGCGTGAGACGGTGGGGACGCGGTCGTCGCGGCGCGTCCCGTCCGCGACGGCGTCGACGTCGAGCCCCGCGACCGTCTCGAGGGCGTGTTCGTGGATGCGCTGGATGCCGTTGCGCGGGAAGCCGTCCTCGCGCATCGTCGCCGCGGCCTCGCGCGCGACGGCCTCGTCGAGGTCGACGCGCTCGAAGGGGAAGCCGAGCGCCTCGGCCGCCCGCCTGGCGTGTTCGTAGTCGTCCGTCAGCCCGAACGTTCCCGTCACGCAGCGCACGTCGTAGAAGCGGTCCAACAGGAGGGCGGCGAGCGAGGAGTCTTTCCCCCCGCTGTACAGCAGGGCCAGCTCCATCCCCTTACCGCCGCCGGATGTCGAAGCTCTTCTGGTCGGGCTGGAGCTCGCGCAGCAGCTCCTTCATCTGGTCCTCGTCGATCCGGCCCTGGATCCGGCCGCTCTGGGCCAGCGCCGCGACCTGCTTTTTGACCTTCTTGGCGAACTCCGGCTTGGACATCTCGACCGCGTTGAGCCGCTGGCGCGCGTCGTCGGTGAGGTGCTGTTTGAGCACGGCCTCCTGCTGGGCCTCCGCGCGCTCCTGGGCGGCCTGCTGGGCCTCGGGGTCGGCCCCGCCAGCGCCGCCCTCGCCGCCGGCGCGCTCCTGTAGCTCCTGCATCTTCTTCTCGCGAAGCTCTTCCAGTCGTTCGTCGTCGGGGTTGCCACTCATACGCGCACCTTGTGCGTACTCGCGAAAAACGATTTCGGAGGATCCGGGGTCGTCGCTACTCCTCGGCGACCGGTCCGCTTCTACTCCTCGAGGTCTCGATCCGCGGTCTCCTCCGCCTCCCGTTCCCCGAGGTGCGCGCGCAGCGCGTCCACGTCCTTGTTGCCCGCGCCCGTGTTCAGCAGGACGACCGTGTCGTCGGGGCCGAACTCGCCCCGCTCGGCGAGTTCGAACGCGCCCGAGACCGCGGCCGCGCAGGTCGCGCCGACCTCCAGTCCCTCGCGGCGCGCGACCTCGATGGCGGCGTCGAGGATCGCCGCGTCCGAGGTGGCGACCGCGCCGCCGTCCGACTCCCGGACCGCGTCGAGGATCAGCGGACTCGCGCCGGGATCGGGGATCGCGATGCCGTTGCAGGCGGTGTCGACCTCGTCGTCGGCGAGCGGTTCGTGCTCGTCCGCGCCGGCCTCGTAGGCGGCGACGACCGGGGCACACCCCTCGGCCTGCGCGACGTACATCGGCGCGAGGTCGTCGGTCCAGCCCAGTTTCTCCGCCTCGACCGCGGCCTTGTGCATGCCGACGAGGCCCACGCCGCCGCCGGTGGGGTAGACGACCGCGTCCGGCGCCTCCCAGTCGAGCTGCTCGAGGAGTTCCAGCGCCATCGTCTTCTTCCCCTCGTGGCGATACGGCGTGACGAACGTCTTCGTGGAGTACCAGTCGGGGTGTCCGTCCATCGCCGCCGCGTACGCGGCGCCCGCATCGCCGATCTGGGAGCTCCCGGCGGCCCCGCCCACGGGGTCACAGACGTGGAGCTCCGCCCCGTGGACTTCGGTCATCGCCTTCTGCGTGAAGCCGGCGCGCTTCGGCAGGTAGACGTGCGCGTCCAGTCCCGCGCGGGCGGCGTAGGCGGCCGCGGCCTGCCCCGCGTTGCCCGCGGAGTTGAGCGCCACCGTCCCCGCGCCGTGCTGGACGGCCGCGGTCATCGCCGCCGCCTGCCCGCGGTCCTTGAACGTCCCCGTCGGGTTGCGCCCCTCGTCTTTCAGGAGGACGCGGCCGACGCCCATCGCGTCCGCGAGCTCGGGACACTCGACGAGCGCCGTCCCGCCCTCGCCCATCGACACCGCCGCCTCCGCGGGGAACGGGAGCAGTTCCGCGTAGCGCCACATCGAGTCCTCCTCGCGGTCCGCGAGCTGCTCGGGCGACAGATCGACACGGTCGTAGTCGTAGGCCGGGTCGAGGATCCCGCCGCAGTCCGGACAGCGGCCGGGTTCCTCGGCGGGGTCGAAACGGTTCCCGCAATCGACGCAGTCGAGTCCGACGAACGCCTCGGAGGTCTGCATACGCGGTGTCTGTGCGCCCGGGGGGGTAATGGCTGTGGCGCCCGATGCGCGGACACGTCGCGAAGCGACCGCGAGCGGGCGCGGCCTTTCTCGGTGGGCTTCCGAGCACAGCGGAACGCCGGCCCACACGAACCCGACGTCGTTCGCGCGGTCGCGGGCATCGGCAACCGTCCCCGCAGTTCGCGGACCCATCTCTCGGCCAGATGCAGACCCATCCCTCGGCCACATGCGGACCGACGAGCTCTCCGATCGGTCACCCGACAGCGCCACGGTCGGCCGCGAACCCTTTTGAGGGAAAGCGCGCCATCCCGCCGCGTGCCAGGGGCTTTCACCCCGGAGCGGGCAGCGGTCGCGCGACACGTCGCTCCGGGAGCGGTTCGTGTCGCCCGTTCGCCCTGATCCCTACCGTCCCGGCTCGTCCGTGTTCTCTCGCGGCGCCCGGTCCGGGCCGGGGTAGTCGCCGTCCCGGACCTCCGGGTAGAGCCGTGCCGCGTCGAAGACGGCCGCGAACGCCCGCGGTTCGCGGACGCTGACCGGCACGCGATCGCGGAGCGCCGCCCCCGCCCCGGCGCTCGTCAGCCGGTCGTCCAGCGAGAGGACGTGCATCGCGCCGCCCCGATAGGCGGACCCCAGCGCCGGGTGGTCGTCCGGGGGATGCACAACCGGCTCGCGCCAGTCCGCGACCGCCGCGCGCCAGTCTGCCGCCAGCGACGCGTCCGCGGGATCCGCGAGGTCCGCGACGACCGACTCGGCGTCGTCGAGCAGCGCGTCGCTCGCCACCAGCGTCGTCCACGAGTGCCGCCACAGCGCCTCCAGCGCCGCCCGCGCGGAGCCCCCGACCAGCAGGTCCGCCGCGAGCACGTCCGCGTCCGCGACGACGCGCGCCGGGGTCGGTTCGGGCGGCGCCGGCGCCGCGTTCTCGGCCGCGTCGTCCCGGCTCGCGTCGCTCCCCGCGTTCCCGTCACTTCCCGTCCGATCGCGAACGCGCACGAGCGCCTCGCGGACGTCCGCCTCGTCGGCGTCGACCGCGGCGGCGCGGCCGAACAGCGACTGCCAGTCCATGTGCGGTCAACGACCGCTCCGGACATCCAACTTGCGGAGCGTCGCCCACGCCGCGGCCCCGGCGACGAACGCCACGCCGACGTTCGTGAGGGCCCCGAGGAGTCCGACGCCGACCGTGGCGAGGCGGTCGTCCCCGGAGAGCGCGGTCCGCGAGAGATCGGCGCCGACGAGCACCAGCAGGACGCCGAGCGCCGCGAGCGGGAACGCCACCACCACGCCCGCGACGAGCGCAAGCAGGAGGTAGCCGATCCCGAGCAGGACGTTCGCGCCGCCCGTGCGCGCCCCGAAGGCGTGCTTGCCGGCGAGGCCACCGCTGCCGTGGCACATCGGGAGCCCGCCCGCGGGAACCGACAGCAAGGTCATCGCGCCCATGCTTCCCGCGAGTCGGTCCGCGGACACCTCGCGGTCGAACAGGTCCTCGCAGAGCAACGCCGTCGCGACGGCCGCGTTGCCGACGGTCATCGCCAGCTGTGCGGCCGCGCCCTCGACCGCCCCGACCGAGAACGAGGGTCCGCCGCCGGCGAACGGCGTGAGTGTCGGCAGCGACGGCGTCGGAACCCCGACCGCGTCGACGGCGACAGCGAACCCTCCGGCGAGCACGACCAGCGCGCTCGCGCTCCCGTGGCCGAGCGCGTAGAGGGTCACGACGACGAGCGCCGCGGCGACCGCGATCTCGGGCGCGCCGACCGCCAGCTCGGCTCCGGTGACGACGAGCAGCAGCCCAACCGCGAGCTGGATCCCGCGGACGACCGGCAGCCCGACGACGCGCTCGACGGCGCCGACGACGCCGAACCGTCCGGCGATCAGCAGGACGACGCCCGCGAGGAGCCCCCCGGCGACGAGTTCACCGTAACTCATCGCGCCGGCGATGGCCAGCCCCGCGAGCGCCTTCATCGGCTCGACCGAGATCGGGAGCCCGTAGACGACGCCCCACACGATCTGGAAGACGCCGAACGCGACCAGCGCGTGCGGGAGCGACAGCGGCGTCAACGCCCCGAGCGCGACGACGATCGGGAGAACCGTAACCGAATCCCCCAACGCGCCGGTCAGCTCGTCGGCGTCGAACCGCATCTCACGGGCGTCCGAAAAGCGCGTTGTAGCCACGCATATGGGTTCTTCCGGGGATACGTGAACGTTTTCAGAAAACGAACGGAGTTGTCCCCGACCCCCGAGTCAACCGAACGCGATTACCCCAATCCCGGAATTATTATGTGTCCGCGGTCAACCGATGTATCCATGACGAAACAACGACGCGAGTTCCTGAGCGCTATCGCGGGTGCGACGGTCGTCGGAAGCGCCGGGTGTCTGGGATCGGGGCAGAGCGGCGGCAACGGAACCGAAGACGGAAGCGGGAGCGGAAGCGGCGGCAGCGTGCCGCCGGTCGCGGAGGAGACGCTCACGCTGACCACGACGACGAGTACCTACGACACCGGACTGCTCGACGCGTTGAACAGCGCGTTCACCGAGCAGTACGGCGCGGAAGTCGAGGCCGTGGCGCAGGGGACCGGCGCGGCGCTGGAGACGGGGCGGAACGGCGACAGCGACCTGGTGATGGTCCACGCGCGGTCGCTGGAGGACGAGTTCCTCCGCGAGGGGTACGGCGTCAACCGCCGCGACCTCATGTTCAACGACTTCGTGATCGTGGGGCCGTCCGACGACCCGGCCGGCATCAGCGGGATGGAGTCCGCGGCCGACGCGTTCGCGACCATCGCGGAGACGGAGTCCGTGTTCGTCTCCCGCGGCGACAACTCCGGGACGCACACGAAGGAACTCATCATCTGGGAGGAGGCGGGCGTCGAGCCGGGCGGCGACTGGTACCGCGAGGCCGGCGCCGGGATGGGCGACGTGCTCAACCAGGCGAACCAGACGCCCGCGTACACGCTCGCGGACCGGGGGACGTTCATCTCGATGCGGTCTGAGATCGACCTCGAGATCCTCGTTCAGGGGCCCATCGAGGGCGGCCCGGAACTGCTGGCGAACCCCTACGGCGTCATCGCGATCAACCCCGGCGTCCACGAGAACGTCAACTACGACCTGGCGATGTCGTACATCGGCTTCATCACGAGCCCGGAGGGCCAGCAGGTCATCGAGGACTACACGATGAACGGGGAGCAGCTGTTCTTCCCGGAGGCGGTCTCCGAGGACCCGAACTTCCAGCAGTACGTCCCCGAGGGCTGGAGCGCCGACGACTCGTGAGATTCATGACGGAACGCGCTCGGATCGGTAGCGTATGACTCCGACCGTCGCGGCGCTCGTCGAGGCGACCCTCGCGCTCGCGACGGTCGGCATCGGTAGCGCCGCCGACGCGGTCGCGGGCGCCGCGCCGCTGCTCGTCGAGTTCCCGTTCCAGCGGAACTACGTCACGAGCATCGTCCGCGTCTCGCTGTACGTGAGCCTCACCGCGGTCGCGCTCGCCACGCTGGCGAGCGTCCCGGTCGCGCTGCTCGTCGGCTTCGTCGACTTCCCCGGCAAGCGGCTGGTCGTCGCCGTGATCAACACGGGGATGGGGTTCCCGAGCGTCGTCGTCGGCCTGCTGGTGCTGGTGTTGGTCTCCAATCAGGGACCGCTCGGTCCGCTGGACCTCGTGTTCACGAAGGAGGCGATGATCATGTCCCAGTTCGTGCTCGCGTGGCCCGTCATCACCGGCGTCAGCCTCGCCGCCGTGACGAGCGTCGAGGACGGCGTTCGGGACGCCGCTCGCGCGATGGGCGGGACGCGGGTCGACGTGGCACTGGTGACGATCAAGGAGGCCAGATACGGGATCGTCACCGGCGTGCTCGCGGGCGTCGGTCGCGCCATCAGCGAGGTCGGGTCGGTGTTCATCGTCGGCGGCAACATCGCCAGCGCCGACGGCACCTCCATCACGCGGACGCTCACGACCGCGATCCAGTTGGAGGCGCGGCAGGGCCGGTTCGAGACCGCGATGGTGCTCGGCGCGATCCTGCTCGTGTTGGTGCTCGGCGTCAACGCGGTCGTTCTCCGACTCGGCGACCAGCGGGGTGGGCGATGAGTCAGCCACAGGAAACCGAGCGGGAGAGCGAGGCGGTAACCGGGGCGCCCCATGACCGTCAGCGCACGGGCGAGTCGGTCGTCTCGCTGGACGGTGTCGCGCGTCGCTACGGCGAGGAGGCGGTGTTCGAGGACGTGAGCCTCGACGCGCGGCCCGGCGAGACGCTGGCGATCATCGGTCCCTCGGGCGCCGGTAAGTCGACGCTGTTGCGGATGTTCGGGCTGTTCGAGCCGCCGGACGAGGGGCGCGTTCGCGTCGACGACACCGACGTGTGGACCGTCGGCGAACGCGAGCGGCTCGCGGCCCGCCGCCGCGTCGGGACCGTGTTCCAGGAGGCGAACCTGTTCGACGCCTCCGTCCAGCGGAACGTCGCCTACGGGCTCCACGTCCGCCGAGCGTGGCCCGAACGGCTCCGGGAGTCGCTCCGCCGGTTCGTCCGGACCGAGCCGCCCGAGGCGGTCCGGGACGCGCTGTCGACGGTCGGACTCGCCGACGCGGCGACCCGCGACGCCGACTCGCTGTCGGGCGGGGAGGCGCAGCGCGTCGCCTTCGCTCGCGCGCTCGCGTACGAGCCCGACGTCCTGCTGCTCGACGAGCCGACCTCCGATCTGGACCCCCGGAACACCGCGGTGCTGGAGAACGCGGTCGAGACCGCCCGCGACAGCGGGATGGCCGTGGTGATGGCGACCCACGACATGCATCAGGCCGAGCGGATCGCCGACCGCGTCGCGGTGCTGCTCGACGGCGGCCTCGTCGAGGTCGGCCCCGCGGAGCGGCTCTTCGAGGACCCCGACGACCCGCGGACCCGGAAGTTCGTGGACGGTGACCTGGTGTACTGAGAAACCTATACAGGTTTCTTCATCTAGGAAACGGAACTACCGAGGGTTACGCGATCCGAAACGGTTTCGGCGGACGCCGCCGAACCGGCCGGTATGCCGACCCGTCGCCGGAGCGTGATCGCCGCCGGTGGCGGACTGCTCGGTGTCGGCGGGGTCGGGCTCTCGACGCTGTCGACGGCCGACGATCCCGACCCGGCGAGCGGCCGCCTCCGTCTCGCCGTGGGCACGACCCTGTACGACTCGGGACTCGCCGAGGAACTGGCGGCCGCGGTCGCCGAGACGCGCCCCGACCTCGCGCCGGCGCCGGTGCCCCGCGGGACCGGGGCCGCGCTCCGGGCGCTGGCCGCGGGCGACGTCGCCGCCGCGATAGTCCACCATCCGCGTGCGGAGCGACGGGCGGTCGCCGCCGGGGACGCCGTCGACCGCCGGCCGTTCTGTGTCAACGACTTCCTGCTGGTCGGTCCGCCGGGAGACCCCGCCGGCGCCGCGGACGCCGCCGACGCCGCGGCCGCGTTCGACCGGGTCGCCGCCGCCGGCGAGCGGTTTCTCTCCCGCGGCGACGACTCCGGAACCCACGCCCGGGAGCGGCGGATCTGGGCCGCGGCGGACCGCGGCCCGCGCGGCGACTGGTACGGGGCAACCGGGAGTTCGATGGGCGAGACGCTTCGGATCGCCGGGTCCGTGGGCGCGTACACGCTCGTCGACCGCGGGACGTTCGTGAGGCGGCGCGGCACGGTCGACCTCGAGACGGCCTTCGCGACCGGCCTCGCCTCGCCGTCGCCACTTCTGCGGAACGTCTACAGCGTGGTGCGCGCGCCGCCCGATCGCGTGGACGACGCGAGCGCCGGGGCCGCTCGAACGCTCGTGGAGCTGCTCGTCGGCGACCCGGGACGAGGGGCGGTGCGGGGGTTCCGGGCGGACGGCGAACGGGCGTACCGGCCGGTCGAGGGAACAGACTCAAGCGACCGGCGGCGCTCCGTGAAGCCGTGACCGACGAGGACCCGGAGGGCGAACCGGCCGCGACCGCCCGCGCGACCCTCCGCCGGAGCGGGATCGCCTTCGACGCGGACGACGCCGCGCTGCTACGGGCCGTCGCCGCGGAGGGGTCCGTCGCGGGAGCCGCGGCGACGCTCGGCCGTTCGCGGGCGCGTGCGCTCGCCCGACTGGAGACGCTGGGGGGCGCGTTCGGCTCGCTCGTGGAGCGAACGCGCGGCGGCGCGGGCGGCGGCGGGAGTCGACTCACGGAGCGCGGCGAGGCGGTGCTGGCGCGGTTCGACCGCCTCGAGCGCGGCCTGCTGCTGTCCGCGCGGGCACCGGAGACCGCGCTGGACGGCGAGGTCGTCGACGTGGACGGCGAACTCGCGACCGTGACGACGGCGATCGGCGACGTGCGCGCGCTCCACGACGGACTGCGTCCGGGCGACGCCGCGCAGGTTCGAGTGGGGGCGGACGCCGTCACGCTTCAGGGGGCCGACGCCACGCCCGCGGCCGACGAGACGAGCGCGCGCAACCGCTTTTCGGGGACCGTCGCCGCGGTCGAGCGCGGGGAGACGGTCGCGACGGTGCGCGTGACCGTCGCGGAGACCGACGTGACGCTCGCGGCGCTCGTCACGGTCGCCAGCGCCGACAGGCTCGCTCTCGAACCGGGACGGGGCGTGACCGTCAGCTGGAAGGCGACCGCGACCGCGGCCGTGGCGCCGCCGTGACGGAGCCCTCTCCCCGGTCCGAGTCCGTCCGACTCAGGCCGCCTCGGCCGCCGTGAGCTCCGCGCGCACGTCCGCGACCGCCTCGGTGGCCGCCAGCAGCGCGATCCGGTCGCCGGCCTCGACGACCGTCCCGGGGAGCGGGATGGTCAGCGACTCCCGGTCGCGGCCGTGCGCGTAGATGCGCCCGCGGTCGCCCAGGTCGATCTCGTTGACGTGCGCGCCGACGATGGGCGCGTCCTCGGGCACGGTCAACACGAGGATCTGGAGCCCCTCGGTCAGGTCCGCGATGGCGTTGAAGTCGCCGCCCAGCAGCGCGGTCTTCGCGCCCGCGGCGCCGAGCCGCTCGGGATAGATAACCTCGTCCACGTCGTCGGAG
This sequence comes from Haloparvum alkalitolerans, assembly GCF_050122995.1. Classification (GTDB taxonomy): domain Archaea; phylum Halobacteriota; class Halobacteria; order Halobacteriales; family Haloferacaceae; genus Haloparvum; species Haloparvum alkalitolerans. The sequence goes on from NZ_JBNLIA010000011.1 coordinate 15,358, forward strand.
TAGCGCTCGTAGACGGCCGCCTCCACGTCCTCGCTCACGCGCATGACCGTCCGCGTGCCGTAGTCGCCCGCGATCAGACAGATCTGGTGGTTCGTCTCCGGATCGCCGGTGAAGCCGCCGACCGCGTCCGCCTCCGCGACGCCCGCCTCCTGGAGCGTCGCCTCTCGGGCGCCGTTCCCCTCCACGACGCGAAAGCCCCGCTCCCCCGCGCGCTCGACCTTCATGCGGTCGTTGTCGACCACGACCACGTCGTGGCCCTCCTCGTCCAGCACGCGGGCGACCCGCGAGCCGACCCGACCGTATCCGACGACGATGACGTTCATGCGAGTCCGGTACGACAGGTGACGGCAAAAGTGTGGGTGGTGGTGCCACGACACGGGGACTGGCGCGGCCGGTGCGACGGCGCCACAGCCGATGCGACGGCACCACGACCGTCCGCCGTCGTCCAGCGCGCCGGTCCGGCTTCCGGGCGAGTCAAAACTATTTATTGACCACCTGTGTTAGCGCCGGTATGGTTACCGTCCAGTCGCACGTGCGTCCCGGCGGAGCGGTGAACGAGGACCTCGTCCGGACCCACGGGAACGCGGTCGTCGTGCTGGACGGGGCGACCGGACTCTCGGACCGGAGCGTCACCGACGCGGCGTCGGACGGGCGGTGGTACGTCGAAGCGCTCGCCGAGGAACTCGGGACCCGGATCGACGAGGGCGGGGGTCGGGACCTGCGGGACCTCGCCTCGGAGGCAGTCGCGGCGGTCGCGGACAGGTACGGCGACCACCCGGGCGCCGCCGAGCAGGACTCCCACGAGGTCCCCTCCGCGGCCGGCGCGGTCCTTCGCTGGGACGACGACCTCGAGTACCTGGTACTCGGCGACTGCGGGGTCGTCGTCGACGCCGGACCCGAGTCCAGAGCGGTCCTCGGCGAGGGGCCGCGCGACCTCGACCGGCGGGTGGTCGAGGAGATGGTGGCGATCCGCGAGGCGGCCGACGGCGCGGTCTCCTACGAGTCGCTCCGCGAGCGCGTGCATCCCATGCTGGTCGACCACCGGAAACGGAAGAACCGCGAGGGCGGCTACTGGACGTTCGGGCTGGACCCGTCGGCGGTCGACCACGCCGCGACCGGCTCCCTCGACCGCCGCGACGCCGAGTTCGCTGTCGCGTTCACCGACGGGTTCGAACCGGTGTGTACGACCTACGACGCGTTCGCGGACTGGTCGACGCTGGTTCCGTACCTCCGAACGGACGGCATCGAGCGGGCGGTCCGCGTCCTGCGTGCCTTCGAGGAGTCCGACCCCGAATGTCGCGAGTATCCCCGTCTGAAGCCGTCCGACGACGTCGCGGTTGCGACGGTCGACCTGAGCGAGTGACCCATGGCCGAACTGAGCGACGACCTCGTCGACCGGATCGAGGCGCGAGCGGACGAGTCGGGGACCGACGACCTGATCGAACTGTTCGGGGACCTCCCGCCCGAGACCGACCGCGAGTGGGAGCTCGCGCTGACGCGGCTGATCGAGGTCGCCCCCGACCGCAAGGAGGACCTCCGGCGGGTCTTCGAGTCGGACGACTTCGGCCAGTCTGACCCCGAAACCGTCCGCTTCGCCGCGTTCTTCGCCTACTGCACGTTCCTCCGGCGACGCGGGAACATCAGCGAGTTCGGCCGCGTCCTCGAGAAGCACGCGGAGTTCGACGACCACCCGATGTACCCGCACTTGCAGGGGCTGCAGGCGAAGCAGCTCCGGACCGGGGAGAGCTACGAACGCGCCATCGAGTACGCCCGACGGGCCCAGTCCCGCGTCGGCCCCGATCACGCCGGCGTGAACCACGCCTACGTCACGGCGATCGTGCAGGCGCTCGAGGAGGACAAAGAGGAGTTCCTCGGGACCCCCCGCGAGCAGCTGCTGGAGGAGGCCGAAGGGATCATGGACCAGCTCATCACCGAGCCGGTCTACCCCAAGTTCAAGGTGACCCTCGGCCGGCTCCGCGCCCTCCAGGGCCGGTACGACGACGCGATCCGGCAGATCAACGAGGGCATCGACCTCGAGGACGACTCGAAGGACAGCTACGTCCTCCGCGTCAACAGCTACCGCAACCATGAGTCGCGGGTGTACCTCGACAAGTACGTCGACGAGATCCAGCGCCGGCAGGACCAGCTCAAGGAGGACGTCGACGACGCGCTCGAGGCGGTCGAGACCGCACAGGAGGAGTCGAAAGACCAGATCAAGAAGCTCCAGGGACAGACGCTGCAGTTCCTCGGGTTCTTCGCCACGCTGCTCGCGGTCATCATCTCGACGGTGACGATCACGCTCGAGTTCTCGATCCTCCCCGCGACCGCCCTGATCGTCGTGCTGATCGGCGGGCTCCTGATCGCGTTCGGCGGCTTCACCGTCATGCTCCCCGTCGACCGGGCCCTGCGGAAGGGCTCCGCGCTGTTCCTCATGGGGCTTTTCACCGCCGGGCTGGGGTTCGCCGTCGCCGCCAGTATCGCGGGCGTCGTCTGACCCCGCCCGGGTTACCGCGTCGACGCCAGCAGCTCGTCGAGGTGGCGGGCGCTCCGCTCGACGTACGCCATGTTCGGCGTGGTCACCTCGACGGAGGCCGACCCCGTCCAGCCGTCCGGCAGCGCCGAGAACAGCCGCGCGAAGTCGATCGATCCCGCGCCGAGGGGCAGGTGCTCGTCGGCGGCGGTCCGCGTGTCGTTGAGGTGGAGGTGCGAGACGCGGTCCGCGTGGGCCGCGAGGAACCGAGCCATCTCCGCGTCGTCGTGGCCGTCGATCCGCGCGTGGCCGGTGTCGAACGTCATCGACGCGTCGGTCCCCGCAAGGAGCCCGGGCACGTCGTCGGTCGCCACGAGCGCGTCGTAGACGTTCTCGACCGAGAGCGTCGCGTCCAGCCCGGCCTCGGCGGCCCGCGCGTCCAGTTCCTCTATCGACCGCTCGACCCGCGCCGCGAGGCGCGCCCCGCCGTGTGCCCGCTCCCACGCGAGCGCGGTCGGGTGGAGCACCGCCGTGTCGGCCCCCGCCCGGTCCGCCGCCCGGTGGCAGGCGTGTAGCTCCGCGACGACCGCCTCGCGGACGCCGTCGAACGGCGACCCGAGGTCGAGCCCCTCGAACGGCAGGTGGACCGCGAGCCCGAGGTCGTCGTACCGCTCCAGCAGCTCCCGGCCCTCGCCGGAGAGCCACTCGCGGTCGGTCGCGCCGTCCAGCATCACCTCGACGTAGTCCAACCCGACCGCGTCGGCCACCTCGAAGTACCCCGCCACGTCGTTGTCGGGCTGCGTCACGACGCCGCGCTCGACGTTCATACCTGCACCGTGGAGCCAGTCGGTGGTAAGCCCCCCGCCTTCGCGTCAGTCGTCGTCAGCGGTGTACGCGCCGCCCCGACGCTTGATACGTGCGACGACGAGCCGCCGGTCGTTCTGTCGGAAGCTCACGGAGAGCCGGAACTCCCCGATGCGGATTTTCTTGTACGGGCTGTTCTGGAGCGGCTCGCCGTAGTCCGGCGGGTCGCGCCACGGCGAGGAGACGATCTCGTCGAGTTTGTCGAGTATCCGGTCCTGGTCAGCGGGGGAGAGTCCGCCGAGGTCGTCTTCGGCGGTCGAGGAGAGTTCCCACGTCCACTCGTCGTCACTCATCGCCCGTGCCGAACCGCTCGCGGGCGTCCTCGGCGCTCGTCGTCCGTCCCTCGCGGATGTCCTCCTCGGCTTCGAGCAGGGCGACGAGTTCGTCGCGGTCGAACGTCGGGAACTCGACGGCGTCCCGGAGCGTGTACCGAATGAACTCGCTCCGGCTGTTGAACCCGCGTCCCTGCCACGTATCGTCGATCTCGTCGAGGAACGACTCGGTGAGTTTGAAGGTCACCGTGGTGATGTCGTCCTCGCCGTCGTCGTTTGTAGCTGCTTTAGACATATCTACGTAATACGTATGTCTTACCAATAGTCGTTTCGGCGGAGCCTCACTCACCGCGTACTCGTCGTGAATCGCCGCATCGAGGGGTTTCTGTCACACTCCTGACTAGGGTTCAGTCATCCCTTTGCGAGCGTTGATTAGCGAAATCAGGAGTGTTCCTTGGGGGACGCGCCCCCGGTCGATATCGGGTCTACCCCACCGCAGTCTGTGAATTGGTTTGTGTGTCCTGACACTTCCCCGAATCGCAATACGGCGAGGGATGCCCTGTTTAGCGAGAGACGCGAATCTTGAACGGGTTTCGTTCAGACGAGTGTAGCCAAAAAGTGTACACACAAGGAGTGTACGGAAGAAAGAGCCTAGGCCGGGATTTGAACCCGGGGTCTCGTCCTTACCAAGGACGCGCTTTACCGCTAAGCTACCCAGGCGCGCGTTTTCTCGTTGACCGGATTCGTCTTTAGGCGTTTCGATCCGGACGCCGTCCGCGAGGTCGTCGCACGGTCGCGGTCTGGCCGTCGGCGCTCGCCCGATGCGGGCTGCTTCAACGCTCGATCCGTCGCTTTCGGGTCGAGAAAGATCGGGGTGACGAGCGAAACGCTCCCTCGGCCGCTTCAGACGCGCTCCTCGGAGAGCGCGGCGATGCGGTCGGCGGTGGCGTCGGGGAGCGCCTGCCCCGGCGGTGGGAACTCGCCGTCGTAGTCGGCGGCGAGTTCGCGGGCGTACGTCTGTAGCTCCGTGGGAGGGTCGCCGCCCACGGCGGTCGTCCCGGCGACGACCGCGAGCTCGAAGACGTCCTCCTCGAGGTTGCGGTCGAGGTCCGCGGCCGCGGCGGGCGCGGCCTCCTCGCGGCGGGTCTGGTCGCGGCCGAACGCGCGGACCACGTCGACGGCGGCGGCGGCGGCCTCGGTGCGCGCGAGCAGGTAGAAGCCCCGCGAGACGAGCACGTCCGCGGCGAGGATGTCGAGGTCGGCGGCGATGTCCGCCTCCGCGACCGCCTCCCCGACCCACGGCTCGTCGTGCGCGAGCCGGCGGGTGAGCCGGAGGCCCTCGTAGATGAGCTGGACGCCGGCGGCGCGGTCGGCGACGGCGTCGAGGTCCGCGGCCGGGTCCAGCGCCCGAGTGGCGACGAGCGCGAGGACGCCGGGCGTCACCGCCGCCGCAGCGAGTCTGTCGTCGAGGACCTCGCGGAGGCGCGCCGGCTCGATGTCGGCGACGGCCTCGCGCGCGGCGGCGCGTGCCCGCACGGCGTCGTCCATCGCCGGAAAGGAAGGCCGGGAAGGGCAAAGACCTTTGGAAACGACCCGTCTCTCCCCACCGTGATCCGCGCGACCGCGGACGGCCCGGTCCGGGTCGTCACCATCGACCGCCCCGCCCGTCGCAACGCGCTCCGCCCCGCGGACCTCGACGCCCTCGCGGACGCGGTGCGCGAGACGAGCGAGCCCGTGGCGCTGCTCCGCGGCGCCGGCGACGCCTTCTGTGCCGGCGCCGACCTCGACGTCGTCGCAGACCTCGACGACCCCGAGGCGTTCGCACGTCGCGGGCAGCGGACCGCGCGCGCCATCGAGACCGCCGACGCGGTGGTCGTGGCGGGCGTCGACGGCGCGGCCCGCGGGGGCGGCGTCGAACTCGCGCTCGCGGCCGACGTGCGCGTCGCGACGCCCGCGGCCACCTTCGGCGAACCGGGCGTCACCTTTGGCCTGTTCGGCGCGTGGGGCGGCACCGCTCGTCTTCCGCGGGTGATGGGCGAGGGCGAGGCGCTCGACTTCGCCTGCTCCGGACGCGTGCTCGACGCCGACGCGGCGCTCCGGACCGGCCTCGTCTCGCGAGTCGTCGACGACCCCCGGACCGTCGCCGACGAGATAGCGGCCAACGCGCCCGACGCGCTCGCGGTCCTGAAGCGCCGACTCCGCGACCGCCGGAGCGCGGAGGAACAGGAGGCGGCGGAGGTGGCCGCCTTCGGCGACCTCGTGCGGGAACACGCCGCGGATCTGGCCGCAGACAGGGAGTGACGGCGCCATCGAGCGTGACGGCACTCTGTCACTCGACCGGGATCCGCGTCCTCCCGCGCTGCCGCCGACGGCGCTCCGCGTCGGCCCGTTCGGCCAGCCGCTCGACGCGCTCTTCGGTCGGGGGATGCGTAGAGATCCACCGCTCCAGCGTCGACTCAGTCTCGCGGTTGGTCGAGAGGGGACCGAGCGGCCACGCCGTCTCGGTCGCGCGCTCGATCCGCCGGAGCGCTCGCGCGAGCGCCAGCGGGTCGCCGGTCACCTCGACCGCGCGGTCGTCGGCGGCGAACTCCCGCCGGCGGGAACGAGCGCGCGCGATCAGGGTCGCCGCGAACAGGACCAGCACCGGCGCGGCGACGACGGCCCGGCGGAGCCGGCTCAGGGGACCCCGCCGGTCGCCCGGTCGGCCGCGGATCCACGCCGACCCCCGGGCGAGTCCCGACAGCGCGAGGATCGCGGGCACGAGCGCGACCGTCAGCAGGCCCGCGGCGGTCTGGACGACTCCCTGCGCGAGCGCGCGGCGGAGGCCGTCGTTGCGCTCCAAGTGGGCGAGTTCGTGGGCGACGATCCCCTCCAGTTCCGCGGGGTCGAGCAGGCGGAACAGCGAGCGGTCGAGGACGAGCGCGCCGCGGTCGCTCCCGCCGACGGCGAAGGCGTTGGGTGCGCCCATCTCCCCGACGTACAGCGTCGGCCGGTCCACGCCCATCCGCGCCGCGAGGTCGTCGATCCGGCGGTGGAGCCCGGGGGCGGCCGACCGCGGCAGCCGGTCCGTCGAGAGGGCGGCGAGCAGCTGGCTCGTGCCGACGCGGTAGCTCAGGTACGCGGACAGCAGGGTCGCGCCGGCCAGGACCGCCGCCAGCGTCGGGGCGTCCGGACGCGTCGCCCACAGCCACAGGAGCGCCCGGTAGCCGAGGAGCGCGGCTGCGAGGTAGCCCGCAAGCAGCACGATCCCGACCGCGGCCATGGCGAGACGGACGACGACTCGGCGCATCGGCGTGGGCTACGCCGGGGACCCTGAAACCGATTCCGGCGGGGCGAGGAGCCGCGTCCGCGGCGGCCGCGCCGCGACAGCGAAACCGGTAACACGGCCGGGCGAGACGGGCGCGTATGGACCCGCGCATCCGCGAACACGCAGAGACGATCGTCGACCATTCCGCCGGCGTCGAGGCCGGCGACGACGTGGTCATCCAGATGCCGAAGGAGGCGGCGGACCTCGCCGTCGCGCTCCACGAGCTGTGCGGCGACCGCGGCGCGAACCCCCTCTGGCTCAACAACTCCGACCGCGCCGACCGCGCGTTCAAGCGCGCCGCCGGCGAGACGTTCGAGGAGCCGGCCCACGAGCGCGCCCTCTACGAGGAGACGGACGTCTTCATCATCGCCCGCGGCGGCGACAACGCCACCGAGGGCGCGGACGTCGCCCCCGAGACGAACGCGGCGTACAACCGCGCCCGCGCCGAGATCAAGAAGGAGCGCCTCTCGAAGACCTGGTGTCTCACGCAGTACCCCACCAGCGCCCACGCCCAGCTCGCGGGCATGAGCACCGAGGGCTACGAGAACTTCGTCTACGACGCCGTCTCCCTCGACTGGGACGAGCAGCGCGAGTTCCAGCAACAGATGGTCGAGATCCTCGACGACGCCGACGAGGTGCAGATTCGCAGCGGCGAGGAGACGGACCTGACGCTCGACGTCTCGGGCATGAAGACGCTCAACGACTACGGCGAGGCGAACCTCCCCGGCGGCGAGGTGTTCACCGCCCCCGTCCGCGACGGCGTCGACGGCGAGGTGTACTTCGACCTCCCCCTGTACCGCTACGGGCGCGAGATCGAGGACGTGCGTCTCACCTTCGAGGACGGTGAAGTGGTCGAGCACTCGGCCGGCCGCAACGAGGACCTGCTGACCGGCATCCTCGAGACCGACGAGGGCGCACGGCACCTCGGCGAACTCGGCATCGGGATGAACCGCGCCATCGACCGGTTCACCTACAACATGCTGTTCGACGAGAAGATGGGCGACACCGTCCACATGGCGGTCGGCTCCGCCTACGAGGACTGCGTGCCGGAGGAGAACGAGTTGAACGAGTCCGCCGAGCACGTCGACATGATCGTCGACATGAGCGAGGACTCCGTCATCGAGGTCGACGGCGAGGTCGTCCAGCGCGACGGCACGTTCGTCTTCGAGGACGGCTTCTAGACCGAGACGCTCGAGCCGCCGTCCGATCCGCGTCTCGAAAGGTCCTGTCCGCCTCGACTACGCCCCGCGCTCGGCCTCCCGGATCCCCAGGTCCGGCCCGAGCGTCACCGTTAGCGTCTCGTCGCCCTCGGGGATGGCCACGCGGAGCGCCCACGGGTCGCGGTCGAGGACTTCGACGTACTCGTCGCTGACGCACCACGGGAGCGTCCAGTAGGGGGTCGCGGAGAGGTCGACGCCGCGCTCGCGGTAGAAGGAGACCACGTCCGACTGGTCCAGAAGCGAGAGGCCGACCGACGAACGGAGCCGGTGGCGGCACTGCGCGCAGACGTGCTCGACGTGGACCGAGAGCCCGAGCGGCGCCTCGTCGGGGTCGTCCGCCTCCACGATCTTCGTGGTCATCCGCCCGTTGCACTCGGGGCAGACGCCGTCCGCGGCCAGGCAGTGGAGGTGGCGCACGCGCTGGTCGAACGCGCGCAGCAGTTCGGTCTCGTCGCGGTCGTTGAGCCCGCCCGGCGGGAACGCGTACTTCCCGTGGGGCTTGCCGCAGTCGGGACAGGCGACCGCGAACGTCTCGTCGGCGTAGCTCGCGCGCAGCTCCGCGCCGCAGGCGACGCAGGGGTCGCCGACGCCGAACGGCTCCACGTCCGGCGACTCGTTGAAGGTGCCCGCGAGCACCGCGCGCACGACCGCCTTGCCCGCGTGTCTGAGGTCGTACCCCTCGTCGGTCCGCACCACGAACTGGTCCGTGAGCTTCCCGAGGTGGTAGTTGAACTGCGCGGAGTCGCGCATGCCGACCTCTCGGCGGAGGTCCGAGAACCGCACCGGCGTCTCCTCGCTCCGCCAGAGGGCCTCGAGGATGGACAGCCGCGTCTCGCTGGCCACCACGGAGAAGGCGTCCGCGGGCGACATGCAGTCGTCGCAGGCCAGAAGCTCCTCCGCGTCCGCCTCGCGTCGACCGCGCCGGTCCCGCTCCGGTGACGTGCTCGCCTCGCTCATGCCCCTAAGTGGCGTGTCCGGCCCCATAACCGTTGCCCGAACCGAATTTTTGTAGAACTTATGAAACGAGTGGCGGGGGCCGGCGCCACCACAAGGAACTTGCGTCCCGGCCGTGATCCCCTGACGATGCTCTCATCGATAGCCCTCCAGGGCGGCGCGGGAGCGATCTTCGGCCTGATCGGCATCTTGCTGTTCGTCGCTCACGTCGCGCTGATCGTCTGGACGTACAGCGACGCCGAGTCCAACAGCAGTCACCCCGCGTTCCTCTGGGCCATCGTCGTCTTCCTCGCGCCGCTTCTGGGGATCGTTCTGTACCTGCTGCTCGGTCGCGACCGCCTGTAGCGCGGTCGCCCGGGTGGCGGCGTATCGCCCGGCGCAGGCCGCGGATTCCTCAAACGAGTTTCAGTAAGCTCCGGTACATAATTGTTTTTCTGCTTACACTTATCGGGGTTCCGGTCCATCGTTTACACGAGTCATGACCCCATCCGACTCGACCCGACGGCGCGGACGCGAGACGACCGGCCCCGGCGGCGTCGGCCGCCGCGAACCGCCCGCAGCCCCCTCGATCCGCGCGGTCGCCGCGACGGCGCTGCTCCCGGCCGCGCTCGTCGCGGGCGTGACCGCGGCGCTGTGGCTCCGCGAGGCCGCCCGCGCGGTCGATCCCTCGGCCGAGGCGGTCGCGCTCGCGGTCCTGCTGGTCGGCGTCTCGCTCGTCGCCCGCCCGCTCCGGCCGACCGCGCTGCTCGGCCGGATCGTCGGTCGGCTGCCGGTCCCCCGGCGCACGACCGCGGCCGACGGGGCGTAGACCGGTCCGCGGCGGGCCGATCGCCCTCGGCGCGTCCGCGACGGTTTCCGGCCGAACCGGTTCGAGGACCGGCCCGTGCGACCGGACTCCGCCGACTGCGTCCCCCTTTATCCGACAGCCGGCGAACGCGTTCGCAGTCGTTCTCAGCCGCGTGGAACGCGGTGCACGCTTGACCGGGCGGCCGCCGTACGCTCGCGTACGGACCCGTCACGCCGACGCGTCGGTCGCGTGCGGTCCCGGGCGGCGTGCCCGACGACGCCGGCCGCGCGCGGTCGGGTCCCGGAGGACCGACCATGAGCACTGACGACGACATCGACACGCCACCCGACGACGAGGAGCGGCACAGGCGACTCCTCGACGAGACCGACTACGACACGGACCTCGGGCTGGAGCTCGCGCGGGACGCTCAGCGCGTCACCGCCGGCGAGTTGAGCGAGGCCGCGTTCTACCGGCGCTACCACGACCGGATCGTCGAGGAGTTCGAGGTGGACGACCGCGAGATCGACCTCCCCGACCCCGACGCGCTCGCCGCGGGCGAGGGGGGCGACGCCGGCGGCGACGGGAGCGGCGGCGCAGAAAGCGAGGGCTTCCTCGACCGCCTCGGGGACGCGCTGGAGGGCTTCGACCCCGACGACGAGGAGTCCCGGCGCTCCGTGATGAAGAAGGGGGCCGCCGCGGGCGCGCTCGCACTCGGCGGGCTCGGAAGCACCGGCGGCGCCGGAGGCGGTGACGGGGGCCCGCCCGGCGCGGCCGCCGCCCAGGAGGAGGACGGCGACGGCACTCGCTGGGGGATGACGATCAACCTCAACAACTGCGACGGCTGCCTCGCCTGCATGGTCGCCTGCGACCAGGAGCACAACCTCTCGCGCGGCGCCAACTGGATGTACGTCTTCGCCTTCGAGGACGAGAATCAGGGCGAGGAGACGAACTTCCTCCCGCGAACCTGCCAGCACTGCACGGACTCGCCGTGTACGAAGGTGTGTCCGGTCGGCGCCCGCCACACTCGCGAGGAGGACGGCCTCGTGCTGACGGACTACGACATCTGCATCGGCTGCCGCTACTGCGAGGTGTCGTGTCCCTACGGCGTCAACTACTTCCAGTGGGGCGAGCCCGACGTGCCCGAGTCGGAGATCGACGACGACCACCAGATCGACGACCGCGGCCGGTGGGTCGGCTCCCGGCCGCCCGAGGGCGTCATGGGCAAGTGCACCTTCTGCGTCGACAGACAGGACGGCCAGATGGGCGAGGAGAAGATCGGCACCACCGCCTGCGAGGAGGCGTGCACGATGGACGCCATCCACTTCGGCGACCTGAACGACCCGGAGAGCCCGCCGAACCGGCACCTCCGGGAGTACCGCGAGTCGCAGGAGAACGACCAGTCGGACTACCCGAACCGGAAGGAGCACACCGTCTCCACGTTCCAGCTGCTGGAGGAGCGCGGCACCGACCCCAACGTCACCTTCGTCGGCAACGCGCCCTCGCAGGACGCCCGGCAGGTCGACGGCCCCGTCACCTACGAGGAGATGGGCCTGACCGACGACCGGAAGGAGGTGCTCGATCAGGGCGCCGCCGCGGGAGGTGAGACGGCGTGAGCGTCGACGTGACCGGCGTCGACCGCGACACGCTCGTTCGGCCGATCCGGACGGTCTCGACGCGCTACCTCGCGGCGCTGGCCGTGGCGCTCGGCATGATCGGCGTGTGGCTGTTCTTCTACCTCCAACAGCTCCGGCACGGCCTGGTCGTCACGAACCTCGCCGACTGGGGCTCCGGCGGCGGCGTGCCGTGGGGGCTCTACATCGGCGCGTTCATCTGGTGGGTCGGCATCGCTCACGGCGGGATCATCCTGTCGGCCGCGGTCCGGCTGCTCGGGATGGACACCTACCAGCCCGTCGCGCGGCTCGCGGAGCTGTTGACGATCGCGGCGCTGACCTGCGCGGGGATCTTCATCCTGATCCACGTCGGCCGGCCGGACCGACTCGTCACGAGCGTCATCCCGGCGTGGCCGACCCGCGTCCAGTGGTCGCCGCTGATGTGGGACGTGACGGTGATCACCGCGTACTTCGTGCTGACCGCGACGTACCTCGGGCTGACGATCCGCTACGACCTCCACCGCCTGCGCGACCGACTGCCGAGCCGGCTCGACCCGATCTACGACGTCCTCCTCGTCGGCTACTCCGAGACCGAGGACGCGGTCGTCGAGCGGATGGTCTGGTGGATCGCGTTCGCGATCATCATCATGGCCCCGCTGCTGCTCCACGGCGGCGTCATCCCGTGGCTGTTCGCGCTGCTGCCGTCGATGGCGGGCTGGGCCGGCGGCGTGCAGGGGCCGTCGTTCCTCTCCATCGCGCTGACCTCGGCGGTGAGCGGGATCATCATCGTCGCGGCCGCGTTCCGGTACGCGTACGGCTGGGAGGCGCTGATCCCCGACGCGGTCTTCCGCGGGCTCGGGCAGTGGCTCGGCTTCTTCAGCCTGCTGTTCCTGTGGCTCCAGCTCCAGCAGGTGATCACGGGGATCTTCGCGGCGCCGACGACGCTCCAGCACGCGACGGAGGTGAAGATCGCGACGCCGCTCTACTGGGCCGCGATCGGGGTGGTGGTCGTCGCGATGCTGTACGTCTTCGCGGCGTCGCTGCGCCCCTCGCTGTTCAGCCTCCCGCTGCTCGTCGCGCTCTCGGTCGGCGTGCTCGCCGGGACGTTGATCGAGAAGGTGCTGTTCGTCGTCGAGGGGCTGATGCACGCGCACTTCGACCTCTACGCGGGCGTTCCGGGCGCGTACACGCCCTCCACGGTCGAGCTGTCGGCGCTCGTCGGGACGGTGGGGATCGTGGTGCTGTTCTTCCTCGTCGTCTCGAAGGTGATCCCGGTCGTGGAACTGCACGCCATCGAGGACCACGGGGAGGTGGAGGGATGACGGCTGCACTGGCTCCCCTTCTGCTCCCCCTGCTCGCCGGCTCGGCCGACTACACGTTGCCGTTCGTCGGCCCGGGGACGTACCTGATCTTCGGCATCGTCCTCCTGCCGGTGTACGTCATGGTCGGCGCGTGGTTCCTCGGTGACCCGAGCGACCGGTTCGCGAACCTGCTCGGCGTGGGCTACCTCGCCGGCCTGACGACCGTGCTGTGGGGGAGCCTGCTGGTGGCGACGCTGGTCATCGGGGCGGTGTTCTTCTGAGCCCGCCCCGGCGCAGCGAGCGACCGCGACGCCGCACCGCCCACCGACCGCCCCCGACGCTGCACCGCCCGCCGCCCGCCCCCGACGCTGCACCGCCCGCCGCCCGCCCCCGACGCTGCACCGCCCGCCGACCGCCCCCGACGCTGCACCGCCCGCCAACCGCCCCCGACGCTGCACCGCCCGCCGCCCGCCCCCGACGCTGCACCGCCCGCCGACCGACTCCGACCCCGCATCGCCCGCCGACCGACCGCGGTCCGACCGACACCACGAACCCATGACCATCACCGAAGCAGAACTGACCGAGCGGCTCCGAGCGGTAGCGGACCCCGAGAACGGCGACGACATCGTCTCGATGGGGCTCATCAACGACGTGACCGTCAGCGACGGCACCGCCGAGGTCTCGCTGGCATTCAACGCGCCCTGCGCCCCGGCGGAGATCGACATCGGCGACCGGGTCCGCGAGGTCGTCGCCGACGCCGGTCTCGATCCGGACCTGAGCGCCGGCGTCGGCGAGGCGCACGGCTTCGACCGGAGCGTGCTGCCCGGCGTCCGCAACGTGATCGCGGTCGCGTCGGGCAAGGGCGGCGTCGGCAAGACGACCGTCGCGGCGAACATCGCGGCCGGGCTCGACGAGCGGGGCGCCCGCGTCGGCATTCTCGACGCCGACGTGCACGGGCCGAACGTCCCCCGGCTGCTCCCCACCGAGAACGAGCCGGGCGTGATGCCCGACGGCGACATCGTCCCGCCGCGCTCCGACGGCGTGCTCGTGATGAGCGCCCACCACATGCTCCCGGGCGACGACCAGCCGGCCGTCCTCCGCGGGCCGATGGTGAACAACGTGATGATGAAGTTCGTCAACGAGGTGGAGTGGGGGCAGCTCGACTACCTGATCGTCGACCTCCCGCCGGGAACGGGCGACGCCTCGCTGAACCTGCTCCAGTCGCTGCCCGTCGCCGGCGTCGTCATCGTCACGACGCCACAGGAGATGGCGGTCGCGGACGCCCGCAAGGGGCTCCGTCTGTTCGAGGACCACGACGCGCCCGTGCTCGGCGTCGTCGAGAACATGGCCGCGTTCCGGTGCCCCGACTGCGGGGACACCCACGAGGTGTTCGGCGAGGGCGGCGCGGCGTCGATCCGCGACGACTACGGCGTCCCGGTGCTCTCGAAGATCCCCGTCCATCCGGACTTCGACAGCGAGGGGAGCGACGGACCCACCGTCCGCGACGACGACAGCGACGTGCAGGACGACCTGTTCGACCTCGTGGACGACGTCGCCGACCGCGTCGGGGCGGTGACCCGCCGGCGGGTCGCGCAGCGCGTCGGTGACTGGGACGCCGGCGGAAGCGAGGGACGCGCCACCGAACGCGGCGGTTCCGACGATCACGACGCCGAGAGGCCCGCGGCCGACGGCGGCGAGGACCCGTCGCGCTGCTCCTGCTCGGAGTGACCGGCGGTCGCCTCGGGCCGGTTTTCCGGGCGGTGAGGCAGTGTGTCCCCCGGCCCGAACATCTTCGGCGGAAGCTCCGGGGTGCCGGCGTTCGAGCGTGCGCGTATGGGCGCGACACGATTCACGACTCTCCTGACGGCGAGCGTCGTCGGCACGTACCTCGTCCTCGCGCTCGGCGCGACGACCGCGACGGCGGGGGAAGCGGCGGCGTCCGGGCCGCTCGCATGGGTCGCGTGGGGCCACTACGCCCTCGCGGCCGCAGTCTGGGCGCTGGTCGCCGCGACCGCCGTCTACGCGCGGCGCGAGGATCGCGCGACGGGCGTCCGTGCGGGGCTCGCGCTGGCGACGGTCGGCGTCCCGGTCCAGGGACTGGTCGGGCTGGCGGGGCGCGTCGGGGGCTTCGACGCCGCGAGGTGGGGCGTCGGCGTCGGGAGGATCCACCTCTTCGGCGGCGTCGCGGCGTTTGCCGTGCTGCTCGTCGTGCTGGTCCGACACCTCGACGCGACGGTCGCCGACCCGGACGCGACGGCGGAGGACACGCCGACCGGGGCCAGTTCCCGGCCGTCGCCGGTCGACGCGACCGCTCCGAACGGTCCCGCGGACCGCCTGCGCGCGTACCTCGCGCTGACGAAGCCGCGGCTGATGTGGCTGCTCTGCCTGCTCGCGCTCGCGGGGATGGCGCTGGCGGCGGCCACGGGCGCGGCGGTCGACGGCGTCACCGTGGTCGCGACGCTGGCCGGCGGCGTGCTCGCGGTCGGCGCGGCCGGGACGTTCAACCACCTGTTCGAGCGCGAGCGGGACCGGAAGATGGCGCGGACCGCGGACCGGCCGGTCGCGACTGCGACGGTGCCGCCGCGGCGCGCGGCCGCGTTCGGCCTCGCGCTCGCCGCGGCGTCCCTGGGGCTGCTGTGGACGGTCGTCACCCCCCTCGCGACGCTGTTGACCGCCGGGGCGATCGTGTACTACGCCGTGGTCTACACCGTCCTGCTGAAGCCGACGACGCGCTGGAACACCGCCGTCGGGGGCGGATCCGGCGCGCTCCCGGCGCTCATCGGCTGGGCCGCGGTGACGGGCGGGATCGGGCTCCCCGCCGTCCTGCTGGCCGGCGTCGTGGTGCTGTGGACGCCCGCGCACTTTTACAACTTCGCCATCGCGCACCGCGGGGAGTACGCCCGCGCCGACTACCCGATGCTCCCGGTCGTCGCGGGCGTCCGGGCGACGCGCCGGCGGACCTGTTACTGGCTCGGCGCCACGCTGGTCGCGGCGGTCGCGCTCGGCGTCGTCGCGGAGTTCGGCGCGCTCTACGCCGTGACGACCGCGGGCGCCGGAGGCGTCTTCCTGCGGTCGCTCGTCCGGCAGTACGACCGAGGGACGGACGCGGCCGCCCTCCGGACGTTCTACGCGTCGAACGCCTACCTCGGGCTGCTGCTCGCGGCGGTCGTCGCCGAGGCGGTGGTGGTCTGAATGGCGGACGCGACCCGGACGCGACTCGCCGCACCGCGGCTCCCCCGCTCCACCGCGGTCGTCGCCGCGGTCGGCGACGCCGCCGCGATCTCGGCGTTTCTCGGCGTCGGCCTGCTCGCGCACGCGATCAACCCGATCGCGTTCCCGCGGCACGCGGCGCTGACCGCACTCCCGTTCCTGCTGGCGTGGGCGGCCGTCGCGCCGCTCGGCGGGGTGTACGCGCGCGCCGTCTCGACGGACCTCCACGCGACGACGCTCCGCGTGACCGTCGTCTGGACGGCGACCTCGCTGTTCGGGGCCGGGCTCCGCGCGACCCCGATGCTTCCGGGCGACGCGCCGGCGACGTTCGTCCTCGTGAACGTCGGGATCGGGCTGGCGTTCCTGCTCCCGTGGCGGCTCGCGTTCGCGGTCGCAATCCGTCGGTTCGAGGGGAAATGAAGGGGTTTTGCGGCTGATCTCGTCACATCGCGTCTTCTTCCCGTTTTCCGGATGCTGGACCCCGGCTGCAGCGGCGAGCACTTCGATTCGGTGTCGTGGCGGTGCTCTTCCACTGCAGCGCGTGCGCTGTCAGCGCGCGAGCGACGCGCGCGATGTCGCCGGCGCCGACGTGAGCGCGGTACGGAGCGAACGGCGGCTCGAAACCCCACCGCTCGGACCGCCTCGTCACCACTCCCGCTAGAAACTCCGAGGAGGGTTGCGGAGCGCGAGGGGACGCGAGCGTCGGCCGCGGTCAGGAGGCGTCGGTAGTGCCGTCGGAACCCGCGGAGTCAGCCGCCAAATCGCCGTCCAGAAACCGCCGAAGCGCGGCCGCGCAGTCGGGACACAGCAGCACTTCGAGGTCGCCGTCGGGGTCGAGCACGTCGACCGCGCCGAACTCCTCGCCGGGGCGGATCGTCGCGCCGCAGCGGACGCAGTCGTGTGGGCGGACCAGGGTCATGCGGGCGTCTCGATCGACTGGATCCGGAGTTCGGGACCGAGGACCATCTCCCGCGTGACGTTCTCGACGGTGAGCCGCACGTGGACCGTCAGCGGGTCCCTGCTCGAAACCGCCTCCTGGCGTTCGACGCGGGCGTCCCAGTGCGGCCACTCGAACAGGTCCACGCCCTCGCTCGCGAACGCGGCGACCACCTGCGGGAGCACCAGCGCGGCCCGGGAGGCGCGCGTCTGCATCCACCAGTGGCACCGCGTGCAGTCGTAGCGGAACGCGTCCGCGGAGTCGGACCACCGTAGGCTCCGGACCGGGCCGAGCGCCCGGAGCTCCACGGAGCCGGCGCAGTACGGGCAGTAGCCCTGATGGAGCGAGAGCATGTCCCGCTTGATCCGCTTGCTCGCGGTCTCGAGCAGGTTCGCGGGGAGGTCGTCGCCGAAACAGCCCCCCACCAGCACGTAGCGGACGAGCACCTCGTCACAGCTGCCACACCAGAGCCGGAAGCGATCGTTGGCGTACTCACACCGCAGCGTCCCTTCGCAGTCGTCGCCCAGACAGGGGAGGTCGGTCTCGAACGGGCCGAGGTCCTCGCGCACGCTGTACGCGCCCGCGAGGATGGCCTGATAGATGTCGATCCCCGGGCGAGTCAGGCGATACCCCGCTTCGACGCGCTCCACGAACGTGCCCCGGAGCTTCCCGAGGTGATAGGCGAACCGGCCGTTGTCCTCGACGCCCACCCGGTCCTGGAGCGCGGAGAACGGCAGCGTCACGTAGCCGTCGCCGTCCTCGGCGGGTCCGCCGAGCTCGCGCACGATGGCGAGGCGCGTCTCGTGGGCCAGCGACGCGAACCGCTCGGACGGCGTCGCCGGCCGGTCGTCGGTCATGGTTCGCTGTCGCTGTCACGAAAGTTATGACTGGCGACCGCGGAGGTTACCGCCCGCTACCGGCTTCGTCCGGGTCCCGCACCGCCAGCACGTCGAGTTCGCCGTCGAACGTCACGACGCGGGTGACGCCCTCGACGGTCATCGTCAGCTCCACGCGGAGCGGGTCCTCGGACAGCACCGTCTCCTCCCACTCGTAGGCGTCGCTCCACTGCGGCACCGCGAACGTGTCGACGCCCGCGGCCGCGAACTCGCCCGCGACGGCCGGCTTGATCAGCGCCACCACGGAGGTGCGGAAGTCGATGAACCAGTGACAGCGCCGGCAGGTCCGGCGGCTGGCCACGGGGTTCCCGGCTTCGGTCGGCTCCCGAAGCCGGCGACGCTGACCGCGGTACTCGATGTCGACGGGGCCGGCGCAGTAGGGGCAGAACCCGAGCTCCATCGAGAAGGTGTCGCGCTTGAGCCGGCGGTCGGCCGCCCGCAGGAGGTCCGCGGGCAGGTCGTCACCGAACGCGTGCGGGTCGACGGGGTAGCGCACGCGGAACGCCTCGCAGCCGGCGCACTCGAGGCGGAACCGGAAGTCCTCGTAGCGACAGACGCAGTCGGCGCCGCACGCCTCCGGACAGGGGACGTCGGTCTCCAGCGGGCCGACGTCCTCGTGGTCCGCGTAGACGCCCGCCTGTATCGCCTGATACACCTGGATCCCGGGGACGCGGAGGCGGTAGCCGCGGTCGGTCCGCTCGACGAACCGTCCGACGAGCCTGTCGAGGTGGTAGCTGAACCGGCCGCTGTCGTCGACGCCGACCCGGTCGCGGAGCTCCGAGAAGGGAAGCGCGTCGAACGAGCCCGTCCCCCCGGCGTCGCCCAGCACGCGGATCACGTCCAGCCGGGTCTCGTCGCTCAGCACGGCGAAGGCGTCCGAGACCGCGTCCACCGGAGGCTCGGTGGTCATCCCCGGATACTGTCAGGCGAAACGGAAAAACGTACCGTGTGGGTCTGGATCGTTGCGCCGTGGAACTTGTCTGCGCCGAAACACGAGGTGAAGGGAGTTTCACCGAGACGTTATAATCCCGGCTTCGAAAGCAACGAACGCCGCGCGGGTACCGAAATCGTGTGCCTCTGACATTCCGACTCGCCCCTCGGGCGAGTCCCCGCCCGCGGCATTCCTGTCCCGCCGAGCGACCGCGTTGGTCGCTCCGGCCGTGGCGTCACGCCCGCGAGCGGTAGCGATTTACCGTCGGCGCTCGCCACTTGGAGCATGACCGCGGACGAGCACGACGGCGAGCGGCCGCCCGTTGCGGACGAGCTCCGGAGCCACGGCGTCAGCGTCGAGTCCGTCGACTCGCGGGACCCGCTGACGGTTACCTACCTGACGGCGTTTCCCGCCAACGAAGTCCACCGCCGCGAGGTGGGCCGCGCCTGCAACGCCCTGCTTGACCTGGCGGCGGACGGCGCGTGGGCGCCGACGCGCGTCGAGGCGACCGTCGTCCGTGCCCCGGGCGACGTGCTCGGTACGTGGCACGCGGAGCCGGAGTGGTTCCGCGCGCTGCTCGCGGACGAGATCACCGAGACGGAGTTCTCGGCGCGCGTCGTCGACACGATCGCGCACGCTGGCGGCCCCGACACGGAGGGTGGCCCCGATGCCGAGAGCGACCCCGATGCCGAGAGCGACCCCGATGCGGAGGGTGGCGCGTGACTCGCCGGGACCCGATCAACCGCGCACAGCGGGACCTCGACCGGCCCGCCCGCGAGCGGTACGCGACACGACGGCTCGCCTTCGAGAGCGGCGGCGCGACCTGTCGCGGCGTCCTTCACCTCCCCGCCTCGACCGACGACCCGCCGCTCGTCGTGCTCGCGCCGGACGTGGGCGCCGAGCGCACCGCCGGGCTCCCGGCGGTCGCGGAGCGGTTGGCGGCGGCGGGCTACGCCGCGTTCACCTTCGACTACCGCGGGTTCGGAGCGAGCGACGGCGACGACCGCCGGATCGCGCCCGCCCGCCAGCGCGCCGACCTCGCGGCCGCGGCGGACCGGGCGCGGCGCGTCGACGCGGTCGGCCCGGAGACGGTCCTCTGGGGTGCGGGCCTCGGTGCGGCCCACGCGCTCCGACTCGCGGGCGAGCGCGCCGACGTGGACGCCGCGATGGCGATCACGCCGATCCTCGACGGGCGCGCCTTCCTCCGACGCAACCGCGGGACGAAACAGTTTCTCCGGGCGGTGGCGGCGGGCGTCCGCGATCGCGTCGGCGGCTGGGCGGGCGCGGGCGTCGAGGTCCCGATCGTCGGCGACCCCGAGGCGAACGCCGTCGTGACCGGTCCCGGCGCGAAGCGCGCGTACCTCGACCTGGTCGACCGCGAGTCGGACTGGCGGAACGCCACGCCCGCCCGGTCGCTGCTCTCGCTCGCCCGCTTCCGCGACGACGCGCTCGACGGCGTGCGCGTTCCCGCGCTGCTACTCGCGGGAACCGGCGACGCGCAGGCGCCCGCGAGCGAGGCCGAGCGCGCGGCCGACGCCCTCCCGAACGCGACGCTCGTCCGCATGCCCGCCGACCACTGGTCGCCGTACGCCGCCGATTTCGAGCCCGCGATCGGTCATCAGGTGGCGTTTCTCCGTGATGCGCTCGACGGCTGACCGGCGGCGTGAGCCGCTCTCCGGCGTGGTTCGCGGCCTCCGCGGGTCAGGTTCAGCCGGAGCCTCTGCCGATCGCAGCGGCGCAGCAGGAACGCTCTCGATGGAGCGCTCCCCGACCGTCTTCCGTCTCTGCCTCGGTCACGACCGCTGGCGTTGCGGGCAGCACCACCCAGAGATACCGCGTCGAGTTTTCGCACGGCGGGTTTCCGTTTCCGTCTCGGTCACAGAGCCTGCTGATCCGGGTAGCGACACTCAGACCGCCCCAGCCGGCTCGACCGGCCGCGCATCGGCAGACGGTTCGGGCTGCCTGCAGTCGCGGGCCGCCTGCGACTCGCTGACTCTCGCTCGACACGCTCGTGACAGCGTCGTCGTGCCGGGTCGAACCGGCTGCCCGTTTTCAGTCCCACCCCGACAGCGCCGCGACCGCCCCGCGACCGCCCCGCGACCGCCCCGCGACTGCACAGCACACCACCCCGCGACTGCACAGCACCGCAGCCTCGCACCTCCCCAACCTCGGGCCGGACGCGGCCGCGGACAGCACCACATCGCGGCCGCGTCCAGCCCTCCCTCGCGCGCGTTGCTCGCGCGCGCCGACAGCTCGGCACCGCGACTGTCCGCCCCGCACAGCACCGCGACCGTCCGCCCCGCACAGCACCGCGGCCGGCCGAACGTTTTTCGCGGATCGCGCGGAACTCCCGCCGTGAGTGCAGCTCCATCGCGCCGGCTGCGGTGCGTCGTCCTGCCGACCTACAGCGCAGGATCGGAGACTCTGGAGCGGAATCCGGGATTCCGAAGCGAAAGAAGAATCGAAAGAAGAAGCGAAGAAGACGAAGCGAGTCGAGACCTGGGCACGGGCCGGGAGGGATTCGAACCCCCGACCGTCCGGTTAAAAGCCGGACGCTCTCCCTAACTGAGCTACCGGCCCTCACCTCTCGGTTGCGTCAGCGCACGCATAAGCGTTTACAAAACCCGGCCGGCGCCGGGTTCGGTGCCGGACCGCCACGCCCAACTCCGGCGATGTGGCACGATCCCGAACCGCCGACCCCAACCGTTATTCTCCCCTCCCGCGACCCCCGATTATGGAGTTCGATCTGCGGGCGTTCACGGACCGACTCTGCGGGTTCGCGACGACCGCGGGCGCGGAGGCCCCGGCGGCCGCGTGGGTGCGCGAGCGGTTCGACGCGCTGGGGTTCGAGACGTACACGTGGGACGCCGACCCGACGCTGCTCGCCGACCACCCCTCGTTCCCGGACGACCCCGCCGCGATCGACACCGAGGGACGCCGGAGCGTGGCGGGCGCGCTGGCGTTCGGCGACGCGACCCTCGACGGCGACGACGCGTCTCCCACGCTCCTGTTGAACGGCCACCTCGATGTGGTGCCCGTCGAGCGGTCGGAGTGGGAGACGGAGCCGTTCGAGCCGATCAGACGCGGCGGACCGGACGGGGACGGAGCGCGCTCCGGGGAGGAGACGCTGACCGCCCGCGGCGCGGCCGACATGAAGTCGGGACTCGCGGCCTGCGTGGGCGCGGCGCTCGACCTCCGCGCGGCGGCGGAGGCGGGCGAGGTCGACCTCGACGGCCGGGTCGTGGTCGAGGCCGTCGCCGGCGAAGAGGACGGGGGCTACGGCGCCGCGACCGCGGCGCTCGCGAACCCGTACCCCTTCGAGCGCGACGCCGCGGTGGTCGCGGAGCCGACGGACCTCCGGCCGGTGGTGGCCACGGAGGGGAGCCTGATGGCCCGACTGGAACTCGACGGGCGGAGCGCCCACGCCGCGACGCGGTGGGTCGGCGAGGACGTGCTCCCGCGCTTCGAGGCGGTCCGGGAGTCCTTCATGGACCTCGAGGCCGAACGCAACCGGACGGTGACCCACCCCCTCTACGACCGGTTCCCGGTCGCGTGGCCCGTGGTCTGCGGGCGCGTCGAGGCGGGGTCGTGGGCGTCGACGGTCCCGGCAACGCTGTCCGCGGAGTTCCGGATCGGCGTCGCGCCCGGCGAGACGGTCGCGGCGGTCGAGGAGCGGTTCCGCGAGCGGCTGGCGGCCGCGACCGCGGACGACCCGTGGCTCGACGAGCATCCGCCGCGGTTCGAGCGGTTCTCGGTCCAGTTCGAGCCGGCCGAGGTCGACCCCGACGAGCCGGTCGTCGCGGATCTGCGGGCCGCGATGGAAGAAACCGGGCTCCCGGAGACGGACCCGCGAGGAGCGACCTACGGCGCCGACTCGCGCCATTACGTGGCGGCGGGAGTGCCGACGGTGCTGTTCGGCCCGGGCACCATCGCGGAGGCGCACTTCCCGAACGAGACGGTCGCGTGGGTCGAAGTCGAGAAGGCACGCGAGACGATCGGGGCGACCGCGCGACGGTTCCTTGGCGCGTAGCTCCGGGCCCGGTATCCCGCTCCGGCTCCGCTACTCGGAGAAGTACTCGCGCAGCGCGTCGGCGACGACCGCGCCGGGCTCCTCGTTCCGCATGGAGGCGCGGCGCCGGAGTTCGACGTACTCCGCGACCGGCAGGTCCAGCGTCAGCCGACCGGGGACGACGCCCGCCTCGCGGAGCGCGTCCTCGGCGTCGGCGCCGTCGTTGACGGCGGAGGCGGCGGAGCGGATCTCCCGAACCGTGAGGTCGCCGTCCAGCACCGCCCACGCGAGCAGGTAGCGGTCGTCGCCGCCGACGCGCGCGATGTGCTTGGCGGCGGTGGGGGCGATGTGGCCGCGGGCGACGTGTCTGCGGATCGCCTGTGGGAGGTCGTGGACGCGCGCCCACTTGCGGATGAAGGAGACGGAGACGGCCTCGCCCGCGCGCTCGGCGGCCGCCTTGTACGACCCCTCGCCGCGGACCAGCGCCGCGCAGGCGGCCGCGCCCCGGAGCATCAGGACGTGGTCGTCGCCGCCGACGGCGCCCGCAGCGAACCGGGCGACGGTGTCGGCGGCCTCCGAGACGCTGTCGGGGTCGGTCGGGTCGAACCCCACCGCCTCGGCGGCGCGCTCGCCCGTCACCTCCGGGTCGGCGCGGACGACCGGCTCGCCGACCGGCGAGTGCCGCTCCGACGGTGGCTCCTCACTCATACCTCGACCTGCACGCCGGCCGGCAAAAGTCCCTCGCACGGGGGCAAGTACTGGCCCTTGCGCGGACGGACCCGCGCGAGGGACCGACCTCTCCGCGCTCCCGTCGCCGACCGACACCTTCTCGGCCGGCGCCGCCCCACTGCCGACGATGCCCGCCGAGGACGACATCTCGCTGGCCGAGAAGCGCGTGTACGCCGGGTCGGCCGGCCGGACCGACGTCTACCTCGCGGCCGGAATGGGGCTCGTCCGGGTCGCCGTCTCCGCCGACAAGATCGGCGAGTTCGGGATCGCCGAGCGCGCGGACGCGCGGGACGTGGCGGTCGCCGGCGGTCCCGCGAAGGCGGACGCCGACGCGAACGGGCGGCCCCGGAGACGCCTCGCGCTCGCGACGGCGGAGGACCTGCTGGTCGCACGACTCCCGTCGAGCGCGGAGGCCCCCGACGCACCCGCAGGGAGCCGCGCCGACGCCTCCCTCGAGTTCACGTCGACGGGGCTCGGTCCGACGGCCGCGGTCGGCGTCCACGACGGTGCCTTCGTCGCGGCGACCGCGGACGGCGATGTCCACCGAGTCGACCCCGAAGCGGCGGTCGGGACCGAGGCGGACCACGTCGCGGAGACCGCCGCCGGGACGAGGCTCGGACGCGTCGAGGAGCCGACCGCGGTCGACGGCCCCCTCGTCGCCGGCGCGGACGGCGTCCACCGCGTCGTGGGCGACACGCTGGAGCGCGTCGGCCTCGCGGACGCTCGCGACGTGGCCGGGACGGGCGTGCCGCTCGCGGCGACGGCGACGGGGCTCTACTGGCTCGGCAACGGCTGGATGGACGCCCTCGCCGGCGGTTTCCGGGCGATCGCGGCCGACGGCGATGGCCACGCGCTCGCGGTCGACGAGGAGGGAACCCTCTCGGTCCACGTCGGCGACGGGTTCGCGGGCGACGCGTGGGACGCGGCGTCGCTGCCGGTGTCGGACCCGGTCGCGGCGGTCGGTTACGGTCCCGGGCTGGCGCTCGCGGCGACCGACGCCGGAACGCTCTGCGTCGACGCCGGGGACGGCTGGCGCCACCGCACCGTCGGCGTCCGCGAGGTCCGCGGGGTCACGGCGGTTCGGGCCGCGGACGGGCGCTGAGTCGCCGCCCCGGCGATCGAAACGTGCTGGCGGCCCCCCACGCCGTCGTCCGAATGTGACAGGTTTAAGTAGGACAGCGGCACACGTACAGGTACGGGAAGCGCACCGGTAGTGTAGTGGTATCACGCAACCTTGCCATGGTTGCAACCCGAGTTCAAATCTCGGCCGGTGCATTTTTCAACGACGTGAGAAAGATATCGTCCGGTTCATCCTCCCGTTTTCGACCGCCGAGCCGCGGCGCTCGGTCGCCGGAGCGGCCGCGCGAGTAAGGAAACCGGTTTAAGCGCGTCCGCGGAACCGATAGCCATGATCGTACCCGGGTCGAGCGCCCAGACGCTCGCGGCCGCGCTGGCCGCGGAGACGGGACGCTCGCTCGCGACGCCGACCTACGAGCGGTTTCCGGACGGGGAGGGGCTCGCGTCGGTCCCGGAGTTCGCCGGAGACGCCGCGGTCGTCGTCGCCAGCACCGACAGCGACGAGGCGTGGGTGGAACTGCTCCAGCTACAGGACGCGGTTCGCGAGGCGGGCGCGACGGACGTGACGACCGTCGTCCCGTACATGGGCTACGCCCGGCAGGACCAGGCGTTCAAGCACGGGCAGCCCGTATCGGCTCGCGCGATGGCGCGCGCGGTCTCGACCGGGACCGACCGCGTCGTCCTCGTGAACCCCCACGAGCCGAACGTCGCCGACTACTACGACGCGCCGACGACCGTCGTCGACGCCGCGGGCGTCCTCGCGGCGCCGCTCCCCGACCTCGACGACCCGCTCTTTCTGGCGCCCGACGAGGGCGCGACCGACATCGCGGAGACCGTCCGCGACGCCCACGGCGCCGGCGAGACGGACTTCTTCGAGAAGCACCGCGACCGCGACACCGGCGAGGTCGAGATCTCCCCGTCCGACGCGCCGGTCGCGGACCGGGACGTGGTCGTCGTCGACGACATCGTCGCCACCGGGTCGACGATGAGCGAGGCGGTCGAAGTGCTCGTCGAGCGCGGCGCCGCCCGCGTGCTCGCCGCCTGCGTCCATCCCATGCTGGCGAGCAACGCGGTCACGAAGCTCCGGCGGGCGGGCGTCGAGCGCGTGGTCGGCACCGACACGCTCGAACGCGCCTGCTCCGCGGTCTCCGTCGCGCCGGTGCTGGCCGAGGAACTGTAAGGGGCCGCTTCCGCGCTCGTCCCGCTACTCCGCCGGGTTCGCGAGCAGCCGCTTCGCCCGCGGGAGGAGCGTCTCGTAGCCCAGCAGGTACGCGCCGCCGTACAGCAGAACGGTGCCCATGAACAGCATCCACGCGCCCACCGTCACGTCGCCCGCCGTCACCGCGGCGAGCCCGAGACGCTCCAGGTAGACGCCAATCGATGAGAGCGCGCCGGTACCGACCACGAGCGCGACGAGCTCGACGATTTCGGCCGCGAACGCCTCGACGGTCTTTCTCATGTCCCCCCTGCGGTGGTCGGCCGTTGTCAACCTTTCGAGGCGCTCGCGGTGGCGAACGGGGAGACGGATGGCACCGAACCGGCGGAAGGGACGGCGACGAGTGGCTGTTTCGGCCGACGCGAAGACGGACCGAAACCGATATTTGGGGTCATCGACTCGGTGGCGCGTATGGCTGGACGCTACGGCGACGCGGACTACGGACGGATGACGAAGGGCGGCGCGCTGGTCGGCGGCGCGCTGTTCGTGGCCGGCGCGCTCGCGGAGTACGGCCTCCACGCGACCGGCGGTGCGACGGAGACGCTGAACACCGTGTTCCTGACGATGGAGTTCCTCGGTCCGGTGATCGCGCTGATCTCGGTCGTCGTCTTCGGGGTCGTGATGCCGCTGACGGAGTGACCCGCCCCCGCCGAGAGAGGTGGGGCGAGGGCGCTGTACGGTCGCGGTGCAGTCGCGGTACGTTGCGGTGCGGTCGCGGTGCCGGGCGGTTGCCGTCCCGATCGGTAGCATCCGCGGTCGAGACAGAAACCTCGGAACGCCGCAAAGGCGGCCGCAGAGGCCGCCGGGCGACTTATCGCTCCGCGAACCACTCCGCGAACTTGCCCAGCGCGCGGCCGCGGTGGGAGACGGCGTTCTTCTCGGCGGCGTCCATCTCCGCGAACGTCGCCCCGTCGTGCTCGAAGATCGGGTCGTAGCCGAACCCGCCGTCGCCGCGCGGTGCGACCATGCGGCCGGGGACGGCGCCCTCGAACAGTTTGACCGGGAGCGGGTCGTCGCGTGCGTCGCCGTCCTCGCCCTCTCCGTCCGGCCCGGCCGCGGCCGCGGCGACGCGGTCCCCGCGGTCGACCGGGTCGGGGCTGGCGGCGAACCCCTCGCCGTCGCAGTAGGCCAGCACGCACCGGAACGAGGCGCGGCGGTCCGCCAGTTCCTCGGCGATCGCCCAGACGCGCTCGACCCCGAGCGTGTCCTCGACGTACGAGGAGTAGGGACCGGGGAAGCCGTCTAAGTCTTCGATGAACAGCCCGGCGTCGTCGACGAGCACCGGTTCGCCGGCGTGGCGGTACGCCTCGCGCGCGCCCCGGGCGGCGATGGGCCCGAGTTCGGACGCCTGGATCTCCGTGTAGTCGAACTCGAGTTGGCCGACCGACTCGGTCCCGAGGTACTCCTCGGCCTCGCGGACCTTCCCGGGGTTCGTCGTCACGTAGTTGAGCATGTCGGCGCTGGGACGGGCCGGGAGGAATAGGCGTCGATAGCGCGCGGCGGTCGGCAGGCAACGCGGCGCCGCGCGGAGCCGACTCGGGGCGTCGGTTTCCCGACTCAACGCTCCTCGCGGACCCGGCGCTCGGCGGCGAGCAGTTCCTCGCGCGTGTTGCAGTTCTCGAAGGTGCGCGCGTCGGTGACCCGGCGGATCTCGGCGTCGCCGACGACGACGTGGTCGAGTTCGAACAGCGGTTCGATGATCTTGCGGGCGCCGGCCTCCAGCGCGGCGTCGCAGGCGTCCGCCATCGCGTCGGCGCGATAGACCGCCTGCGTCGTCTGGAACCACTCGTCGTCGAGCTGCGGCACCGCGGCGTCGTGTCCGGCCGCGGCGTCGAACAGGTGCGCGAGGAACGCGGGGTCGACGAACGGCATGTCGCAGGCGACGACCGCGGCGTACTCCCCGGGCGCCGCCCGGCAGGCGTTCCGGATCCCCGCCATCGGCCCCTGGTCCGGGTCGGCGTCCGGCGCGTACGTCACCGGGAGCGGATACCCCTCCAGCGCCGCGTCGATGGCCTCGCGCTGGTCCGGGCGACAGTTGACCACGAGGTCGTCCACGACCGGGTCGCCGCCCGACGCGCGCGCGGCGCCCGGTGCCACGGGGGCGTCCGCCCCCGCCAGTCGGTTCGCGACGCGCCGGATCATGGGGACGCCCGCCAGTTCCGCGACCGCCTTGTCCGCGTCGCCGAAGCGCGTCGAGCGCCCCCCGGCGACGATGGCTCCCGTCGGCATACCCGCGGCTTCGCGCCGGGGGCGCAAGCCGGTTTCCCTTCGGCCGGCGAGCGCGAGAGAGACCCGGCGCGGTCCGACCGCCGACGGAACACTCCGCTCAGACCGCGTCCGCGACCGCGCCGTCGATCAGCCGCCCGAGGACGACGTGCGGGACGGGCACGTCGCCGTCGTGGTGCTCGTGGAAGGCCGCGGCCACCGCGCGGGCGTCGGCCTCGCGGGCGTCGTCGTCCACCTTGTTCACGAGCGGGATCGCGGTCGCGCCCTCCGGCACGCCCTTCAGTCCGCCCTCGCGGCTCGCGAGGACGGCGCCGACGACCTCGGGGGTGACCGGCTCGCCGACCGCGGCGTCGACGCCCGCCGCCTCCGCGACCGCGACGACGCGCTCGGGGCGGTGGACGCGCTCGTCGGTCAGCGGCTCGCCGACGACGCTCGCGCTCGCGACGGGAACGACTACGTCGGTCCGGCTGGGGATCTGCGGCTCGGTCTCCTTCGGCGCCTTAAACTCGCGCATCCGCGCGCCGTCGGCCTTGATCAGGACCGGGCCGTCGTGGGCCGCGATCAGGTCGTCGACGACCGCGGCGTCGTAGCCCAGGTAGCGGTCCTCGCGCTCGCGTTCGGGGACGAGTCCGAGCGGGAACTCCCCGTTTTCGGCGGACGCCAGCCGACCGACCGGGTCTTCGGTCACCGCGACTGCCCCGACGTGGGAGTCGAAGATGGGGATCCGCACGGCGGCGGTCACCACGGCCCGGTCGAGTCGCTCCGCGAGCGCGTACATCGTGGTCTTCTTGCCGCCCGCCCCGACGACCGCGACCGCGGCGTCGTCGGCGCGGAGGGCCTCGACGATGTCCATGCCGGTCGTTCTGCGGCGGGCGCTAAGTGGCTGTCGGCGTATTTCTGTCGGCGTATTTCTGTCGGCGGTGTTTCTGTCGGCGTATTTCTGTCGGCGGTGTTTCTGTCGGCGTATTTCTGTCGGCGTATTTCTGTCGGCGGTGTTTCTTCGGCGGGAGATCGACCGCCCGATCAGGCGCGTCGGAGCGCGGCGACCGACGCCCCCGCGACGCCGGCGACCGCGACGGGGACGGCCGACTGGAACGTCTGCGTCAGGATCGGTCCCCACACCGGGCCGGCGGTGCTGCCGTCCGCCAGGGTGAACGCGAGCACGAGGTAGGCGGCGATCAGGCCGATCAGGCCGCCGCCGAGAAACAGGGCGAACAGGGGCGCGACGGCGGCGCCCGTTCCGCCGTCCGCTTCGCCCGCCTCGACGCCGCCGTCGCGGGCGATCGCGGCGCCCGCGGCGGCCGCAACGCCGAGCGTCAGCACGAAGCCGACGCTCCGGAGCAGCTGGAGCTGGTAGACGACCGCGGTGTCGAGGTCGACGGCGTCGATCGCGATCGGGAAGCTGGCGACGACCGCCGCCAGTCCGAGTCCGGGGACCAGTGCGAGCAGGGCGTGTCTGAGTTGGAGGGCCATCGAGCGGCGATTCAGGCGGCCCGGATAAATGTGCTCGGGAGTTTCGGCGGCGGAAGCCTCCGATCAGCTCTCGGCCGCCTCGGCGACCGCGACCGCGTCCTCGGGCGGCTCCGCGGGCTCGACCCGACCGAGTCGGAGCGCGTTACCGGTGACGCCGAGGCTCATCCCCATGTCGCCGACCAGCACCGCCATCGCGATGGAGACGTAGCCGAAGGGCGCGCCGAGCGCCAGCAGCGCCTTGACGCCGAGCGAGGCGGCGATGTTCGTCCTGATCACCCGCGAGGCGCGCGCGGAGAGGTCCACGAGGTAGGGGAGCCGCGTGAGGTCGTCGCCCATCAGCGCGGCGTCGGCGGTCTCCAGCGCCGCGTCGGTGCCGGCCGCGCCCATCGCCACGCCGACCGTCGCGGCCGCGAGAGCGGGCGCGTCATTGACGCCGTCGCCGACCATCAGGACGCCGCCGTCGCTCGCCTCGCGGAGTTCGCGGACCGCGTCGACCTTCTCGTCCGGCAGCAGGTCCGCGCGCACCTCGTCGACGCCGACGCGCTCGCCGATGGCGCGGGCGGTGCGCTCGTTGTCCCCGGTGAGCATGACGACGCGGCCGATCCCCAACTCGTGCAGGCGGTCGACCGCCCACGCCGCCTCGGGGCGGACCGTGTCCGCGACCGCGACGACGCCCTCGATCTCCAACTCCGTGCCGACGAGGACGACGGTCTTGCCCTCCTTTTGCAGCCGCGGGATGGTCTCGTTGATCAGGTCGACGTACGCGCCCGCTTCGTGGTCGCAGGCGGCGGTCTCGTCGGTGAGTGGGTCCTGCTCGGCTCCCTTCTCGCCCTCCTCGCCCTCCCCGATCATCGCCCCGCCGTCCGCGCGCAGGTGGGCGTGCTCGAGGTCGAAGCCGAGGTCCGCGAACAGCGCGGGCTTGCCGGCGTAGTGGGTCTCGCCGTCGACCTCGGCGCGGACGCCCTTCCCGGTCAGCGCCTCGAAGCCGGACACCTCGCGGTCGGGGAGCCCCGCCTCCTCGGCGCGGGCGACGACCGCGTTCCCGATGGGGTGTTCGCTCCGGCGCTCCAGCGCGGCCGCACACGAGAGCACGTCGGCCTCGTCGGCGTGACCGACCGGCACCACGTCGGTGACCGACAGTTCGCCCGTGGTGAGCGTCCCGGTCTTGTCGACCGCGACCGTCTCGACGTCGCCGGCGTTCTCGAGGTGTCTGCCGCCCTTGATCAGGACGCCGTTGCGGGCCGCCGCGGTGACGCCCGAGACGACGCTGACGGGCGTCGAGATGACGAACGCGCAGGGGCAGGCGATCACCAAAAGCGCGAGCCCGCGGACGAACCAGTCGGTGAAGCCGCCGGCACCGAACAGCGTCCCGCCGACCACCGTGAGCGCCGCGAGGCCGACGATCAGGGGCGTGTAGACGCCCGCGAAGCGGTCGACGAACCGCTCGGCCTCGGTGTCCTCGGCGGTCGCGGACTCCACGAGGTCGACGACGCGCGCGATGGTCGAGTCGTCCGCGGTCGCGGTGACCTCCACCTCGACGTAGCCCGCCTCGTTTATCGACCCGGCGTACACCTCGTCGCCCGGCTCCTTGTCCGCGGGGACCGACTCGCCGGTGATCGGCGACTCGTCGACCGCGGTCTCGCCCGCGACGACCACGCCGTCGAGCGGGACCTTCTCGCCCGGCCGGACGGCGACGCGCTCCCCGACGGCGACCGCCTCGGCGGGGACGGTCTCCTCCGTTTCTCCCTCCGGACCGTCGCGGAGGACGGTCGCGGTGTCAGGCGACAGCTCCATCAGCGCCGACAGGGAGTTCCGCGCCCGGTCGACCGAGAAGCGCTCCAAGAGCTCCGCGGTCGAGAAGAGCACCGCCAGCGTGGCGGCCTCGAACGGCGCGCCGATGGCCAGCGCGCCCGCCATCCCCGCGGACATCAGCAGGTCGATGTCGAGGCTCAGGGTCTTCGCGGAGTA
Organism: Haloparvum alkalitolerans; assembly: GCF_050122995.1. Lineage (GTDB taxonomy): Archaea > Halobacteriota > Halobacteria > Halobacteriales > Haloferacaceae > Haloparvum > Haloparvum alkalitolerans. The sequence goes on from NZ_JBNLIA010000011.1 coordinate 46,815, forward strand.
GTAGCCGTTCCGGAGGATCGGCGGGCCGGCGGCCGCCACCGCGAGCACGTACGCGACCCACGCGCCCGTTATCGTCCACGGGCCGACCGTCGCGAACTGCGGGTTCGCGCCCGGGACGGCCCACTCAAGCGCCAGTCCCGCCGCCAGCAGGACCGCCCCGACCCCGGTCGCGACCCCGCGCCGGGTTCTGAACGCCGCGGTGGCCGACTCGGTCCCGGTGCCGCCCGGGGAACCGCCCGCGCCGGCTTCGACCACCTCGTAGCCCGCGCTCTCGACGGCCGCGATCAGGTCGGCCTCGTCGACCGTCTCGGGGTCGTGGACGACGGACACCTCGCCCGCGGTCGGGTTCGTCTCGACGCCGGTCACGCCCGCGGCCTCGAGCGCCGACTCGACCTTCCCGGCACAGGAGGCGCAGTCCATATCCGGGACCGACAGGCGCGTCGTCCGCTCGTCGACCACCTCGTAGCCGGCCCCTTCGACGCGGTCCTCGACCGCCGCGGGCGTCGTCCGGTCGGGGTCGTACCGGACGATCAGGACGCCGCTCGTCGGCCGCGGGTCCACCTCGCGGACGCCGTCGAGGCCGCGGACGCTCCGCTCGACCTTCCCGGCACAGGAGGGGCAGTCCATGTCCGGGACCGACAGTCGGAGGGTGGCCCCGTCTCCAGGATCGCCCGACGCCGCGTCGTCGGGCCCGTTCGTGTCGCTCATACCCGACGGTAGCCCGCGTGGACTTATTAACGCTGCTGACAGGAAACGGGGGTTATCTGTGTGTCTTTGATAACGATACGGGTAGCCGTTCACAACGTTGCGTGGGGCTTTTGCCACCGCGCTGTCTCCGGGCGGTCATGACCGACTGGAAGGCCGTCGTCTACGGGTTCGCCGCGATGCTGCTCGCCGAGGTACTGGCCGTCATCGTTCCGGTGCTGGGACACGGGCTCGCGGGGCTCGTCGGGGGGTTTGTCGCGGGCTATCTCGCCGGGGGCGGCCTCCTCCGGGGGGCGTGGCACGGGCTGCTGGCCGGTTCCGTCGCGGGGATCCTGATCGGGGTCCTGCTGGCCGTGGCCGGGGGGTTGATCGGCCCCCTCGGTGCCGCGCTCGGCGGGAGCCTCCTGCTCGTCGTGGTCGCGTTCACTCTTCTCGGTGCGATCCCGAGCGCGCTCGCCGGCGCCGTCGGCGGGATCCTCGGGTAGCCGTCCCCGGCGTGAACCGGCCGCCGCGGCGAGTCGCGGCGTTGAAACCCCGGCCGCGACTATGGCGACTATGGAGTTCTCGCGACGCGCGCTGCTGACCGCGGCCGGGGCGGGGGTCGCCGGGACCGCCGGCTGTCTGGATTTCGCGGCCGGCGACGGTCCGCAAGGTCCCGAGGGAACGCCCGCGAGCCTCGAGTGCTCGGACGAGGGGTTCGAGCGCTTCGACCCGCCGTTCGACGACGACGCGGTCCAGTACGTCACCGCGCGGACGCCGGACGGACACCGCTTCGAGCTGGCCGCACAGGGGACACAACAGAGCTACGGCAACGAGCTCCGGGTCACCCTCCGGAACCTCTCGGACGCCGAAATCGAGATCGGCCCGAAGGAACTGGTCAGCATCCAGCGCCGGACGGAGGCGGGCTGGCAGGAGGTCCGCGGCGCCGACGGGGCGATCCCCGCGTTCCCCGACGAGGTGCGGACGGTCGGCAGCGGCGGGGGGTACGCGTGGTCGGTCCGGCTCCGCGAGCCGGAGATCGCCGCGCTCGGTCCCGAGGGGCTGCGCGTCTGCCCAGCGCTCGGCCCCGGCGTTCACCGGTTCGTCTTCTGGGGGCTCCCGGGCGACGCCGCGGCCGGCCGGGAGTTTCAGATCATCGGCTGACGTACTCCGGTCGATCTACCCCGTGTGAACGGTCGGTAGAACTCCCGAGGGCGCGTATTTCGTACTAACGACAAAATATTTACGGTCCCGGAGATCACGTACTGGTGACTCACTCGCCCCGCCGCCCGGGACGTGAGTCGTACCGCTTGGCAGTGGTATCGACGCCGGCCTCCCGCCGGCGTTTGGAACGACGCCCGCGAGCGGCGGCGCCGTTCCCCGCGTTCCGGGCCCGGGTCGACCCGCGGCGTCGACCTACCGGTTCAGGGTGTGGATCGCCTGCCCCAGCGCGTTCTCCGCGGCCTCCATGACCGCCTCCGCGAGGGTGGGGTGGGTGTGGACCGTCGCCGCCACGTCCTCGAGCGTCGCGCCCATCTCGATCGCCAGGGTCACCTCGGCGATCAGCTCCGAGGCCTCCGGGCCGACGATCTGCCCGCCGAGCACGACGCCGCTCCCCTCGTCGGCGACGATGCGGACGAAGCCGTCGGTGTGGCCCGTCGTCAGCGCGCGCCCCGAGGCGTTGAACGGCATCTGCCCGACCGCGGGCTCGTAGCCGGCCTCGACCGCCTCGGCCTCGGTCATGCCGACCGTGGCGATCTCGGGGTCCGTGAAGACGGCCGCGGGGATCGCCTGCTGGTCGAGCGCCGCCGGCTCGCCCGCGATCACCTCCGCGGCGACGATCCCCTCCTTCGAGGCCTTGTGTGCCAGCATCGGCTCGCCGGCCACGTCGCCGACCGCGTGGACGTGCTCGACGCTCGTCCGGGTGCGGTCGTCGGTCTCGATGAAGCCGCCCTCGGTCGTCTCGATCCCGGCGTTCTCCAACTCGAGGGTGTCCGTGACCGGCTGGCGGCCGACTGCGACCAGCACCCTGTCCGCGGCGTAGCTCGACTCCTCGCCGTCCTCCGTCTCGGTCGAGATGAGGTAGCCGCCGTCCGGGCCCTCCTCCCAGCCGCTCGCGCCCTCGCCGAAGTGGAACTCGATCCCGAGATCCTCGGCGCGCTTCCGGACGATCCGGGAGACGTCGTCCTCGTAGGGGACGAGGATGTCGTCGAGCATCTCCACGACGGTCACGTCCGCGCCGAGTTTGGCGTAGACGGTCGCCAGCTCCATGCCGATGTAGCCGCCGCCGACCACGACCAGCCGGTCCGGGACCGTCTCGGCCGCGAGCGCGTCCTCCGCCGACCAGACGTGGTCCTCGGCGTACTCGAAGCCGGGGATCTGGATCGGCCGCGAGCCGGTGGCGATTATGGCGTGCTCGAACTCGATGGACTCCGAGCCCTGCCCCTCGCCGCCGTGGGCGACGCGGACCCTGTTCTCGTCGGCGAACGTGGCGGTCCCCTCGACCAGGTTGACGCCGTTGGCCTTGCAGAGCTTCTCGACGCCGCCGGTGAGCTGCTCCACGACGCCGTCCTTCCACGACTGCATGCCCGCCATGTCGACGGCGGGGTCGGCGTGGATCCCCATGTGCTCGGCGTTGCCCGCTTCGTGGGCCAGTCCGGCGCCGGTGATCAGCGCCTTCGAGGGGATACAGCCGCGGTTGAGGCAGGCGCCGCCGTAGGCGTCCTTCTCGACCAGCGTCGTGTCGAGGCCTTCTTGCGCGGCGCGGATGGCGGCCACGTAGCCGCCCGGCCCGGCGCCGATCACCAGTACGTCAGTCCCGGTCGCGATGTCTCCGACGACCATTATGAGTCAAGTAGCAGCAGGGGGCTTTCAAGGTGGTCCATCACGGTGTTGGCGAACTGCGCGGCCACGGCGCCGTCGATGACGCGGTGGTCGATCGACAGCGAGAGCGGGAGCGTCGGCGCCGCGACGACCTCCTCGCCGCCCTCGTCGCCGAGGAACGAGTCGTCCGGGTCGACCTCGCGGACCACGGGCCGCTTCTCGATGGCGCCGAGGCCGAGGATCGCCGTCTCGGGGTAGTTGATGATCGGCGTCGCGTACTCGCCGCCGATGGCGCCGAAGTTGGTGATCGTGAAGGTGCCGCCCTTCATCTCCGCGGGCTTCAGTTTCCGTTCGCGGGCGCGTGCCGCGAGGTCGTTGACTTCCTCGGCCAGCTCGAAGATCCCCTTCTCGTCGACGTCCTCGACCACGGGGACCATCAGGCCGGCGTCGGTGGCGACCGCGATGCCGATGTTGTAGTAGTTTTTCAGGGCGATCTCCTCGTCGTCCTCGCGGAGTTCGCTGTTGAGGTAGGGGTGCTCCTTCAGGCCGGCCACGATGGCCTTCATCACGAAGGGCATGTAGGTGAGCTTCACCCCCTCCGCCTCGGCCTTCGGCTTCAGCGTCTCGCGAGCCTCCACGAGCGCGTCCACCTCGGCGGTGTCGTGGTGGGTGACGTGGGGCGCGGTGTACTTCGAGCGCGCCATCTGCTTGCCGATGGTGCGCCGCACGCCGCGGTACGGCACCGTCTCCTCCGGTTGCGGGCCGGCGACGTCGGCGCCGGCGGTCTCGGTTTCTGCCGCCGCGCCCGGGGTCGCCGCCGGTTCGGGTTCACCGGCCGCGCCCGCCGCGCCCTCGCCGCGCCGTGCGGCCGCGTACGCCTCCACCTGCTCGGCGGTGACGAACGCCTCGCCGTCGCGGGTCTCGTCGGTCGGCACGTCGTCGATGTCGACGCCCGCCTCGCGGGCGGTTTTTCTGGTCGCCGGGACCGCGAGCGTCGTCTCGCGGCCGGCGGGCTCGACGGCGTCGGACGCGCCCGACGCCGTCGCCTCCCCCCCGCGCTTCGAGACCGCGGACTTCCGGCCGGCGTCGGTCGACGCCGGCTCGGGCGCGGGCTCGCCGCTCCCGCTCGCCTCGGAAGCGGTCCCGGCCCCGGAGCCGCCCTCGGCGTGGGCGCGCACGTCCGTCTCGCTCACGCGACCGCCGGGTCCGGACCCGGAGACGGCGCCGAGGTCGACGCCGAGTTCGCGCGCCAGCCGGCGGACCGAGGGCGGCGCGAACACGCGTCCGTCGGGGGCCGGCGGCTCGGCCGGCTCGTCCGCGGAGTCCTCTTCTTCCGCGGCGGCCGTTTCTGCGGCCGCCTCCTCGTCGACCGGTTCTGCGGCCTCCGCACCGCCGGCTGCTTCCTCCTCGGCCGCCTGCTCGCCGCCGTCGCCCTCCTCGTCGACGGTGAAGGTGATGATCACGTCGCCGACCGGGACCATCTCGCCCTCCTCGACGAGCAGCTCCTTCACGGTCCCGTCGTACGACGAGGGGATCTCCACGAGCGCCTTGTCCGTCTCCACCTCCGCGACCGGCTGGTCCTCGGTGACGGTGTCGCCCGGCGCGACGAGCCAGTTGACCAGTTCGCCCTCGGCGACGCCCTCCCCCACGTCGGGGAGCTTGAACTCCTTCGTCGTCATGGGAAGTTCACCGCCTCCTTGACGCCCGCCTCGACGCGCGCGGCGCTCGGCAGGTAGTAGTCCTCGAGCGCGTACAGCGGGAACGGCACGTCGAAGCCGGTGATCCGCTTGACCGGCGCCTCCTGGTACAGCAGCGCCTCCTCCTGGATGGTCGCGGTGATCTCGGCGCCGAGCCCGCCCGACTTGGGCGCCTCGTGGACCACGGCCGCGCGGCCCGTCTTCTCGAACGCCTCGACGATCGCCTCGCGGTCGAGGGGGGAGACGGTGCGCAGGTCGACGACCTCGCACTCGATCCCCTCCTCGGCGAGGCTCTCGGCGGCCTCCATCGTCGGCCGGGTCATCGCGCCCCAGGTGAACACGGCGATGTCGTCGCCCTCGCGGCGCGTGATCGCCTCGCCGAGCGGCACCTCGTAGTCCGCCTCGGGCACCTCGCCGCGGAACGCGCGGTAGATGAGCTTCGGTTCGAGGAAGACGACCGGGTCGGGGTCGCGGATGGCCGAGATGAGCATCCCCTTCGCGTCGTACGGCGTCGAGGGGATGGCGACCTTCAGCCCGGCCTCGTGGGCGTAGAAGGCCTCCTTCGACTCGGAGTGGTGTTCCGGTGCGCGGATCCCGCCGCCGTAGGGGGCGCGTAACGTCATGGGGAGCGTGAACCGGCTCCGGCTCCGGGTGCGGAACCGCGACATGTGGGAGACGATCTGGTCGAAGCCGGGGTACATGAAGCCGGAGAACTGGCACTCCGGCACCGGCCGCATCCCCATCGCCGCCATCCCGACCGCGGCGCCGATGATGCCCGACTCCGCCAGCGGCGTGTCGATGACGCGGTCGCCGCCGAACTCGTCGTAGAGGCCCTCGGTGGCGCGGAAGACGCCGCCGTTCTTGCCGACGTCCTCGCCGAGGACGACCACGTCCTCGTCCGCGCTCATCTCGGTGAACAGTCCGTCCCGTACCGCCTGCACCAGCGTGAGGTTCTGTGTCTCCGTCATCTCAGTCCTCCAGGAACGCATCGTCGCCGTACTCCTCGCGCACCGCGGCGAACTCCTCGTACTGCCGCTCCAACTCGGGCGGCAGGGCCTCGTAGACGTGCTCGAACATCTCGCGCGGCTCCGGCCGCGGCACCGACTCCGCGGCGTCGATGGCGTCGGCGACCTGCTCCTTGACCGACGCCTCGACCTCCGCGACGCGGTCGTCGTCGAGGACCCCCTCCGCGCGGAGGTACTTCTCCAGCCTCGGGATGGGGTCTTTCGCCTTCCACTTCTCGACCTCGTCCTCGTCGCGGTAGACCGTGGGGTCGTCCGCGGTCGTGTGCGCGCCGAAGCGATACTGCACCGCCTCGATCATCGTCGGGCGGAGCCGTCCCTCGTCGGGGTCGCGGGCCTTCTCGACGGCCGCGGTCGTCGCCTTGTACACGGCGAGGGGGTCCATGCCGTCGACGCGGACGCCCTCGAAGCCGTAGGCCTCGGCCTTCTGGGCCAGCGTCGCGGAGGCGGTCTGGCGCTCGCGCGGGACCGAGATGGCCCACTGGTTGTTGTTACAGAAGAAGACCGTCGGCGTGTCGAAGACGCCCGCGAAGTTGAGCCCCTCGTGGAAGTCGCCCTCGCTGGTGGCGCCGTCGCCGAAGTAACAGAGGAACACGTCGTCGTCGCCCTGCAGCTTTTTGGCCCACGCCGCGCCGGTGGCGTGAGGGATCTGCGAGGCGATGGGCACCGCGACCGGGAACACGTTGACGCCCTCGGGCATCCGGTTGCCGTCCTCGTGGCCCATCCAGTAGAGCAGGGTCTGTTTCAGCGGGACGCCGCGAACCAGCGCCGCGCCGTGTTCGCGGTACGAGGGGACGATCCAGTCGTCGTCCGCGAGCGCGAGCGCGGAGCCGATCTGGGCGCCCTCTTGCCCCGACAGCGGCGGGTAGGTCCCCATCCGCCCCTGCCGCTGGAGGCTCACGGCCCGCTCGTCGAAGTGGCGGGCCAGCTTCATGTAGCGGTACATCGCCACGAATTCCTCCTCGGAGAGGTCGGGCACGTCGCCGACGACCTCGCCGTCCTCGTCGATCACGCGAATCGTGTCCTCGGGATCCGTCTCGAGCACGCTCATCCGCGAACCCTCCTGTGCATACCCGGAAGTCCGACGCCCGGCTAATAGGGTTTTCGTAAATAATTTACTATAGTCAGAAATTCTGCCAACCGTTCGCAAACCGTCCACTCGAACCGAACAAAAACTGACGTTCGGCGATCGAAAGCCGTCCTCGACCGGCCATTTCTGGGAAGATCCTCATTTTCCCGAACAGTAATGGACAAACGGGAAGGATATCCGGATCCCCGACCCCCTGACCGACCCCTTTTAGTCGCCGACGGCCCCGTGGGAGGACGTGACGCTCGACCCGATCCACGTCGACAACATCGCGCGGTTGGCCCGTTCCATCGCGGGCAACGTCGACACGACCGACCACGAGGACCTCGCGAGTCGGGTCTGGAGCGACTTCCTCCCGGACCTGCGCCGCGACGGGCGGACCGTCCTCGAACCGGTCGCGGACCACGCGAAGCGCCGGGTCGCGGTCGACGACGTGGCGCTGACGGAGCGCCCGTTCCCGACGACGCACGGCCTCGACTCGGGGACGATCAACCCCACGACGTTCAAGAACGGGCTGGTGGTCGACGTGGCCCACGCCGCGATGGCCTCGGAGCCGACGGATCTCGGCCTCCACCGCTCGCGGACCATCGTCGCGACGGTCCACTCCGCGGACACGACCACCGACCACGACACGGAGTGGTTCCCGCGCGACGAGGGCCACACCCGCCAGCGCGTGCTCCACGTCCCGACCGTCAACCGCTACGCCGAGAGCGTCGTCCACGCGCTCGCGCTCTACCTCGCCGAGAGCAGCCACGCCCTGGAGCACTTCGACGCGGTCGCGGACCTGCTCGTCCTCGACGGCCCCATCTACCCGAAGGAGCTGTTCACCTGGGTCGACCGCGACCCCGAACTCGGCGACCTCGCCCGCGAGGCGAAGCCGAGCGCCGTCATCGAGAACTACGTCCGCCTCGTGGAGCGCGCCGTCGAGGCGGACGTGCCCCTCGCCGGGTTCGTGAAGAACCCCTCCGGGCGCGCGGTCGTCCGGGTCCTGAACGCGAAGGGCATCGAGGCGCCGTGGCCCGACGACGCGGCGCTTTTCACCCGCCTGCTGGAGCGCCGGGACGACGACGGTGAGCTCCAGACCGACGAGCTCACCTGCACGACGTGGTTCCGCGCCCGCGGCGGCACGGACCGCCACATGGCCGCGGACGGCGACGCGCTCGGGATCGACCGCGAACTCGACCCCGAGGCGTACGAGACGACGTTCATGGTGGTCTACGACCCGCGGACCGACGTGCCCTACAAGGTGGAGGCGCCGTACGCGTTCACCCGCGACCCCGGGGTCCGCGACGCGCTCACGACGCAGGCGCTCGCGGACGTGGCCGCGGCCCGCGGCCCGCCCGAAGCGGTCGCGAAGGCCGACGAGCTCGCGCGGATCGGCGCCGAGGAGAAGGCCTCCCTCCGCCGGAAGTTCGAGCAGGGGTTCGACGCCGAGCGCCTGCGGACGTACGACGACGTGCGCTGGGACGCCGCGGAATACTGATTAGGCGAACACGGCGGATAAAGGCCCTTCACCGTTCGTACCCGGTGATTCCGTGTCGATATTTCTGTCCGAGATGCTGGTTCCGGTGTCCGGGAGCGAGATGCTCAGAAAGCCCCAGCCGGCTCTCTATACGCAGGCGATTTTTGAACGGCTGGCGTGTCTGTTAATCTGGACAGCAACACCCGGAAAGCCCCAGCCGGCTCGACCGGCCGCGCCTCGCTGCGCTCCTCGCTCTCCGCAAAGCCCGCTGCGGTGCTTGCGTCGTCGGGGCCGGATCGAGCCGGCTGCCCCTTTCAGTCCCACCCTCCGCACGGCACCGCAGGCCTCACACCTCCCCAACCTCGGCCGCAGGCCGGCCGCGAAACCGCAACGCAGGCGGCCGGCCCGCGGCCTCCCTCGCGCGGTCGCGGCGACACAAGGTCGCCGCGGCGCGCGCCGACCGCACAGTACCGCGACCGCACAGTACCGCGACCGCACAGTACCGCGACCGCACAGTACCGCGACCGCCCCGCAACCACCTCCAACCGCTCCGCAACCGCGCGGTCACGCCACTGTCCCGAACCACAACCAGCTAATACAACCGAGAGATTATTATCGACCGAACATGACCGACGCGTACGATCCGGTCTCGCGGCCGGTGGCGCTGACCGTCGCGGGCAGCGACAGCGGCGGCGGGGCGGGGATCCAGGCGGACCTGAAGACGATGAGCACTCACGGCGTCTTCGGCACTTCGGCGGTGGCGGCGACGACCGCACAGAACACGCAGGGGGTGACGGACGTGCATCCGGTCCCGACCGACCACGTCGCGGCGCAGATCGCGGCGGTCCGCGAGGACTTCGCGGTGCGGGCGGTCAAGACCGGGATGCTGGCGACCGCGGAGACGGTCGCCGCCGTGACCGAGGCTTTCTCTGGCGCCGAGGCCCCGCTCGTCGTCGACCCCGTGATGGTGGCCGCGACGGGGGACCGCCTGCTGGCGCCCGCGGCGGAGGCCGCCTACGAGGACCTGATCGCGGCGGCGACGCTCGTCACCCCCAACGCCGACGAGGCCGCGGTGCTGACCGACCGCGAGGTGACCGATCCCGACGCGGCGGCGGCCGCGGCGCGGGACCTCGTGGGAATGGGCGCCGAAGCCGCGCTAGTGACGGGCGGGCACCTGCCGGGCGACGCCGTCGTGGACGTGCTGGCGCTGTCGCCCGGCCGCTCCGGCGGGGACGGCGGAAGCGCAGCCATCGACGCATTCCGCATCGAGTCGCCTCGCGTCGAAACGCGCGCGACGCACGGCTCCGGCTGCACACTCTCGAGCGCGGTCGCGTCCCGGCTCGCCCGCGGGGAACCGCTCCGGGCCGCGGTCGAGGCGAGCGTCGGGGAGATGGGCGAGGCGCTCCGCCGCGGCTACGACGTGGGGGAGGGACCGGGCGCGGTGAACCCGACGGCGCTGGACCGGTAGCCGCGGGCCGGGGCTCGCGGTCGTCTCCCCCCGTCACGGAACGGAAAAGCTTCAAAGTCGGGCGAGGGGATCCGACACGTCGCGTCGGGGACCCACCGGGTAGGGGCGGGTCAACGACGCGGCAGCCGCCGAGCCGCAGAGCGGCGGTGCCGTCCCGCCGACACGCGCCGCGACGGATCGGTCCCCACACCCGCGCCGACCCGCAGGGTTTTAGCGCGCCACGGCGGGAGTACGGGTATGGCTCAAGGGATCGTCGGGGAGTTCCTCTCGCTGAAGGCGGAGGCCGACGCGGACCTCCTCGCGATGCAGTGCGGCGACTTCTACGAGTTCTTCGCGGACGACGCCGAGACGGTCGGCGAGGAGCTCGACCTGAAGGTGTCCCAGAAGTCCTCGCACGGCTCCTCGTACCCGATGGCGGGCGTCCCGCTCTCGGAGCTGACCCCCTACCTGAAGGCGCTCGTCGAGCGCGGCTACCGGGTCGCGGTCGCCGACCAGTACGACACGGAGGACGGCGGCCACGCCCGCGAGATCACGCGGATCGTCACCCCCGGAACGCTACTGGAGACGACCGACGCCGACGCACAGTACCTCGCCGCGGTGGTGCGCGCCGGGTCCGGCGGTCGAGATCGCTCCAGCGCCGGCCCCGACACGGGCGCGGACACCGACGCGGACGGCCCCTACGGACTGGCCTTCGCCGACGTGACGACGGGCCGATTTCTGGTGACGGAGGTCGCGGACCGCGGCGAGGCGCGTGCCGAACTCTACCGCTTCGACCCGGTCGAGGTGCTGCCCGGGCCGGCCGTCAGAAACGACGACGCGACGCTGTCGGCGATCCGCGAGGCGGTCGACGCCGCGCTCTCGGTCCACGACGCGGAGGCGTTCGCGCCCGGCCGCGCGAAACACGCCGTCCGCGAGCAGTTCGGCGACGAGACCGCGGACGCGGTCGGCCTCGACTCCGAGCCGGCGCTCCGCGCGGCGGGCGCGGCCCTCGCGTACGTCGAGGAGACCGGCGCGGGCGTGCTGGCGTCGATGACCCGACTCACCGCCTACGGCGCGGACGACCACGTCGAGCTCGACGCCACCACGCAGCGCAACCTCGAACTCACCGAGACGATGAGCGGGGACGGCGAGGGGTCGCTGGTCGACGCCGTCGACCACACCGTCACCAGCCCCGGCGGGCGGCTCCTCCGGGAGTGGATCACCCGCCCGCGCCGCGACCGCGCGGAGCTTGACCGCCGGCTCGACGCCGTGGAGGCGCTGGCGTCCGCCGCGCTGGCCCGCGACCGGCTCCGGGAGGTGCTGGAGGGCGCCTACGACCTCGAACGGCTCGCCGCCCGCGCCACGAGCGGGAGCGCCGGCGCGCGCCAGCTGCTGTCCGTCCGGGACACGCTCGGGCTCCTGCCGGCGCTCGCGGACGCCGTCTCCGACACGCCGCTCGCTGACTCGCCGGTGGCCGCGGTGCTCGACCGGCCCGACCGCGAGGCCGCCCGCGCGCTCCACGACGAGCTCGACGAGGCGCTCGCGGAGGACCCGCCGAGCACCGTCACGCAGGGCGGGCTGTTTCAGCGCGGCTACGACGAGGAGCTCGACGCGATCATCGAGGAGCACGAGGCGGCCAAGGAGTGGCTCGACACCCTCGCGGAGCGCGAGAAGCGCCAGTACGGCCTCTCGCACGTCACCGTCGACCGCAACAAGACGGACGGCTACTACATCCAGGTCGGCAAGTCCGTGGCGGATGAGGTCCCGGACCACTACCGGGAGATAAAGACGCTGAAGAACTCCAAGCGGTTCGTCACCGACGAGCTGGAGGAGCGCGAGCGGGAGGTCATGCGGCTGGAGGAGGCCCGCGGCGACCTGGAGTACGAGCTGTTCGAGTCCCTGCGCGACCGCGTGGCCGACCGCGCCTCCCTGTTGCAGGACGTGGGGCGGACGGTTGCGGAGCTGGACGCGCTGGCGTCGTTCGCGGAGCACGCCGCGGCCAACGACTGGACGCGGCCGGCGCTCGCGGAGCCGGGACCGCTGGACGTGGAGGCGGGTCGGCATCCAGTCGTGGAGCGGACGACCGACTTCGTGCCGAACGACCTCCACATGGACCGCGAGCGCGGCTTCCTGATCGTCACGGGGCCGAACATGAGCGGGAAGTCCACCTACATGCGGCAGGCGGCGCTTATCACCCTGCTGGCGCAGGTGGGGTCGTTCGTCCCCGCGCGGTCGGCCCGGATCGGGCTCGTCGACGGCGTCTACACGCGCGTCGGCGCGCTCGACGAGCTCGCCCAGGGGCGGTCGACGTTCATGGTCGAGATGCAGGAGCTGTCGAACATCCTCCACTCCGCGACCGAGGACTCGCTGGTCATCCTCGACGAGGTGGGCCGCGGCACCGCCACCTACGACGGCATCTCCATCGCGTGGGCCGCCACCGAGTACCTCCACAACGAGGTGCGCGCGAAGACGCTGTTCGCGACCCACTACCACGAGCTGACGACGCTCGCGGACCACCTCCCGCGCGTCCACAACGTCCACGTCGCGGCCGACGAGCGCGACGGCGAGGTGACGTTCCTCCGCACGGTCGAGGAGGGGCCCACCGACCGCTCGTACGGCATCCACGTCGCGGACCTGGCGGGCGTCCCGAACCCCGTGGTCGACCGTGCCGGCGAGGTCCTCGACCGCCTCCGGCAGGAGAAGGCCATCGAGGCGCGGGGCGGCTCCGCGGGCGGGCGCGGCGGCGCGGCGACCGGCGGATCCGGCGGAGACACCGAACAGGTCGTCTTCGACCTCTCCTCCGGATCGTTCGCGTCCGCGGGCGGCGGCGACGCAGGCGGCGACGCGGACGACGGGGACGCGGCGCGGACGAACGCCGACCGCGCGACCAGCGCCGCGGACGGCGGCGAGACCGCCGCGGCCGGGGCGGCGTCCGCGCCGGAAGCGGGGTCCGCGGCCGCCGACGAGCCCGCGCTCGACCCGGAGACGGCCGCGGTCCTCGACGCGCTCGCGGACGTGGACGTCAACGAGACGCCGCCGGTCGAACTGCTGGCGAAGGTCCAGGAGTGGCAGGAGAAGTTGGAGTGACCGGCCCATCCGTTTCGAGTCCTCGGATCGGCGGTAGCGACATCCGCCTCCGTCCTGACGGGTAACGTTTATGACGATCTCTGACGTACTCTGACAGACGCGGACACCTATGCCGATCAAGCTCGACCCGGCGGACGAGACGCCGCCGATCAAACCGGAGACGAACGCGCACGAGCTCCTCTCGGTCCTTCTGGACCACCCGGACATGGGGTTTTCTCCCAAGGAATTGGCAGAGATGACCAGCGTTCCCCATTCGAGCGTCCACAAGACGCTCGCCCGGCTTCGGGAGAGGGGTCTCGTTCGGAAGGTCGACTCGTACTGGGCGGTCGCTGACGACGTCGCGGCCTCGCGGGTCGCCAACGCGGTGAGTCTCCGGGAGATCGAAGCGGCGTACGGCGACGACGCGTACGGCGACGACGATGAGTGGGCCGAGTCGGCACCGGACCTCGGAGAGAACGCGTAACGAATGGCGTACGCACACGGAAGCGTCGTTCTCGCACCGGCGACGTTCAAGAGCGGCGTTCGACCGTACCTCGTCGTGTCCAACCGGAACCGCCCGTTCCACGGAGACCGATACACCGTCGCCGTCGTCACTTCCACGAACCGCGAGACGGCGGTCGAGTTGACCGCGGATTCGCTGACCCAGGGCGAACTCAAGACGTATCCGAGCTACGTTAGCCCGTGGTCGCTCCATGTGCTTCCTCATCAGGAAATCGCGAAACGCGTCGCTCAGGTGGACGAGGAGACGATGGACGCGGTCGCGGGGGTCGTTCACGACCTGACGAAAGTGATCTGAGTCCGGTTCCGAGACGGACCCGGACCACCGTCTCGCGTTCTCCGGACTCGTGAAACTTGATCCTCAATTTAAACTTTATCTCGCTGCTCCGCGTAGGTGTGATCGGTGTTACCATGTCCAAGCAGATCCTGATGATCGTCGGCGACTTCGGCGAGGACTACGAGATCATGGTCCCGTACCAGACCCTCGAAGCGGTGGGCCACAGCGTCGACGCGGTCTGTCCCGAGAAGGAGGCGGGCGAGACGGTCAAGACCGCGGTTCACGACTTCCGGGGCGACCAGACCTACCTCGAGGAGCGCGGCCACGACTTCGAGTTGACCGCGACGATGGCCGAGGTCGACCCGGCGGACTACGACGCGCTCGTCGTCCCCGGCGGCCGCGCGCCGGAGTACCTCCGGACGTACGACGCGGTGCTCGACGCGGTCCGACACTTCTTCGAGGCGGACAAGCCCGTCGCGTCGCTGTGTCACGGCCCGCAGATCCTCGCGGCCGCGGGCGTGCTGGAGGGGTACGAGATGACCGCCTATCCGGCGGTGCGCGCGGAGGTCGAGGCCGCCGGCTGCTCGTGGGTCGACGGCGTCGTCCGCGACCGGAACCTCGTGACCGGCCAGGCGTGGCCCGACCACCCCGAGTGGCTCGCGGCGTTCATGGACCTGCTCGGCGACGAGGTCACCCACGGCGACCCGGCGGCCGCCGCGGACGATTGATCGTGTCTCGCGGCCGCTCGCGGGACTTTTCGTAGGGTGTGGTGACGAGGGCGGTCCGATCGCGGGGGCGTCGTTCGGTTCGGACGTTCCAGTCGGCTCCCTCTTGCGGGTGTTCCGTGTCTGTCGCGGACTCTGCTGTTCGGGACAGCACCACCTCGAAAGCCGACTGCCCCGTTCAGTCTCACCCACCGCAACCGCACCGCAGCCTCGCACCTCCCCAGCCTCGGCCGCGGGCGGGGCGCGGAAACCACAACGCACCGCAGCGCGCCCCGCCCGCGACCTCCCTCGCGCGCGTTCCTCGCGCGCGCCGACCGCACCGATCACTGAACGGACAGCCGTCGACGCTGGGTCGGTCCCTCACTGCGGTTGTGGATGGCGCTCAGTCCTCGGCCGCCGCGTTCTCGATCCGTTCCGTCAGCCACTCGTAGTGGTCGAGCAGCCGCTTTTCTCCTTCGTCGGTGAGGCGGTACACGTCCGCGATGCCGTCGACGCGCGCGGCGAGGAACCCCCTGTTCTCCAGCGCGTCGAGCGTCTGCCTGAACGTCCGCGGGTCCACGCGCTCGTCCGCGTGCTCGGCGAGGCGACTCTTGAGCGCTTGCGCGCGGATCTCGCCCGCCTCGTGGACCAGCGCGCAGATGTCGCGCCGGCGTCCGCTGTGGAGCCACCTGGGCATGCGCCGGCGTTGGCGACCGATTGAGAAACGCCTTTCCCCCCGAGGCGCCCGGTTTGTGGTAATGCATGGCAGGTCTCCGGAGGGCGAGGTGCCGACGCGGGTGGCCGAGGCGCTGCCCGAGTTCGCGGACGCGTTCGGCTTCGAGGAGTTCAACGAGATGCAGCGGGAGGCGCTGCCCGGCATCCTCGAGACGGACGGGAACGTGGTCGCGGCCGCGCCGACCGGCGCCGGCAAGACCGCGCTCGCGGAGCTGGCGATCTGCAAGACGCTGCGGGAGGGCGGCACGGCGCTGTTCATCGCGCCGATGCGCGCGCTCACGAACGAGAAGGAGGCGGAGTGGGACCGCTTCGAGGAGTTGGGCTACTCCGTCTACGTCGTGACCGGCGAGCGGGACCTCAACCCGCGCCGCGCCGAGCGCGCGGACATCCTCGTGATGACGCCCGAGAAGGCCGACTCCGCGACGCGGAAGCACGACTCCGCGCGCTACGACTTCATCAACGCGGTCGACTGCGTCGTCATCGACGAGGTCCACCTGCTCGACTCGGACCGCCGCGGTGCGGTGCTGGAGGTCGTCGTCTCGCGGCTCCGCCGGCTCCGAGACCCCCGGATCGTCGCGCTCTCCGCGACGATGCCGAACATCGAGGACGTGGCGGAGTGGCTCGACGCGCCGCCCGAGACGACCTACGCCTTCGGGGACGAGTACCGGCCCGTAGACCTGGAGACCGGCGTGAAGACGTACAGTCACGGCGCGAACGCGTTCGCCGACAAGTACCGCCGACTCTACCGCGCGCTCGACCTCGCGATCCCCCACGTCCGCGAGGACGGGCAGGCGCTCGTGTTCGTCTCCTCCCGACAGGACACGGTGCAGGCGGCCAAGAAGACCCGCGACGAGCTGACCGAGCGCGACGTGCCGGTCGGCGCCCGCGGCGACTACGAGTTCCACAACGACGCGACGGAGCTGTCGAACGACACGCTCCGGCAGTCGGTGCTCGACGGCGTCGGCTTCCACCACGCCGGGCTGGGCAAGGAGGACCGCGACCGCGTCGAGGAGTGGTTCAAACAGGGGAAGATCGACATCCTGTTCTCGACCTCGACGCTGGCGTGGGGCGTCAACCTCCCCGCCCGCTGTGTGGTGATCCGGGACACGAAGTACCACGACCCGCTGGAGGGCGAGACGGACATCTCGCCGATCGACGTGGTCCAGATGCTCGGCCGCGCCGGCCGCCCCGGCTACGACGACGTCGGGTACGGCTGGGTGGTGTGTGACCATTCGGACGCCGACAAGTACCGGAGCCTGCTCTCGGAGGGGAAGGAGATCGAGTCGCGGCTCGCCGAGGAGCTCGACGCGCACCTCAACGCGGAGATCGCGATGGGGACGATCCGCGGGCTCGACGACGTGATGGGGTGGCTGGAGACCACCTTCTACTACGTTCGCGCGCGGTCGGAGCCCGAGGCGTACGACTTCGAGGCGGTCCGCGAGCGCGTGCGGGAGACGGTCGAGGCGCTGGTCGACGCCGGCTTCGCGGAGACCGACGAGAACCTCGGGATCTCCCCCTCGAAGCTCGGCCGGCTCGCCTCGAAGTACTACCTCCGACTCGACACCGCCGAGCGGTTCCGCGAACTGGCCGACTGCGACGCGGTCACGGCCGACGCGATCCTCGAGGCGGTCGCGGCCGCCGACGAGTTCGACTCCGTCTCGGCGCGGTCCGCGGAGGCGGACGCGGTCGACCGCGCGCTCTCGGCCGCGGGCGTCGACACCGACCTGGAGAACGGTCACCGCAAGGTGCTGGCCATCCTCCACGCGTCGACGGTCGACTCGGTCCCCTCGGACCTGCGCTCGGACGCGTGGGTGATCCGGCGGAACGCGCTCCGCCTGCTCGCCGCGCTCCGGGAGTTCCTCGACGCCTTCGCCGGCCCCCGCGCCGCCAACCTCGGGACGCGCGTGGAGGCCCGCGTCGAGCACGGCGTCTCCCGCAACGCGGTCGCGCTCACCGCCATCGACGGCGTGGGCGCCGGGCGGGCGGAGACGCTGGCGGACGCCGGCTTCGCCTCGCCCGCGGCGGTCGCGGACGCCGGCGCCGACGCGCTCGAGGCCGCGGGGATGGCCGAGGGCGTCGCCAGCCGGATCGTCGAGGCCGCGGCGGAACTCCCCCGGATCGACGTGGACTGGGGGGAGTTCCCGGAGACGGTCGCCGTCGGCGAGAACGAGATGGTCGAGGTGACGGTGCGGAACCGCGGCGGCGGCGCGCGCGTCGGCGTCCGCGTGACCGTCAACGACGTGGAGATGAACGAGACGACGACGTACCTCGACGGGCGGACGGCGGTCCCCGTCGGCGTGTTCGGCACCCCGACCGCGGACGAGTTGGAGTTCGTCGTGGAGACGACGTTCCCCGACCTCCCCCTGATGCCGGTTCGCGCGTCGCGAACGGTCAGGGTGGAGTGAGCCGGTCGGGAACCGGATAGTGACGTGCCCCACAGGTACGGCGGAGGAGGGCGGAAATGCGGGCGGTCACACACCGCGAACTCGTGTCCCTATCCCTCGAACCCGTCCTCCCACCGGAACGTGCCGTTCCGCTGGACGACCTCGCCGTCGACCGCGATGAACGACGACTCGCTCACGTCCGCGATCATGTCGACGTGGACCGCGGAGTCGTTGCCCGACTCGCCCGCGGGCAGGCACGCGTCGTAGGCGCGACCGACCGCGAGGTGGATCGTGTCGCCCATCTTCTCGTCGAAGAGGATCGAGTCCGTGAACCGGTCGATGCCGCGGTTCATCCCGATGCCGAGTTCGCCGAGGCGGCGCGCGCCCGCGTCGGTGTCGAGGATGGCGGCGAGTTCCTCCTCGCCGGTCTCGGCCGCGAAGTCGACCACCTCGCCGTCCTCGAAGGTCAGACGCACGTCCCGGACGCGGGTCGCGTTGATCGTCATCGGCACGTCGAAGAACGCCTGCCCCTCCGTGGCGTACGGCGCGGTGAACACCTCGCCGGAGGGGAGGTTGTGGGAGTCGTACGCGACCGACGCCGCGGAGTTGACCACCGTTCGGCCGTCGATCGACATCGTCACGTCCGTCTTCGGCCGGTCGTCGCGGTCGACGACGATCCGGACCTCCTCGCCGGCGTCGAGCAGGTCCTTCATCGTCGCCATCTCGTCGGCCAGCGCCTCCCAGTCGCGGAGGACGGCGTCGTAGACGAACGCCTGGTACTCCTCGTAGGCCATGCCGGCCTGCTGTGCGAGGCTCCGGGTCGGGTGGACCGTCGAGACCCAGTCGGTGTCCATCCGGGCCTCGCGGACGCCCTGTCGGGCGGTCCGGTAGGCGCGGCGCGTCTCGCTCGGCACGTCCGCGGTCGCGGTCGTGTTCCGACCGCCGCCGATCCGGAGCACCGAATCCGCCCGCTCGTAGAGCGCGAGTTCGTGGGCCGGGTCCTCGTCGAACTCGCCGCCGTGTCCGCGGAGGTACGCCCGCGTCACCTCGTCGGAGCCGTAGGTGGGAACGACGTTGGCCCCGCGCTCGCCCAGTTTCTCCGCGACCGCGACGCCGAGCTCGTGGGCGTCCTCGGCCACGTCGAGCACCACGTCGTCGCCCGCCTCGATCCGCGCACTCCAGTCGACGAGCACCTCGGCGTGCTCGCGGACGCGTTCGTCCATGCCCGACGCTCCGCCTCCCGCGACCTAAACCCCGGCGCTCCGCCGGCCGCGGTCCCGTCCCGCGAGGAGGGATATATAGTCGAGAGGCGACACGTCAGAAGTGGTGGTCTTCGGTTCCATCAGAGATCGACTATCGAATGACAACAGTTCCCACAGAGCATCTGAATCCCTGAAACCTCGTTTTTCTGGCGTTTTGACGAATACCCCGTCCGTTCTGCATCTGTCTATATAGAGGATATAGGGATATATACTGGTCTGAACGGTCGGTAGCACTCATAGTAGCCTTCATACCCGAACCAGCGTTCGTTACGGGTGATGGTCGACAACACCGACGACACGAAGCGGACGTGGGGAACCCGGCGGAACTTCGTCGCGGCGGCCGGCGCGGCCGCGACCGCGGGGCTTGCGGGCTGTACGACCGAGGAAGACGGCAACGGCGGCGGGAACGACGGGCTCTCGGGCGACATCAACATCGCCGGGTCGAGCACGGTCTTCCCGCTGATGAGCGCCATCGCGGAGGACTTCGCGTCCGAACACGACGGGGTCAGCATCGACATCAGCTCGACCGGCTCCGGCGGCGGCTTCCAGAACCACTTCTGCGTCGGCGAGACCGACTTCAACAACGCGAGCCGCGAGATCGCCGAGGAGGAGGAGGAGCTGTGCGCCGACAACGGCGTGGAGTACATCGAACTGGTCGCGGCGACGGACGCGCTCACGGTCATCGTGAACAACGAGGCCGACTTCGTGGACTGTCTGACCGTCGAGGAGCTCGCGCAGATCTGGGAGTCAGACGCGGCCGAGACGTGGGACGAGGTCCGCGACGAGTTCCCGAACGAGGAGATCGAGCGCTACGGCGCGGCCGACACCTCCGGGACCTTCGACTACTTCGTCGAGAACGTGCAGGGCGAGGAGCGCGGCCACACCGACGACTACCAGGCGACCGAGCAGGACAACACCATCGTGCAGGGGGTCCAGGGCAGCGAGTACGCCATCGGCTACTTCGGCTTCTCGTACTACTACCAGAACCCCGACCAGGTGAAGGCGCTGGGCATCGACGACGGCGACGGCTGCGTCGAGCCGAGCCTGGAGACGGCCTCCTCGGGCGAGTACCAGCCGCTCTCGCGTAGCCTGTACACCTACCCCTCGGTCGAGTCGCTCGGGAACGACCACGTCGCGGAGTTCGCGCGCTACTTCCTCGAGCAGACGACCAACGAGGAGCTCGTCGCCGGCGACGTGGGCTACGTGCCGAGCACGCAGGAGACGAAGGAGCAGCAGATGGAAAAGCTTGAGTCTGCCATCGAAGAAGCAAACAACTGAGAGCCCCATGTGCCGACCGACGCACCGGCCGACGACGGACCCGGAGTCGACGCCGAGAACAGCCCCCTCGGGGCCCCGCCCACCCTCGCGGAGTGATCCCGCGTGAGCGGCGACGCGGACGCCCCCGACCTGTCGCGGGCGAGCGGCGCGAAGCGGGTCCGGGAGAGCGCCTACGGCGGCCTCTTTGCGGTGTGTGCCGTGCTCACGCTTTTGACCACGGTCGCCATCTTCGCCACGCTCCTATCCGACGCAGTGGTGTTCTTCTCGGAGGTACCGGTCGTCGACTTCCTGACCGGAGTGAACTGGTCGCCCAACCCGCGAGGCGGGTCGCTGGCGTTCGGCCTGATCCCGCTTCTGGTCGGGACGCTGGTGGTGACGATCACGGCCGCGTTCGTCGCGATCCCCATCGGCACGCTCACCGCCATCTACCTCAGCGAGTACGCAACCCCGCGCGTGCGGTCGATCCTGAAGCCGCTCCTCGAGGTCCTCGCCGGCGTTCCGACGGTCGTGTACGGCTACTTCGCGCTCGTCTACGTGACGCCGGCGCTGAAGGCGACGCTCTTCCCGGAGATCAGCACGTTCAACGCGCTGTCCGCCTCGCTGATGATCGGCATCATGACCATCCCGATGGTCTCGTCGATCAGCGAGGACGCCATGAGCGCGGTGCCCGACGAACTCCGACAGGCCGGCTACGGCCTCGGCGCGACGAAGTTCGAAGTCTCGACGGGCATCGTCGTCCCGGCGTCCATCTCGGGGATCGCCTCCTCGTACATCCTCGCCGTCTCGCGCGCCATCGGCGAGACGATGGTGGTCGTGGTCGCGATGGGCGCACAGGCGAACCTCCCGTCGGTCCGGACGGGGCTGATGGGCATCCCCTACGTCACCCCGGGCGACGTCCTGTTGGAACCGGGCATGACGATCACCGTCGCGATGGTCCAGATCGCCAACGGCGACCTCGTCGGCGGGTCGCTGCCGTACCGCTCGATGTTCGCACTCGGGTTCGCACTGTTCGTTCTCACCCTCATCATGAACGTTATCAGCGACCGGATCGCCAACCGCTATCGGGAGGAGTACTGAATGGCGACGAACGACACCGCGTCCGACGCGGGCGCCACCGACGACGCCGGCGGTCCCCGCAACGCGGCCGACGAGGTCGACTTCGGGGAGGTCAGCCGCATCAAGGGGATCGCTTTCGAGTACCTCTCGTTGGGCGCCTCCGTGGTCGGACTCGTCGCGCTCGCGGTGCTTCTGGTGTACGTCGCCGTCGACGCGTTCGACCTCGCGAACGCCAGTCCGGCGTGGCTCCTCACCTACTTCCTCGCGCTCGTGCTCCCGTACGTCGGCTTCTGTCTGTACGCCGCGAACGACCCCGATCTGACGCGGAAGGCGCTGGTCGCGCTCGGCGGCGGTCTCGTCGCTGTCGCGGCCGCGTTCACCGCCTTCGAGGCGCTCGTCGCCCCGATACCGCGGCTCTCGTGGCAACTCGGGTATCTGTTCGTCGTCGTCGCGCCCGTGGCGGCGATCCTCACGCTCGCGGCGAGTCGGGAGCCGGTCGGGGCGGTCGGGTTCGGGCTGATCGGCCGCGTGGTCGGCGGCGCGGCGCTCGGGCTGGTCATCGGCATCCTGTTTCTGGTGTTCGACGCCCGGCTCTGGTTCCTCGCGTACACGATCGGCGTGGTCCCCGGTGCGGCGCTGTACGGCCTCGGTCGGGTCCGTGACCGTCCCAGACTCGAGACGTTCGCGGTCCCCGTCGCCGTGGTCGGCGTCGTCCTCGCGGCGGCGCTCCGGCCCGTGATCGACACCTATCCGACGGACTTCCCGCTGTTCGTGTGGACGATCGCCGTCCCGCTGTCGGCGGCCGGCGCGCTGCTCGTCGCCCGCCGTGGTCGGCCCCGTGCCGCGGCCGCGGTCGGTCTCGGCTCGCTGGGTGCCGGGCTGGCGGCCGGCCTGGGCGCCGGGACGGTCGGCACCGCGCCGGAGACCGCCCTGCTCGTCACCGTCACCACCGCGGTTCCGACGCTCGCGTCCCTCGACCGCCGGATCGCGGCCGGTGAGGGGATCGCGGGGCTGGCCCTGCCGGCGCTGCTGGTCGGCGGGACGCTCGTCGGCGCCCTCATCGTCCAGACGCTCGGGCTCCCCGCGCCGGACCCGTGGCTCGACCCGGGCTACGTGACCGAGGCGCCCTCCCGGACGCCCGAGGACGCCGGCCTCTACCCGGCGATCGTCGGATCCGTCATCATCATCGCGCTGGTCGCGCTCCTGTCGTTCGCGCTCGGAGTGGGCACCGCGGTGTTCCTCGAGGAGTACACGGCCGAGACGGGCGCTATCGGTGTTCTCACCCGCCTGATCCAGGTCAACATCGCCAACCTCGCCGCCGTTCCCTCCGTCGTCTACGGACTGCTCGGGCTCGGGCTGTTCGCGAACCTGCTCGGATTCGGCTACGGGACCGCGGTGACGGCGTCGCTCACGCTGTCGCTGCTGATCCTCCCGATCACCGTCATCTCCGCACAGGAGGCGATCCGCGCGGTGCCGGACGAGCTCCGGCAGGGCTCGGACGCGATGGGCGCGACGCGGTGGCAGACGACGAAGAACGTCGTGCTCCCGGAGGCGCTGCCCGGAATCCTGACCGGGACCATCCTCGCGCTCGGACGCGCCATCGGCGAGACCGCGCCGCTCATCATGATCGGCGCCGCGACGACCGTGTTCAGCGCTCCCGACAGCCTGTTCAGTAAGCTCAGCGCGATGCCGATGCAGATCTACGCGTGGGCGAACTTCCCGCAGGCCGAGTTCCGGTACGGCGTCGTCGCGGCCGGCGTGGTGACGCTGTTGATCGTCCTCGTCACGATGAACGCGACCGCGATCGTCGTCCGCAACCGCTACGAGCGGAGCGGATAGGCGCCTCGGCCGGAGAAGCGCGGTCCGCGCGGGCGATTTCTGTCGGCGGTTTCGCGGGTGAAAGCGTCGAGTTCACGCCGGAGTCCTCCCGTCGCTCCCCCGAACCGGAACCACTACCTCGGGGCACGCCGACCGCTCGCGTATGCAACTGGGCGTCATCGGACTCGGCCGCATGGGCCAGATCGTGGTGAACCGCTCGCTCGACGCCGGCCACGAGGTCGTCGCGTTCGACCTCTCCGCGGAGGCGACCGCGGAGGCGGCCGAGCGGGGCGCGGACCCGGCCGACTCGGTCGAGGATCTGTGTGACCGACTGGACGAGGGGAGCGGCGATGACGGCAAGCGGATCTGGCTGATGGTCCCCGCGGGCGACCCCGTGGACGGGACGCTCGCGGATCTCGATCCGCACCTCACGGACGCGGACGTGGTCGTCGACGGCGGCAACTCCCACTTCGAGGAATCGGTCCGCCGCGCGGAGGCGACCGAGGCGGCGTACCTCGACTGCGGCACCTCCGGCGGCCCGGCCAGCGCCGAGGCGGGCTTCTCGCTGATGGTCGGCGGTCCCGAGTGGGCCTACGAGGCGATGACGCCCGTCTTCGACGCGGTCGCGACCGGCCCGGACGGCCACGACCGCATGGGCGCGTCCGGCGCGGGGCACTACGTGAAGATGGTCCACAACGGCGTCGAGTACGCGCTGATGCAGGCGTACGGCGAGGGGTTCGAACTGCTCCACGACGGCCGCTACGACCTCGACATGGAGTCGGTCGCGCGGACGTGGAACAACGGCGCGGTCATCCGGTCGTGGCTCCTCGAACTCTGCGAGGAGGCGTTCGCGGAGGAGGGATCCGACCTCGGCGACGTGGCCGACCACGTCGCGGGCGGCTCCACCGGCACCTGGACCGTCGAGGAGGCGCTCGAACAGGAGGTTCCCGTGCCGCTCATCTACCAGGCGCTCGCGGAGCGGTTCGACTCGCGGAACGACGGCCGCTTCTCGCGCCGGCTCGCGAACCGTCTGCGGTACGGCTTCGGGCGGCACGAGGTGGCGCGGCAGGGGTAGGCGTTGGCGACCGGCTAGCTTCCATCTGTATCCCCTTTCGACCTCCGGACGCCTCTACTCGCAGCTTTCTCTCGATTATGCAAGGGTCCACAAACATATATGCGAGTAGGACACCAACATCGTTCCAAGAGGTGCCACGCATGTCCGAACCCTCGGAAGATGGGGTCCGATCGTGGACCGAGTCGATGAGCGCCCGCGAACGCATTCGAGCGGTCGCCGAGACGCTCCGCGAACCGCGGTCGATCAACTGGGTCAGCGAGCAGGCCGACGCCGCCTGGAGCACGACCAACGAGGAGCTCCAATCCCTCGTCGAGCAGGGCCAGTTGCGCCGCGTCGAAGCCGGCGAGACGACGCGCTACCAGCCGGACTACACGCGACTGCTCTTCGAGGAGATCCGCACGCTCATCGAGGAGAACACGCGCGAGGATCTCCGGAGCGAACTGGCGGCGATCACCGAGGAGATCGAGGAATGGCAGGCGACCTACGACGTCGAGACGTGGGAGGAGCTCGAACAGTCGCTCGCCGACGGGGACCTCGCGAGTGCCGAGCTTCGCGACCGCCGCGACGTCATCGCGTTCTGGCGCGAGAACGAGGCGGATCGTCGCCTCATCAAGCACGCGCTGGAACTCTACTCCGACGTCGAAGCCGCTCGCGAACGACTGACCGACGTGGCTGACCGGGCCACGAGCTAATCCTCCGCTCTCACGATGATCTTCCTCGCCGGTCGCGACCGCTATACGCAGCGGACCCTTCTCCGCGACGTCCACGACCGATTGACGAGGCAGGCCGGGTGTGAGACGGTGCAGTATCGCCCGTCCCGACGGCGGCCCCGGTACGTCATCGCGGATGTCGATCCGACGACGTTCCTGAGTGACGCGTACGACGCGGCGGCCGCACGACTGGAGATCCGCTTCTGGTACCCCGCCGGCGTCGACCACGAGTACTACCGCATCAACTGGGTCGAGCCGGACCGAAACCTGATGCTCGGGTTCCACCAGGACGCCGACCATCCGGATCTCGGGCCCTGCCACGTCCAACTCAACTACGACGACACGCCGGTCGATCGGCACAGCGCGGCGTTTCTCGATGAGCATCCACTCGCGGTCCTCGATGACCGACTTCAGCAGTTGCCAGCGCTGGCAGAGGCGGTTCGCTGGGACAACGGGACGCCCTCGCTTCCGACCTGGCCAGTCTAGATGGTGGCTCGGATTAGCGAACGCGGCGGACTGGCTCCGAACGAACCGTCAGGTTTCGGAGAACTCGACGAGCGGCGAACGACTCCCGCCCTCTCAGAAATTCCGCCGACCGCGCTCCCCTACTTCTCCTCGGAGTGCCGGATCTCGACCGCGATGCCGCGCGAGGAGTCGACCATTTCGGGGCCGCTCATGGACGCGCGGCCGACCGCGAACGCCTTCGGGCCCTCGACGACGACCTCGTCGCCGGGCCTGATGTCGTCGCTCGCGTCGAGGACGCCGGGCGCGAGCACCGAGCCGCGGGGGACGAAGCCGTCGATCTCGACGCGCTTGGTGGGGGCGTCGCTCTCCACCCAGCGCTTCCCGCCCGCGAGCGTGAACGAGAGGACGCCGTACTGCGGGACCATGGTGGCGAGTTGGGTGCCGTCGTCGCCGACGCCGTCGGTCCACGACTGGAGCTTGGGGTAGCGGCCGGTCGTCCGCAGGTCCGCGGGGAACAGCGCGTCGCCGGCGCCGTCGCCGAGCTGGTAGTCCGCCATCGCGCGGACGGTGGCGTGCTCGCGCTCGCGCTTGCGGTAGGCCTCCTCGCCCTGCAGCGCGGCGTTGAGCTCGCCGAGCGACTCGTCCGTCGTGGGGTGGTCGACGCAGGTGTACTCGAAGGGGGTGTCCACTTCGGCGGCGACGCGCTCGCAGATCTCGCGGTAGCCGTCCTCCGGGACGTGCGCGATCACGCGCGGGTAGTCGTTGCGCTCGAGGTAGCGCCGGAGCACCTCCGCGACGAACTCGATCTCGTCGCCGGACCAGTCGCCCGTGACGACGCTGTCGTAGTGCTGGGCGGGGTAGGTCGTCTCCAGCTCCTGCGGGACGACGCCGATGGGCGAGGTCATGGAGGCGACGTGGCCGCGCCACTGGATGGCGTCGTGGAACTGGCGGTGGCTCTGGGAGTCGGAGTAGGGCTTCGTCGCCGAGCAGGGGACCAGCACGAGCGGGTGGTCCGTCAGCCGGCTGCGGTAGCGGCTGGTGACGCGGTCCGCGAAGCGCTGGATCTCGACGCGCGAGAGGGTGTCCTCCGTCGCGGCCGTCAGCTCCGAATCGCGGATGAGCGGCGTCCGCTCCTCCAGGTACGCCCACTGGTCGTCCAGCCGGCGCATCGTCGCGGTGAGCCACTGGTCGTGGCGGGCCTGTCCCTCGACGTAGTCGCGGAGCCGCCCCTCGCGGATCCGGTGTCTGATCCGGCGCAGTTCGGCCTTCAGGGCGTTGACGTTGTGCGCGGCGCAGTCGGCGCGGTCGAACGCCTCCCGCGGCGTCGCACAGGCCGGACAGGCACAGGGGAGTCCCTCGAGGTCTTCCAGGAAGTACTCGCCCTCGTCGGTGAGGTACATCCCCTCCAGTCCCCTCGCGCGGGCCTTCGTCGCGTCCAGCAGGTCGACGCCCGCGTAGACGAGCGTCGCGGCGTTGCGCGGCGTGGCGACGCCGGACAGAAAGACGGCGGTGTCGGTGGGGAGCGTCTCGCGCACGTCGACGATCGCCTCGACGAACGCCGCGGCGTGGCCGACGAACCCCTCGGCGTCCGAGAGGAGGTAGGCGTCGGCGCCCACGTCGCGGGCGTCGTCCGCGGCCACGACCGCGGCGCTGGGGTAGTCCACGTCCGGGCCGTCGACCCGGAACGACTCCTTGACGGGGTCGCGGGTGCCGGCGGGGAACGCGCGATGCGGGAGGACGGTCAGCGCGTCGTCGTCGCCGTCGGGAACCTCCTGCTCGGCGGCCCAGAGGCTGCCCGCGTCCGCGAGGAAGGGGTCCGCGAGCGCCGGCGTCGTCACCGGGTCCGCGAGGCGCAACTCGCCCAGTCGGGCGGCGCCGTCGCGCTCGTGGACCTCGAAGTGGTCGGTCATACCCGTTCTCGACGGCGGACGGTCAATTGCGTTGCGTTCGCGCTTCGCTATCGGTGCAACTCGGCGAGGTTCTCCAGCGTCACCGCGTCCGGGACGGCCGCGAGCGCGCGCTCGTCCCAGTCGTCGTGGGCGAGGGTCACGTCGGCCTCGGGATTGGCGGCGACGAGTCGGGCGACGCCCGCCGCGGCCGCGCGCTGGAGGTCCGGGTCGGCGCGCTCGGGCACGGTCGCGGTGAGGGGATACGTCTCCGAGAGCGCCGCGGGCGCGGGGCCGAACGGCGGCCACACCCGCCACGCCTCGTCGAAGTCGTGGTCCGAGGGCGCCTTCGATTGCGTGAGCAGCAGGCTGTCGGGGACCGGCAGGCGTTCGATCCGGTCGTGGTAGCGCGCGACCTCGGGCCGGCGGGCCGACTCCCGCGAGAGGTAGAAGAAGCTCCCCTTCGAGACGGGGTCGTGGGCCTCCACCTGCTCGGCGTGGTCCAGAAGGGTCCGATAGCCGTCGAGCATCCTGGGGTGCCCGCGAGCGCGGCGCTCCACGAGCTCCATGAGGTTCCCCGACGCGATGGCCTGCTTGATCCGCCGCATCTCCTCGAAGGTGACGTGGAGGTTGTGCTCGGCGAGCAGGCGCTCCGTCTCGTCGTCGGGCGCGCCGCGGACGTCAGCGGGCGTGTGCTCGGCACAGACCGGACACGAGCAGGGGAAGTGGCGGAGCTCCTCCAGCTGCTCGGTACCGGAGACGGTGAGGTACCGGCCGTCACGGGCCATCAGCGCGTACGCCGCGGAGTCGAACAGGTCGCAGCCACAGGCGACCGCCAGCGCCAGCATCATCGGGTGGCCGGCGCCGAACAGGTGGACCGGCGCGGCGGGGCCCAGCCCGCGCTTCGCGCCCAGCACGGCCTCGACCATGTCCGCGTAGCGGTAGCCGTTCATCATCGGCACGACCGCGCCGACCGGGAACACGTCCAGGTCGGTCGCGGCCGCGTGGCTGCCCGCCTCCTCGCGCAGGTCGGGATACGTCGACCCCTGCACGGGCGCGTTGACCAGCATCTCGCCGGTGTCGACCGTCTCCGCCTCCGCGAGCGCGTCCTTCGTCTCCGCCAGGTCCGAGACGGCGGTCTCGCGGTCGACGTCCGGCGGCGTGGGGATGTCGACGGGCGTCCCGATGTCGGAGCCGATGGCGCGCTGGAACTCGAGGATCTCCTCGGTCGTCACGTCGATGTCGCCGTACTCCGCCAGCTGGAAGGAGCCGGAGTCGGTCATGATCGCGCCGTCGAAGCCGAGCAGCTCGTGGAGCCCCTCCTCCAGCGCACGCTCGCGAACGCGGTCGGTGTTCCTGATGATGTAGGAGTTGGTGATGAGGATCTCCGCGCCGAACTCCTCGCGGAGCCGCCGCGGTTCGATCGTGAGCACGTTCGGGTTGACGACGGGCAGGAGGGCGGGCGTCTCGACGGTCTGGTCCGCCCGCGGGACCTCCAGCCGGCCGAGCCGGCCCATCCCGTCGTGGTTCCGGACTTCGAACTGCTCGCGCATGGACGCAGTCGGTGAGGGGCGGCGGTAAGGATTGCGTTCGGGCGTGGACGGGGTTGGGGAGGTTTCCGTCTCGGTTGCTGGCTCTTTGGACGGCGATTGTTCTGTCTCAGTTGCGGATCCTGCTGATCGGGACGGCAACACCCAGAACGCCCCAGCCGGCTCTCCCGACGACGCGTTTTCTGTGTCTGCTACTGATCCTGCTGTTCGGGACAGCAACATCCAGAAAGCCCCAGCCGGCTCTCTGGACGACGTTTCTGTTTCTGTCGTAGCTCCTGCCGATCTGGACAGCACCACCCAGAAAGCCCCAGCTGGCTCGACCGGCCGCGGCACGCTCTGCGCTCCTCGCTCCCCGCACAGCTCGCTGCGGTGCTTGAGGCGCCGGGGCCGGGTCGAGCCGGCTGCCCCTTTCAGTCCCACCTCGCCCCGCTCCGCACCGTAGGCCTCGCACCTCCCCAACCTCGGCCGCGGGCCGGCCGCGAAACCGCAGCGCGGGACAACCCGCGTCCCGCTGGCCTCCAGCGTGCAGTAGCGCGCTGGAGACACCGCAGGCGGCCGGCCCGCGACCTCCCTCGCGCGCGTTTCTCGCGCGCGCCGACCGCCAGGTACGTGCTGTACAGCAGCGCTTCCGGTCTCGAAGGGTTGCACAACCGTCAGTCGTCGAGCGTCTCGGTGTACGTCTCCAGCGCCGCGACCGCGCCGTCCTCGAAGCCGAACACGTCGACGAAGGCGAACAGGTCCTCGCCGTCGGGGCCGCGGAGCCGCCCCCGTACCGCGACGCCGATCCCCTCGGGGTAGACGCCGTCGACCGCGTGCGTGGTGTCGGTCATCGGACGCTCGTCGCGCATGAACCGGACGAAGGCGCTTCGCCCCTCGAGGGTCCGGTCCGGCCGGTAGTGGACGAACTCCGGGCGAAGCAGGGCCGCGAGGCGGTCGTAGTCGCCGGCGTCGATGGCGTCGTAGTACGCCCGTGCCTTCGCCTCGGCGTCGGCCGGGGTCACGGTCGCGCCCCGCGCGTCCTCGTCTCCCCCGTCATCGCGGTCCCCCGATCACTCCTCCACGAGTTCGATGGCGTCGTCGCCGTGGGGCACCGTACAGAGGAACGCGGCCCGCGTCGTGCCGTCGTTCTCGTACCAGTGCTCGACGCCCGCGGGGATCAGCAGGGAGTCGCCCGGGCCGACGCGGTGCTCCTCGTCGCCGATACCCACCACGTAGTCGCCCGCCAGCACGTACTGGATGTGCTCGACCTCGTTGGTGTGGCGCGGGACGGTGCCGTCCGGTTCGATCAGGAACTTCCGGAGCGCGAAGTTCGGCGCGCCGTGCTCCTCGCCGATCAGGACGCCCTTCCCCATGCCGTCGGCCGCGCCGACCACTTCGTACTCGATCTCGCCGTCGCGTCGGATGACGGGTTCCGGTGCCGCGCCGCCGTCGGTGTCGCCGTCGGGGTCGGTGTCGCCGTCGGTGTCGCTCATACCTCCCCTCGCGGCCGGCGGGACTTATAAGGCCGGTTCGCCGGTCCGCGGCGCGTCGGGGAACGGTTTTTCGGCCGGCCGCGGCACCGCTCGCCCCGCCTTTATCAGCGCGGCCCGCCAATGGCGAGGCATGCGAGGTATCACGATCGGGCGCCTGTTCGGCATTCCGATCAAGCTCAACTGGACGTTCCTGCTTGTGTTGCCGCTGTTCGCGTACCTGATCGGCTCGGACGTGGCGGCCATCGCGACGGTCGTCAACGAGACGATGGGCGCGGGGATCGACGTCGCGTCGCTGGAGGCGGGGACGACCCCGTGGCTGATCGGGCTCGCGTCCGCGCTGGGGCTGTTCGCGGGCGTGCTCGTCCACGAGTTCGGTCACTCGCTGGTGGCGATACGCTACGGCTACGCCATCGACTCCATCACGCTCTGGCTCCTCGGCGGGATGGCCAACTTCGCCGAACTCCCCGAGGACTGGAAACAGGAGTTCTGGATCGCGGTCGCCGGTCCGATCACCAGCATCGGCGTCGGCGTGGTCTGTTACGGGCTGTTCCTCGCGACGCCCGCGGGCCTCGACCCGCTGCTTCTCGTGTTCGGCTATCTCGCCGTCCTGAACGTGGTGCTCGCCGTCTTCAACATGCTGCCGGCGTTCCCGATGGACGGCGGCCGCGTGCTCCGCGCGCTGCTCGCGCGCGGCAAGCCGCACGCGAAGGCGACCCAGCAGGCCGCGGAGGTCGGCAAGGTGTTCGCGTTCCTGCTCGGCATCATCGGGCTGTTCTCGAACCTGTTCCTGGTGCTTCTGGCCTTCTTCATCTACATCGCGGCCTCCGGCGAGGCCCAGCAGACGACGCTGAAGGCGGCCTTCCAGGACGTGCAGGTCGCGGACGTGATGACGCCCCGCGAGGACCTGGACGTGGTCTCCGAGGAGACGACCGTCGCGGAGCTGGTCGACCGGATGTTCCGCGAGCGCCACACCGGCTACCCGGTGCTGGACGGCGACGACCTCGTCGGCCTCGTCACGCTCGAGGACGCCCGCGAGGTCCGCGAGGTGGAGCGGGACGCCTACGAGGTGGCCGAGATCATGGAGCGGGACATCAAGAGCGTCACGCCCGACACCGACGCGATGGAGGCGCTCCGACTGCTTCAGGAGCACGGCGTGGGGCGCCTGCCGGTCATCGACGCGAACGGCAACCTCGTCGGACTCGTCTCGCGGACGGACCTGATGACCGCGTTCAACGTGATCCAGACCGGCGGTCGCCCGGCGTCGCTCCGGCAGCGCGTGCTTCCGAGCGAGGGCGCCGCCGGCTCCGACGACGCCGGGCCGCTGCGGTGAGGCGCGCGCCGACGAGCAGCGCCGCGGTCAGTCCTCCGTCTCCTCCTGGTCGGCGCCGGGCGCGTTGCGCTTGACGCCGTCGACCGCGTCCTCCGCGGCCGACCGCGAGGCGTACCCCTCGCCCGAGTCCGCGAGGATGTTGCCGTTGCGGTGGCGGAGCCGCCAGCGCCATTCGCCGCCCTGGTCCTCGTACACCTCGAAGGCGGCGTCCTCGACGTCGAGCACGTCGGCCTCGGGCGCGTAGTCGCGGACGCGGTCGACCGCCTCGCGCGCGCCGCGCTCGTCGGCGTAGCCCTGCCCGGAGTCGGCGATGATGTTCCCGTTCTCGTGTCGGAGCCGCCAGCGGTACTTCCCGCGCTTGTCCTCGAAGACCTCAAACGTTGCACTCATGGAACGTGTTACCGTGTCTCGATACTCACATAAAGGTGTGCGCCGGGGTCGGGAAACCGGTCGACGGACCGGCCGCCTCAGACGTTCTCGACGTCGGCGTCGGGCGCGTTCGACCGGACGCTGTCGAGTCCCTGTCGGGCCTTCGAGCGCGAGGAGTAGCCCTCGCCGGAGTCCGCCAGCACGTTGCCGTTCTCGTGGACGAGCCGCCAGCGGTGGTCGCCGGCCGCGTCGCGGTAGATCTCGAAGGCTGCGGGGTCGATCCGGAGGTAGTCGGCGCCCGCGACGTGCTCGCGGACGCGGGCGGTCGCGCGCTTCGCGTTCGACTTCGAGGCGTACCCCTCGCCGGAGTCACCGATGACGTTGCCGTTCTCGTGGCGGAGCCGCCAGCGCCAGCCCCCCTCGGCGTCCTCGAACAGTTCGAAGGTGGCCCGGCTCGCCACGTCCTCGTCCTCCGTGGGGACCGCCACGTCGGGGTCGTCCGCGTCAGCGGGCACCGGCTCCGCGTCCGCCTCGCCGGACTCGACAGCGCCGTCCTCCTCAGCGTCGGACGCATCCTCCTGGCCCTCGTCGGGCTCGATCCGGAGCACGCCCGCGCCGAACGCGTTCCGCATCACGCTGTGCATCCCCTGCTGGGCCTTCTGTCGGCTGCTGTATCCCTGCCCGGAGTCGGCGATGACGTTGCCGTTGCGGTGGCGCAGCCGCCAGCGCGTCTCGCCCGCGCGGTCCTCGTAGAGCTCGAAGCGCGCGCGGCTGGTCCGGAGCGTCTCCAGCTCGGCGCTGGCGGCGGCCAGCTCCTCTTCCAACTCGCGGACGCGCGTCTGCGTCTCCTCCAGCTCCGCGGCCGTTTCGTCGAGCTCCGCGGCGGTCTCCTCCATCTCCGCGGCGGTGCCGGCCGACTCCTCGCGGAGCGTCTCGACCTCCTCGTACACCGGGTCGGTGACCATCGGGACGACCGCGCCGGCCAGTCCGATCAGGACGATGCCGGCGGCGTAGAGCGCGTTGACCACGCCGTTGCCGCCGCTTCGCGACCATCCGTCCGGGAAGACGACGAGGAAGTAGACGACCGCGAGCGCGGTCAACAGCGTTCCGAGCGCCGCGAGCGTCGTCGCCGACCGGCGCAGCGGGAACCGGACGACCGCCCCGAGCATCGCAAGCGGCGGCGAGAGCGCGACCAGCGCGTACCCGAGCGCCCGAACGCCCGTTCGCGGCTCCGTCAGGGCGAAGACGATCACGCCGAGGGCGCCACACAGCACCCCCAGCGCGAACAGCCAGTAGCCGCGGACCTCGTCGTCGGTCCGCGCGGTCCCGATGCGGTCCTCGTACAGTTCGGCGAGCGTTCCGGATGGTTTGGCATCAGACATGTGGGATAG
This sequence comes from Haloparvum alkalitolerans, assembly GCF_050122995.1. Taxonomy (GTDB): domain Archaea; phylum Halobacteriota; class Halobacteria; order Halobacteriales; family Haloferacaceae; genus Haloparvum; species Haloparvum alkalitolerans. The sequence continues at coordinate 80,384 of NZ_JBNLIA010000011.1, forward strand.
GATCGACTTGTGGCTACTTACCTATATGGGTGGGTCACGTGTCAAAAATCAAAAACGCCGCGCCTAAGCGGCCGATCGCTCGGAGAAGGTCCGGGTGCGAGAATCGAACCCGCGTCTCAGCCTCCACAAGGCTGAAGGATAGTCCACTACCCTAACCCGGACGCGCATTTCTGCGTACCGCGCTGTGACGGATATACGTTACGAATCGGGGGGCGCGTGCGAAGCGCGACCACGGGACGGGCGGGTGGTCGGCGGCGCCGCTCCGAGTGACGATGGACGAAAGGACAGACGGCCGCCCCGGGCGGGGGTCGGGGCGGCTGGGGGACGCGCCGCCGCGGTCGCGGGCGAGCGCGGTCGCGAATGGGCGCGTCCGGTGGGGAACGGGTGATGCCCACGGCGTTCCCCGGCGGCCGACGTGCGTCGGCCGAGTGCGGGACGCGGAGACCGTCCCGCAGCCGGCGACTATCGACGCCGGCGTCCCGAACGGCAGCAGCCACGCGGCGTTCGGGAGCGGGCCGCGGCCGGACCGACGGAGACGGTCGGCCGGGCCCGAAGGTGGTCAGTCGTGTGTGAGCGTCCGCGCGTTCCGACCACCCCCTCCCCGGACGTACGGCTCGTCACGCTGCACGCGGCGCTCGGCGGGACGGCACCGCTCGGACGGCCCGACAGGGTGAACGTCGACGCGCTCGACGACGGGGCGTCGCCGATCGACCGTGGTGTTCACACTGGTTTAGGTGGGCCTAATCTACATAAGCGTTTCTGTTTTTGGTCGCCCTAAACGCTACCGGCCGCGCGCTCCAGCACCTCGGCGACGCCGACGAGGGTACCGCCCGCGGTGACGGTCGCCTCGCGGGCGACCGAGTAGGCGATCCCCGCGCGGTCGGTGCGAGCGACCTGCAGCGTCTCGTAGGTCGTGGGGTCGTACAGCGTCCCCACGCGCTCGTCCGCGGCGACCGCGTCGCCGGTGGAGAGGTCCTCGCGGGGGACGAACAGCCCCGAGTCGGCCGCCCGGACGCGCCCGAGGTGGTTCTTCGCGACCGTTCCGGACCATTCGGCCGCCTCGCCCGCGAGCACGCCGGCGTGTCGCAGCGCGCTGAGGGTTCCCGCGACTCCCACCTCGACCGCGTCCTCGACGACCTCCCGGCTGTGGGCGAGTTCGGGCGTTATCGTGGGGATCCCCTCGCGGGTGGCGGCGACGCGGAGTTTGCCCCCGAAGTCGCGCTCGGCCCACTCCGTGTCGGCGTCGTCGCCCGCGGCCTCCGCGAGCAGGAGGTCCGTGCCGAACGCCTCCGCGAGCGCCCGACACTCCTCGTCGCCGCGCATGTAGACGGTGTGGGTCAGCATCGTCGGCGAGCCGGTGTGGAGGTCGACGATGGCGTCCGCCCCGCCCGCGTACGCCCACAGCTTCGCGGCCATGCGCTCGTGGATCGTCCCGTCGGCGTCGCCCGGCCAGCATCGGTTCATGTTCCCGTTGACGGAGTCGAGCGCCTCCGGCGTCGTGTAGGAGACGCGGTCGAACGTCAGCGGGTCCGCGACCGGCACGGCGACCAGCGTTCCGGAGAACTCGTCCCCCGCCTCACCGCCGACGAGGCGCTCGTGGAGTCGGCGGAGCACTTCAGCGCCGTTCACCTCGCGGCCGTGCTGGGCCGCCTGCGCGTAGACGATCGGACCGTCGGCGTCCGCGATCCGGGTGGGGTCGGTCGCGTCCTCGCCGTGCTCCGCGACCGCCTCGCCGTAGACGTGAACCGTCGTGCGGATCGGGACCCCGGAGGGAAGCCGCGCGAGCGTGAGCTCCTGTGCGGTGTGCATGTCCGGGGCCTCGGCCCGCCCGGCCTTATAAGACCGGCTCGCGGCGAGAGGGCGACCTCCGGACGCCGCGGCGCGAGGAAGCCGACGACCCCGTCCCGCGGGGGTTAAGCCGCGGAGGATCCTACTCCGGGGCGATGCTCGACAGCTACCGGGGCGCCCTCGGGGCGATCCCCTACGCGCTGTTCGCGAGCCGGTCGTGGCTCTTCCGGGTCTACGTCCTCGTCGGGACGGCCGCGGCGGCGCTGATCGCCGTCGTGATGACGCTCGCGCTCGTCGTGGAGATGGGCAACACCGAGGACCTGACGACCGGCGGGCTCGCGTCGTTCACGCGCACGCTGTTCGTCCTCGCGGGCTTTCTGACGGCCGGGCCGCTGCTGGCGCCGACGCTTCTGGTCGCCAGGCGCCACCGCCGCGAGGAGTCGGTCGACGACCGCTACGACGCCGCGCTCGCGCTCGCCGGGTTCGGCTTCCTCGCGTCGATCTACCTCGCGCTGCTGATCTCCGCGCCCGCCGAGCTACGCGAACCGACGACCTCCGCCGTCGTCGGCGCGCTCTATGCGGCCCCCTCCGCGCTCGCGGTCGTCCCGCCGCTCCTCGCCGCGACGGCCATCGCGGCGGTCCACCGGCGGCTTCACGACTGACCGATCCGGCGCGACCGACGGGCCGCCATCACGCGTCGCGCCGCCCGTGCCCGGCTGCCGTCACTCGCCGAACCGCCCCAGCCCCGCCTGTCGTCGCGGCCCGACGCCGTCGGGGTCCGCGACCCACGCGCTCCGGGCGTCACGGAGCGCCGCGAGGTCCGCGTCCGGTCCCTCGTCCGCCTCGAACGCCGGACAGCCCTCGCCGCACTCGCCGCCCGGGTGGACCACGCGGTCGAAGTGCTCGCACCGGGGGCGGCCGTCCGCGGTGACCGCGGCCCGGGCGCACGCCGGCGGCGCCGGCCGCCACCCCTTGCCGTATGCGCGCTCGGCGATCCGACGGCGCTTGCGGGCCTTCGCCGCGGCGTCGACGAGCGCCACGTCGGTCCGGAGGCCGCGCTCCTCGCGGATCTCCACGCCCGGCTCGGTCGGGTCAAGCGGCGTGGCCTCCCGGACCACCTCGCGCTCGCCCGTCTCGGGATCGAAGCGCCAGACGCCGACCGAGTCGGGGATCCGGTTGAGGTGCGCGCGGGTGACGTAGGAGGCGGTCGCGAGCACCACCTCGTCGAACAGGCCGAGCGCGACGTCGAAGCGCAACTGCGCCTCCAGGTCGCCCGGCCGGCCGAGGTCGGGTTTGTTCTCGACCGCGGTCAGCGACCCGACCCAGTCGCCGGGGTAGCGCGCGGTCGCGCGGACGCAGTCGACCCCGTCGCGCCGCTCGCGCTCGAGGTAGCCCGCCTCGACCGCCGCGTCCACGATCCCCGCCGCGCGTCCGGGGTCCGTCTCGAAGGCGTCGCGGACCGGGACCGCCGTGCCGGGACCGACGGGCGCCTCGACCGCCGCGGGCGGGATCGTGTCGGACGCGACGGCGGCGCGCTCGTCGAACCCCGGCCCGGGCTCCAGCAGGCAGACGTCGACGACGCGGGACCCGGGCGCGGCGACCGCGGCGCCGAGCTGGCGCGCGACGACGCGGTCCGGCGACTCCAGGGCCGCACACAGCGCCAGTTCGAACCGGTACTCCACGAATGGGGGACGGGCGCGAACCGGCTAAAGCGCGTCGGCGTTGCGAAACCCGTATTCGCCCGTCGGCCCAAGCGGTGCCATGCGCCGGGTCACGCGGAACCTGATCGTCGTCATCGCGCTGGTCGTCGTCGGTCTGCTCGCGCTCGGGGCGCTGCCGGGGTACCTCGGCACCGGCGAGCCCTATCACCTCGTCGTCGAACCGACCGACGAGGAGGGGCCGGCGGTCAACGTCACGGACGTCTCCGAGCGCCGCTACCCCTACCTCACGGGCGCGCTCGCGAGCGAGGACGGCCGCTCGGAGGGGTACCAGACCGGCCCCTACGGGCTGAAGGAGTCGTTCACGCACACGCCCTTCGACGAGGTCGACGCGCTCTCACAGCGCGTGCCCGAGGCGGTCGTCGCGGAGGGCCGCGTCCGGATCGAGTACGAGGGGAACCGCTATTACGCGACCGTGCGGCGGGAGTCCGCATGAGCGACGACCGCGACAGGACCGCAGACCTCCGCGACCACCCCGCGTTCGCGGACGGGCGGAAGCACTCGCTGCCGGGCGCGCCGGAGTGGCCCGTCGAGGAGGTCGCCGTCGAGTACGAGACCGGCTGGATCACCGCGGGCTACGACCGCGTCGAGCAGCCGGACGGCAGCCTGAAGGACTACTACTGGGCGGAGCTGCCGCCGGCGACCGTCGTGGTCGCGGTGGCCGAAGGGGAGGTGCTGTTCGTCGAGCAGTACCGGCCGACGGTCCGGGAGACTCACCTCGAACTCCCCGCGGGCATCGTCGAGCGGGGGGAGTCGTTCACCGCCGCGGCCGAGCGCGAGCTGGCCGAGGAGACCGGCTTCGCGCCCGGGTCGACGAGCCTGCTGCAGGAGACGTGGTGTTCGACCGGCGCGCTCAGACACAAGCGCGGGTACGTCTTCGCGGCGGACCTGGAGCCGGTCGAGCGCGCGCTCGACACGAACGAGTTCCTGATCCCGCGGACGGTGCCGGTCGAGGAGGCGGTCGAGGTCGCCCGCGAGCCGCCGACGAACGACGCCACCCTCGAGGGGCTGCTGTTGGCCGAACACGAGGGGCTGCTGTAGGCGCGTCGTGGCGCCACGAGAACCGCCCAGAACCGGACGTTCGTCCACGTCCGACCGGCCGGCGAGTGCTTATTAGTCGCCCCGCGCCGAACCGTCGCCCGATGACTCAGCGCTCGGACAAGTCGGTGCTGCTGTCGGCGGAGCCGCCGCTCGACCTGCGGCTCTCGGAGGAGGAACTGGCGGCGACCCGCGACCGGATCGTCTCGTTCATCGCGGAGACGGTCGACGCCGCGGGCGCCGAGGGCGCGGTGCTCGGGCTCTCGGGCGGGATCGACTCCACGCTCACCGCCTACCTCGCGGTCGAGGCGCTCGGCGAGGAGGCGCTCCACGGGATCACGATGCCCTCGGAGGTGAACGACCCGGACGTGATGAGCGACGCGGAGCGCGTCGCCGCGAACCTCGGCATCGAGTACGACGTGATCGAGATCGGTCCCATCGCGGACGGGTTCTTCGAGGCCGTCCCGGAGGCGGCCGCCGACCGCACCGCGAAGGGGAACGTCTTCGTCCGCACGCGGGCGGTGCTCAACTACTTCGTCGCCAACGCCGAGGACCGGATCGTCCTCGGCACGGGCAACCGCTCGGAGGCGATGACGGGCTACTTCACGAAGTACGGCGACCAGGCGGTCGACTGCAACCCCATCGGCAACCTCTACAAGATGCAGGTGCGCCAGCTGGCCGCCCACGTTGGCGTCCCCCACGACCTGGTGATGCAGACCCCGACCGCGGGGATGTGGACCGGCCAGACCGACGAGGCGGAGCTGGGGATCGACTACGACACGCTGGACGCGATCCTCGCGTGCCACGTCGACGGCCCGCTCTCGCGGGCGGCCACCGCCCGCGAACTCGGCGTCGAGCCGGCGCAGGTCGACGCGGTCGTCGAGCAGGTGCAGTCGACCGCCCACAAGCGCGCGATGCCGCCGGCTCCGGCGTCGACGCGGTTCTGAGGGCGACGACCGATCCTCGAAGGCGTGGGGGTCAGTCGACCGTCTCCTCGCTCGCGGCGTCGTGGCGCGCCACCTCGTCGGCCAGCCGGTCGGCCGCGCCGCTCGGGAGCTGCTCGCGGAGCCGCCCCGCGACCGACCGGGCCTCCGAGAGCTCCGCCTCCGCGACCGCGCGCACCAGCGCGACCGCCCGGTCCGTGCGCGCGCGCTGCCACGACTCCTCGCGCGACTCGTAGGTGCGGACCGCCCGCAGGAAGTCGATCCGCGAGAACTCCGGCCAGTAGGGGGCACAGAAGAACACCGCGGCCTCGTTGCCGTTGGCGTGCCACGGCAGGAAGTTGGAGGTGCGCTCGTCGCCGCCGGTCCGGACGATCAGGTCCACGTCCCGGACCGGGCGGCGGTAGAGCCGGTCCTCGACCTCCGCCAGGTCCACGGCCGCGGGGTCGAGGTCGCCCGCCGCCACGTCGCTCGCCACGTCCCGGGCGGCACACAGCAGCTCGTTCCGGCCGCCGTACGCGAGCGCGACGTTGAGCCGGAACTCGTCGTACCCCGCTGTTCGCTCCTCGGCGTACGCGACCGCCTCGCGCACGCGGTCGGGGAGTCGGTCCACGTCGCCGATGGCGCGGATGCAGACCTCCCGCTCGTGGACGCGGTCGGCGTCCGCGAACTCGCGGAGCTTGTCCTCCAGCAAGTCGAACAGCGGCTCCAGCTCCTCGTCAGGGCGGTCGAAGTTCTCCGTCGAGAAGGCGTACAGCGTCAGCTCGGCCACCTCGAGGTCGGCACACCAGTCCAGCACCTGCTCGGTGGTGGAGGCGCCGGCGCGGTGGCCCTCCGGCGCGTCCTCGCCCTGCTCGCGGGCGTACCGCCGGTTGCCGTCCTGGATGATCGCGACGTGCGTGGGAGTCTCGCCGATCTCTCGCCGCAGCAGCCGCTCGTAGGCGCGCTCGAAGCCGCCGCGGAGCCGGGAGAGCATACGTCCGCTCGAAGACGCGCGGTCAGGATAGGCCTTGTGTGTCACGCGGTCGCGTGTGCCGATGCCGGGCCGCCACCGGACTTTTGGCCGCCCGCGGCGACCCTGCGAACGCATGGGCGGCGACGATCTCGGGCTGACCGAGGCGGTGTCGATCGCGCTCGGCGGGATGATCGGCGGCGGCATCTACGCGGTCCTCGGCGTCGTCGCGGGGATCACGCGGGCGGCGTGGGTCGCGTTTCTCGCGGCCGGCGTCGTCTCGCTGTGTGCCGGCTACTCGTACACCCGCCTCAACGCGATGACGGACAACAGCGGCGGCTCGGTGACGTTCGTCCAGTGCTACCTCGGCAACTCCGACCTGGCGGGGATGCTCGGCTGGACGCTGCTGTTCGGCTACGTCGGGTCGATGGCGATGTACGCGTTCGCGTTCGGCGAGTTCGCGGTGTCGTTCGTGGGCGTCCCCGTCTCGGTCGGCGGCGTCCCCGCGCGCCCCGTCGTCTCCGTGCTCGCCGTTGCCGGATTCGTCGCGCTCAACCTCGCCGGCGCGCGCACGTCGGGGAGCGCGGAGAACCTCCTCGTGGCGGCGAAGGTGGCGATACTCCTCGCGTTCGGCGCCCTCGGCGTCGCCTACGCGCTCGGCGCCGCGCCGCGCACCGGGCTCGCCTTCGGGGTCGGCGAGCTCTCGAGCGTCGGTCCGGTGGTGGCGGCCGCGGTCTCGTTCGTCGCGTTCCAGGGGTGGCAGCTGCTGTTCTACGACCAGGAGTCGATCGCCGACGCGGAGCGGACCATCCGGCGGGCGGTGTTCGTCGCGATCCCCGCCGCGGTGCTCGTCTACGTCCTCGTCGCGGTCGTCACGGTGAGCCTCGCGCCGGGCGCGCTGGAGAGCCACCCGCACCTCGCGCTCAAGGACGCCGCGCGGACGATGCTGACCCCCTACGGCCTCGGCGCGCTCGGCGGGACGGTGCTGGCGCTGTCGGCGCTGTTCTCCACCGGCAGCGCGATCAACGCGACGATGTTCTCCTCGGCGCACCTCGCGAAGGGGATGCTCGACGACGACCTGCTGCCGGACCGCGTGGGCGACGGCGACGCGAACGGCGCGCCGGAGCGGACGCTGGCCCTCCTGGGCGCGGTGACCGCCGCGTTCACCGCGGTCGGCAGCCTCAACGCGATCACGTCGTTCGCGTCGCTGTCGTTCATCGTCGTGTTCGGCGCGATGAGCCTGCTCTGTCTCCGCGAGCGGGACCACGAGTCGGTCCACCCGGCCCCGCCCGCGGTCGGCGCGCTCGGCGCCGGGCTGTTCCTCCCGCTGATGGCGAACAACCTGCGGACCCGCGAGCCCGAGACGTTCTCGGCCGTCCTCGTGCTGGTCGTTCTCGTCGTCGGCGTGGAGCTGCTCTACTTCAAACACGAGGCGCTCGAGCGGCGGGTGGTTCCGATCGAGTCCGAGCGGATCGACGACGCCCTCGACGGCGCGCTCGACGACGCCATCGAGGAGTTCGCCGAGCGGTCCGACGAGGAGTAGCCCACCGAACCGGCCGGAGGGCCGACGAGGGGGGCGCCCGAACGCTTAACCCCTCCCGAGCGCACGCCACGCACATGGCCGAACGACTCGACGACGACGCGGTCGACCGGCGGCTCCCGGAGGGCTGGGAGCGGGACGGGGACGAGATCGTCCGCGTCTACGAGTTCGACGACTACCTCGACGGCGTCTCCTTCGCCGGGACCGTCGGCGAAGTGGCCGAGGAGGCGTTTCATCACCCGGAGATCGTCGTCCGGTACGGGGAGGTCGAGGTGCGCTTTACCACCCACGAGGCCGGCGGTATCACCGAGAAGGACCTCCGCCTCGCCGGCCTCTGTAACGACGAGTACTGATCGCCGCCCGGACGCGTCCCGACCATGAACGCCGCTTACGTCTTCACCGTCGAGTTCCGCCTGGAGCCGGACGGCGTCCGCGTGTCGCCGAACCGCTTCGAGACGACGATGGAGATCCCCGCGCCGACGCCGCCGACGGCCTCCGAATCCGGCCCCGAGTCGGGGGACGGTTCCGGCGGCGCGTCCGCGGGCGCCGACGCCGCGGCGTCCGACTGGCGGTTCTTCCGCGACCGGCTCTGGCGCGGCGAACTCGGCGCTCCGGAGCGGTTCCGGTCGGTCGCGAGCGACCGGCTCGGCGTCGAGGTGACCGCGGTCACGTTTCGAGAACTGCGCACCGACGAGGCGTACCTCGACGCGCTCCGCGAGTCGGTCGCCGCGAATCTCGAAGACTTCCGCGCCGAGAGCGTCGACGACGCCCTCCACAAGTACCTCGGCTCCTCGATCCACGTCCGGGACTGAGCCGGAACCGAGGTGGGCCCGATTCAGTCGTCGGCCACGCCGAGGTCCGTCTCCCCCTCGATCACGTACTCCGCCAGCGTGGGGACGAAGGTGCCGATGTCGGTGACCATGCCGACCGCCTGCGCGGAGCCCCGGTCGAGCAGCTGCGTCACCGTGGCGGGGTTGATGTCCACGCAGACCGTCTTCGTCGTGGAGGGGAGACAGTTGCCGACCGCGACCGAGTGCAGCAGCGTCGCGAGCATCAGGACGATGTCGGCCTCGCGGGCCTGTTCGCGGATGGCGTCCTGGGCCGCGACCGCGTCGGTGATCGTGTCCGGCAGCGGGCCGTCGTCGCGGATCGACCCCGCGACCACGTAGGGAACGTCCTGCTGGACGCACTGGTACATCACGCCCTCGGTGACGAGTCCCTCCTCCACGGCGGGCTCGATGCCCCCCGCGCGGATCACCTCGCTTATCGCCCAGATGTGGTGTTTGTGGCCCTTCCGGGGGTGTTCGAGCGTCTCGACGTTCATTCCGAGCGAGGTGCCGTAGATGGACCGCTCCATGTCGTGGGTGGCGAAGCCGTTGCCGACCGAGAGCGCGTCGACGTAGCCGGCCTCGACCAGTCGCGCGAGGTCGTCGCCGGCGCCGGAGTGGATCACCGCCGGGCCCGCGACGACGAGGACGTTGCCGTCGTCGGCTTTCACCTCGCGGATCTCCTCGGCCACTTCGCGGATGGTCGACTCGGAGGGGCGCTCCGCCGAGACGCCGCCCTGCATGAAGCCGAACGCGCCCTCGCCGCCGCGGGGGCGTTCGGGGGGGTTGACGCGGATCCCCGCCTCGTCCGTGGCGATCAGGTCCCCCTCCTCGACCGCGTTGAGCACCTTCGTGTACGCGCGCGGCCCGCCGTCGGGACCGCCCTCGGGGTCGACGACGAGCGCGCAGTCCATCTCGATGTGCTCGACCGGGAGCCACTCGCCCTCGTAGCGCACCTCCGTCGGGTGGTTCGTCGTGGAGTAGAAACTCGGCGGCACGACGCGGTCGTCGGGCGCCGCGACGAGCGTGGCGTCCGGCGGGTTCTCCAGTACCGCCCCGTTCTGGTGGAGCTCGTGGAGGATCTCCTTCAGCGTCGCCTCGTCGTCGGCCGACACCGCCATCCGGCAGTAGGACTCCTCGTCCTCGTGGCGTCCCACGTCGAACTGCTCCACGTCGAAGGAGCCGCCGAGATCCATCACCGCCGCGAACGCGCGCTGCATCGTCCCCGAGTCGATGATGTGGCCCTCAAGCTCGACCGTGCGCGTGACCGTCATACCCGTCACTCGGTCGCGGCCGGTATGTCGGTTTCCCTCCGGGCGAACTCTCGGCGACCACGGACTGATCCGCATTTATGGATATCTGGGCGGAGATTCATGGCCGGGTGACCACAGAAGTGAAAGATTCATGGGGCGGGCGCGCACGCTCTCGGGTATGACGAGCGTGAAGGAGTTCCGGGTCGCCGAGCCCGCGACCGCGACCGACCTGGGCCGCGGCCGGTTCGTGTTCACCGACGCCTACTCCGTCTTCGACTGGGGGCGGATGCCCGACGCCATCCCCGGCAAGGGCGCGAGCCTCTGTTCGATGGGCGCGTACAACTTCGAGCTACTGGAGGCGGCCGGGGTCCCGACCCACTACCGGGGCGTCGTGGACCCGGCCGCGGGGACCGACCCGGCGGCGGACGCGGTCCCCGAGTCGGCGGTCGTCCCGCTCGCCGAGGCCGACGGCGCGCCGACCGAGATGGCCATCGCGCTGACGCAGGTGCCGGACCTGCCGTACGTCGGCGGGAAGGGTGACCAAGCCGAGACCGACCCCTCCGGCTACGACTACGGCGCCTACCACGACGCGGCGGGTGAGAACTACCTCGTTCCCCTCGAAGTGGTCTTCCGCAACCGCGTGCCGGTCGGCTCGAGCCTCCGGGGGCGCCGCGATCCCCGCGAGGTGGGGCTCGACCGCGACGAGTGGCCCGAGGCGGTCGTCGACCTCCCGGAGCCGGTCGTGGAGTTCTCGACGAAGTACGAGGAACAGGACCGCTACCTCACGCAGGAGGAAGCGGACCGGATCGCGGGGGCGGCCGACGTCGACGCGCTCGCCGACCTCGCGCGCGAGGTGAACCGCGTCGTGACCGAGCGGGCCGAGGACGCGGGGTTCGTCCACGAGGACGGCAAGATCGAGTGTCTGTACCACGAGGGCGACCTGCTGGTCGCGGACGTGGTCGGTACGTTCGACGAGAACCGGTTCTCCTACGACGGCCAGCAGGTGTCCAAGGAGGTCGTCCGGCAGTGGTACAAGCGGGCGGATCCCGACTGGGTGGCCGCGGTCGCGGACGCGAAGGCCGAGGTCGCCGAGCGCGACGTGGCCGACTGGCGGACGCTGTGTGACGCCGAGCCGCGTCGGCTCCCCGAGGACGTGCTGGGCGCGGTCGCGGACCTGTACGCCGCCGGCGCGAACGCCTACACCGGAACCGACCGGTTCGACGCGCCGCCGGTCGAGGAGGCCGTGGCGGCCGTGCGAGACCTGTAGCCGGCACGCGTCGTGAGCCGGTGGCCGCGCCCGCTACTCCCGCGGCACCGAGACCACCGGCCGCTCCGCCTCCAGCAGGATCGTCTGCGCGACGCTACCGAACAGCGCCTTCCCCGCCGGGGTGCGGTGGCGGACGGCGATCAGCACCTCGTCGGCCTCGACCTCCTCGGCACACTCCAGCACGTCCGCGGCCGGGGCGTTTCCGCGGACGAACTGGTGCGTCTCCACGGTCGCCGCGGCGCCGAGGCGGGAGGCGACCACGTTGAGCGCGTCCTCGCCGAACCGGATCTCCTCGGCGGTGGTCTCGTCTCCGCCGCGCTTCGAGTTGACGGCGTGGACGGTGTCGTCCGCCGCGAGCCGCTCGTGCAGGTAATCGCAGATCCGGGCGCTGGCGTCGACGGAGTCGGTCGCGAGCACGTACGTCGTCATGGTGGGGGCGTCGGGCCGCGCCGGCGTAAAAGTATCCGCGCCGCCCCAACGTGTTGGCCCTGTGACGGGAGAAAGCACTTATCCGATGGGTCGGATCGTGAGCGCGTGAACCGAGAGTCCACGCTGGCGGTCGTCGCGGCCCTCCTCCTCGTCGGCGCCGCGGGGTTGGTGCTCGCCGCCCCGGACGCGCTCGACGACCCGCGGTCCGAGAACGCGCCCCCCGGGCACCTCGCCGTCGCGGAGACGGCGGTCGCCCCGGGCGAGATAACCGGCGAGACCGCCGCGCTGCGGATCGACACGGGGCTACGTCACCGCGGCGGCCCCCTCGAGAACGTCAGCGTCCGCTACCGCGCGGTCGACGCCGACTCCGGCCTGCTGGTCGACGAGCGGCGGGTCGGGCTCGGCGAGGTGACGGGCGACGGCGAGGTCTCGGCGACGGGGACGCTCGTCGTTCCGCGGGAGGGCGGCTATCGGATCGAGACGACGGTCTTCGCCGACGGCGAGCGCGTGGCGAGCGACAGCGGCACCGTCCGCGGCGTCGCGGCGCTGACGCCCGCCTACGCCGACCGCCGCGTCGGCTTCGCCGACCATCGCGTCTGGCCGACGCTCGCGGTCGCCGTCGACGAGGCGGACGGCGAGACGGCGACGCTCCGGATCACCGCGTCCGTGACGAACCGCGGCGACGACCCCTCCGAGGCCGTGGAGCTCGCGGTCCTGCTCAGACAGAGCGACTCGAACGTCGTCGCCGACCGCGCGACGGCGACCGTGGGTGAGATCCGCCCGGGGCGCACCGAGACGGTCGACGTGACCGTCACCGTGCCGGACGAGTACAACTACTACGTCGACGCGATGCTCCGCGCGGACGGCGTGGTCGTGGACGAGGCCGGCAGCGTCGCGAACCTGAACCCGCGGGAGACGATCAGCGCGAACCGGACCACGGAGTCCGTCGCGTTCAGCGCCGCGGACTTCGCCGAGGAGGAGTCCGAGCCCGAGCCGCGGCCCGAGGAGCGCGAGGAGGCGACCGGCGGCGAGACGCCCGGCTTCGGCGCGGTCGCGGCCGTCGTCGCGCTGCTGTCGTTCGTGCTGGCCGGCCGCCTGCGCCGCCGCGGAGCCGACCGAGGTGACTCCCGATGACAGACACTCCAGACGCCGACGCTGACGCATCGCCCCCGACCGACCCGGACGCGAGCTCGGACCACCGGCCGGACGCCGACGGAGCGCCGGCGGTCGACGCCGCCCCGGACGAGGACCCCGACCCGGGGAGAGAGGACGAGGGACGGACGCGGCGCCTCCGGAGCATCCTGGACAAGGCGGCGCTCGGCGCGTTCGTCTTCGTGGCGCTCGTGACCGCGATCGGCTTCTACCGGTACACGGGCGCGACCGTCCGGACGTGGGTCGACCCGGCCTACCAACCGATCGTCCTGGCGGCGTTCAACCTCGCGCTGCTGTTCGTCGCGGCCGCCGGCGTCTCGGTCCAGCTCCGCCGGCTCGGCGAGGACTGATCGTCTATCGGGATCGGTCCCGACGTGTCGGTGATCGATCGCGCGCGTCCGCCGACGATCAGTGCCCCGATCGCCGGCCATCGGGGCGTATCCCCAGAATATTCGACGGTCTCGTCCCAAAAACTAATGCCGTTTCGGCGAGACGAGACGCGTATGGAGTCCACGCGGCGCGACCGGGCACGGGTCCGTCAGCACTTGGCCCGGCTGAAACGGCGGGGCTGTAACCTCCTGGTCGTCGGCGCGACCGACGCCGCCACCCACCGGGCCGCGAGCCGCCGGCTGTTCGGGTCTCCGGACGCCGGTCGCGACCGCGTCCTGATCGCGGTCGGGGAGACCGATCCGGACCGCTGGCTGCCCGACGGCGGTCGGGTGATCGACGCCGCGGTGGACACGCGGTCGGCGGCCGCTCCGACCGCGCCGTCCGCGCCGTCGCCGTCCGTCCCGGCGGCGGTCGACGCCGCCGCCGGGGAGAGCGGCGACGAGCCAGGTCGATTCCGGCTCGGGGTCACCGCGCTGGCCCCGCTGCTCGAGTCGCCCGGCGGCGCGGAGACGGTCGCGTCGCTCCGCGAGACCGTCCGGGAGGCGAACGGGGTCGGTCACTACCACCTGTCGGCGCCGTTCGACGCGGACCGGACCCGCGCGGTCGCCGCCGACTTCGACGCCGTGATCGAACTCCGGCGCGCAGCGGCGGGCCCTCAGGAGCGGTGGCACGTCGAGGGGGCGGACCTCGTCACGCCGTGGCTGCCGCTCGAGGAGTGACGCCCTGCGCGACCGCGATCCGTCCTACTCGTCCGGGAGCGTCTCGGTCGACCCCGGGATCTCCTCGACGCGCTCGGCCAGCGAGGCGGCGTCGGCGGCCACCGTCGACGCGTCGACGCCCGCCTCGTCGGCGACGAGCCGGAGGTGGGCGGCCGCCAGCGCGAGCGCGCGCAGCCCCTCGCGCTCGGGGTCCGCGGTGCGCTGGGCGAACGTCGTGTCCACCTCGCCGTCGCGGACCACGCCGACGTAGGCCGCGTCGATCCCCTCGCCGTCGAGCAGGTCGCGAGCCGCCGCTATCTCCGCCTCGAAGTCGTCGTCGGAACCGCCGGCGTCGTCATCGGTCATGGGGACACGTGCGCGGTCGGTGACCAAAAACCGCCGGGTCGCGACCGGCGAACCGGCAGGTACGCGGTCGGGTGCGAGAAAAGCGAGGCGGTTCGGGGGACGCGACCCGATTCGGTGCGGTTCGCTCTAGTCCGTCCGGGGGCGCGCGACGAACAGCGTCTCGACGATGCTGAAGGGGTCGTACACCGACTGGTGGCACTGGCAGTAGACGCCGTTCGCGGCGTCGTAGCGGGCCGACTCCTCGTTTTTCTTGTAGCCCGGGATACAGCAGAAGTGGGTGCAGACGTTGACCCACGCCATGAAGCCGTCCTCCGTGGACGCCTGAAGCCACTCGTCGTCCTGGGCCGCCTCCTCGACGCGCGGGGAGCGCAGCACGACCGCGGTGATCGAACTGTCCGTGTCCTCGGAGCGCCAGGTGGCGAGGGCCGGCTTGCCGACGCCGTCGGCGCCGATGCCGTTGCCCCACTCGGTGTAGTCCTCGAAGTCGTCGCGGTGGATCGGGTCGCCGTTCTCGTAGGCGTTGCCCTGCCAGTCGTAGCCGCCGGCCGCGGACTTGAAGATGTTGTCCGACTCGAACTCGGGCTGGATCCCCTGGTAGCTCTCGATCCCGCAGTACTGGAACCACTCGCCGGAGTAGGTGACGCCGCCGGGCATCTCCTCTTTCGCGACGGTGATCTCCTGGCCCTCCTGGGTCTCCGTGGCGGTCTCGGGCCACTTGCCGCGGATGTACCCGTCGTCGGTTATCTCGACGGGGATCTGGGGCATCCCGCGCGGAGCGGGACCGCCGACGCGCTCGATGGCCATCGCGGTCGTCTGTCCCCCGCCGGTCCCGGAGGAGGTCGTCAGGGAGTTGATGGTCGCCGACCCGGTGGCGCCGACCCCCGCGAGCGCGCCGCCGCCGACGACGCCTTTCACGAACCGCCGCCGGCCGGACTCGGCCGGATACTTGTCGTCCTCGCTCATGGAGGAACCTTGGTCGGGCCGGTAAAAAGCATGACGAAGCCTCCGGCGACGTGGGAACGGTCCGGCGGGAACGGCCGTCGATCGTCGACGACGCCGGCAAGTCCGCCCCGTCGAGGGATCCGAGAGCGCGGGAAGACGCAAACGGCCGTTTGTGCCTCCTGAAGGCATTTATCGTGGGCGGCCGACCGTCCGTCCATGCAGCGTCGCCGACTCCTCGCCCTCCTCGCGGCCGGCACCGCCGGCCTGGCCGGCTGTAACGCGGCCGACGACCCGGCCGAGAACGACCCCGCTACCCGCACGACCGACCCCGCGACCGACGCAGTGACGGACCGCCCCCCGACCGACGGGGCGCCGAGCGTCGCGACGCCCCCGCCGGCCGGCGAGCAGCACGACCACCTCGACCTCCCCGATGGGGACGGGTTCGCGCAGTTCGAGCGACTGACCATGCCCGGAGCCGACCGCGCCGGGGCGCTGACCGGGGTCCGCTACCGGACCGACGAGGGCGTCGCGGTGCGGCTCCGCGTCCTCTCGTCGGCGAGCGCGGAGGGCCCGGCCCGGATCGCCGCCACGGCGACCAACGAGTCGCCGTTCGTGGAACACGTCCGATTTCTCGACATTCCGCCGTTCCACGCGCCGCTGCGGGCCGACGCGGCGGAGTACGCCGACGTGGAGCTACGGGACACGAGCTATCGCGGCGACCTTCAGCTGCTCCCGACCGCCGAGAGCGACCTGATCGAGACGGACCCGAGCGTCGAGCGCACCGACGCCGGCGTCTGGCGGCCCGCTGCGGGGGTCACGCACCCGGACCTGCCGGAGGTGCTCCGACTCGAACCGGGGGACACGCTGTACGGCGAGTACGTCGTCGTCGGCCACCGGGAGGGGGAGGGGAGCCTCCAGCCCGCGCGCTACCGGCAGTCCGCCCCGGAGGGCGGCTTCGCGATCACCCTGTGGGAGCGCGGCGCGCCCGGGCCGAGCGCCGACTCCCGGTTCGCCGACCGGACGGTGCCGGACCTCGCGGGCACCTGGGCGAGCGACGGGACGAGCGAGCGCTGGTTCCACGAGGCGGACGCGTCGACGCCGACGTACCTGTACCCGAGCGCCGAGCGCGTCGAGACGCCCGGCCGGATCCGGTTCACGTACGTCAACCACGGCGAGGAGATCGCGGGCGGGAACCCCTACGACTGGAGCCTCCACAAGTTGGTCGACGGCGAGTGGTTCCACATCGCCCCGCGGGGGATCAACCAGCCGATGGGCTTCGTGCAGCCCGGCGACACCGAGACGTGGGACCGAACGTTCTACGGCGGCGACGGGCTCGACACCGGGGAGACGGAGCGACGGGAAGCGCTGGTGTTCGGCGGCACCGACGGCGTCAGTCACCTCGGGGGCGGCACCTACGCGGCGCGCGTCGGGATCTCGGTCGACGACCGCGACCCGGCCGCGCTGTTCGAACTCGTCGGCGACGAGACGGTCGTCACCCCGACGACCGACGCCGAGACGGAGCGCCCCGGGGGGGAGCTGGTCGTTACGGACCAGACCCGCGCGGACGCGGAGCGCCCCCGGGACCTGGTCGCCGAGCGCGTCGCGGCGGACGCGACCGAGGCGGGGTTCGACCGCCGGCTCATCCCCGAGCAGGTGATGCAGCCGTGGTACGCCGGCTTCCGCAACACGCTCGCGTTCCGGTCGGAGCTACGAGAGGCCCTCGACCGGATCCGCCTCCGGACGAGCCGCAGCGTCGCGACGAACGCGGTCGGCTACGACCGGGAGGCGGTGACGGTCGCGTTCGACGGCGCGGCGTACCGGATCGAGAAACGCACGCCTGCGTGACGGTCGGTCCTTCATGATTAACTCATAGGCGAGGCAATTCTTCGCCTCATACGTGTTTTTAACCGGGCGGGCGTGATACTCCTTGCCATGGAGTTGCACAACAGGAGCGTGCGGCAGGACGTTCGGGAGCTGGGCGCCCTGCTCGGCGACGTGCTGTCGGAACAGACCTCGACCGAGGCCTTCGAGACCGTCGAGGACCTCCGGACCGCGGCGATCGCGTACCGAGAGGGGGACCTCGACTCCCGCGAGGCCCTTCGGGCGGAACTGGACGAGCTCTCGCCGGAGGAAGAGAGCATCGTCGCCCGCGCGTTCACGACGTACTTCGAGCTGATCAACCTTGCGGAGGAGCGCGAGCGCGTCCGCGCCGTGCGCAACGGCCGACAGGAGGACGCGCTACCGGACGCGCTCTCGCGGACGGCCGCCGACCTCGCCGAGGACGGGGTCGACGCCGCGGAGTTGCGCGACCTGCTCGACGACGTGCTCATCGAGCCGACGTTCACCGCCCACCCGACGGAGGCCCGTCGCGGCACCGTGAAAGCGAAGCTCCGGTCGATCGCGGGCCATCTGGAGGAGCTCGACGAGCGAAACCTCACCGACGGCGAGCGGGCCGACCTGTGGCGCCGCATCGACGCCGAGGTGACGAGCCTCTGGGGGACCAGGCAGGTCCGCGGACGCCGCCCGGAGCCGGAGGACGAGGCGCGCAACGTCCAGTGGTACCTCGAGAACACGCTCTACGACGTGGTCGGCACCATCTACGACGACGTGGCCGAGGCGCTGACCGCGGGGGACGGCGACGGCCTCCCCGACGCGGTCGCCTCCGCCGACGCGAATGGCGGGGCGACCGACGGCGGGACCGGCGGGGACGGGAGCGCCGGCTACGAGACCGACCTCGACGTGCCGAAGCTGTTCGAGTTCCGGTCGTGGGCCGGGTCGGACCGCGACGGCAACCCCTTCGTCACGCCGGACGTGACGACCGAGACGCTGGAGCGGCAGCGCGCGGTCGTCATCGAGCGCTACCGCGAGGAGCTGAAGCGGCTCTCGGCGGTGTTCAGCCAGGACGGCGACCGCTACGGGACGACCGCCGCCTTCGAGCGGTCGCTGACCGCGGACCGCGACCGCTTCCCGCGGATCACCGAGGAGGCCGTCGAGCGCTATCCCGACGAGCCGTACCGACAGAAGCTCCGGCTGATGCGCGAGCGCCTCGACCGCGTCGGCGACGTGCGCCCCGGCGGCTACGAGGGCCCCGACGAGCTTCTGGACGACGTGAACGCCGTCGCGGACAGCCTCTCGGCGGACCGCAACGCGGAACTCGTGGAGACGTATCTGGACCCGCTCCGCCGCCGGATCGACACGTTCGGTTTCTCGCTGGCCTCGCTGGACCTGCGCGACCACCGCGAGAACCACACCGAGGCGGTCGCGGAGGCCGCCGCGGAGGAAGGCATCGACTACGGCGAGATGGACGAGGACGAACGCGCCGAGTTCCTCACGGAGGCGATCCTCCAGGACGAGTCGGTCGTCGACCCCGCGGAGCCGGGCGCGGTGTCCGACACGGCCGCCCGCGTGCTGGAGCGGTTCACCGCGCTCGGCGAGTGGCAGTCGGAGTTCGGCGTCGAGGCCATCGACACTTACTGCATCTCGATGACCGAGGAGCCGAGCCACGTGTTGGAGGTGCTGTTCCTCGCCGACCAGGCCGGCGTCGTCTCCCTGCCGGACCACTGCGGGCTCGACGTGGTGCCCCTGCTTGAGACGGAGTCCGCGCTCAACGGCGCCGAGCGCATCATGGGGACGCTGTTCGAGAACGAGGCGTACGCGGAGGCGCTGGAAACCCGCGGCGGCGTCCAGGAGGTGATGCTCGGCTACTCCGACTCCAACAAGGAGAACGGCTTCCTCGCGGCCAACTGGGACCTGTTCAAGAACCAGCGTCGCCTCGCGCGCTTCTGCGAGGCCGAGGACGTGACCCTCCGCCTGTTCCACGGCCGCGGCGGCTCTATCTCCCGGGGCGGCGGGCCGATGAACGAGGCGCTGCTGGCGCTGCCCAACGAGACGGTCACCGGGCAGGTGAAGTTCACCGAGCAGGGCGAGGCCATCGCCGAGAAGTACGCCAACCCCCGCATCGCCGAGCGCGAACTGGAGCAGATGCTCGACGCGCAGATCCGCGCCCGCCACGAGGCGACCGAGGAACCCGAGGAGGCGATCCCCGACGCGTGGATCGACGCGATGGAGACGATGGCGCCGACCGCCCGCCAGACCTACCGGGACCTGCTGGAGTCGGACGGCTTCGTCTCCTACTTCGAGCAGGCGACGCCGATCACCGTCATCGAGGACCTCAACCTCGGCTCGCGGCCGGCCTCCCGCTCGGAGGACCGCAGCGTCGAGGACCTCCGCGCGATCCCGTGGGTGTTCTCGTGGACCCAGACCCGGTGTATCCTGCCGGGCTGGTACGCGCTCGCGACCGGCATCGACGCCTACCTCGACGACGGCGGCGACCTGGACACCCTCCGCGAGATGTACGACGAGTGGCCGTTCTTCCGCACGACGCTCGACAACGCCGCGATGGCGATGGCGCGCACCGACATGGAGATCGCCAGCGAGTACGCCGCCCTCGCGGACGAGGACCTCCGCGAGCGCTTCTTCCCGGAACTGAAGGGGGAGTACGAGCGTGGCGTCGAACTCGTCCGCGAGATCTCCGGGCGCGAGGAACTCGTCCGCCGCGAGTGGCTCGGCGAGAGCCTCGACCGCCGGAACCCCTACGTCGACCCCCTGAACGTGCTGCAGGCGCACCTGCTCGAACAGACCCACCGCACCGACGCGGAGGAGCGAACCCTCCGGCTGACCGTCAACGGCATCGCGGCCGGGATGAAGAACACCGGGTAGACGGTCCGTCACGGTGCGGGGCGGTACAAGGCGGTGTGGCGGTGCAGTGCGGGGCGACGCGGATCAGTGGGACTCCCTCCCGTTCCCGCGGCTTCGTTAACACATTTATCCGACACGCGCGTATCCGTCGTTCAGATGCGATTCTGTGACGACTGTGGTTCGCTGATGCACACGGAGGGCGACGCGTGGGTGTGTCGCTCCTGTGAGAACCAGGAGCCGCGGAACTCGCAAGCGGAGGCGGCGATGACGACGCAGGACGGGCAGCGGGACGACGGGGCACCGGACGTGGCCGACGCGGGCCACGACTCGACCGAGACGATGCGGGAGCCCTGTCCGGCGGACGACTGCGACGGCGACCGGGCCCGCTACGAGATGCTGCCGAAGCCGGGCGGCTCCTACGAGGTGCGGCTGTTCACCTGCGTCGAGTGCGGCCACAAGTGGCGCGAGTCCTGACGGCACACCCCGCGACGTCGCCGTTCACGGCGAAAAACGCTCCTCGAAAAACGATCGGACCGGTTCCGGCGATCAGTCCGCCGACGAGCCGGCGTCCTCGGCGGGCGCGCCGTCGCCGACCGCGCCGGCGGGCGCGTCGTCTCCCTCCGCCTCCCACGCCGCGACCGCCTCGCGCACGTCGGCGGGCTGGTCGCGCAGGTGACAGGCCGCGGGGTGAGCGCTGTCGGGCAGTTCGGGGTTCACCGCCTCGCAGACCGAGGCGTAGCGCTCGCGCAGGATCTCGGCGGCCGTCTCCTCTTCGTCCGCGGCCAGCGCCTCGAACGCCTCGTCGAGGACGGCCGCGTCCTCGCCCGTGACGTCCTCCTCGAACGACTCGAACAGCTCCTCGCGCATCGTCTCCTTGAACGCGGACACGTCCTCGCGGTCGGGGTCGCCCGCGAACTCCCAGACGAACTCCAAGTCGAGCCCCTCGCGCTCGATCCGGTTCCGGAGCGTCGTCACGTCGGTGTACGTCCGCTGCGGGAGGTCGACCTCCTCGGGCGGGATCACCTTCGGACAGCGCGTCCGGAACGAGCAGCCCGAGGGCGGGTTCCGCGGCGAGGGCACGTCGCCGCGCAGCGCCTGCACCTCGCGGTCGCGCTCGTCGGTGTCCGCGCGCGGCACGCTCTCCAGCAGCGCCTCGGTGTAGGGGTGGTCCGGGTCCTCGAAGATCTCGTCGACCGGCCCGATCTCGACGACCTCGCCGAGGTACATCACCGCGACGCGGTCGCAGATGTGGCGGACGACGGAGAGGTCGTGCGCGATGAACAGGTAGGTGAGGTCGAACTCCGCCTGCATGTCCGACAGCAGGTTGAGCACCTGCGCCTGCACGCTCACGTCGAGCGCGGAGACCGGCTCGTCGAGCACGATGAACTCCGGTTCGAGCGCGAGCGCGCGGGCGAACCCGATCCGCTGGCGCTGGCCGCCGGAGAACTCGTGGGGGTAGCGGTCGGTCTGGTCCGCCGAGAGGCCGACGCGCTCCAGGAGGTCGGCGGCGCGCTCGCGGCGCTCCTCGCGGGTGCCGACGCCGTGGATCTCCAGCGGCTCGCGGATTATCTGCCCGGCGGTCATCCGCGGGTCCAGGCTGGAGAAGGGGTCCTGGAACATCACCTGCGCGCGCTTCCGGAACTCGGAGAGCCGGTCGCCGTCCATCTCGAACACCTCCTCGCCGTCGAAGGTGACGGAGCCGCCGGTCGGCTCGCGCAGGCGCATCAGCGTCTCCGCGGTCGTCGACTTCCCGCAGCCGGACTCGCCGACCACGCCCAGCGTCTCGCCGGGATAGACGTCGAAGTCGACGCCGTCGACTGCCTTGATCGACACCGGGTCGTTGCGGAGCAGGCGGTCGATCAGCGTGTCCTGCTCGTAGTAGTACTTCTCCAGCCCCCGCACTGAGACGAGCGGCTCGTCGGTGCGGCGGGCGGCGTCGTCGTGTGGCTCGTCGTGGTCAGTCATCGCTCGTCGCCTCCTCGGCCGCGGCGTCCGCGGTCGATCCCTCGCCCGCCGCCGAGTCGCCGGCGGCCGGTCCCTCGAAGTAGCCGTCCGCGAGCGCCTCGCTCTCGTCGTACTCGCCGTCGACGAGGACGCAGCGGGCGGCGTGCTCACCGCCCACCTGTCGCTCGCCCGGCGGGTCCAGACAGCGCTCCATCGCCTTCGGACACCGGTCCGCGAAGTAGCACCGGTCGTCCATGTGCGAGTCGATCAGGTCGGGGACGTTCCCCTTGATGGGGTGGAGTCGATCGCCCGGTCTGTCGAGGTCGGGGACCGAGCCGAGCAGCCCCTGGGTGTACGGGTGGACCGGGTCGTCGAACACGTCCTCGAGCGTGCCGCGCTCGACGATCTCGCCGGCGTACATCACGCCGACGCGGTCGCACATCCGCGCGACGACGCCGAGGTTGTGCGTGATCAGGACGATGCTCATGTCCGTCTCGGCCTGCAGGTCCTTCAGCAGGTTGAGGATCTGCGCCTGGATGGTCACGTCGAGCGCGGTCGTCGGCTCGTCGGCGACCAGCACGTCCGGCTCGCCGGCGAGCGCCATCGCGATCATCGCGCGCTGGAGCATGCCGCCCGAGAACTGGCTCGGGTACTCGTCGGCGCGCTCGGCGGGGTCGGGGATGCCGACCTTCTCCAGCAGTTCGATCGCCTCCAGCTTGCTCTGTCGGTTGACGAAGTCGCGCTGGGGGAGCACGAGCCCCGAGAGGTAGCTCCCGAGCCCGTACCCCTGCGTCTTCGAGCGCACGGACCGGGGGTTCGCCTCGGCGCGGCGCTGCACCTCGACCGCTTCGGCGATCTGCTCGCCCACCGTGAGCGAGGGGTTGAACGCCGACATGGCGTCCTGGAAGATCATCGAGAAGGAGGGGCCGCGCAGCGCGCGACGCTCCCCCTCGGAGAGCTGGAGCACGTCCACGAACTCGCCGTCGACCGCCTCGGGCGTGCGCTCGCGATGCTCCTCGGCCAGGTCCGCGTTCCGGTACCAGATGTGGCCGCCGGTGATACGGCCGGGCGACTCCACGAGGTCCAGAAGCGACAGCGCGGTGACCGACTTGCCGGAGCCGGACTCGCCGACGATGCCGAACACGTCGCTTTCACGCACCGCGAAGGAGACGCCGTCGACGGCGTTGACCTGTCCCTCCTCGGTGAAGAAGCGCGTCTCGAGGTTCTCCACGCGGAGGAGGTCCTCCTCGGAGGTCGCCACCGTGTCGGGGATGTCGTCGTCGGCCATCTACATCCCCCCCGACTCGCCCTCGATGCCGGGGTCTAACGCGTCACGGAGCCAGTCGCCGATCAGGTTGATCCCGATGACGGCGGCGACGATGGCCAGCCCGGGGATGGAGGCGATCCACCACGAGGTCGCGAGGTAGTTGCGGCCCTGCGCGATGTCGAAGCCCCACGAGAGGTTCGTCCCCGAGAAGCCGAGGAACGACAGCGCCGACTCCAGCAGGATGATCGCGGCGACCTGAATGGTCGCCAACACGAGGATCGGCGTGAAGCTGTTGGGCAGGACGTGTCTGAGGATGATCCGCCCGTCGCTGGCGCCCATGCTGCGGGCGGCTTTCACGTACTCCTCCTGTCGAAGCGAGAGCGCCTCCCCGCGAGCGATCCGGGCGAACCACACCCAGTTCACCAGCGCGACGACGAGCGTCACGGTCACGGGGAAGACGAACGTCTCCGGCATCCCGTCCGCGAGCCCGGCGGTCACGAACGGGTCGGGTATCGGGAGCGTCAGCGGCCCCAACAGTCCGACGAGCGCGACCGCGAGCACGAGCGACGGGAACGCCAGCATCACGTCCGCGAAGCGCATCAGCCCGTCGTCGATCCGGCCGCCGTAGTAGCCCGCGGTGAGCCCCACCGTGACGCCGGTGATGGCGGCGACCGCCGAGCCGATCAGCCCGACCAGCAGCGACGTGCGGGCGCCGTAGAGGATCCGCGAGGCCATGTCGCGGCCGACCGCGTCGGTCCCCATCGGGTGCTCCAGCGACCCCTCGACCGAGCGGCTCACGGTCTGGACTTCGCCGTCGACGAACTCGCTGGTCTCCCGTTCGGAC
Source organism: Haloparvum alkalitolerans (assembly GCF_050122995.1). Taxonomy (GTDB): domain Archaea; phylum Halobacteriota; class Halobacteria; order Halobacteriales; family Haloferacaceae; genus Haloparvum; species Haloparvum alkalitolerans. The sequence continues at coordinate 104,438 of NZ_JBNLIA010000011.1, forward strand.
TCGAAGCCGAGCGGCGGGAGCTGTGCCTGCTCTGGGTTCGTCTGGGTCGGGTTGTGCGGCGCCAGAAGCGGCGCGAACGTCGCCGAGAGGACGACGAGCAGCATCAGAAACACGCCGACCTTCGCGAGCAGGCTGTTGCGGAACTCCTTTTTCAGGTTCCGCTTGAGTCGGTCGGAGATCACGGTACCACCACGTGGCGCGCGGGGGCGCCACAGCGCGCGTTCGTGTGTGCGGCGAGACGAGAGATCATTCGTAGACCACCTGCGGGTTGACGTACGCGTACAGTCCGTCGACGATCGTGTTGACGATCACGAAGCCGGCGCCGATGACGATCAGCGACCCCTGGATTATCGGCCAGTCGCGGGAGTTGATCGCGTCGATGACGAGCGTGCCGAGACCGGGCCAGGTGAACACCGCCTCGGTGATCACCGCGCCGCCGATGAGGGTCCCGAGCTGGAGGCCGAGGATCGTGATGATCGGGATCAGCGTGTTGCGGAGCGCGTGCTTGTAGCGCACGAGCGTCTCCGGGAGCCCCTTCGCGCGGGCCGCGCGGACGTACTCCTTGCCGAGCTCGTCGAGCATCCCCGACCGCGTGAGCCGCGTGATGAGCGCCGTGAAGTACGTTCCGAGCGTGATCGCCGGAAGGGTGATGTACCTGAGCCAGACGAGGATGCCGGCGAGAGTCCCCTCCTGCCAGATCAGCTGGACCGCCGGCCAGAGCCCGATGGCGCGCCGGCCGGTCGGGAACCAGCCGAGCTGGACCGACACGAGCAGCACCAGCATGATCCCGAGCCAGAAGTTCGGGGTCGAGATGCCGACCAGCGAGAAGCCGGTCGCGGCGTAGTCGGCCGGCTCGTGCCGGTTGGTCGCCGAGATGACGCCCAGCGGGATCGAGAAGACGACGGCGACGACCGTCGCCGCCACCGCCAGCTCGACGGTCGCCGGCAGGCGCGCGAACACCCGCGCCGCGGCGGGCGTACTCGAGATGTACGAGTACCCCATATCGAGCTGCAGCAGGCCCCAGAGGTAATCGAGGTACTGGACGTACATCGGCTGGTCGAGGCCCAGTTCGGCCGCGATGCGTGCACGGAGTTCGGGCGAGGCGTCGAGCGGCGCGACGAAGTCGACCGGGCTGCCGGGGGTGACGAACCGCAGCATGAAGACGGCGGTGACGACCCCCCAGATGACGAACAGCCCCTGGAGGCTGCGTCGAACGAGGAACTTTGCGAGAGACATCGAGTAGATGACCGTCGGGTCAGGCCCGTGTGAACTCCTCGACCGAGATCTGTTCGTCCTCGCGGGCGTTCCACTCGATGCGGTTGCTGATGCCGTAGACGCTGTACTGACGGTGCAGGAACGTCCACGCGGCCTCCTCGCTGACCGTCCGGTTCGAGTCGGCCATCAGCTCCGCGCGCGCCTCCTCGTCGGACTCGTTGCCCGCGTCCTCCATCCACCCGTCGACGTTCGACTGGTCCCAGTGGCTGATCGACCCGCCGCTCGTGAGCCACGGGAGGATCGTCTGGCTGGCGTCGAAGGTGGTGTTCCCCCAGCCGATGAGGAAGAAGGCGGGCGAGGTGTCGCGTGACCCGTCCAGGATCTCGCTGGCGAGCGAGCCGAAGTCGCGCTGCTCGACCGAGCAGGAGACGTTCGAGAGGTCGTCGATGTAGCCCGCGGCCGCCTGCGCGACGTTCACGTCGCCGAGGTAGCGCCCGACGGGCGTGTGGAGGGTGATCTCCTCGCCCGCGTAGCCGGACTCCTCGATCAGCGCCTCGGCCTCCGCGGCGTCGGTCGGGTACGGGTCCACGTCGTCCGCGTGGCCGACGTAGCCCGACAGGGTGGGCTGACCGGTCGGGTCGCCGAAGCCGTCGAGCACGTTCTCGATGATCGACTCCAGGTCGATGGCGTAGTTCATCGCCTGCCGGAACGCCGCGCTGTCGAACGGGGCCTTCGCCTGGTTGTGGACCAGGAAGAGCACGCGCGTGCTCGGGACCGCCTCGATGCTGCCGGCGTCGCCGTCCTGGATGGTCGGCGCGTCCTGCGGCGGCACGTTCACGATGAGGTCCGTCTCGCCGGCCTGCAGTTCGGAGACGCGCGCGCTCGACTCCTCGGCGGCCTGGAAGGTGACCGCGTCCACGTCGGGCGCCTCGCCCCACCAGTCCTCGTACCGCTCGTACTCGACGGAGACGTCCTCCTCGTAGTTGACGAGCCGGTACGGACCGGTGCCGTTGATGTTCTGGGCGATCTCGCCCTGCGAGCGCTCCTCGGCCCACGACTGCTGGAGGATCAGGCAGTAGGACGCCTGCAGCGAGAACACCATCGGGTTGAGGCCGTCGGAGTAGACGTGAACGGCGTGTTCCTCCTCGTCGGCCTCCGCGTCCACGATGCCCGCCAGCTGGTCGCGCTGGGGGCTCTCCAGCCCGGTCTCGGGGTCGACGACGCGCCGGATGGAGTAGGCGACGTCCTCGGGGGTGAGCTCGTCGCCGTTGTGGAAGGTGACGCCCTCGCGGAGCGTGTAGCGCACGTGGCCGTCCTCGACGCGCTCCCAGTCGGTGGCGAGGCGCTCGACGATGCGGCCCTCCGCGTCGCGGAAGAGCACGCGGTCGTACGCCTGCAGGAGCACGTTGTCGGTCGACGTCTCGCGGTGGTTGTGCGGGTCCAGCGTCGTCGCCATCTGGCCCTGGGTGACGGTGGCCTCGAACGGCTCGTCGGAGGTGTCCTCCGTCTCCGTCTCGGTGTCCTCGTCGCCCCCGCCCATCTCCGTCTCCGTGGGCGTGTCGATGTCCGCGCCGTCGCCGGCACAGCCGGCCAGCCCGACGCTCGCCGCGGCCGCCCCCGCGAACTTCAGGTAGCCTCTGCGTCCGATCTCGTCGTTGCTATTCGTCGGCATGGAGCAACCATGGGATGACCCGGATAAATAGGCGTCGCTCTCAGGACCTTTCTTTCCGGCTATCGGCGGTCGATCGATCGTGAGACGGCCGGGATCGCGGGGGACCTCCCGACCGCCGGAGCGACGTCGCTCCGCCGCGGAGCCGGTCCGATGCCGGGACCGCGGCGGTTCGCGCGCCGATCAGTTGGGCGCGGTCGAGCGACCGATCGTCTGGCTGGAGCTGCCGTCGTTGGCGGTCCAGATCACCCGCACGTCGGAGCCGGACCCGACGTTCGTGTGGGTGCTGCCGTCGCCGGCGGTGACGGGGCCGCTCCCCTGCCAGTCCTCGGTGACCGAGGCGCCGCTCGCGTTCGTGAAGGTGACCGACAGCTGGTCGATCGGGACGCTGTCCCCGCCCTCGTGGGTGACGGTGGCGTCGTAGTCGGTGCCGTTGTCGACGTAGTCGAAGCCGAAGCTCGCGCTCGGCGAACTCTGCTGGAGCGAGTCGCCCAGCCCCAGCACGAACGTCCCGATGACGGCCGCGAGGATCACCGTGATGGCGACCATCAGGATGACGCCGATGACCGGCGACACCGCCCGCTCCTCCGAGAATAGTTGCTTGATGTTCATGTCTTCAGTAGAGAAACGCGACGGGGACGGATAACCCTGCTTCGAGCCGTGAGCCCGTGGCTCACAGGAGCACTGAATTCAAAAACTGAAGGGAATCTTCGGGATCAGACCGTCGGCGCGTCGCGGCTGGCGATGGTCTGGCTCGAACTGCCGTCGTTGGAGGTCCAGATCACGCGGACCGTTTCACCGGACCAGTTAGCAGAATTATTCAACTCGACTGAAGTTCCCGCATTTACGGTTCCCGTTGTGTTCCAGTCATTGCCGGCCAGGGAACTCCCGTCTGCAGTCGTCGCGAGCTGTTCACCGGGGATCGAGTCCCCACCCTCGTGGCTGATCGTCACGTTCGTGTCGCTGTTGAAGTCGAAGCCGAAGCTCGCGCTCGGACTGCTCTGCTGCACGCTGTCACCCAGTCCCAGCACGAAAGTACCGATGACGGCCGCGAGGATCACCGTGATGGCGACCATCAGGATGACGCCGATGACCGGCGAGACTGCCCTGTCGTCCGTGAATAGCTGTTTGATGTTCATGGTTGGACGAACGCGCGCCCACACCGGCTCGCCGGCGTGACGCCCGTTTCTGGTCCTCCGTCCGTATCCGGGACGTATCAAGGCGTTGTCTAAATTCTCAGAACAGATAATTACGGTACGCGGCCGTTACCGCGCGCAGCCGGCCCCTACCGGTCGGATCGGCGGCCGATCCGGGACCGCGGCGTGGGGCGGTGCGGGGTCGTCAGTCCTGCGCGTCGACGACCGCGACGCCCGCGAGGTTGACGATGTCCTTCACCTCGTCGCCGCGCTGGAGGACGTGGACCGGCTTGTCCATGCCGACCAGCATCGGGCCGATGGCCTCCGCGCCGCCGAGGCGCTGGAGGAGCTTGTAGCCGATGTTGCCCGCCTCGAGGTTCGGGAAGATCAGGACGTTCGCGGGCTCCTCGAGGTCCGAGAACCCGTAGGTCCCCTCGAGGATGTCCTCGACGACCGCGGTGTCGGCCTGCATCTCCCCGTCGACCGGGAAGTCCACCTCGGGGTCGTCGTGGAGCCGGGCGACCGCCTCGCGGGGCTTGCGCGTGCCCTCGTTGTCGACGCTGCCGAAGTTGGAGTAGGAGAGGAGGGCCGCCCGCGGCTCGACGTTGAACCGCCGGGCCAGGTCAGCGGTGTGTTTGGTGACCTCCGCGAGCACCTCGTCGTCGGGCGCCTGGTTGACCGTCGTGTCGGCACAGAAGATCACCCGGTTCTTGAACGTCAGCATGTAGACGCCGGCGACGTGATCGGCGTCCTCGGCGGAGCCGACGACCTGCAGCGGCGGCCGGAGCGCCGAGGGGTAGTGGTGGGTGAGCCCGGTCAACATCGCGTCGGTGTCGTCCATCTCCACCATCACGCTGCCGAGGTAGTTGGTGTCGCGGCGGACCAGCTCGCCGGCCTCGCGGCGGGTGATCCCGTTGCGCTTCCGGAGCTCGTAGAGGCGGTCGGCGTACGGCTCCAGTTCGTGGGCGTCGGGGTCGACGATCTCCGGCTCGAACGAGAGCCCGAGCTCGTCCGCGGTCCGGCGGATGCTGTCGCCGTCGCCGAGCAGCACCGGCTCCGCGATGCCCTGCTCGGAGAGCTGGTAGGCCGCGCGGATCATCTTCTCGTCGGTCCCCTCCGCGAGCGCGATGCGCTTCGGCTCGCTTTTCGCCTTGTTGAGCACGACGCGCATCATCTCGCGGGACTTGCCGAGCCGCGCCTCGAGGCGCTCGCGGTACTCCTCGGGGTCGACCGCGGTCCGGGCCGCGCCGGAGTCCATCGCCGCCTGCGCGACCGCGGGCGCGACCTCGAAGAGGACGCGGGGGTCGAGCGGCTTCGGGATGACGTAGTCGGGGCCGAACTGGAGGGGGTCGTCGCCGTACGCCTTCACGACCGCGTCCGGCACGTCCTGTCGCGCGAGGTCCGCGAGCGCCTCCGCGGCGGCGCGTTTCATCTCCTCGTTGATCTCCGTCGCGCGCACGTCGAGCGCGCCGCGGAACAGGAACGGGAACCCGAGCACGTTGTTCACCATGTTCGGGTAGTCGGAGCGCCCCGTCGCCATGATGACGGTGTCGTCGCGGGCCGCCTTCGCGTCCTCGTAGGTGATCTCCGGGTCCGGGTTCGCCATCGCGAAGAGGATGGGGTCGTCGGCCATCGACTGCACCATCTCCTGCGAGACGATGCCGCCGACCGAGAGGCCGACGAACACGTCCGCGTCCTCCATCGCGGCCGCGAGGTCGCCGCCCGACACGTCGCGCGCGAACTCCCGCTTGTACTCGTTCACGTCGCCCGCGTCCGCGCGCTCCTGCGTGATGATCCCCGAGGAGTCGCACATGGTGATGTTCTCCTTCTCGGCGCCGAGCGAGACGTAGAACTTCGCGGTCGCGATCGCGGACGCCCCCGCGCCCGAGAAGACGATCTCGAGGTCCGAGAGGTCCTTATCGATGATGTCGGCGGCGTTCAGCAGCGCCGCGCCGGAGATGATCGCGGTGCCGTGCTGGTCGTCGTGGAAGACGGGGATGTCCATCCGCTCGCGGAGCTGGCGCTCGATCTCGAAGCACTCGGGGGCCTTGATGTCCTCCAGGTTGATCCCGCCGAACGTCGGCTCCATCGCGGCGACCGCCTCCACGAAGGGGTCGACCTCGGCGATGTCCAGCTCGACGTCGAACACGTCGATGTCGGCGAACCGCTTGAACAGGACGCCCTTCCCCTCCATCACCGGCTTGCTCGCCTGCGCGCCGATGTCGCCGAGCCCCAGCACCGCGGAGCCGTTGGAGACCACGCCGACGAGGTTCCCCTTCGCGGTGTACTCGAACGCCTTCTCGGGGTCCTCGTCGATGTCCAGACACGGCGCGGCCACGCCCGGCGAGTAGGCCAGGCTCAGGTCGCGCTGGGTGTTCGTCGGCTTCGTCGTCGCGATCTCGATCTTTCCGGGGGGGTCCTCGCGGTGGTACTCCCGCGCGTCGTCGTCCAGTCCCATACCGTCGCTTCCCCCGACCGAACCAAAAAGGTATCCGATGGCGTCGAGCCTCTCGTTCGACGCGCGTCGAACTACTCTCCGGTCCCGGACGCCGGTTCCGTGCCGTCTCCGGACGCGGGTCCCGTATCGTCCCCGGACGCCTCGTCCGCGTCGTCGACCTCGTCGTCGCCGGACAGCACGACGGGCGCGTGCCGCTCCAGCGTCAGGTCGGGGACGCCGTCGAGGTCGACCGCGTCGACCGCGATCGTCGGCCACCGACCGGTCTTAGTGAGGTTCTCGACGCGGTCGTCGGTGACGAGGTGGGTATCCTCGCTTTTCGCGCCCTGGACGGTCGGGTTCCAGGCGTAGCCCATCGGCGCCGTCACGGGGTCGTCGGCGTCCGGGGTCGCGATCCACTCCCGGCCCGCGAAGCCCGCCGCGCCGCCCTGGTGGTGGTGGCGCCACTCGCCCTCGAAGCCGACCGCCTCGTAGGCGTCCTGGACGACCGCGAACACGTCGCCGGCGGTATCCGGTTCGGGGCCGTCCGTGAGGTCGCCGCGCGCGGCCGCCTGCGTCGCGGCCAGCGCGGTGACCTCGACCCGGCTCGCGGCGTAGTGGCGCCCCTTGAGCCAGTCGGGGGCGTCGAAGACCACACAGCGGGTGAGCGACGCGTAGAGCCCGTCGCGCTCGGCGGTGACCGACACGAGCGCGTAGTCGCCGAGCTCGGCGTCGGTGGGCGTGTAGTGGCGGTACGACCGCGCGCGCTCGCTCCCGCCCACGAGCACGACCGGGGTGTTCACGCCGCGCGAGGCGAGCGCGATCTCGAGGCCGGCCGCGACCTCGTACTCGGGGTCGGTCGGCTCCAGCTGGCGACAGACTGTCTCCAGCGCCGCCGCGGCCTCCCGACCCAGCTCGCGGTACCGCTCCGCGTCCCCCTCGGTGAGGGGCTGTCGGAGCCGGCCGGCGTCGACGGCATCGAACCCCGGCACGTCGAAGTCCGCGGCCGCGGCCTCGGGCGAACGCGCGGCGACCGCCTCGGCCAGCGACCCCTCGTGCCAGGGGCGCTCCTCGACCGCGAACGCGTCCGGGAGTTCCTCGTCCCGGAGCCGGTCCGCCTCGATGTTGTCGGTCACGACGCGGAACGAGCCGTCGTAGCCCGCCGCGGCCACGCCGACGTCGGCGTCGCCGTCGACGACGTTCGAGCCGCCGGTGAGCCACGCGAAGCCGTTCGGTCGCGCGAACCAGACGACGTCGAGGTCCCGGTCGTCGAGGTACGCGTCGAGGCGCGCTGCGCGCGCGGAGAGGTCGACCATACCCGAGGGTGACCGTCGGCGAACTTGAAGAACCGGGGATCCGGCGCGCGGGCCGGGCGTCCGGGGTCCGCCGTCGCGCTCAGTACGGGATGACGGTGAGCGCGACCGCGAGGAACGGCACGAGCAGCAGCAGCATGGCGATGGCGTAGCCGAACATCTCGCGGGCCTTCACGCCGGTGATCGCCAGCAGCGGCAGCGCCCAGAAGGGGTTCAGCAGGTTGGTGTGGGCGTCGCCGACCGCGTACGCGATCGTCGCCTTCCCGACCGGAACGCCGAGGTTGTTCGCCGCCTCGATCACCGAGGGGCCGAGGACGATCCACTCGCCGCCGCCGGAGGGGACGAACACGTTGACCACGCTCCCCGTGATCCACGCGACGATCGGGAACGTCTGGGGCGTCGAGACCGCGAACAGCGCGTCCGCGAGCGTCTGCGAGAGGCCGGAGGCGTTCATCATCCCCTGGATGCCGGCGAAGAAGGGGAACAGCAGGATGATCCCCGCGGCGGCGCCCGCCGCCTCGCCGAACTTCTCCCGGTAGTGCTGGGGCCGCAGGTAGATCAGCAGGCCGCCGAACAGGAACATGAAGTTGACCAGGTTCAGCGTCCACGCGTCGAGTCCGCCGGCGAGCAGCTGGCTGACGACCATCAGCACGCCCGTCAGTCCGATGATGCCGCCGAGGATCCGGCTGTTGTTGAGCCGGTCCGCGATCGTGTCGCTCTCGACGATGTCGCTGACCTGCTCGTCGGGTTCGGCGGGCGCGGCGTCCGAACCGCCGTCCGCGGCCGCGTCGAACAGCTCGCTCTCGTCGACGTAGTGGGCGATCCCGCGCGCGCGGTCGCCCGTCGGCGCGAGCAGGTAGAGCATCGCCGCCCCGAACAGGGTCGAGGTGACCGTCAGAAGGAGCGCGTACGGCGAGAAGATGGTCATCGACGTGCCGACGACGCCGTCGAGGATACCCTGCTCGATGAAGGCGTTCCCGGGCGTGTTGATCTGCAGCGGCGCGGAGCCGGACAGTCCCCAGTGCCACGTCAGCCCGAGGCCCATGTAGCCGGCGACACAGAGGATCGGGTAGTGGACGTCGATGCCGCGCTCGTGGGCGGCCTTCCCCATCTCGCGGGCGAAGATGGCCCCGAGGATGAGGCTCAGCCCCCAGTGGAGCCACGCGATCGCCATCGCGAACGCGCCGACGAGCGCGGCCGCTCCCTTCCCCGAGTTGGGGACGGACGCGAGCTTCACGATCAGGTCGTTCACCCGCGGGTGGTACGCGATGACGAAGCCGGTCATCAGGATGAGCGTCATCTGCATCGCGAACGTCAGGAACGCCCAGAAGCCGTCGTACCAGAAGCCGACCATCTCGACCGGTCCGTTCCCCTCGACGAGGATCCCCGCGAGGAACACCAGGTACGAGAGGATGATCGCGAACAGGAACGGGCTCGGCATCACGTTCTCCACGATCGTCGCCATCCGGAGACCGAACCGCTCGATCGCCGACGGTTGTGTGTCGCTTACACCCATGGGAGAGCGAATCAGACTAAGGAGCCTTAAAGTATCGGTATTCATCTACAAATCGAACCGAGAATCCCGCGACAGCGTCGGCCTTTCTCGCCGGCCCCGGCACGGTGCGGACGCGTCACGGCGGGAGCACGCGGCGCGTCCGCGGCCGGCGGCGACCGACCGCGACCGACCGCGAACCCCCGCCGACGGCGGATCGTCGGGCGTATAAGTGGGTGACGGAACGCCGATCCGGGCCGGCGATTCGAAAGGTTCATTTATACTGGCCGGGTACGTCGAAACGCGTCAAGGAAGCCCCCGAGCGGGTTGGTGGTCTAGTCTGGTTATGACACCTCCTTGACATGGAGGAGGCCGGCGGTTCAAATCCGCCCCAACCCATTTCTCGTCGACTCAACACCGGAGAGCGCCGCCGCCGTTCGTCGATAGTTCTTCCTCCCGACCACCGTCACAAGCCCTTTTGACGCCCGCGAGCGACGTGTTCCCCATGACGCACTTCGTGCCGTTCGACGGTGGGGAGCTCTCCCGGATGGCGCTGCGGCGCGCCGCGACGCTGGGAGCGGCGACGGGGGAGCCGGTGCTGGCGTTCGCGGTGATCCCGAAGAACAACGAGGCGTACGCCCGCGACCGGTGGCTCGACGAGGACGAGGCGTACGACCGCGACCGGATCTTGGAGCGGCTCCGCGAGTCGGTCACGTCGATCGCGCCGAACGCGGCGTTCGACCACGAGGTCGTGGGCAAACACGCCCAGAGCGGCCGGATCGCCACCGCGATCCGCGAACGCGCCGAGGAGGCGGGTGCCTCGGTCGTGTTCATCGGCAGCGAGAACGCCGGCCACATCGTCTCCTCGGTCGCGGACGTGGGCCCGACCGTCGCCGCGGACGACACCTACGACGTCTACATCGCGCGGTCGACCGCGGAGTAGGCCGGCCCCGCGGCGCGAGCGTGAGTCGGCCCTCGCCGTGTCGAGGGCGGTCCGCGGAGCGACTCCGAATGCCCCCACTTTCAATACCTGTCCCGGCGTAGGTCCCGATTGGACCATGAACATTGCCGATATCGCAGTGCCGGAGTACGTCGAGGTCGAGGCCGACGAGCGGTTGGCCAAGGTCCGCTCCATCTTCGAGCGCGAGAACCCGAAGGGGATCATCGTGACCGAGGGCGGCGAGTACGCCGGCGTCGTCGGGGAAAAGCAGCTGATGCGGTCCCGGATGGAGGACGACACGAAGGTGTCGGCGGTGATGACCCCCGCGCCGGAGATCGACCGCCACGAGGACATCCGCGAGGCGGCGCGGCTCCTGCTGGAGGGGAACGTCAAGGCCGCGCCCGTCTACGAGGGGGAGAAGCTGTTCGGCATCGTCACCGTGGACGGGATCCTGGCGGCCGTCATCGACAGCTTCGACGCCAACACCGTCGAGCAGGTGTACACCGACGACGTGGTCACCATCGGCGAGAAGGAGCACGTCGGACAGGCGATCAACCGCCTCCGCAAACACAGCGTCTCGCGGCTCCCCGTCGTCGACGAGGACGACCAGCTGACCGGCGTCGTCACCACCAACGACATCGTCGACTTCGTCGTCCGCGACCAGGAGCGGCAGGGCAGCGGCGACCGCGCGGGAGACATCGACCGGATGCTCGACCTCCCGGTCTACGACGTGATGTCGAGCCCGGTCCTCACCGCCCAGCCCGGCGAGACGACGAAGGCGGCGCTGGAGCGCATGTTCGACAACGACGTCTCGGGGCTCGTCGTCACGCCGACCGCCTCCGAGGAGACCGTCTCGGGCGTCATCACCAAGACGGACATCCTCCGCTCGCTCACGTTCACGGAGGAGCAGTCGATGGACGTCCAGATCACGAACATCAACCTGCTCGACAACATCTCCCGCGAGCACGTCGTCGACGCCATCGAGCAGGTCGCCGACAAGTACGGCGCGATGCAGGTGTTCCACGCGCACGTCCGCCTCCACCAGCACAAGGAGAAACTCCGCGGCACGCCCCTGATCCAGTGTCAGATCCGGCTCCGCACCAGCGAGGGCCAGGTCGCCGGCACCGGTGAGGGGTACGGCGCCGAGCACGCGTTCCACGTCGCGCTCGACAAACTGGAGCGCAACGTCCTCGAGCTGAAGGGGATCAACGCCGACGAGCAGTACCGCGGCCAGCTGCTCCGCAAGCTGGGCGAGCTGTAGCGACGGATCGACTGCACGGCGCGGCGCGCTCGGCACGCGCGATACGGCTTTTTTGAACTGCGGTTCCGGTCGGCTCGCTCGACCGCGCCTCAGGCGGAGAACTCGTCGGTCCCTTCGACGCCCGCGTCCGTGATCCGGAACGCGGCCTTGTCGCCGGCCGCCTTCGAGCGGTGTTTCTCGAGCGTGGCGCGGCGATTGCCGCCGCGGAACCGGTCGATGCGGAGGATCGCGCCCGTCCAGTGTTCGAGCGTGTTGCCGCCGAGCGGCCGCGTGCGGTCCGAGTCCGGGTCCGAGAACACCTGGTTGGTGAGGACGACCGCGAGGTCGTGGCGGCGCGCCAGCGACAGCAGGTGCGTCACCTGTTTGGCCACCTGTCGGAGCGAGTCGCCGCCGTGCGCGTCGCCAGCGCGTTCGATGCGGTAGAAGCCTGTCGCGGAGTCGAGCACGATCAGGTCGACCTCCTCCGCGAACTCCGCGGCGTCGCGGACCGCCTCGGCCTGGTCCTCGAAGTCGTACGCCTCGGTGATGATCAGCCGCGAGGCGACCTCCTCGACCGGTTCCTCGCATCGGTGTTCGACCATCTGCCTGAAGCGGTCGATGGAGAGCCCCTCGGTGTCGATGTAGAGAACGCGCCCGCCGCCGGCCGCGACCTCCACCGCCGCCGCGAGCGCGAGGTTCGTCTTGCCGGCCGCCGGCGGGCCGTACAACTGGGTGACGACGCCGGGCTCGAAGCCGCCGCCGAGCAGGTCGTCGACGGGATCGCAGCCGGTGGTGACGGGGTCGGACACTGGCGACCGTTCGCGGTCGGCCGAGAAAAACGCGGTGGTCGCGGGGCGAGGTCGCCCCGCGGTCGCCGAAACCGCCACGTCACGGCCTCGCACCCGGCCCGTGAACGGCAACCGTTTTGAGTCGGACACGCGGAGTGAGGATATGTTGTTGACAGTCTCCGGCCCGCCGGGGAGCGGGAAGAGCACGAACGCGAAGGGGCTCGCGGACGCGCTCGGCCTCGACCACGTGAGCGGCGGCGACATCTTCCGCGAGATGGCCGCCGAGCACGACATGACGCCGGTCGAGTTCAACGAGCACGCCGAGGACGACCCCCAGATCGACCGCGACCTCGACCGCCGCCTGTACGAGGTCGCGACGGAGCGCGACGACGTGGTGCTGGAGTCGCGGCTCGCCGGCTGGCTCGCGGGCGACCACGCCGACCTCCGGATCTGGTTCGACGCCCCGGTGCAGGTGCGCGCCGAGCGCATCGCGGAGCGCGAGGGCAAAACCGTCGAGCAGGCCCTCGAGGAAACGCAGCGCCGGGAGGCCTCGGAGGCGAAGCGCTACCTGGAGTACTACAACATCCCCATCGAGGACCTCTCCATCTACGACTGCGTCTACAACACCGCGCGCTGGGGGCCGGAGCGGTTCCTCGACGCGCTCGTGGCGACCGTCGAGGCGTACGACCCCACCCACGACGAGGGGAAACACCCCGTCGAGGGCGTCGAGTACGACTTTTAACCCCAGCCGCCCCACTCCCCACAACCCACCGTGACGGACACAGACACCGACGACGTCGACGCCACTCCCGCGACCGGCGGCGCCGACGGCGATCCACTCCGCGCCGCGCCCGCGGAGCGCTCGCCGGCCGCGCTGTTGCGCTTCGGCGTCGTCAACCTCGACAAGCCCGCCGGCCCCTCCTCCCACCAGGTCTCCGCGTGGGTCAAGCGCCTGATCAACGAGGCGCTCGCGGACCTGGACCCCGAGGGTCCCCGGATCGACGGCGTCGCGCACTCGGGGACGCTCGACCCGAAGGTGACGGGCTGTCTGCCCACCCTCACGGGGACCGCGACCCGCGCCGCCCAGGTGTTTCTGGAGGGGACCAAGGAGTACGTCTCCGTGCTGGAACTGCACAAGCCGGCCCCCGCGGACCTGCGCTCGGTCGCCGCGGAGTTCGAGGGCGAGATCTACCAGAAGCCGCCCCGCAAGAGCGCGGTGACCCGCCGGCTCCGCACTCGGACGATCCACGACCTCAACGTGCTCGAGGTCGCGGAGCGGCAGGCGCTGATCCGGATCCGCTGTGAGTCGGGTACCTACGTCCGCAAACTCTGCCACGACCTCGGACTGGCGGCCGGGACCGGCGCGCACATGGGCCACCTCCGCCGGACCGCCACGGACCCCTTCGACGACCGCGACCTTCACACCCTCCAGGACCTGACGGACGCGCTGGCGTGGGCCCGCGAGGGCGACGCCGACTTCCTCCGCGAGGTCGTTCGCCCCGCGGAGGACGCGCTGACGCACCTGCCGCGCGTGGAGATCGCCGCCTCCGCGGCCCGCGAGGTGGCACACGGCGCGCCGGTGTACGCCCCCGGCGTGCTGGACGCGCCCGACGACCTCACCGCGAGCGCCGACGACGCCCCGCTCGTCGCCTGCTTCGCGCCGAACGGGAGCGCGGTCTGTCTCGGTCGGCTGGTCGGCGACCCCGACGCGGACTCGGGGACGGTCGTCGACCTCGAACGCGTCCTGCTGTAGGCGCGCCGTTCCGGGTCCGCGGTCGGCTCCCCCGCGGAACCCCCCGTCCCGCACCGCGAGGCTGACGCTTTTGTCCCGGCCGCGATACCGGCGCACATGCACCTCGGAACGGCGGAGGCGGCCCCGGGCGAACTCGCCCGCGGCTGGCTCGACGTGACGGACCTCCCGACCGGCGGCGCAGAGCGTCTCCCGATCCTGATCGCGAACGGCGTCGACGACGGCCCGACGCTGTGGCTCACCGGCGGCGTCCACGGTGACGAGGCGACCGGCGTCGCGGTCGCGCAGGACGCGATGCGTGAGGACCTGCCCGAGCGGCTCGCGGGCGCGGTCGTCTGCGTGCCGGTCGTCTCCCCGGCCGGCCTCCGGCGCAACGCCCGCCACACCTACTACGGCGACGACGACCCGAACAGACACTTCCCCGACGCGGAGCGGGACGCGAGCCGACCGCCGGAGGTCCAAGAGCGGATCGACCGCCGGCTCTACGAGGCCATCGTCGGCGAGCCCGCGCCGGGCGGGGACGACGGAGAGGCGGAGAACGACGACGAAGGAACGGAGACCGGCGACGACCTCGCGGTCGACGCCAGTCCCAAAGTCGCCGCGGATGCGCTGATCGACCTCCACACCGCGGGCGTCGGCTCGGTGCCGTTCACCATCCGCGACCGCGTCCTCTACGGCGAGCGCCGGACCGAGGCGGAGGCCGAGGCGCTCGCCGCCGACCTCGACCGCCTCGCGGACGCCTTCGGATTCCCGGTCCTGACCGAATATCCCGCCGAGGAGTACCTCGACCAGCGCCTCCAGCGCTCGACCGCCGGCGCGGCGCTCAACACCGGCGGCGTGCCCGCGATCACCGTCGAGCTGGGCGCCCACAGCGTCGTCGAGGAGGACACCCGCGCCGCGGGCGTCGCGGGTGTGTACGCCGTCGCGGCCGAGTTCGGCCTGCTGGACGCCGCGGACGTACCCGACGACCTCCCGGCGCCCGGCGAGGGGATCCCCGACGCGCCCGTCGACTTCCCCGTCCGGCGCTTCCGCGGCCCGCGCACCGAGACCGCGGGCCTGCTCCGTCACCGCGTCGCGGCCGGGGACGCGGTCGAAGCAGGCGATACGGTCGCCGACGTGGTCTCCCCCACTGGGGAGCCGCGCGCCGAGGCGACCGTCGACCGCGACGGCTACGTCCTCGGCCGCGCCGAGGGACTGGCCGCCTACGAGGGTGACGCGGTGGCGAGCCTCGCGGTCCGCGACGACGGCGACCTCGTCGTCCCGCGGGACGCGAACGAGGACTGAACCGGGCGACTACGGCCCGACACTGCCGGACGACACCGTGAGACACGGGGCGCGCGAAGCGAAGTTCTTAATTACGGGACTCTCGTTGCTTCGGGTGTAGTTCGGGACCGTGGGGTAGTGGTATCCTCTGCCGATGGGGTCGGTAGGACCTGAGTTCGACTCTCAGCGGTCCCACTCAATTTCTACAGCAGTCCATCCGCGTAGCGGCGCTACTACGGCGAGGGCTTTTCTCGTCGGCACCCCACCTCACCATCGTGACCGACGACCCACCGAGGAACTGGACCATAATCCCGAGCGACTTCCTGCTGCCGGTCGCGGTCGCGGCGCTGTACGGCGTCGTCTACCTCGCGCAGCTAACGACGGTGGTTCGCGTCGGGGGTGAGGCGCACGTCTTCTGGTTCCTCGCGACCGCCGACCCCTCGCCGGGGTGGCTGCTCGCGCCGTTCGCGCACGCGAGCCCCGGTCACGCCGCGACCAACGCGGCGCTGACGGCGCTGTTCGGCGGGCTGGTGGTCTCGCTTGCGGGGCGGCGGACGTTCCTCGTGCTGTTTGGGGCCGCGTCGTACCTCGCGATCGGGGGGTCGGTGGTGCTGTACAACCTCGGGCCGCTGGCGGGCGGGGCTGCGGGTGCGAGCGCGGCGGGGTTCGCGTTCGTCGGGTACGTCGCGGTCCGGTCGCGGGACCTGCTGTCGCCCGCCGCTGCGTCGGGGACCGACCGGCACCGGATCGCGGCGGCGGGGGCCGGCGCCGTGCTCGTCGCGGTCGTCGGCGTGCAGGTGGCGGCGGACCTCTCCGCGGTCCGCGGGCTGGAGGGCGTCGCGGCCGCGTACGGCCACCTCGTCGGCGCCGCGGTCGGCGTTGCGGCAGCGCGGCGGGACGAGTAGCGGAGCCAGCTATTTATCGCGACCTACCGACGGGGCAGGCATGAGCGACGACCGACCGTCGGCGGGCGGGGACGGGGGAAGCGATCCGACGTCCGCGAGCGGTGACCACGGTCCCGAGAACCCGGACGTCGACGACCTGCTGGCGAAACTCGACGCGCTGGAGGATGTCGTCGACGACCCGGACGAGCGCCGGAAGGTCCGACAGACCATCTCGCTGGTCGAGCGGATGCCCGGCAGCGCCGCGTTCACGGAGCGTATCAGCAAGTACACCACCCGCGACATGGCGGAGGCGTTCGTCGGTGCGGTGCTGTTCGCGCTCCCGCTGCTCGTGGAGGGGGGCGTCTTCGAGATCGCGGCGTGGTTCGCGAGCGTCCGGGTCGGCCCGGTGCCCGTGATGTTCCTCGGCAACGCCGTCTTCGTCGTCGCGATGACCGTCGGCCTGTTGTACGGCGCCGACTTCCGGCAGGTGCAGATCAACAACCCGATCCTCGGCGTGGTCCCCCGTCGGCTCGTGGGCGTGCTCGTCGTCTCCCTGATCGCGACGGTGCTGTTGATGGTGCTGTGGGGGCGGCTGTTCGAGGCGGGACCGACGCGCTTCGAGGCGGTCGCGCGGATCAGCGTCGTCTGGGCCGCGGCCGCGTTCGGCGCCGGACTGGGCGACATCCTCCCCGGCGAGTCCGTCGGCGACGACATCGCCGAGCACATCGACGACATCGGCGACCGGATCGGGTTCGACGACTGATGGCGTGCTCGCCGTCGAGCGGGAAGCGCGTCGCTCGAGGCGAGCGACGGTCCGTAACCGCATCGGCGGTCGCGGGAGGTGTCAGAAACGGCCGCAGCGAGTGGAAAACCGGTCGGGCGCTACTCGTCGTCCGCGTCGTCGTCGATCAGGTCGGAAAGGTCGAGGTCGCCCTCCACGTCCCCCTCGTTGATCTCGTGGGGCGCGGTGTGGGTCCACGTCTCGAACCCCTCGATCTCCTCGATGGCGGGACGCGGGCGCCAGTCGGTGTGGTTGCGCATACCTACACTGTCCACGTTCGAGGGTATAATTCTTTCCTGCGGCGTCACGCTCGCGGTGGGCCCGCAGTCAAGTGCTGACGTAAGAGTGGGTGCGAGCCGCCGCTACAGAAACGTCGCCACAGAAATGCTGCCGCAAAAAAGCCGCCACAGAAGTGCTGCCGCAAAAACGTCGCCGTCAGCGTCCGCCGGGGTTCGGGTTGGGGTCGAAGTCGGCGGTGACGCCCGGGTCGTCGGGGCCGGTGGAGTCCTCGGAGAGGAACGCCCCCGCGAACAGGTCGACGTGGAGCGCAAGCACCGTCTCGGGCTCGATCCCGGCGGTCTCGGCCTGCTCCTCGAGGAACGCCGCGAGGTCGTCGCTCGGCTCGTAGACGAGGACGCCGTCCTCGATCTCGAACTCCACCTCGTGGGCGCCCGTGACGAGGTGCTCGATCTCGAGGACCGCCTGCTCGGCCTTCGACTCCAGCGCGGCCGCCTCGGTCATCACGCGCTCGTCGGCCCACTGGGCCGCGGCCTCGTGGAACCGGTCGGTGAGTTCGACCCGCACGATTACTCGGACTCGGGGGGCCACTCCGCCGGCGCGGGCTCGGGCTCCGCGAGCGTGCCGTAGGCGGTGAGCGTGAACGCCAGGATGACGAGCAGGGCGGCGATACCCACGATGCCGCCGATGCCGTGCTGTCCGACCCAGTTGCTGGTCGAGATCGACCCCATGCTGTTGGCGACGTTGAGCAGCGTCAAAGCCGTCCAGCCGGCGAACAGCAGGGCCCCGACGAGGACGAACTTGTTCTGCTCGTAGGCGGTTCGCATCGACATGACGTGAACCACATGGGACAGCACCGTCTAAACAGTTTGGTTGGCGGGGGTCCCGCCGCGGCGGCCCGAACGAGCGAGCGACCGGGCGGGGCTACGTCTCGTGGTCCCAGCCGGCCTTCTCCGCGGCCGTCTCGAACGGCACGAACTCCCAGCCGGCCTCCTCGGCGATCCAGCGGTCCGCCTCGGTGCCGACCAGTACCATCCGCTTCGCGTAGAACATGGAGGTCTCGCCGACGTTCGCCAGCCGCTCGGCCGGCCCGGTCCCGGTGCCGTTGAAGAAGTCGGCGTCCACGCGGTGTTCGCGCTGGAACTTGTTGATCACGGGCGCCTCCACCTCGCCGACGATGCCGACCCAGTCGGCCCACTCGCGGGCCTTCGCGACGGTGAGCTGCGGGTCCGACAGCTGCGACATCGCGCGGAACGACAGCGCCATGGTCATGTCGTCGGCGCCGCCGCCGTGGGGACCCTTCGCCTCGGCCGCGCCGGCCGCGACCGCCTTCCGGGCGGCGTTCGTTCCCGCCTCGTGGTTCGGGCCGTCCGCGGGCGCGCTCCCGTCGCCGGATTCGGTGCTCTCGGTCGCCTCCGTGGCCTCGTCCGTCGACATCGCGGAGCCGGGACCGGCGCCGGCGCCCGCACCGCCGACGCCCGAGGGGACGCCGACCGGCTTGTCGGCGTTCTCCCTGGGGACGCGGGGGATCGCGGCCGCCTCGTCGGCGTCATCAGTAGCGCCCGAATCGGCGTCGTCACCAGCAGCGTCCGGGTCGGCATCGTCACCAGCAGCGCCCGGGTCGTCAGTATCCGGGTCGTCACCGTCCGCGTCGGGGTCCGTCGCCGGGGACTGCTCGGCTTCCGCTTCCTGTTCCATCAGCCGCGAGACGCCGGACTCGGCGGGGTCGCGCTCCGGCGCGTCCGGCTCCGCGTCGGGGTCGCCCTCGCCCTGCCAGAACCAGTCGCCCCGCCGGGCGTCGGGCTCGTCGTCGGTCGCGTCGTCGGTCAACTCGTCGAGGTCGATGCGGTCGGTGTCTGTCATGGCGTGTCCGGGTCGTCGGCGTCGTTCGTCGGTGCGGTCGCGTCAGCCGGCGGGCGTCCGTCTTCCTCCTCGCCCGCCGACGGCGTCGGCGGGTCGCGGCTCGCGGTCGGGGTCTCCGCGTCGCGGACGCCGGCCAGTTCGAGGCGGTCGAGCGTCTCGGCGGTCGGAACCCCGTCGGCGCCCCAGCCGCGGGCCGCGTAGTAGGCGTCGAGCAGGGCCGCGAACCCCTCCGGATCGATCCGGCTCCCGGCCGCGGGACCGTCCGCGATGGGCTCGCGCAGGGCGTCCGGCAGCGCGTCGTCGTCGCGGTCGGCGCCCTCTCGGACGTTGAACAGCCGGACCAGCGTCCAGATCCGCTCGCCCGTCCGCCGGATCGCGGTCGGGTCGGTCGGGTAGTCGATCCCGGTGTGGTCGGCCAGCGCGGCGAGGAACGGCGCGCCGCAGTCGCGCCACATCGTCTCGCCGGCGAAGTCGTCCGCGACGAGGCTCCACAAAAGCGACCGGGTGTCCTGTGCGGTGATCACGGCCGAGACGCGGTCCTCGCGGTCCCACGCGTCGAACACCTCCTCCTCGATGGGTCGGGCGCGACGGTGGCACCCGCCGCGGTCGCTGGTGGCGTACGCCAGCGCCATTCCCGCGGCCGCTCGCGGGTCGTACGCCGGCAGTTCCATCGACTTCACCGTCGGGATGTCGTCGGCGCCGAACCGCGCGGCTGCGGCGTCGACCCCCTGTGCGAGCGCCGCTGCGACGCCCGCCTCACAGGGGCCGTCCGCGCCGGTCGCGATCGCCTCGATCAGCGCCCGCGCGGCGTCCGGATCGCCGAAAGAGAGGTCCGCTTCGACGGCGCCGGACTCGGCCGCGCGCGCGGCCCACGCCACCGCGTTGCCCGCGGAGATCACGTCGACGCCGAGGCGGTCGCACAGTTCGCCCAGCGCCGCCACCGCGTCGAAGTCGTCGACGCCGAGGCCCGCGCCGAGCGTCATCGGCGCGGCGCCGCGCGGGACCGTCTCCCCCGCGTCGGTCTCGACCCGGAAGCCGCCGGGGACCGCGTCGTCGGGGTTCTCGCGACCGACGGCGGCGTCCTTGGCGGCCTCGATCCCCACGTCCTCCGTTCCCGCGAAGCGGCCCTTCTGCCACCCCTCCGTGGCGAGCGCGCCCACCTCGTTGGCGAAGTCGACCGATTCGAGCGTCTCGCCGGCCGCCTGCCAGCGCCCCGTCTCCTCGTCGGCGAAGCGCTCGCCGTACTCGTCGCGGAGGGCGGCGAGCGGCTCGGGCGGTTCCGGCGGACCGTCCAGCGCCAACACCGCCTTCAGCCCCTTGGCGCCCATCACGGCCCCCGCGCCGCCGCGACCGGCGTGGTGGTCGCCGGCGTCGGAGGCGATCGTCGCGTACGCGACCCCGCGCTCGCCCGCGGGGCCGACGCACGCGACCGCCGCGTCGGGGTGTGCCTCCGCGGTCGCGACCGTGTCTTCCCCCCACGTCTCGGCCGGCCGAATGTCGGCCTCGCCGCCCTCGATCTCGATCCGGACCGGCTCGTCGCTCTCCCCGGTCACCAGCAGCGCGAGGCAGTCGTCGAGCGAGCCGGCCAGTCGGGCCGCGAACTCCCCGCCGGCGTAGGAGTCGAGGAACAGCCCCGTCAGCGGCGACTTCGTCACCGCTGCGTAGCGCGGTTCGCCGGGCAGCGCCCCGGAGAGCGGACCGACGCAGAAGGCGAGCAGATTCTCGGAGCCGAGCGGCGCCGCGCCCGCATCGAGCTCCTCGTAGAGGTAGCGCGCGCCGAGCCCCTTCCCGCCGAGGAACCGGCGGTGCCACTCTTCGGGCACGCGTTCGCGCTCGACGGTGCCCGCCGAGAGGTCGGCTCTGAGGACGTGCGTGCGCCCGGCCATCGTTGCGTCACCGGTTGCCGCTCGGCGCGTATATGCTGTTGGGTCCGGGCCGGCTTCGGGGGGTAGCCGGGAGGTGGCGCCACTCCTCAGTCGAACGCCACGTCCGCGAGCGCGGTCGTCTCGCCGAACAGCCAGTCGGCGTGGTCGACCGCGTACGCCTTGTGGTCCGGCTCGATGTAGCCAAGCGCGTCCGTCACCAGCACCGGGCGGTAGTCGCGCAGCCCCGCGCTGCCCGCGGTGTGGAGCACGCAAACGTTCGCGAGCGTGCCGCAGATCAGCAGGTCGTTCACGCCGTGGGCGTCGAGCCACCCCGCCAGCTGGGTCTCGTGGAACGCGTCGTAGGTGTGTTTCTCGACCACCAGGTCCGACTCCCGCACGTCGAGGTCGTCGTGCAGTTCCGCGCCCCACGTCCCCTCGACGACGTGTTCGCCCCAGCGGTCGAACTCGTCGTAGTAGTGGTTCCCGTCGAACTGCTCGGGGGGATGCACGTCGCGCGTGTAGACGACGCGTGCGCCGGCCGCGCGCGCCCGATCGACCAGGTCCGTTACCGGTCCGATCGCGGACTCGCTGGGCGGCGCGAAGAGGTTCCCGTCGGGGTGACAGAAGCCGTTCTGCATGTCGACGACGACGACCGCCGTCTCGCTCGGGTCGTAGCCCATGGGTGCGGGTTCCGCGGCCGCCGACAAAAACCGTTCGCGGCCCGCACCCGGCGGAGGGCGGGTTTCGCCAAGGTACTTACCCCGGTGGCCGTTAGGAGGGGTATGCGACGGGTTCTCACTGCCCTGGTCGCCGCCCTGTTGGTGACGGCGCTGGTCGCGCCGGCCGCGGTCGCCGCGTCCGGACCGAGCGCGAACGGCGCTGGGACGCTTTCCCCCTCCGAAACGCCCGCAAGCACCGGCCTCGAGGACGCACCGCGGAGCGTACAGGCCACCGACCCGGCCGCCTGCGAGGACGAGAGCGACAACGACCTGATCGGGTGCTGGAACGGCGTTCACTACAGCGAGGACCCCGACGTCGACCGGAGCGACGGCTTCAACGAAACCGAACTCGACCGGTTCGCGGACCTCCAGATGGCCCGCGTCGAGCACCTCCGCAACCGGACCTTCCGGGAGGACGTGCCGGTCGAGACGATCAGCCGGACGGAGTACGCGGAGTCGGTCGGAAACGGCTCGTCGAACGCGACCTACGAGCGCTGGAACGACCAGGTGTGGAAGGGGCTGTTCATAATCGGCGAGGACGGCTCCTCCGGCGAGGAGATCGACTCCACGCTCTCGGGGTCGGTCGCCGGGTTCTACTCCCCCGCACAGGACCGTATCGTGATCGTCGTCCCCGACGGCGAGGAGGTGCAGGTCTCGCCGGCGACGCTGCTGCACGAGCTCGCACACGGCATGCAGGACCAGTACCACGACCTCACCGCCCCCCGATACGCCGGCGCCACGCAGGACGCCGACCTCGGCATCGACGGCATCGTCGAGGGCGAGGCGGCGTACCTGGAGGCCCGGTACGCGGAGCGGTGCGACGACGAGTGGACGTGCCTCGACGAGCCGTCGAGCGGTGACGGCGGCGACGGGAGCGCGAGCCAGCCCAACCTCGGGATCCTGTTGGTCCTGCTCCAGCCGTACTCCGACGGGCCGGCGTACGTCGACGAACTGGTGGCCGAGGAGGGATGGAGCGCGGTCGCGGAGCTGATGGCCGCGCCGCCCAACGCCTCAGCGGAGACGATCCGCCGCGAGCCGGTCGCCCCGACGCCGATCGACTTCGAGGACACCGCCGAGGGCGGCTGGGAGACGTACGAGGGACAGGGCGTCGACGGCGCGGACACGGTCGGCGAGGCGTCGATCTTCGCGATGTTCTGGTACCAGCAGGAGCGCTACGACGCCGACACGATCGACCGGAGCCTGCTGTTCGACACCTCCCACCCGTACCAGGACTACAGCTACGTCTCCCCGCCCTCCGACGGCTGGGCCAACGACGAGCTCTACCCCTACCGCGACGACACGGGCGAGGAGCCGCGGGACGGCTACGTCTGGGTGACGGAGTGGGAGTCCGCCGAGGACGCCGCGCAGTTCCACGAGGCGTACCTCGCGATGCTCGCGGCACACGACGCGACCCACCGCGAGAACGGCGTTCGGGAGGTCACCGACGGCCCCTTCCGCGGCGCCTACGGCATCGACCGCGACGGGACCACCGTGACGATCGCTCACGGACCCGACCCCGACGCGGTCTTCGAGCTTCGCCCGGACATCGACCTCGCGGAGCCGGAGCCGACGGAGACGGGAACCGACGAGCCGCCGGCGGACGGCGAGGGGGACGGAACGACGGAACCGACGAGTAGCGAGACGACCAGCGACGACGCGCCCGGGTTCGGCGCGCTCGCCGCCGCGATCGCGGTCGTGGCGGCCACGCTGGTTGCGCGGCGGACGTAGAACGGCGCCGACCGCGAACCGGCGCCGACCGACGAACAAACGGCGGCGCCCGCGACCCGGGTGGCTTTTTGCGCCCGCCGGGCGAAGCGCGACGCATGACCGAGTTCGACATCGTCGGCGCCGACGCCATCGCGTCGGGGCGGGCGACGGACGCCTACTTCGAGCGGACCGAGGCGGTGCTGGAGGCGGCGGGGCGGAACCCGGAGGTGGTCGCGGAGGTGACCGCCGACCAGTTCCCGACGGGCGACTTCGAGCTGCTCGCCGGGGTGAAAGACGCCGCCGCGCTGCTTTCGGGCCACGACGTTGACGTGGACGCGATCCCCGAGGGACGACTGTTCGACGGCGGTCCAGTCCTGCGGATCCGCGGGAACTACCTGACGTTCGCGCGGCTGGAGACCTCGCTTCTGGGCTTCCTCTCGCACGCCTCCGGGATGGCGACGGCGGCGCTCGACTGCCGCGTCGCCGCGCCCGACTCGACGGTGCTGTCGTTCGGCGCCAGACACGTCCATCCCGCGATGACCGTCGCCGTCGAGCGCTCGGCGCTGGTCGCGGGCCTCGACGGCTTCTCGCACGTCGCGGCGGGCGACCTGCTCGGCCGCGAGGCCGGCGGGACGATGCCGCACGCGCTCATGATCTGCTTCGGCCGCGGGAACCAGGAGGCGGCGTGGGCCGCCTTCGACGAGACGGTCGAGGAAGGGGCCCCCCGGATCGCGCTGTGTGACACCTTCTCGGACGAGAAGGACGAGGTGCTGCGCGCGGTCGAGACGCTCGGCGACCGCCTCGACGGCGTCCGACTCGACACCACCGGCTCCCGACGCGGCGACTTCCGACACATCCTCCGCGAAGTCGCGTGGGAGCTCGACGTCCGCGGGCACGAGGACGTGGACCTCTACGTCTCCGGCGGTCTCGGGCCCGCGGACCTCCGACGCCTCCGAGACGTCGCCGACGGGTTCGGCGTCGGCGGGACCGTCTCGAACGCCGACCCGGTCGACTTCGCGCTCGACATCGTGGAAGTCGACGGCGAGCCGGTCTCCAAGCGCGGGAAGCTCTCCGGCGTCAAGCAGGTCTACCGCACGCCCGACGGCGGCCACGGCGTCGGGCTCGCCGACCGCGAGGGGCCCGCGGACGCGGAACCGCTGCTGGAGCCACTCATCCGGGACGGCGAGCTGGTCGACGGCCGGGAGTTCGACGTCGACGCGGCCGCCGAGCGCGCCCTCGCGGACGCGGGCCGAGTCGGCTACGGCGACGAAGCGCCCTGACGGTCCGCGCCCATCCCCGACTGCACTCACGGCGGGGATCGCTCGGCATCGCTGAAAAGCGTCCGGGGGAGGACGGTGTAGTGGCGGTGGTGGTACGGTGGTGGTACGATGGTGGTGCGGTGGTGGTGCGGTGGTGGTGCGGTGCTGCGGTGGTGGTGATGCGGTGCTGTGCTGCCGGCGCGCGCCGCGGCGACCCTGTGTCGCCGCGACCGCGCGAGGGAGGGCTGGACGCGGCCGCGATGCGGTGCGGTTCCGCGGCCGCGTCCAGCCCGAGGCTGGGGAGGCGTGAGGCTGCTGTGCGGTGTGGTTGCGGTGCTGTTGCGGTGCGGGGTGGGACTGAAAGGGGCAGCCGGCTCGGTCCCGCCCGGACGAAGTAAGCACTCGCGGCGGGCGTTGCTGAGAGACGCGAGCGCGCAGCGAGGCCCGGCGGGTCGAGCCGGCTGGGGCTTTCTGGGTGTTGCTGTCCCGATCAGCAGGATCAACAGCAGTTCCAGATCAGTATGAGGGAGAGCCGGCTGGGGCTTTCTGGGTGTTGCTGTCCCGATCAGCAGGATCAACAGCAGTTCCAGATCAGTATGAGGGAGAGCCGGCTGGGGCTTTCTAGGTGATGCTGTCCAGATCAGCAGGAGCTACGACGGAAACAGACCCGTCTCGCGCGGACCCCTCGAAGTAGACTCAAACCTCCCGCACGTACTCCGCGTCCGTCACCGTCTCGCCGAACAGGTCGCTCTCGCGTTCCTCGTACAGCGAGAACCCCCGCGAGCGGTAGAAGGCGCAGGCACGGTCGTTCTCGGCGAGCGCGATGGCGTGCACGCGGTCGTAGCCCGTCTCACGACACGTTTCCAAAAACGCCGACAGCAGGGCGCTTCCGACGCCGTCGCCCCACCGATCCGGACGGACGTAGATGGAACCGAGGTGGATCCCGCGACCGTCCTCCCCGGCTTCCCGACCGGCGCTGGCGTAGCCGACGATGTCTCCGGCTCCGGCTCCCACGACCAGAAACGTCCGTTCGCCGTCGACGCGCTCGCGAAGGACCGCCTCGTCGTACCACGCATCGAGTGCGCGGTCGATCGTCTCCTCGCGGAGGAGGTCCGCGTACGCTGTTCGCCAACAGGTCTCCGCGACGGCCGCGATCCGGGGGTCGTCGGCCGGCGCGGCGTCGCGAACGGTCACGCGGTCGGTCGCGGGATCGCGCACGTCCGGAGCGGAGGTCGAGCATTGAAAAGCGTTCGCCGTCCGGCGAAAGTGGTCTCGGGGAGGGACTTCGGCGCCCGTTCCGGCGCAACCGGCGCGTCGAAGCCGCAATCGGCGCGTTACGGTCCCGACCCCCACGTCATGCGTGGCAGACACACGCATTCCGCGCGGAACCGTGCTTCTTAAGGGTGAAACGGCTGTTGTTCAGCCCATGAGCGACCAAGAGCAGGCCGACGCGGCCGACGACGCCGAAGAGGCCGAGAGCGAGGAAGCGACGGAAGAAGAGACCGGCGGCCTGCAGGACGGCGACTTCGTGCGCATCGCCTACACGATCCGCACGGTCGACGACGGACAGGTCATCGACACGACCGACGAGGAGACCGCCGAGGAGGCGGAGATCGACACCGAGGAGTACGAGTTCGAGCCCCGCATCATCGCCATCGGCGCGGGCCACGTCTTCCCGTCGGTGGAGGAGGCGCTTATCGGCCAGTCCGTCGGCGACACCGGCACGATCGAGATCCCGGCCGCCGAGGCGTTCGGCGAGTTCGACGAGGAGGAGGTCAAGACGGTCAAGGCCGACAAGATCCCCGAGGACGACCGCTATCCCGGCGCGCAGGTCCAGATCGACGGCGAGCAGGGCCGCCTCGAGACGATCATCGGCGGCCGCGCCCGCGTCGACTTCAACCACCCGCTCGCGGGCGAGGACCTCGAGTACGAGTACGAGATCCTCGAGGAGGTCGACGACCGCGAGGAGCAGGCGGCCGGCATGCTCGGCATGTACCTCCAGGAGGCCCCCGAGGTCCGCATCGAGACGGTCACCGAGGAGGAGGAGGTCACCGTCGAGTCCGACGACGAGGACGGCGAGCCCGAGACCGAGACGCAGGAGGTCGAAAACGAGGTGCTGTACATCGAGGCCACGCCGCAGATGACGATGAACCAGCAGTGGATGTTCTCGAAACAGCAGATCGCGCAGGACCTCATGCAGCGCCTCGACCTCGACAAGGTCATCGTCGAGGAGGTCATCGACGGTGGCGGCATGGGCGGTCTCGGCGGCATGATGGGCGGCATGGGCGGCGGCGCCGGCGGCGCCGACATCGAGGAGGCCCTCGAGGAGGCCGACGTGGACGCCGACGAGCTCGTCGAGGAGCTCGACGAGGAGTAACCCAGTAACCCCGCGGTCGCCCGGACGCGCCCCGACCCGCGGCCGGGGCCGTCCGCCCGCACCCCGTCGCGAACCGAGATCTTTTGAACGGTCACGTGCCGTAGCCACGGGCATGGAACTCGACCGCGCCCGCGAGGACGTGTTCGTCGCCGCCGTCGCCGCGCTCGGCACCGTCGCCGTGACGCTCGCGGTGCGGTTCGGCGGGCTCGCGGACCCCGGCATCCTTGTCAGGCTCGCGCCGCTTTTCGTCTACTTCCTGTACCTGTTCACGCGGTCCGGCCTGCCGGACCTGCGGTACGACACCGCGCGGAACTGGGCGCTCGCGGCCGTCCTCGTCGCGCTCGCGGCGCTCGGCTACGCGGTGACGCTGTAGGGGACCGGCGCCGGGAGCGGGGACGGGGCGGGCTGACCGCGGTCAGGCGATGTCCCGGCTGGTGTCGATCCGGACGCTCTCCTCGAGGTTCAGCTTCATCGGCTCGTCCAGCGATCCGCCGCCGCGGAACTTCGGGACCGCGAGGCGGTTGATCACCTCGGTCGGCGTCACCTCCGTCTGGAGGTCGAACACGACGTCGGCGACGTGTTGGGTGATGTCGCGGTTGTTCGCCACCTCCTCGCCCTTCAGGGCGTGGAGGTAGGCGATGCCGCCGGTGTTGACCATGTGCGTCTGGAGCTCGTTGAGGAACCGCCGGTAGCGCGAGGGCTCGCTTCGCTCCAGCGGGTCGACGGGGTCGAGGATCAGGTTCGCGCCGTCGGGCAGCGTCGACACCAGCCCGTTCGCCTGGTCGAGCGCCGTCGCGCCCTCGAGTTCGCGAACGGTCGGCGCGTCGGCACCCGTGCGCTTGAACCCGTCGCGGACCGCGCTCTCGGACCGGACGCTGGTGAGGTACAGCGTTCCGCGCTCGGCGGCCAACTCCGAGAGGAACAGCTCGGACTGGCTCGCCGGCTCCGCACAGAAGGCCACGACGGTCCCGGCCGGAAGCCCGCCGCCGAGGCGGCGGTCGAGAACGGAGATCCCGGTCGGGAGTCTGTTCATGGGCCTCACAAGGACTTCCAGCGTTAATTGTCTATCGGGAGCCAGTGTCAGACCTCCGTCCGACAACCGCCGAGAACCGGGCGAGCGGCCGATCGCCACGAGCGGCCGCTCGGTCGCGACCGCCACGGATCGATCGCCGCCGATCGATCGTCGGTCAGTCGAGCGACGTCGCCGCCTCGGCGTACGCCGCCCGCGGACCCGACCGACCGAGAACGGGCGCTGGAACCGGCGGAACGGCGGTCAGTATCGGACAGCCGAGGAGGTCGGCGACCCCGGAGAGTCGCTTCCGAGCGCGGACGAGCACCGTCCCGACCGGCGGCGCATCGAGCGCGCGGGCGAGCGCCGCGGTCTTGACCGTATCCCGAAGCGCAGGCGCGGAGAGCGGCGTCACCAGTACCGACGCGTCCGCGATCCGGAGCGGCGCCGCGGCGTCCGGTGCGGCCCCGGCCGGACAGTCGAGCAGCACCGGATCCTCGCCGCCGAGGCGGTCCGCGCGCGAGAACACGGCGGCCGGGTCCGGATCGACCGAGGTACGGGGTGCCGGAACGACCCGCACCGAGCGGGTCGCCTCGGTCGGGGGCGGTGCGTCATCGCCCCCTGGAACCGCGAGGGGGAATTCTCGCGGCACGGCGTTCGCGGCCGCCGTGAGCGCCGCCGCAGTCGGATCGCGGTCGACGCCCGCAAGCGCGTGCAGGTTCGGGAGATCCCAGTCGGCGTCGACGACGGTCGGAGTCCCCGGCAGTGCCGCCGCCAGCCCGAGCGCGGTCGTCGTCTTGCCGGCGCCGCCCTTCCCGCCTGCGATGGCGATCATGGGCGGTGTGGCGCGCTATCGGACAAAAGGGTCGGGACGGAAAGCGACGGTGCGGTGAGGCGGGCCTGGAAAAGCGAGGGGCAAAGCGGAGCGCCGAACCGACCGGCGCGCCGAGCGTCGTCAGTCCTGACAGCAGCCGCCGGCCTGGCCGCCGAAGTCGACGTCGAGCGGCGCGGAGATGGCCTCGTTGACCGTCTCCAGCGTCTCGTCGAGCTCCTCCTGCGCCTCGAGGAACTCGCTCATGACCGGCATGGAGTGGAGCTCCTCCTGTGCGCTCTGGACCTCGTGGAGGTCGGACTGCGTGGCCTGTCCGCTGCCGCGAGCGGCCATGAACTCCTCGCGGAGGCGCTCGAACTCCTCGATCTGCGCCTGGACCTCCTCGTCGCGCTGGACCGCCTCGCGGGCTTCCTCGAAGCGCCGGTACTCCGGCGTCTTCGCGATGCGTTCGCCCAGTTCGCGACCGAGGTCCTCGATGGTCACCTGTTCCGCACTCATGGTTTCGGGTTCGGCCGCGATCCGTTTGAAGGTGCCGAAAGGGGTCGGTGCGGCCGGGGATCGGTCGCTGTGCGGCCGACGCTCGGTCGCGGTAGCCTCGTCGGCGAAACGCTTGTGTCCCGTCGAACCAACCGTGTACCGTGCCACCAGTCCCCGCGGACGTGCTCGCGCGGCGGTTCCGACGCCTCTCCGCGAGCGACCGCCGACGCTTCCTCGCGGCGCTGTGGGCGGCACGCGGGTACGACACCGAAGTCTCCGAGGACGGCATCGTGCGGGCGACGACGGGCGGGCGCACCGTCCGCGTCGACGTCGCCGGGCTGCTGTCGCCGGCGTCCCCCGAAGCGGACGTCGTCGTCGGTACTCGATCCTCGGACCGACTCCGGCGGCGCGCCACGGAGGCGGACGCCGAGTTCCTCGACCCCCACGACCTGCGCGACATGCTGTGCTTCGGCGTCGACCGCGCGGAGGGGATTCGGGTCGGCGAGGAACGCCTCGGACTCGACCCCTGGGTCGATCCTGAACCGGCGACTGCGACGGGGAAGTCGGTCCCACGCCGCATCGCGGTCGTCGCGGTGCTGCTGCTCGCGGCGGCGACGCTGCTCGCGGTGTCCGGCGTGGGCGTTCCGCTCCTCGACGGCGCGGGCGGCGGCGGCGCGGAGTTCGGAACGCCGGGCCCGGCCGGGGAGACGACCGTCGTCTCGACCGCCGCATCCGGGGAGAACAGCGTCGCGGGAGACCCGTCGAACGCGAGCCTCTACTCGCCGGGGCTGAACGCGTCGGGAGTCTCGAGCGTTTCGACGGTCGTCGGGACGCACCTCTACCGGACGCAGCAAGCGCCGCGGAATCTCTCGATGACGTACGTCGGCCCGGCCGAGGACCCCCTGCTCGCCGGGGTCGTCCGGCACGAGTCGACGGCGTCGATCTACACCGCGGAGCGGTTTCTGCTGTCGGCGCGCAGCTACGAGACGAACGGCGAGAACGCGACGCCGACCCGCACGACGGACGCGTGGGCAGACGGCGAACGCGTCCATCGGCTGACGAACGGAACCGTCGCGGAGCGCCGCTACGGGACGCGACCGCTCGGCGAGTACTCGCTCGTCGACGCCTACGAGTCGTTCGTCGTCGACCGCCTCCGCGAACTGCTGACGGCCGAGGAAACGACGGTCAGTACGTCGAGCGACCGCGAGAACTCGCTCGTCATCGTGACCGGAACCGGGGCCTCACACGGCCTCGCCGTCAACGCGACCGACTACCGCGCTACCGCCTTCCTCACGCCGCAGGGACGGCTCGTTCGCCTGACCGTGAGCTACGTCCACGCGCCGACCGGCGCCGAGGTTCGAGTCGACGTGGCGTACAGCGATTTCGGCACCGTGTCCCCGCCGCGCGAGCCCGACTGGGTGACCGAGCCGCGGTGGGAGTGACACCGGCACTGACCGCGCGGTATCGGTCCACCGGCAGCGGCCACACCGACGTCAGTAGTGCTCCTCGACGAACGCGACCAGGTCGGCGAGCTCGTCCGGGCCGATGCCGTGGCCGGCCTGGTACGTCTCGAAGGTCACGTCCGCTCCGACCTCCCGGAGTCGCTCCGCGGCCGTTTCGGCGCGCGTGACCGGAATGACGCGGTCCCCCTCGCCGGCGCCGACGAACACCGGTGCGCCCTCGATGTCGTCCGGATCGAGGTCCGCGTGGCTGTCCGCGAGATACCCGTGGAGCGCAGCGACCCACCGGTAGCGGCCGGGGTTCTCCAACAGGAGGCTCATGCTGGTGATCGCGCCCTGACTGAACCCGAGCAGTCCGAGGCGGTCGGGATCGAGGTCGAACGCCTCGACCGCCGCGTCGACGCTCTCGGCCACCAGGTCGAGGCTCCGTCGGAACTGCTCGGCGTGGGGCTGGCTCTCGTGGAGCCCCCCGCCGGACAGGTCGAGTTCGTACCACGTGTAGCCGCCCTGCAGGCGGTCGGGCGCACGCAGGCTCACGACGTGCATGTCGTCGGGGAGTTCGCGCGCCACCGGCAGCAGGTCCTCCTCGTCCGCACCGCGGCCGTGCAGCACGAAGACGGCCGGGGCGTTCGCGGGCGCGTCGTCCGGCGCGACGTGGATGTGGGTCAGCGGGATCTCCGCATCGGTCTCGCTCATGGGTCCCGTTCGGACGCACGGGGCATGTCGGTGTCGCTCGCGGAAACGGGCTGGTGTCGCTCGCGGAAACGGGCTGGTGCCGCTCGCGGAACCGCCCGTCCGTCGCAGTCCGGGGCCGCTCTCGTGTCGGTCGCGATCCCGTGCGGTTCCGGCAGTTCTGGGGCCATAAATGCCGCAAAAACGGTTCGAACGGATCGAACGAACCGCAACGGTCGGCCCGCTTGAAGTGGTGTGCGCGCACCGTCGGAAGCATGGAGTGGGACGGGTCGGTCGTCGTGGCGGTGGAGAACGAGCGGACGCGCCGGCGCATCGAGACCGCGCTGTCGGACCGCGAGATAGAGGTCCGCGATCCGGCCGAGTGGTCGGTGGGCGACGAGCGCGCGCGACCGGGCGTCGCCGTGGTCGAGGCGGACGCCGCGCCGCAGTGCGACGACGGGACGGGTCGGGACGACGCGACGAGTCGGGACGACGCGGACGACGCGGACGACGCGGACGACGCGGCGGACCGGGACGGGGGAGGCGACGCGGTGGTGGTGGTGACCCGCGGGACGGCCGACGACCGATGCCGGACGCTCTCTCGTCCCGTCGGCCCCAACGTGGTTCGTGCAGCCGTCGACCGTGCGGCGCGGCGCGTCGCTTACGCCGAGGGGCTCGACGCGTTGGCGACCGCCGCGACGACCTCGGCGCGGACGGGGGACGACACCGCGGGTTCCCAGGTGCCGTCGGCCGGGTTCGCTCCCACCGCCGCCCGGCTCGATGAGGTCCTCGCGGAGTTCGACCACGAGGACTTCGTGGCCGCGTTCCGAACCGCGGTTGGCGAAGCCCACTGAACGGCGGGGAGGCTCGCGCCGCCGCGGGACCGAGTCGCGGCGAGGATCGACCGCGGGGTCGGGGCGCCCGGGTCCGACCGCGGTCCGAGCCCGACCGCGGTCCGAGAGAACGTCTGTCCGAGAGCGTGAGGCGGTCGCACGGCGGCGCACGGAGCGCGCTACTTAACCGTCGCGGGTCGCAAGTCGGGGGCATGAGCGGTGGGTCCACGGAAGGCGATCTCACGAAGACCGGGATGGCCCTGAAACACGACCGAGAATGGGACTACGAACTCGAGCGCATCCTCGAGGAGATCGACGAGCGCGACGCGACGAAGGTCGGGCTGCAGTTCCCCGAGGGGCTCAAGCGCCGCGGCCCGAAGGTGGCCGACGACCTGCGCGAACTGGCGCCCGACGACGTGACGTTCATGTTGTCCGGCCAGCCCTGCTACGGCGCCTGCGACCTCGACACCTACCTGATGCGGCGGACCGACGTGTTCGTCCACTTCGGCCACACGCCGATGAAGGAGTCGGACAAGATCATCTACGTCCCCCTGTTCTCCAACGTCGACCCCTTCTCGATCATGGAGGAGTCGCTGGAGGAGCTCGCGGACCCCGACGACGACCCCGACGTGGGCCTCGTGACGACGGCCCAGCACATGAACCGGTTCGAGGAGATGACGGAGTGGCTGGAGGAGCGCGGCTACGAGGTCCACACCCGGCGCGGCGACGACCGCCTCACGAAGGAGGGACAGGTGCTCGGCTGCAACTACGCCTCCGCGGACATCGACGCCGACCAGGTCCTGTACGTCGGCGGCGGGAAGTTCCACCCCCTCGGGCTGGCGATGGAACACCCCGACAAGACCGTCGTCATCGCGGACCCGGTCAACAACGTCGTGAAGATCGCGGACCACGAGAAGTTCCTCAAGCAGCGCTACGGCGCCGTCCACCGCGCGATGGACGCCGAGAAGTGGGGCGTCATCTTCTGTACCAAGATCGGGCAGGGGCGCTGGGAGCAGGCCAAGGAGATCGTCGACAACAACGACGACGCGTACCTGATCACGATGGACGAGGTGACGCCGGACCGCCTGCGCAACTTCGACATGGACGCGTTCGTCAACACCGGCTGCCCGCGGATCACGACGGACGACGGCCCGCGGTTCCACAAGCCGATGTTGACCCCAGGCGAGTACGAGGCCGCGATCGGGGAGCGCCCCCTCGACGAGATCGAGTTCGACACGTTCCACGGCACCTGGTAGGCAGGTCGCCGCCGTCTTCGACCCTCGAGAGACGCGTTTTCTCCGCAGTTCGAGTTCCGTAACGCGCGGTTCCGAACGCCGTCCTGTCCGCAGAACCACGGCACTCCGGAGGGGAACTTTGAAGAATCCGGTGGGAGAGTAGCCGGACATGGTCCCCCTCTCCATGCTGACGGACCTCCCGGTCGCCGCCGCCGCGGTGCTGGGACAGACACAGCCACCGACCGGACCCACCTCGCCGACGGCGGGGCTGGAGTGGCACATCCGGTTGGCGATCAGCTTCGTCGTCTCGTTCGTCGTGAGCGCGGTCGTCGCGGGCATCGTCTACGGCGTCAGTCCCGGCTTCACCGAGGACGGCGTCCGCGAGGTCCGCGAGGACCCCGTGGGCACGTTCCTGACCGGCCTGATCGCCAACGTGGTCATCATCATCGCGGCGGTGCTTCTGTCGATCACCGTCATCGGCCTGCTGGTGGTGATCCCCGGGATATTCGTGCTGATCTTCCTCGGGATCGCGGGCAACGCGGTCGGCACGATCGCGCTCGGCGCGGCGCTCACCGCGAACGGCGCCGGCGTCGGGGAGGCGGGGAAGTCGATCCTCGTCGGCGCCCTGACGCTCGCGGTCGTCGGCCTTATCCCCGTGGTCGGCGGGATCTTCTCGTTCCTCGTCTCGACGGCCGGCTTCGGCTACGTGATCAACTACCTGCTGGAGCGCCGCCGCGAACGCAAGAACGGCGGGGCCTCGTCGGACGCCCCGAGCGCCGGCGTCTGAACCGGCGGGCGCTTTTGCCGGTCCCGGCGGTCGACGCTGCGACGGTCGCCGGATCAGGCGTCGCCGTCGGACTGTCCCGGCTCGCCGACCGCCTCGACCGGGAGCACGTTCTGAAGGGCGTCGAACAGGTCCCCCGGGTCGTCGAACGCGTCCGGATTCGTGTCGTCGACCAGTTCGCCGAGGTTCGCCTGTCCGTCGGCGAAGGTGATCGTGACCTCGTGGAGCTGGACCGCCGCCTCGTCGCGATGGACCGGGTACGACAGCTCCGCGAGCCGGTTCTGCACCCTGCTTAGTTTGATAGTTTCTCCCATACTCATGTGTTTGACACCCCGCCACTTAGCTTCGCTGGCGTTCGCGGGCGCTCGCGGCGAGTGCGGGTCCGCGTTTCGGTCCTCGCAGCGGCCGCTCCGCATCGCACCCCGCAGCGGCCGCTCCGCATCGCACCGGCCGCGTCGGCTTCAGAAGGGCCTTTACCCGACCCGTCGAATCGGGGCGTAGATGGGCCTCCCTCTGCCGTCGTTCGTCACGGACACGGACCGGCGCGTGATCGTCCTCGCGCTGGCGCGAATGGTCGGCGCAGTCGGTAACTCCTTCCTCATCGTCGTGTTGCCGCTGTACATCGCCAGCGAGGCGGTCGACGTGGAGGCGCTGCTCGGAACGACGGTCGGAACCGGGGCGCTCGCGGTCACGCTGACGGAGCCGCTACTGATCGGCGTCGTGCTCTCGCTGTTCGGCTTCCTCAACAGCCTCTCGCAGCCGTTCACGGGGCGCCTCTCCGACCGCATGGGGCGCCGCAAGCCGTTCATCCTCGCGGGGATCGCGCTCCTGGGCACCGCGAGCGGGCTGTACGTGCTCGCGTCGAACTACTACGCGCTCGTCGTCCTGCGAGCGCTGCAGGGGCTCGGCGCGGCGCTTACTATCCCCGCGACGGTCGCGCTCGTCAACGAGTACGCCGCCTCCGCGAACGAGCGCGGCGGCAACTTCGGCGTGTTCAACACCTTCCGACTGATCGGCTTCGGCTTCGGGCCGGTGCTCGCGGGCGGGGTCGTCTCCGCGGGCCCGTACGACCTCGGCGTCGTGGGCATCGACCTCGTCGTCTCGGGCTTTAACGCCGCCTTCGTCGCGGCGTGTGCGGGCGCGTACCTCTCGTTCGGCCTCGTCGCGCTGCTGGTCAACGACGCCGCCAGCTCCGCCGAAGCAGCCGGCGACGACCTCTCGGTCCGGATCCGGGGCGAGGGGCAACTGCTCGACCCCGTGTTCGCGCTCGGGCTGGCGACCATCGCGATGGGGATCTGCATCGCGCTGTACGCCACGCTGCAGGTGCAGGTGAACGCCCGACTCGACCAGGCGCCGGTGTGGTTCGGCGCGCAGTTCGCGGCCGTCACCATCTCGAACGTCCTCCTCCAGGTGCCGGTGGGCCGCGCTGCCGACCGGATCGGCCGACGGCCGTTCCTGCTGGCGGGCTTCGCGCTGTTGATCCCCTCGACGCTGCTGCAGGGGGTCGTGCTCTCGCCGGTTTCGATGATGGCCGTTCGGCTCGTGCAGGGCGTCGCGGTCGCGTTCGTCTTCGCGCCCTCGCTGGCGCTGGCGGGCGACCTCGCACGCGAGGGCGAGTCCGGGTCCACGCTGTCGATCCTCACGATGGGGTTCGGCTTCGGCGTCGCGCTCGGCCCGCTCGTGTCCGGGTTTCTCGTCACCGGGTCGTTCCTGGCGCCGTTCGCGCTCGGTGCGGTCCTGGCGGTGGTCGCGCTCGCCGCGGTCGTGACCCAGGTCGAGGAGACGCTGGATACGGACGGTTCCGAGAGCGAGCCGGCGGGTGGATAACCGGGGGCAGGGGAGAGGCACCCCGAAATCGGTACCGTAGATGTCGACGCGCGGCCCCCGACCACGCCGGCATCGAAACCCGGATGGGGGCGGCACGCCTCCGCACGATAAATGGAACGCGGCGCCATCGACATCGCCGACCTCGACGGGGCGTTCGACCTCCAGTCGACGGTCGAGAGCGGACAGAGCTACCTGTGGGACCGCGCCGACGGCGGGATGTACGAGCGGACGGCCGCCCACGGCGGCGACCACTGGTACGAGACCGTCGTGCCGCCGATCGACGGCGTGACCGACGAGCGCGCGGTCGTCCGCGTTCGGGAGGTCGGCGGGCCGCGGGAGGGAACCCTCGAGTGGGAGTCGACGGTCGACGCGGTGCCCCTGTTGACGCACCTGCTCAGGCTCGACGACGACCTGGACGCGATACTCGGGGAGACGCCGGATCTACCCCTTCTGAGCCGGGCGTACGACGCCTACGAGGGGATGCGGCTCGTCCGCGACCCGCCGTTCCCGTGTCTGATCTCGTTCATCTGTTCGGCGCAGATGCGCGTCGAGCGGATCCACGGCATGCAGCGCGCGCTGGCTGAGGCGTACGGCGATCCGGTGACGCTCGCCGGGGAGACGTACGAGGCCTTCCCGACCCCGGAGCAGTTGGCTGCGGCCGGCGAGGCGGCGCTGCGCGACCTCTCGCTCGGCTATCGCGCGCCGTACGTCGAGCGGACCGCGGAGATGGTGGCGACCGGGGAGGCGCACCCGAGCGAGGCGGCCGGACTGTCCTACGAGGAGGCCCGCGAGTCGCTCACCCGGTTCGTCGGCGTCGGCGACAAGGTGGCCGACTGCGTGTTGCTCTTCTCGCTCGGCTACCTCGAGGCCGTACCGCTTGACACGTGGATCCGCTCGGTCATCGCGGACCACTACCCCGACTGCGACCGCGGCTCCTACGCCGAGACGTCGCGAGCGATCCGTCAGCAGTTCGGCGGCGAGTACGCCGGCTACGCGCAGACGTACGTGTTCCATCACCTCCGGTCGGGCGGGGAGTAGCCGGCGAGAGAGAGGAGGGGCGGCCCCGAATGAGGCGAGTGCGATCCGGGGGCGAACCTTCATGCCCTCGGGTGCGGTACCACACCACACAAATGGACCGTCGCGTGGTCGTCGAGGCTGCCGTCCCCGTCTACGACGTGGAGACCCCCGAGGAGGCGATCCGCATCGCCATCTCGAAGACGGGCGAGATGCTGAACCCCGACCTCAACTACGTCGAGATCGAGATGGGGTCGCGGAGCACGCCGGAGGGAGAGTCGCTGCCGCCCGCGTTCATCGCGGCCGACGAGGCGCTCGTGGCGCTGGAACTGGAGATGACGGTGTTCAACGTCGACCGCGACGAGCACGCGAGCCGGATCGCGCGCAAGGAGATCGGCCAGCGCCTCCGGGACATTCCGCTGAAAGTT
The DNA here is from genome assembly GCF_050122995.1 of Haloparvum alkalitolerans. Classification (GTDB taxonomy): domain Archaea; phylum Halobacteriota; class Halobacteria; order Halobacteriales; family Haloferacaceae; genus Haloparvum; species Haloparvum alkalitolerans. The sequence continues at coordinate 141,941 of NZ_JBNLIA010000011.1, forward strand.
CTCCGAGTCGAGGCCGTCGACGACGCGAACGAGAGCGAGTCCGCGCAGGCTCTCGCGGACGAGACGGGCGAGACGGGCGAGGCGGGCGAGGCGAACGAAGCGGACGAAGCGGAAGACGATGCGATAACCGGAGACGAGTGAGTGCTCGGTGACGGACGAAGCAGGCGGTCTCCGGGCCGCGTCGGGCGCGCGCGGACGCGTCGCTACGCGGTGTGAGTATCGCCGAGGAGTGTCCTCGAAGTGTTCAGTCGGCCGTCGGGGCCAGCGGTTCGGACTCCGCGTCTCCCATCGGTGCCGTGATTCCCTTCGCGAGTTTGAAAACAGCCGCCTTGTGGTCGGTCTTCGATTTGTGGATGGATGTCGGCTTGACGCCCATCGTCTCGTACTCCTCGAGCGCGAGGTCCTCGTCCCAGTCCTCACACTGCTGTCGTACCTCGGCAAGAAGACCGTGAAGGTGAATGAGTTCCTGCTTCTTCATGAGCAACCTCGAATAACGACCGGAGGGTTATATTACTATCCTGAGAACCGTTATCATGCATTACCCTCAAGAACCCCGATATCCGCCGCGAACGGAGGTTTCCGTCCGATAGCCATGAACGCTTAACAGCTTCCGGGCGTATCCTTCGGGCATGGAGTACGACGATCAACTCGACCGCGCGCTGGAGGAGACGCCGGACATCGACCAGCAGGCGAGTCGGTTCGAGATACCGGACCCCGAGGTTCGGTCGGAGGGACACGAGACGGTCTTCGAGAACTTTCAGGACGTCGTCAACCGACTGGACAGGAACGAGGACCACGTCCTCCAGTACCTGCAGGGGGAACTGGGGACGAGCGCCTCGATCGACGAGAAGGGGCGCGCCCGGCTCACCGGCGACTTCCGCCGGAGCCGCATGGCGGACACCGTCGAGGAGTACGCCGAGGCGTACGTCTTCTGTCCGGAGTGCGGGCTCCCGGACACGCGACTCGAGACGCAGCAGGGCGCGAAGGTCATCAAGTGTGAAGCCTGCGGCGCGATCTCGCCCACCGGCGAGTGAGCGGCCGCGAACGACCGCGTTACTGGAACTCGCGGACGACCTCGAGGTCGCGCTCCGTCCGCATGAACTGCGTGAGGCGGCGGGTCGCGTGACAGTCGGGGCAGCTGAAGTTCTTCTGTAGATCGGGGAGGTCCGTCGGCGTCTCCTCCCAGTCCTTCTCGCATTCGGGACACAGTAGACGGACAAACGCTTCGACCATACCGTCCACTCTCGTGGGCGGAGTAAAAGAAGGTGTGGCCGATTCCGATCGGGTGTCGGTCGTGGCGGTCGTGGCGAACCACCCCGGTTGCCGGGCGGAGGCCGACTCAGACGAGGTCGGGGTGACCGGCCTCGAGCAGCTCCTTGTACCGGTTGCGGATCGTGACCTCGGAGATGTCCGCGACCGCGCTCACCTGGCTCTGGGTCACCTTCTCGTTCGCGAGCAGGGCGGCCGCGTACACCGCGGCGGCGGCGAGCCCGACCGGCGACTTGCCGCTCGTGACCCCGTCGTCGGCCGCGGCCCGGAGCAGTTCACGCGCGGTTCGCTCGACCTCCTCGGAGCAGCCGAGACGCGAGGCGAACCGCGGGACGTAGCTCTCGGGGTCGGCGGGCTTGACCTCCAGTTTGAGCTCGCGGATCACGTAGCGGTACGTCCGGGTCAGCTCGGTCTTGTCGACGCGCGCGACCGCGGTGAACTCGTCGAGGCTCCGCGGGGTGCCGACCTGTCGCGCGGCCGCGTACAGCGCCGCAGTCGCGACGCCCTCGATGGACCGGCCCGGCAGGAGGTTCTCGTCGAGTGCGCGGCGGTAGATGACGGAGGCGGTCTCGCGGACCGTCTCCGGGAGACCGAGCGCGGAGGCCATGCGGTCGATCTCGCCGAGCGCCTGCTTGAGGTTGCGCTCCTTCGAGTCGCGGGTGCGGAACCGCTCGTTCCACGTCCGCAGGCGCTGCATCTGGCGGCGCTTCTCGGGCGAGAGCGCCTTCCCGTAGCTGTCCCGGTCGCTCCAGCCGATGTTCGTCGAGAGCCCGTTGTCGTGCATCATGTTCGTGGTCGGCGCCCCGACGCGCGACTTGCTGTCGCGCTCGCCGGCGTCGAACGCGCGCCACTCCGGCCCGCGGTCGACCGACTCCTCCTCGACGACGAGCCCGCAGTCCACGCAGACGGTCTCGCCGTGCTCGGTGTCGCTCGCCAGCCGACCGCGGCACTCGGGACAGCGAGTCGTCTCGTCGGCGGTCTCCGTCTCGGGCTCCGTGACGCGCCCGCCGGTTCGCTCTCGCTCCGTCTCGGTCCCGCCCCTCCCGGTGCGGTCCCGCTCGCTGCTGCTGGTGAACTCGCGTGTTTCTGTCTCTGTCATGGTGGCTCCGGATCGAACGCCGGCGAAGAAATCGTCGGCCGAGGCGGCTCGATTGCTACCCTCACGTAAGTGACGTTAGTATATATACTTGCCGTAGATAGATCAGGCGGATTGATAGCCGTACATCGGGCTCTGCGGCTCCCTTCTACCATTTCCTCGGATTTTTGTTCCTCAGGTCTCTCGGATCGTCGAAGAGAAGACCGCACACGAGAACATAAATAGGTGTCGTCGATAGAGGGCCGGGGCGCAGCGGCGACCGCCGGAGAGCGGTCGGACGCGGTTCAGTCCCGACGGACCGCGACGAGCGCGGCGGCCAGGAGCGCGACCAGCGCGACCGCGACGCCGAAGCCGGGCGCGTCGTCGCCCGTTTCGTCCATCGTCTCGGTCTCGTCGTTCATCATCTCGGTCTCCTCGCTCATGTCCTCCGTCTCCTCGGCGGTCGTCTCGTCGCCCCCGTCCATGCCGCCGGCGACGGAGGCGTCCGCGGTGACCATGACGGGGCCGCCGGCCGCGACGTAGGGGCCGTCGTCGGCGCCCTCCGAGGTCACGAAGTCGTAGGACTCGTCGCCGTCGGTGTCGCGGTGGGCCATCGCGAAGACGGTGTCGTCCTCGGTCAGGGGGTCGTCGAGCGTGATCTCCACGTCCTCGTGCGTGCCGGGGCCGAGGTACTCGCTCGTGCCGCGCACGGAGTCAAGCACGGCGCCGTCGGCCAGCGTGGAGTCGTGGACGGTGACGAAGCCGCCGTCGTGGAGCGTCACCGAGTTGACGACTATCGTCTCGCCGTCGGTCTCCTGTGCGCTCGCGGCGACGAACGCCGTCACCTGCGCGGTGCCGGCGTCCATCACGATGTCGCCGTTCGCGGTGTACGGGCCGTCCTCCTCGCCGTCGGAGTCGGGGAAGTCGTACGCCTCGTTGTCGTTCGTGTCCTGATGTGCCATCGCGAACAGCTGACTGGTGTCGCGGACCGGCTCGTCCAGTCGGACCTCGACGTCCTCGTGCACGCCGGCTTCGAGGTACTCCGAGGTGCCGCGGATGGACTCGAAGACGGCGCCGCCGCCGAGGCTGGCGTCGTGAACCGTCACGAAGCCGCCCTCGCTCAGGTCGACGCGGTCGACGGTGACCGTGTAGCCGTCCGCGCTACCGCCCTCGTAGTGGACGGCCGCGGAGACGGTCACGTTCCCGTCGTCCATCGCGGGGTTCTGGTCGTCGTTCGTGTATGGGCCGTCCTCCTCGCCGTCGGAGTCGGGGAAGTCGTACGCCTCGTTGTCGTTGGTGTCCTGGTGCGCCATCGCGAAGATCGCGTCGTCCTCGGCGAGGGAGTCGTCGAGCGGGACCACCACGTCGCGGTGGATGCCCGGTTCGAGGTACTCGCTCGTGCCGCGGATGGAGTCGAAGACGGCGCCGTCGCCGAGCGAGGAGTCGTGCGCCGTCACGAAGCCGCCGTTCGGGAGGTAGACCTCCTCGACGACGACCGCGTTCCCGCCGGAGGCCTGTGCGTCGAAGGTCACGGACGCCTCGTCGCTCAACTCGACCTGCGCGCTGTCGACGACGGCGTCACCGTTCGCGGTGAAGGGGCCGTCCTCCTCGCCGTCGGTGCTCGGGAAGTCGTACTGCTGGTTGTCGTTCGTGTCGCGGTGGGCCATCGGGACGAGCGTGTCGTCGTTCTCCAGCGGCTCGTCGAGCTGGATGCGCACGTCCTCGTGGACGCCCGCCTCGAGGTACTCGCTCGTGCCGCGGATCGAGTCGAAGACGGCGCCGTCGAGCAGGCTGGAGTCGTGAACCGTCACGAAGCCGCCCTCGCTCAGCTCGACGCGATCGACGATCACGTACTCGCCCTCCGAGGGCTGTCCGCTGAAGGAGACTGACGCGGAGACGGTCACGTTCGCGTCGTCCATGACGATGTCGCCGTCCGTCGTGTAGGGGCCGTCGACCTCGCCGTTCTCGGAGACGAACGTGTAGCGCCGGTCGCCGTCGGTGTCCTTGTGGGCCATCGCGTGGAACGTCCCGTCCGCGACCTCGTCGGTCAGGTGGACGGTGACGTTCTCGTGCGTGCCGGCCTCGAGGTACGCGCTCGTGCCGACGACGCTACCCAGGACGTTCCCGTCCGCGAGCGTGCCGTCGTGGATCGTCACGAAGCCGCCCTCCGGCAGGGTCACCTCGTCGACGACGACGGTCGACCCGCCGCTGGCCTGCTCGGAGAAGGTCACGCTCGCCTGGTGGTCCGACGCGGACGCCGCCGCGGCGGCCGCCCCGGCCGGGCCGGCTATCGCCGACACGACCATCGCTACTACCAACGTCACTGTGAGTGCGCGTTTGCGCATACTCGGTCCGAGCACGGATACTTAAAAGAGGATTTTCCGAACTCCGGCCGGAGTCTCACCCAAATTCGTTCCGAAAGCGGTCCTGTCGGGGATTTCTGGCAACTGGAAGTCGGCGTGGAGCGCGCGCCGACCGCATCGGTCAGCAGTGTAGTGACACCGCACCCACGGTGTTACAGATTCGACTCGGCGCGGCGATCTTCCGTCTCAAAAAGCATCGAGTGACCGCTCCAGACTCACTCCGCTCGAACGTCGTACGAGAGCACCACGCCGTCGTCGAGCCGTTCCACGTCCGTCAGGTCCAGCCGCGGGAAGTTCTCGGTGAATCCCTCCCCGTCCGCGAGCGTCGGCGCGTCGCGACCGCCGACGATCATCGAGCCGACGTAGACCGAGAGCTCGTCGACCAGCCCCGCCTCGAACAGCGAGAAGATCACCTCGCCGCCGCCCTCGACCATCAGGCGGTCGACGCCGCGGTCCGCGAGCGCGTCGAGCCCCGCGGCGAGGTCCACGCGGTCCTCGCCGGCCGGTATCACCTCCGCGCCGGCGTCGGCCAGGTCCTCGCGGCGCGCGGGCGTGGTCGCCTCGCTCACGAGCAGGTAGGTGGTGGCGGCCCCGTCCAGGATTCTGGCGTCCGGCGGCGTCCGACCCGAGGAGTCGACGACGACGCGGGCCGGGTGCGGGGGGCGGTCCGCCTCGCCGCGCTCGGCGCGGAGGGCGGCGTCGTCCAGCGTCAGGTGCGGGTCGTCCGCGAGCACCGTTCCGACGCCGACCATGACGGCGTCCGAGCGCGCCCGGACGCGGTCGACGCGCGCGAAGTCCTCTTCCCCGGAAATGCGGAGCTGCTCGCGCCGCCGCGTGGCGAGTTTCCCGTCCACGCTCTCGGCGGCGTTGACGACGACGTGCATGCCGACCTCTGGTCCGGCCGCGGGGATGGTCGTTTCGGTGGGGCGCGGCGACCCGACCGCGTTCGGGAACGCGCGACGCGTCCGGCGCGTTCCACGTTCGCCCCGGCCAGCGAACCCTTTTGTGCCAGTACGCCGAACCGTGGGCCGATGGACGTCGACAACCATGCCGAGGATCTCGCCTCCGATCTCGGCGTAGACAAAGAGGAGGTCAAAGCGGACCTGGAGAACCTGCTGGAGTACAGCGTCCCCATCGAGGAGGCCAAACAGAGCGTCCGCCGGAAGCACGGCGGGGGCTCCGGCGGCTCCTCGCCCACTCCCGACTCGGTCGACCTCGGGGAGATCACGACCGACCACGACAGCGTCACCGTGACCGCCGTCGTGCTGACGGTCGGCACCCGAACGATCCGGTACCAGGGTGACGACATCACGATCCGCGAGGGCGAACTCGCGGACGAGACGGGGACCATCTCCTACACCGCGTGGACCGACTTCGGGTTCGAGCCCGGCGATGCCGTCACGATCGGCAACGCCGGGGTCCGCGAGTGGGACGGGAAACCGGAGCTCAACCTCAACGACTCCTCGACCGTGGCGATGGCCGACGAGGCCCCGGACGTCGACGCCGAGGTCGGCGGCGACCGCGCGCTCGTCGACCTCGAACCGGGCGACCGCGGCCGGAACGTCGAGGTGCGCGTGCTGGAGGTCGAGTCGAAGACCATCTCCGGACGCGACGGCGAGACCGACATCCGCGAGGGGATCGTCGGCGACGAGACCGGTCGGCTCCCGTTCACGGACTGGGACCCGCGCGAGGAGGTGGCCGAGGGCGCGGACCTGCGGATCGAGGACGTGTACGTCCGCGAGTTCCGCGGCGTTCCGTCGATCAACCTCACCGAGTTCTCGCAGGTGACGCCGCTCTCGGACGCGGTGACCGTCAAGGAGGACGCCCCGCGGCTCTCGGTCGCCGAGGCGGTCGACACCGGCGGCATGTTCGACGTCGAGGTCGTCGGCAACGTGCTCGAGGTCCGGGACGGCTCCGGACTGATCGAGCGCTGTCCCGACTGCGGGCGCGTCATCCAGGGCGGACAGTGCCGGAGCCACGGCGCCGTCGACGGCGAGGACGACCTGCGCGTGAAGGCAATCCTCGACGACGGCACGGACACGCTGACGGTCGTGCTCGACGACGAGCTGACCGCCGAGGTGTACGGCGGCGGGCTGGACGAGGCGCTCGCGGCCGCCCAGGAGGCGATGGACAAGGACGTGGTCGCGGCGGACATCCGCGACGAACTCGTCGGGCGCGCGTTCCGCGTCCGCGGGAACCTCTCCGTGGACGACTACGGCGCGAACCTCGACGCCGAGACGTTCGAACCGGCGAGCGACGACCCGGCCGACGCAGCCGAGGCCGTCCTCGCGACGCTCGGGAGGTCCGGGGAGGCCGGCGGGGAGGCGGCGACCGACGGCGGCGCCCCCAGCGACGCTGACGCCGACCCTGACATCGACCCCGACGCCGCCGCGGACGCGGAGGTGGACCGATGAGCGACGACGACGGGCCGGGCGCCCGTGAGGTCGCTTACCGGCTCTTCGCCGCGGAGTTCGACGACGCCTCGCTCTCCTACTCCGAGAGCGACGAGGAGCGCGCGCCGAACTACGTCGTCACGCCGACCGGCGCGCGCGTCAACCGCCTGTTCGCGGCGGGCGTGCTCACCGAGGTCGAGCGCATCAACGACGACACGCGCCGCGGCCGCGTGGTCGACCCGACGGGCGCGTTCGTCACCTACGCCGGCCAGTACCAGCCCGACGCGCAGACGTTCCTCGAGCGCGCGGACCCGCCGAGCTTCGTCGCGCTGACGGGGAAGGCCCGGACCTTCGAGCCGGAGGACTCCGACCGCGTGTTCACCTCCGTCCGCCCGGAGAGCATCAACCACGTCGACGCGGACGTGCGCGACCGATGGATCGTCACCGCCGCGGAGACGACGCTCGACCGCCTCGCGGTCCTCGAGAAGGCGCTCGAATCGGACCTCCGCGGCGAGGACCTCCGCCGCGCGCTGGAGGCCGGCGGCGTCTCCGCGTCGCTCGCGGCCGGGATCCCGCGCGCGCTGGAGCACTACCGCACCTCGCCCGCCTACGTCGAGGCTGTGCGGCGGATGGCGGTCGACGCGCTGGAGATGATCACTGGCGACCGCGAGGAGGTCCGGTCGCCGGAGATCGCTCCCGACGAGGGGGGTCACGCGGAGATCGGTCCGCTCCCCGAGACGGACGTGTCCGTCGAGGCCGCGGCCGCGACCGGCGAGGCGGATTCGTCGGAATCGGAGGCTGAGACCGAGACGGAACCCGAAGCGGACGTCGAGGCAACCGCCGAGTCGGAACCGGCAGAGACCGCGGAGGCGGAACCGACGGCGGAGGCCGAACCGGAGGCGGAGAGTGAATCGGGGACCGAGGCAGAGACAGAGACCGAACCGGAGACGACGACTGAGACGGAGACGACGACTGAGACGGAGACGGCGACTGAGACGGAGACGGAACCGGCGGAACCGGAGATGACCGAACCCGCGACGGCGGGAGGCGCCGACGAGACCACGGCCGAGGAGCCGCTCGGTGACTTCGACGAGTCGCTCGGGGACTCCGACGGCGACGCGAGCGCCACCGGGAGTTCCGCCGACAGTGGGGTCGCAGACACGTCCGACGCCGCCGACACGGAGGCCGCAGGCGGCGAGATGTACGAACTCGACGAGGAGGAACGCGAGGAGATCGAGTCCGAGTACGGCACCGAGTTCGCGACCGGCGGCGAGGTCGAGGAGGCGGGCATCGACGTGCCGGACGCCGACGAACTCGCCGAGGAACTCGAGGAGCGCGAGGACGGGGAGCCATCCGCCGCCGACGAGGCGGAGGCCGGGTCGGAAGCCGGGTCGGAGTCCGACGCGGCGGGCGAGAGCGCGGCCGCCGAGGAGGCGGAAGCGTCAGCCGACGGGGAAGACGCGGAAGCGTCCGCCGACGAGGACGTCGACCTCACCGCGGTCGCCGTGGAAACGATGCGCGACCTCGACGACGGCGACGGCGCGGACCGCGAGGCCGTGACCGCGGCGGTCGTCGACGAGTACGGCGCCGACCGGGCGGAGGTCGACGACGCCATCGAGGACGCCCTGATGGGCGGCCAGTGCTACGAGCCGACCGAGGGGACGCTGAAAGCGATCTGATGGCGGTCGTCGACCCGGTGCCGGACGCGCCGGCCGCGGTCGCGGACCTCCCCGGCGAGCGCGCGCTCGTCGTCGCCGACTACCACGCCGGCATCGAGGTCGGACTGCGCTACCAGCGCGGCGTCGAACTCGACAGCGCCGCGCCCGAGCGCCGCGAGCGCCTGCTCGCGCTGCTGGACCGCACCGACGCCGACCGCGTCGTCGTGCTGGGGGACCTCGCGCACCGCATCGCCGCGCCGGAGGGCGAGGAGCGCGAGGAACTGGCGGCGCTGATCGACGCGGTCACCGACCGCGTTCCGCTGACGCTCGTCGTCGGGAACCACGACCCCGGCGTCGCGGAGGCGTTCGCGGCCGACCTCGACGTGATCCCGGCGGGCGGCGAGCGCCGCGGCGACGTGGCGTTCGTCCACGGGCACACGTGGCCGGATCCGGAGGTCCTCGGCGCGGAGACGGTCTGCATGGGCCACGAACACCCGCAGGTCAGACTGGAGGACGCGGTCGGCGGGAGCCGGACCGAGCGCGCGTGGCTCCGCGGGACGCTCCGGTCGGAGCCCTTCGAGGCCGAAGTCGGCGCCGGGGCCGCCGCGGCGTGGAACGACCCCGAACTCGTCGTCTTCCCGGCGTTCAACGAGCGCTCCGGCGGGACGTGGATCAACGTCGCTGGGCAGGAGTTCCTGTCGCCGTTTCTGCCCGACGGGCTGGCCGACGGACAGGCGTACCTGCTCGACGGGACGCGCCTCGGGGCGTACCGGTCCGTGTGAGGGCGCCTCGCCGGCGGGCGCACCGACCCCGCGGCGACGCCCTTAATCGCGTGAGGACCGAACCTCGGAGCGATGGCTGAGGGGAGCGCCGACGGGGTCGAGGACGGGGATGCGGACGCGACCGCGCAGCCGAGCGCGGACGCGGACGCCGAGACCGCCGACGGCGCGGACGACGGGATGGACGCGTTCACGCACCTCGGGGCGACGGTCCGCGAGGCGCTCTCGGAGCGGGGCTTCGAGACGCCCACGGAGCCGCAGCGCCGGGCGATCCCCCCGATAGCGGCGGGCCGGAACGCGCTCGTGCTGGCGCCCACCGGAACGGGGAAGACCGAGACCGCGATGTTGCCGGTGTTCGACGCGCTCGTGGACGCCCGCGAGACGTCCGCGGGCGCGCCGCGGGAGGGGATCTCCGCGCTGTACATCACCCCGCTCCGTGCGCTCAATCGGGACATGATGGACCGGCTGGAGTGGTGGGGCGATTACCTCGACCTCGAGGTGGCGGTCAGACACGGCGACACGACGCAGTACGAGCGGTCGAAGCAGGCCGACGACCCGCCCGACGTGCTGATCACCACGCCCGAGAGCCTGCAGGCGATCCTCACGGGGTCGAAGATGCGGGCCGCGCTCGCGGACGTGGCCCATCTCGTCGTCGACGAGGTCCACGAACTCGCCTCCGCGAAGCGGGGCGCACAGCTGACCGTCGGCATGGAACGGCTCCGCGAGGTCGCGGGCCCCTACCAGCGGATCGGCCTCTCGGCGACGGTTGGTTCACCCGAAGAAGTCGGTCGGTTTCTGGTCGGCTGCGGGAAGCGAGACCCCTCGCGTGAGGGCGACCGCGAGTTCGAGATCGTGGAGGTCGCGGCCGGCACGCGCGTCGACTTCTCGGTGGTCCAGCCCGAGATCACCGACGCCGACGACCGACTTGCCGGCGAGTTGGCGACCACCGAGGAGATCGCCAGCCACGTCCGCGCGATCAGGGAGATCGTCGCGGCCCACGAGTCGACGCTGATATTCGTCAACACGCGCCAGACCGCGGAGGCGCTCGGCTCGCGGTTCAAGACGCTCGCGGAGTCGGGGGGCGGCGGGGTCGGCGGCGGAGCCGGGGCAGACGGCGCCTCGGTCGACATCGGCATCCACCACGGCTCGCTCTCGACCGAGGCGCGCGTCGACGTCGAGGACCGGTTCAAGGCGGGCGACATCGACGGGCTCGTCTGTACCTCCTCGATGGAGCTCGGCATCGACGTGGGCCGCGTCGACCACGTCGTCCAGTACGGCAGCCCGCGCGAGGTCGCCCGGCTGCTCCAGCGCGTCGGGCGGGCGGGCCACCGCCGCGACCTGGTCTCTGAGGGGACCGTGGTCGCGAGCGGCGACGACGACGTGCTGGAGTCACTCGCCATCGCCCGACGTGCCGAGGAGGGGCTCGTGGAACCGGCGAGCATCCACCACGGGAGCCTCGACACGGTCGCGAACCAGATCGTCGGCGTCGTGATGGACCACGGCGAGGTCCACGCGCGGAAGGTCTACGAGGTCGTGACGAACGCCTATCCCTTCCGGGACCTCTCGGAGCCCGCGTTTCAGGAGGTCGTCCGGGAGCTCTCCGGCAACCGCCTGCTGTGGCTCGACGAGGAGACGGACACGCTGGAGAAGTCCGGCGGGACGTGGCAGTACTTCTACGCCAACCTCTCGATGATCCCCGACGAGGCGACCTACGACGTCCACGACCTCTCCTCGCGGTCGCGGATCGGAACGCTCGACGAGCGGTTCGTCCTCAACTTCGCGGGGCCGGGCGAGACGTTCGTCCAGCGCGGCGAGATGTGGCGGATCAACGACATCGACGAGGAGGAGGAACGCGTCAACGTCTCGCCGGTGGAGGACCCCGCCGGCGAGGTGCCCTCGTGGACCGGCTCGGAGATCCCCGTCCCGAAGCCCGTCGCGGGCGAGGTCGGCCGGCTGCGGGGGGAGGTCGCGAACCGGCTCGCGGACGGCACCCCTCGGTCGGCGGTCGCGCGCGGGCTGACCGAGCGCTATCCGACGGACGCGGGAACGGCGGCGGCCGCGCTGGAGTCAGTCGAGGACCACGTCGCCGCGGGCCACCCGGTCCCGACCGACGAACGGATCGTCGTGGAGTCGCTCGGGCGCTCGCTGGTGGTCAACGCGGCGTTCGGTCACGAGGTGAACGAGACGCTCGCGCGCCTGCTGTCGGCGCTGATCGGTCAGCGCACCGGCTCCTCGGTCGGGATGGACGTGGACCCCTACCGGATCGAACTGGAGGTTCCCCCGGACGTCGGGCCCGGCGTCGTCATGGAGATATTGGAGGGGACGGAGCCGGCGCACCTGGAGTCGTACCTCGAACTCGCGGTGAAGAAGTCGGACGCGCTGAAGTTCACGCTCGCGCAGGTGGCCGCGAAGTTCGGCGCGCTCAAGCGCTACCGCGAAGGGCAGGGTCGATTCGGCGGCGACCGCCTGCTCGCGGCGCTGGAGGACACCCCCGTCTACGAGGAGGCGGTCCGCGAGACGTTCCACACGGACCTCGCGGTCGAGGAGACCGCGGACGTGCTCACGGCGGTTCAGTCCGGCGAGGTCGACCTCGTGGCGGCCCGCGAGCGGACGCCGCTCGGATCCGCCGGTACCTCCTCGGGCCGCGAGTTCCTCGTGCCGGAGAACGCGGACGCGAGCGTCATCGAGGCCGTCCGCGAACGCATCCGCGAGGACCGCGTGATCCTGTTCTGTCTCCACTGTCGGGACTGGACGCGGAAGACGAAGGTGCGCCGCGTCCGCGACCAGCCGGAGTGCCCCGAGTGCGGGTCGACCCGCATCGCGGCGCTCAACCCGTGGGACGAGGAGGCGGTGAAGGCGGTCAGGGCCGAGGAGAAGGACGAGGAACAAGAGAAGCTCACGAAGCGCGCGTTCCGCTCGGCGAGCCTGGTCCAGACCCACGGCAAGCGCGCGGTGATCGCGCTCGCGGCCCGCGGCGTCGGGCCCGAAAACGCCGCCCGGATCATCAACAACCTCCGCGAGGACGAGGAGGAGTTCTACCGCGACATCCTCGGCCGCGAGCGGGAGTACGCGCGGACGCAGGCCTTCTGGGACTGAGGAGACGACTGCGCCGGCAATTCGTCCTGATCGTAGTGCTGGCTGTCCCGTTCAGTGCGGCGCCGCAGTGCCGCCCGATCCGCCCCACTCCGCCCCGCTCGGCGACCGCACAGCACTGCAGGCCTCATCCCTCCCCAGCCTCGGCCGCGAGCCGGGCGCGGAACCGCACCGCATCGCGCCCGGACGCGGCCTCCCTCGCGCGCGAGAAACGCGCGCGCCCACCGCATCAGTACCGCACTACTGCACCGATACCGCCGCGCCCACCGCATCAGTACCGCACTACTGCACCGATACCGCCACAGCACCGCTCTGGACAACCGGGGGGTCAGGGAGTGGTCGGGACTCCGAACCGATCCGTCACGATCCCACACGTTTTTACAGTCCGTGGGAAATTGCGCGCCATATGGATCACGCACTCGCGGTCGTCGGACCCACGGAGGAGTCGAAGGAACTCGTGCGCGAGGCGGGCGAACTCGCCGCGGGCGTCGACGCGAAGCTGACGCTGCTGTACGGGACCACCGAGGAGGAGTACAACGACCAGCGCGTCGAACTCGAGGAGATCTCCAACTACGAGGCCTCCTACAGCGTGACGCAGGCGATGCAGGGCGCGAAGAACTACGCCGCGGACGTGGGCCGCGAGGTGCTCGACGACCTCGACGTGGAGTGGGAGGCCCACGGCGCCATCGGCGACATGGGGGAGACGGTGCTGACCGAGGCCGACCGCTACGACTGCGACCACGTCTTCGTCACCGGACAGAAGCGCTCACCGACGGGGAAGGCCATCTTCGGCGACGAGACGCAGCGGATCGTCCTCGACTTCGACGGCCCCGTAACGGTACTGACGGTCTGATCCGGTTATCAGCGCGGAGGATCGGCCCGTGTAATTTAAGTTAGTCGTCGCGAACCGGTGGTCCATGAGCGACCCGACGACCGACGACGCGGCCGTGTCCGTCGAGGACGGGGGCATCAGGGTCTCGAAGTCCTTCTCGAACGACGAGTTCCCGGTCCCCGCAGTGGTGTTCGAGATAGCTTCGGACCGCGAGGACCCCGCCCGACTCCGGATCGTGGACGACATTCCGGAGTCGTTCCCGATGGACCGCGTCGGGTTCCACCCCGACTACGAGAGCGAGGACTGGACCGCCTACAACGACCACCGCGTCGAGTTCGAGCGCGTGTTCGAACCGGGCGAGACGCTGACGACGGTGTACGGAATCCGGGACGACGACCCGGACACCGACGCGTTCCTCGGCGTTCCCACCGTGGAGACGGCGCGCGAGGGCGAGGAGATGGACGACGTGCTCGGCGCGGACGGCGCGGAGGTCGTCCGCGACGTGCTCGGCGGCGAGCGGTCCTCGCTCCCGGGCATGGACGAACCCGAACAGGAACCCGACACTGGCGGGGCCGCCGAGGATACCGGTGGAACCGGCGCGTCACAGGACGCCGTGGCGGCGGCCGCGGACCCCGCGGAGGCGGCCGACCCGCTCGACGGGCTCGACGCTCCGGATCCGGACGAGTCCGCCGAACCCGCCGAGTCCGCGGAGTCCGCCGAGTCCGCCGAACCCGTTGATCCGGTCGTAACGGGCGCGGACGAGGAGCCGGACGGGACGGAACCGACCGACTCCGTCGCCCCGGACATCGGCGTCGACGAACTGCAGCCCGCCGAGCCGCAGACCGACGAGCCCGAGTCCCCCGATCCTCGTCCCGTCCCGGACGAGGCGATCGCGGCGGTCACCCCGCACGACACCCGGATCGAGAAACCGCAGGCCGGCGAGTCCGGAGGCGCGGAAGCCGACGACGCGGCGTCGGAGCCGGATGCGGACGACGCGACGGACGGACGGTCGGACGCGACGGGCGACGAGAGCGGTGGGACCGACGAGGACGACGGGAGCGACGCGGCCCCGGTGACGGAGACCGGGGGAGTCGCGGCGGCGCTGGCCGCGGAGATCCGCTCCGGCGAGGTCGACGAGGAAGACCTCGACGTGTTACAGGAGGAACTCGACCTCGGCACGCCGAACAGCGTCGACGTCCGGCTCAGCCGGGTGCAGTCCCGGCTCGGCGACCTCGCGGCGTACGTGGAGGCGCTCCAGACGTTCATCGACGAGGAGGGGACCGCCGACGGCGTTCTCGCGGAGATCCAAACCGAGATAGACGACCTCGACGACGCGGTCGGGGACCTCAGCGTCCGGGCCGAGCGGGCCGACTCCGAGCGGGAGGGGCTCGCGGACGACGTGGCCGACGTCGAGGAGTTCGTCGAGAGCGTGCGCGACGAGGTGTCCGCGCTCGCCGACGACCTCGAGACGACCGACGACCGCGTCGGCGCGGTCGAGGACCACGCGGAGACGATCGACGACGAGCTCGGCGACGTGTGGGACGACATCGCCGAAGTGGACGCTCGGCTCGTCGAGGTCGAGAAGACGGTCGAGGACACCGTGGGCGACAGCGAGGTGTCTCTCGAGGAACTGGAGGGTGAGATCGCCCGCATCGACGAGGAGCTCGCGGAGCTGGAGGAGTTCCGCGAGCGGCTCAGCGACGCATTCGGCGCCTGACCCTCACGCCCCGGCCTGCTCGGTAGCACGCCGGAAACGCAACCCGTTTTACCCGCGCTCCCTGAACGTCGCCAATGACTACGCCGGTTCCGGTCGCCGTCCCGCGCAAGGGCCGACCGCTCGAAGCCGTGCTCGAGCGTCTCGCGCACGTCGGTGACGCGGCGCCGCTCGCCGACGACGTGAGCAGCACGCTCCGCTACGAGAAGGCCGTCACGAAGGACGAACTCGATGCGGACCGCGGTCCCTACGAGCGACTCGCGGACTACTCCGACCACGAAGCCCCCGCCGCGCCCGAGTACACTCTGCTGCGGGACGACCGGGACGGCAAGCCGCGCCGGATCGTCTTCGACGCCGCGACCGTCGAGATCGGTGACGTGTCCGTGAAGCTCGTCGGCCGCGAGGAGCCGTTCCGCGCGCTCAGAACGCACGAGTTCGCGCTCGGGTTCGACTCCGCGGACCTGGTCCTCGAGGAGGTCGTCGGCATCGAGCGGGAGGGCATCGCCGAACTCGCCGACATCAACCGCCGGATCGACCCTCGGGATACGGACGTGCGCGTCGTCACGGGCCTCGGCGACACCGTCTACCACACCCTGATGGCCACCCCCGACGTGCTGCCCTCCGGGACCGACCTCGACCGCGCGTTCGTCGCCGACTACGAGGGTCCGCTCTGTATCTCCCCCCGGTACGAGCGCCTGGTGACGGCCGTCCTCGGAACCGACGCGCTCGCGGACGTCGACTTCGCGTATCCCGACCCGGACCAGGAGGAGGAGGCGGCCATCGCGGAGACGGGCCTCGGCGTCTACCTCACCGTGACCGGCTCGACCGCCCGCGACCACGGACTCGTCCTCGGCGAGCACCTGTTCCCGAGCGAAACGGTGCTCATGGAGAACCGCGCCGAAGCCGATCCGTCGGTCGAGCGCGTCCGCGAACTGCTCGTCGGCCCCGACCTCGAGTCGGCGCTCACGGTCTGAACCCCGGACACTCGACTGCGGACGCGGTGTGCGGTTCTGACGCCTGTTCTCGAGTTCGGCCGCCGTCTCCAGTAGGACTTGTCGATCCGCCCGGCGATCCTGGCTCGAACACGGCGACCGATACGGACGAATTAGGTATAGCGGAATGTAGTTTATGTGTTCGCTGCTGGCCGTTCCCGTCCTCGGAGAAGAAACGGAAACACGGGAGAGATCTCGCCATATCGGTAATGGGTTTGTCCGGAATCGTCTCCATCGAGGGCTCCACCTCGGACTGGCTCCGAGGCCCTGCGAAGCCCGATCGCCGACCGACGCCGACTCGAGGTGCTTCCCGAACGCGTCCAGTTCTCACGACCGCGTGCAGCGCCGAGACGGAACGGTTTCGGTGTGTGTCCGTCAGGCGGAAGACGCCGAGAAACGCGTTCACGCGGTCTCATGCGGGTTCTGTGTCGGGATGGCTCGGGAGGGACCGCTCACCGGGAATACGTCCATCCGGCGTCAAAGCCGCGGTTACGATCAGGGTCCTTCCGCGCTCGTCGTCTCACCGCTCGGCCGCGGTATCGGTGGCGTCCGGGATCCCGGGCCCGTCAGCCGTCGCTGGGGGCGGGGAATTCGTCACGCAGGCCGGCGCGGCTCCGCGGCCGACGCCGTGGCGACTCGCGGTCGCCGATCCGGCCGCCTCATGTTCGAGACACCCCCATACCGGCGGAGCCGGAGCCCCGGAAGCCGTCGCTGCCGGGACGGTTCGTCGTCCGCCCGAACTCCTGTCCCGACTTCGCGGTCGACGTGGTCGGCCGGAGCTCACGTCGCAGCGTCGCCCGTGACTCTCGGGGGAGGGGCCCGGTCGGACTAGTCAGGCGTCTGCTCAAGTCGCGGCCGTATTCCACGCGGGTCGGGTCAGCGAACGGCGGAGATGAAGTATCCGAAAACTGATGAATGTGCCGAACGGGAATCTCTCTTTGCTCGAGAGGCGGGACGAACCGGCGGTCGACAGCGAAATTTTTGACCGTTCTCTAAGAACGGAATTCGCTTCGGACGTCGATTCATTATCCAATATTTTGGGACTATCTCGGCCGTTTGATGGTCATGTTTTTCCAGATATGCGTAGAATGGTGGTCGTATTATGGTGCCGGATATTTTGATAAGGTCTCTTATCCACCAGTGTGGGGATAGATTGATTAGCGGGGCGGGCGAGCCTCGGATCACGAATGTCGTCGGAACCGGACACCGATCGAACGGCGGTGAAGACGTACGTACCGTCCTACCAAAAATCCGAGTGGAAGCGGCACGCGGACGAACTCGACATGAGCCAGAGCGAGTTCGTGCGAACGATGGTACAGGCCGGGAGACGGGGGTTCACGACGGGGAACGGGAGTAACCCCGAGGAGGGCGACGAGGAGGGGACGAACCCTGGGGGTAACGGCCTCGAAAGCCGGGTCGAATCGGTGCTGTCTCGGGAGGGGCCGCTCTCGTGGGAGGATCTGCTCGACGCTCTCTCGGGCGACCTCGAGGAGCGACTGGAGAACGCGCTCGATGACCTCCAGTCCGAGGACCGGGTTCGGTACAGCGGCCGCGAAGGGGGGTACGTCCTGATGGGCGACCAGCGATGAGCGGACGGGCCACCGGCACCGACGCGGTCGATCCCGCCGATCCGGTCGGATACTTCCTGGAAGACCTCACTTTCCACGGAAAGACGGACCGGACGCGGACGGCCTACGAGCGCGTCCTGCGGCGGTTCGAGGAATTCCTGTCGGACCCCGAGACGAACCCGCGCGGCGTCTCCGTCGCGCCCAGCGAGGCCACGCACCGCGACTGCATGGCGTTCGTCCACTCGCTGCGGGGCGAGGCGGCCGCGAGCACGGTCGCGACGTACGCGGCGTATCTCCACCGCTTTTACGCCTACATGACGCAGGTGGGCGCCTTCGACGCCAACCCCATGACACTCGTGATGGAGGAGATGGACGAGTCGGTCGACAAGGACCCCGCCCGCCGGGAGATCGACGTCCCCACGATGCGGTCGTTCGTGGGGTCGATCCGGCACCCACTCCACCGTGCGCTCGTGGTGACGCTCTTAAAGACCGGCATGCGCGTGGGCGAACTCTGCAACCTCGACCTCCGGGACGTCTCCCTGACGGACCCGGAACTGCAGGAGGGCTTCGAGCTGGGGACGCGACCGGCGCTCGATTCGCGCCCGGACTCGGTGTTCGTCACCGCCGACGCCGCGGTCGGCGAGCCCCTCAACGGGGAGGTGCGGACGGCCGCGAACAAGCGCAAACGGGATACCGTGATACCGGTCGACGACGAGCTCGCGCGGACGCTCAAGCGGTGGCTCGCAGTGCGTCCCGACGGCGTCTCCGAGGCCGATCCCCTGTTCGTGGGGACCGCCGACGGCTGGGGCGAGCGCGTCGACCCCGAGACCGTCCGCCACATCGTCGAGCAGCACGCTCGCGAGCGTGGCTGGTACCGCACCGGCGGCGGCGCCGCGGAGAACGTCACGCCCCACTACTTCCGCCACTTCTTCACCACCCACCTGCGGGACAGAACCGGCGACCGCGGCGTGGTGAAGTACCTCCGAGGCGACGTCGCCGACGACATCATCGACACCTACACCCACAACTGGGGCGGACAGGTCCGGGAGACCTACGAGGCGAACGTCTTCCGTCTCGGCGTCTGAGAACCCTCCAGAGCGATTTTTGGGAGACGCCCGCAGCAATTGCGTTGTCGTGGAACCGTCGAAAGTCTGATCGAGAACGAACTCATAAACTTCATAGCGCGATATAGAGTTTCGGGCGGTAGCTACTCCGATCGAGGCGGGAAATCCGGGACCGATCGGTGGGTCGGGCAGAGAGGCGGTGGAACCGAGACTCCGAACCGAGACTCCGAACCGAGACTCCGAACCCAGACTCCGAGATCGCGAACCGGCTCCGGGCCCGCGGCGGCCGCGGGGTCGGCTGACACATGGCTTAAGACCGGGGGGCGACGAGGTGCGTCCATGTCGGAGGGGACCTCGACGGACGACCGCCGCCGGTTCGGACGGGCGGCGCTGGTCAACGTCCTCGGAAACGCGGTGAAGATCGCCGTCGAGGGGGCCGCAGGCGTCGCGTTCGGCAGCGTGGCGCTGGTCGCTGACGCCGCCCACTCTGTCGCGGACCTGGTCGCCAGCGTGGTCGTGTTCCTGTGGGGCGGCAGCCGGTACGAGACCGCCGACGAGGGGCACCCGCACGGCCACCAGCGGATCGAACCGCTCACGGCGCTGTTCGTCGGCGCGGTGATCGTCGTCCTGGGGCTGAACCTGCTCCGGGAGTCCGCCCTCGGCCTCCTGGAGGGGGCCGGCGTGACGTTCAGTCCGGTACTGGTCGCGGCGCTCGGCTTCGCGATGCTGGATATGTACGTCGTCTACCGATACACCGCGTGGGTGAACGCGGACCTCGGATCGGCCGCGCTGAGCGCGCTGGTGGCCGACTGCCTGAACGACATCTACACGACGGTGGCCGCGATGGTGGGGATCCTCGGCGTGTACGTCGGATACCCGATCCTGGACCCGCTCGCCGGCGCGCTCGTCAGCGTCCTCGTCGTCTATCAGGGGGTCGAGATCGCCCGGGAGAACGTCGACTACCTCGTGGGTGCGGCGCCGCCGGAGGGCGAACGACGGCGGATCGTGGAGGCGATCCGCGAACACGCCGAGGTCGAGGGGATCCACGACCTGCGCGTCTTCTACGACGGGACCGACCTGGAAGTCGAGGTCCACGTCGAGGTCGACGGGAGCCTGCCGTTCCGCGAAGCCCACGACGTGGAAACGGAAGTCGTGAGTCGCCTCCGCGGGATGGAGGGCGTCGGCGACGTCCACGTCCATCTCGACCCGTCGGGCCTCGGCGAGTGGAAGGACGCACCGGAGTCCGGCGACGGGGGCGAGCGACCCTCGGAGTGATCGCCGAAGCGGGCGGCCTCAGACCGGGTCGACGAGGCCCGGATCGTCGTTCGCGGGGTCGTTGACGCGCGTCGACACCGGGTAGCTCCGCAACTCGTCGGCGGGATACGTCCGTAGCTGCGCGGCCGCCTCCTCGGGGCTCCCGTGGAGGTACGTCTCAGCGTCGTCGGGGGTCAGGATAACCGCCATGCGGTGGTGGAGGTCGGCGACGAGGTCGTTCGGATCGGTCGTGAGCACCGCGAACGTCTCCGTCGGGCCCGCCTCATTTTCGTCCGTCGCTGTACCGCCGCCGAAGGCGTCGAGGCCGGTCTGTGCCGCGGCATCGGGATCCTCCCAGCGCGCGTGGATCCCCGCCATGAGGAACGGGCGGTCGTCTGCGAATGCGACCCGATGCGGGCGCTTGCGTCCGCCCGTCTCGGTCCACTCGTAGAACCCGTCCGCGGGGACGACGCAGCGCCGCGCCTCGAAGGCGTCGCGGAACGCCGGCTTCTCGCGGACGGTCTCGGCGCGAGCGTTGATCTGGCCGAACGCGTCGTCGGCCCACGTCGGCGTGAACCCCCACTCGCCGCGGGTCGCCTCGTCCGGCTCCGACGCCGAGATGAACGGCAGCCGCTGGCCGGGCGCGCAGTTGTAGCGTGGCTCGTGTTCGGGGAAGGCGGCCCCGAACCGGGCTTCGAGGGCGTCGCGGGAAGCGGTCAGACTGTAACGGCCGCACATGAGCGGTCGTTGGCGCGCCGCGGTCATAAGCCGGCGGGACGCGGTCGCCGGAGCGCGAGGTTGAAGGCCGGCGAGCGCGGGGGTCCGGTATGCGCATCGAGAACAGCTTCATCCCCGTTCGGGGGGTCGGCGAGGCGACCGAGCGCCGGCTCTGGGAGCGCGGGATGACCGACTGGGACGCGTTCGACCCGTCCGCGGACGTGTCCGGGGTGGGTCCGACGACCGCCGGCCGCATCGAGTCGTTCATCGCGGAGGCGTGGACGCACCTCGACGACGGAAACGCCGCGTTCTTCGACGGCGCCTTCCCCTCGGGCGAGCGCTGGCGACTCTACGAGAACTTCCGCGCGGAGACCTGCTTCTTCGACATCGAGACCACCGGACTGGACGAGCGCCGCGACGAGGTGACGACGGTCAGCTTTCACCGAGACGGCGAGACGACGACGCTGGTGCAGGGCGAGGACCTCACGGCCGAGCGCGTGCGCGAGCAGTTTCGCGAGGCCGAATTGCTGGCGACGTTCAACGGCGCCCGCTTCGACGTGCCGTTCCTGGAGACGAGCCTCGACATCGAGGTGGAGACGCCGCACCTCGACCTGATGTACCCCTGCAAGCGGATCGGGCTCTCGGGGGGGCTCAAGCCCATCGAGAAAGAACTCGGCATCGACCGCGACCGGCCGGACATCTCCGGGCGCGACGCCGTGCGGCTCTGGCGCGAGTACGAGCGCGGCGACGAGTCGTCGCTGGAGACGCTCGTCTCCTACAACCGCGAGGACGCGGTCAACCTGCGTGCGCTCGCCGACACGGTCTGTGAAACGCTCCACGACGACGTCTTCTCGCCGGTCGTCGAGCCGTAGCAAAACCCGCGGTCGAACCGACCGCGAACCGTTCCACGCCGGCGGACGCGCTCGTCACCGACCCGGGTCGAGAGACAGCGGGCGGTCGGTGACGCTAGCTCGCGGAGCCCTCCGCCGGTTCGTCGTCGTCGGACTCGTCGGCTTCGTCAGCGTCGCCGGCCGCGTGCTCGGTCGTCCCGCGAACCGCGTCGGGGTCCAACTCGTCGTCGAGGATGGCTGCGGTCACTCCGTCCGCGTCGTCGCCCGCCCTCTCCACGCGTTCGGTCGACTCCTCGTCCTCCCCGGCGCCGGTCTCGGCTTCGTCATCCGCCGGTTCGTCGCTGTCCTCGGTCGCGTCACCGTCTTCTGACACGCCGACACTCTCGGCCTTATCGTCGTGGTCGACCTCATCATCCTGGTCGACCCTATCGTCATCCCCAGGCTCACCGTCCCCCTCAGGCCCCTCACCGTCGGCGGACCCGTCGTCCACATCCTCGGCATCGCCCCCGGGAGTCCTCGCCTCGTCGCGCTCGGCCCCGTCGTCGGTATCGTCGGTCTCGTCGCGCTCGGTCCCGTCGTCGGTCTCTTCGGCCTCGTCGCGCTCGGTCCCGTCGTCGGCCTCGTCGGTCTCGTTGGGCCCACCGGCCGCGCCGTCTTTCGGTCGCACGAGTTTCATCTCGCCGCGGGCGCGCAGCGTCCCCTCGATCTCGGCGCCCTCGTGGACGATCAGGTCGCCCGCGACCACGTCGCCGCGGATCTGTGCGCCCGGCTCGACCGTGACCGTCCCGCGGCGCGTGGTCACGTCGCCGTGGACGAGCGTTCCCTCGCCGACGGTTATGTCGCCGCGAGCGCGCAGCGACCCGAATACGTTGTTGTCGCGGCCGACCGCGATCTCCTCGGCGCGGACGTTGCCGTGGAGGCGGCAGTCGTCGCCGATCGTGGCGGGCGTGGAGACGCGCCACGCGTCGTCGGAGACCTCCGCGCCGCGGGGGATGACGAGGGGATCGCGCGGGTCCTCCTCGCCCGACAGCGCCTCCGCGAGGTCGTCCGCGGCGTCCGCCTCGCCCAGCCGGAGCAGCTGCGAGAGGACGATGAAGTAGAAGACGAGCGTCGGCACCGGGTTGCGGATCACGATCCAGCCGTTGGCCTCGAACCCCTCCTCGATGTCCACGTCGTCGCCGATGTCGAGGTCGCCGGAGACCATCAGCCGGCCGGTGATGTGGACCCGCTCGCCGAGGTACGCGTCGTCGCCGACGAGGACGTTCCCGTCCACGTCACACAGCATGTCCAGTCGGCAGTCCCCCTCGGCCTCGATGTCGTTGCCGAAGGAGGCGCGCTCGCCGGCCGCGACGTTCCGCCCGCGGACCCCGAACTCCACCGTCGACTGGCCGCCGACCAGCACGTCCCCGTCGGTGACGAGGTCGTGCTCCTCGACGGTCGTCCCCGACGGCACCGACAGTTCGGCGATCGGGTCCCCCCTGAGTGACACACACGGTCGCAGACGCCCGACGGGCATAAACGGTCGGGGGGCGTCGGACGCGCGGCGGACGCCGCTCCCGAACCTGTACTGTTGCATGCCCACACACCACACAACACTGAAGCGGGAGCGGGCGAATTATCAGGTACGATGAACGTTTCCCGGCACGGTGCGGGCGTCGGCGCCGCCGGTCGCGCGCTCGCCTCGCAGGTGCACCCGGTGTTCATGCTCCCGCCGCTGGCCGCCTCGTGGTTCGGCGCGGCCGTCGCCGGCGAGTTCTCGGTCGGGTTGGGCGCTGTCCACGCGCTGGCCGCCTTCTTCGCCGTCTACACCGCGCACGTGAAGGACGGCTACGTCGACTTCCACGTCCGCGGGGAGGACGACGACCACCCCCTGACGGCGCGGGGGTGCCGGCTCGCACTCGCGGGCGCGGCGGTCGGCTTCCTGGGCTGTCTGACCGCGCTGTGGCTCGCGGCCGGCCCCGCCGCGGCGGCGGTGACCGCGCCGATGTGGCTGATCGGCTACCTCCACGCGCCACAACTCGACGTGCACACCCTCGGCGCGACGATGGGCTACCCGGCGGGCATCGCGGTCGCGATGATCGGCGGCGCCGTGGTGCAGGCAGGGAGCGCGGCGCCCGCCACGCTCGCGTTCGCGGCCGTGTTCCTGGTCGTCCTCACCGGCGTGAAGGTGGTCGACGACGAGGCGGACCTCGCGTACGACCGCTCCATCGACAAGCGCACGGTCGCGGTGGTGCTCGGTCGCGTCCGCGCGCGACGCCTCGCGTACGCGCTGCTGCTCGTCGGCTGTATCGCGGTGCTGTGGTTCACCGTCGCGGGCCTGTTCCCGCCCGCCGCGCCCGCGGCCGCGATCGCCCTGCTCGCGGTCGCGGCGGTCGCCTACCGCGCGCCCTCCGACCTGGCCACCATGCTCCTCGTGCGCGGGACCTACCTGTTCTTGGCCGCCCTGCTCGTAGCGGTGTGGTTCCGGCCGCTCTCGGGGGTCGGTCTCCCCGACATCACGGCCCTCGGCCCCTACACCTACCTCGCGACGGAGGTCGTCTTCGGCGCGCTCGCGTTCGCCCTGCTGTACCGCGCGGAGGCGCTGTGGAGTGCCGCGCGGACGGTGCTGGCGCTGTACCCCGTGGCGTACGTCTGGGACTGGTACACGCTGGAGGTCGGCGTCTTCGCCATCGTCGCGCGCACGGGTTACGACCTGTTCGGCATCCCGGTCGAGGAGCACCTGTTCATGGTCGTCGTTCCCGCGCTGGTGATCGGGTTCCACGAGACGCTGCGGCGGGCGGACGGGCCGGCCGCGGTCGACGCCGGAACGTCGCTCGAAGGCGCGACCGGCGACCCCGGCACCTCCGCCGACGCCCCCGACACCGTCGCGGACGTGGACGACTGACGGGCGGCGGTCGAGTCCCGACCGCGTCGACGCCGTCACCGTGGCCTTATAAATGACTGCGGCGTACGACGCGGCATGAGCACGGTACTGTCCATCCGCGAGGACGGCGTCGACGTGGTGTACGAGGGCACGGAGTTCGAACTGGAGGTCGACCTGATCGAGGAGGCCACCGGGAAGAACTATCAGGACGTGACCGACCACGAGATCCTCCAGATCGTCGCCGAGGACCCCGACCTGTCGGGCGAGCCGCGGCGCGTCGGCGACGTCCTCTAAGCGGCCGGGGCCGACCGCCGCACGCGGGGGCGCGAGGCGGCCGCGACCGACCGAAAGGCGCTTTTTCCGGGCGAGCGAGCGTCGGGTATGATCACGGTCGCGCTCGCGGGCAAGCCGAACGCGGGTAAGTCGACGTTCTACACCGCCGCGACGATGGCGGACGTCGACGTGGCGAACTACCCGTTCACCACCATCGACGCGAACCGGGGAGTGACCCACGTCCGCACCGAGTGCCCCTGCCTCGACCGCGAGGAGCGCTGCGGCAACGAGAACTGCCACGACGGGAAGCGCTACGTCCCGATCGAACTGCTCGACGTGGCGGGACTGGTGCCGGGCGCCCACGAGGGGAAGGGCCTCGGCAACCAGTTCCTCGACGAGCTGACGAACGCCGACGTGATCCTCAACGTCGTCGACGCCTCGGGCGCGACGAACGCGGAGGGCGAACCGGTCGAGCCCGGGAGCCACGACCCCCTCGACGACGTGGACTTCATCGAGGAGGAGATGGACCTGTGGCTCGCGGGCATCGTCGACCGCAACTGGGAGGGGGTCGAGCGCAAGTCCCGGTCGCCCGACTTCGACGTCGACGAGGCGCTGACGGACCTGCTGACGGGCTTCGGTGCGACCGAGCACGACGTGACGCGCGTCCTTCGGGAACTGGAGTACCCCGAGGACCCGATCCAGTGGACCGACGAGCACCGCGAGTCGCTGGCGCGGGCGGTCCGCCGCCGAACCAAGCCCATCGTCGTCGTGGCGAACAAGGCCGACGCGGCGCCCGAGGGGACGCTCGACCGCCTGCGCGAGGGGACCGACAAGCCGGTCGTGGCGGCGACCGCGGACGGCGAACTCGCGCTCCGCCGCGCCGCGGAGGCGGGCGTCGCGGAGTACGACCCCGGCGACGCGGAGTTCGAAATAACCGGCGACGTGAGCGACGCGCAGCGGAGCGGGCTGGAGTCGATCCGCGAGGTGATGGCCGAGGTCGACGGCACGGGCGTCCAGACCGCGCTGAACGAGGCGGTGTACGACCTGCTCGACCGGATCACCGTCTACCCCGTCCAGGACGCCGCCAAGTGGACCGACGCGAAGGGGAACGTCCTCCCGGACGCCTTCCTGCTCCGGTCGGGCGCGACGCCGAAGGACCTCGCGTACGCGGTTCACACGGACATCGGCGAGGGGTACCTCCACGCGGTCGACGCGAAGTCGAGCCGCCGGATCGGCGAGTCCCACGAGCTGAGCGAGGGCGACGTGATCAAGATCGTCTCCACGGCGGGGCCGTAGCCCCGCGATCCGGGGTCGGTCCGACATAGCGGCAAGGGGATCTGCTTTCCGGAACGCGCCGATATCGGAGCGAGCCGCCCGTGTCACTGAGTGTCAGTCCTCGCAACGCCGGCCCTCGGTTTTCTGCCGGTCGTTCTCGGTTTCCGACTCCAGATCCCTAGGAGAAAAATAACCACAAGACATCATAGAGCGGACTGAATATTCTGCGTAAGCATACGTTAAGGGAGGCCGCCGGCGTGTCGGTGAACATGGAACGACGACGATTCCTCGGCGCGGCCGGCGCGGTCGGGGCGACGGCGCTCGGCGCGGGATGTATCGGCAACCTCGGCGGCTCCGGCGGGTCGCGGACCGTGACGGTCGACTGGGCCTACTACAACCCCGTGAGCCTCGTCATCCGCGAGCACGACTGGATGCAGGAGGCGTTCGCGGAGACGGACGCGGACGTCGAGTGGGTGCTCAGCCTCGGCAGCAACGAGGCGAACGAGTACTCCCAGAGCGGCGAGGCGGAGTTCGCCTCCACGGCGGGGATCGCGGCGCTGATGGCGCGCTCGAACGGCGTGCCGATCCGGACGCCGTACATCTACTCGAAGCCGGAGTGGACCGCGCTGGTCGCGCCGAGCGATTCGGGCATCTCCGAGGTCGCGGACCTCGAGGGGAAGTCGGTCGCGGCGACCCGCGGCACGGACCCGCACTTCTTCTTGCTGCAGGCGCTCGATCAGGCCGGACTGAGCGAGTCCGACGTGGAGGTCGTCCACCTCCAGCACCCGGAGGGACAGACCGCGCTCGTCGAGGGCGAGGTCGACGCGTGGGCCGGGCTCGACCCCCACATGGCCGAGCTGGAGCTGGAGAACGACGTGGACCTGTTCTTCCGCGAGCCGAACTTCAACACGTACGGCTTCCTCAACGTGCTGGAGGGCTTCGCGGAGGAGCACCCGGAGGACGTGCGGCGCGTGCTGGAGACGTACGAGCGCGGCCGCCAGTGGGCGCTCGACAACCCGGGAGAGACGGCCGGCATCCTCGCGGCCGAATCGGAGATGTCCGAGCCGGTCGCCGAGCGCGTGTTCACCCAGCGGACCGACCTCTCGACGCCGCTCCCGGGCGACCAGCACCGCGAGTTGCTCTCGGACCTCGCCCCCATCCTCCACGAGGAGGAGATGGTCAGCGAGGACGCAGACCTCCAGGCGGCGGTCGACGAACTGATCGACTCCGAGACGGCACGGCCGGTGATCGAGTGATGGCGACCGTCTCCGAGGCGGGCGGGTTCGGCGACGACCGCCTCCCGAGCCTCGACCGCCTGCGCTGGGCGCTCGGGCTCGTGGTGCCCGCGCTGCTGGTCGTCGTCTGGCACGTCCTCGTCGCGACCGGCGTCTTCGCGTCCCACCAGCTTCCGGCGCCGCTCACCGTGGTTGAGACGCTCTACGGAATGGCGGTCGCCGGCGAACTCGCCGGGCACATCTCCGTCACCGTCCAGCGCGTCTTCTTCGGCGTCCTCTTCGGCGCCGCGGTCGGCGTCGCGTTCGGGACCCTGACGGGCGTCTCCGACCTCGGGAGCGACCTGCTCGACCCCCTGTTCCAGAGCGGGAAGAACATCCCCTCGCTGGCGTGGGTCCCCCTATTCCTGCTGTGGTTCGGCATCGGCGAGGTGGCGAAGGTGACGCTGATCGCCGTGGGCGCGTTCTTCCCGGTCTACCTCAACCTCTCGACGGGGATCCGCGACGTGGACGAGGACTTACTGGAGGTCGTCGAGGTGTACGACCTCGGTCGGATCGAGTCCCTGCGTCGCGTCGTTCTGCCCGCCGTGCTGCCGAACCTGCTGGTCGGGCTCCGCGGCGGCGTCGGGCTGGCGTGGATGTTCGTCGTCGCGGCCGAGCTGATCGCCGCCAGCCAGGGGCTCGGCTTCCTGATGAGCGACGGGCGCGTGATGAGCCGCCCGGACATCATCGTCGGCTCCATCCTGCTTTTCGCCTTCTTCGGCAACCTCTCAGACCTGCTCGTGAAGGGGGTGCACGACCGTGTCGTCGACTGGTGACGCCGGCGAGGTCGACGGAGCGACGACCGCGGGGGAGGGCCCCATCCTCGGCGTCTCCGGGCTCGGAAAGGCGTATGGCGACACGGTGGCGCTCCGCGACGTGGACCTGTCGGTCGCGGACGGGGAGTTCGTCTCCGTCGTCGGGCCCTCGGGCTGTGGCAAGAGCACCCTGCTGCGCGTGCTCTCCGGCCTCGAGGAGACGTTCGACGGACGCGCGACCGTCGCGGGCGCGGACGTCCGCGAGGAGGGCAGCGACCGCGTCGGCATGGTCTTTCAGGAGCCGCGGCTGCTCCCGTGGGCGACCGTCCGGGAGAACGTCTCGGTCGGACTCCCGGCTGAGGTCGATCCGGACACGGAGGGGGCGCGCGAGCGCGTCGACGGGCTGCTGGATCAGGTCGACCTCGGTGACTTCGCGGATGCCCGCCCCGGCGAGCTCTCCGGCGGGATGGCTCAGCGCGTCTCGCTCGCGCGCGGGCTCGCCTACGAGCCGGCCGTCCTGCTGCTGGACGAGCCGTTCTCGGCGCTCGACGCGCTGACGAAGCGCGAACAGCAGGACCACCTGCTCGACGTCTGGGACGACCGCGACGCGACGGTCGTGCTCGTCACCCACGACGTGGCGGAGGCCGCCTACCTCTCGGACCGCGTGGTCGTGCTCGGCGGCCAGCCCGGCACCGTCGAGCGGGTCGTCGACGTGGACGCGGAGCGCCCGCGCGACCGCACCGACGAGGCCCTGCTCGACGCCCGCGAGACCATCACCGACGCGCTCGGGGTCTGAGACGGCAGCTCGCCGCGCCGCGGTCGAAACCTCTTTTCAGTCCGGCGGGCGCGAAGCCGTTGCGTACCTTTATTGAGAAACCTCGGTTGAATGAGGTATGAGCGACCCCACTCCCGACGAGCCGTCACCGGCGCGGCGGGTGCTCGGTCGATACGGCGGCGGGGTCGTCGCGGGACTCGGGTTCGTCATCACGCGCTTCTTCGTGAGCGAAGCGGTGATCGTCGCCGGCGGTCCCCTGACGGTCGCCGCGACCCTCGTGCCGCTCGTGGTGGGGTTGGCGCTCACGGTCGCGGGCGTCGCGCTGGCGGTGGGCGCGTTCACGCCCGCGTACGTCGCGGACGTGACCGCGGGCTGTCTGCTCGGCACGGCCGCGATGATCGTCGCGCTCGGCGTGACGTTGGCGGCTACGGGCGTCGGCATGGTCTCCGAGACCTTCGAGGTCCAACTCCTCGTCGCGAACGTCCTGCTGGCCGGCGCCGTCGGCGGGATCGTCAACGGACACCGCAAGGCGTCGCTCCGGGATCGACGCGAGGAGATCATGCGCGGCGCCAACCGCGCCCGGTTCATCAACCGCCTCCTCCGTCACGAGGTGCTGAACGCGGCGACTATCGTTGACGGGCACGCCGAGTTGCTCCGGGAGGCCGCGGCCGACCGCGACCGCTCGGTCGACGCCATCCGCCGCGGCGCGGCCCGGATCGAAGAGACCGTCTCCGGGATCGGGTCGATCGCTCGCTCGACCGAGGGCGGCGAGCGTCTCCGGCTCTCGGCGCTTGCCACGACGGTCGGGGACCGCGAGGGGGCTGACGTGCGCGTCGCGCTTCCGGCCGACGCCGACGACGCGCTGATCGACGCGGACGAACGGCTCGCCGCGGCGATCGACCGGCTGATCGACCACGCGGTCGAGGTCCGAAACGCCGACCGCGTGGACGTCGAGGCGGCCGTCGAGCGTCACGCGGTCGCGATCACCGTCGCGGACGACGGGCGGCCCCTCTCCGAGCGCCAGCGGGACGTGCTCGAACGCGGCTCGTTCCCGGAGTACGACGACCCGTCGAGCGGCTTCGACCTGCAGGCGGTGACGCTGCTCGTCAGCGGCTACAACGGCTCCGTCGCGGTTACGAACGGCGACCTGACCCGCGTCACGCTCCGGCTTCCGCGCGCGGACACGGACGCCGCGGAGGCGACGGTCGGCGTCGCCTACCCGAACCTCCGCCGCGCGGTGGCCGCGGGACTCGGTGCCGGCGTCGTGATGGGTGGCGTCTACTGGCTCGCCAGCGGCGTGCTGCCGGTCATCGGAGCGCTGTACAGCGTCGAGAGCGCGGCGGTCGGCTGGATCACGCACCTGTTCCACAGCGTCGTGTTCGCGCTGACGTTCGTCGCCGGGGCCTCGACGTGGCGGCTCCGCGACCGCGTCGGCGGACCGTTGCGGGCCGGCGCCGCCGGCGTGACGTGGGGGATCCTGCTCTGGCTCGTCGCG
Source organism: Haloparvum alkalitolerans (assembly GCF_050122995.1). Taxonomy (GTDB): domain Archaea; phylum Halobacteriota; class Halobacteria; order Halobacteriales; family Haloferacaceae; genus Haloparvum; species Haloparvum alkalitolerans. Next base: position 172,273 of record NZ_JBNLIA010000011.1, read on the forward strand.
GCCGGCGTGGTGATGCCGCTGTGGCTCCGCGCCGTGGGGATACCGTCGCCGCTGCCGAACCTCCCCGCTGTCGGGCTCGTCGCGCACGTGCTGTGGGGGGCCGCGGTCGCGGCGGGGTACACGACGCTGGGCGGCCGCTTCGAGTGAACGCCGCCGCCGGGACCGACTACCCCTCCCACTCCTCGTAGGAGCGATACACGCCCTTCGAGAGGTAGCGCTCGGAGGAGTCCGGGAAGACGGTGACGACGGAGTCGTGCGGGAGGTCGAGTTCGCCGTCGGCCGCGCGTTCGGCGATCTCCAGCGCCGCCAGCGAGTTCGCGGCCGAGGAGGAGGCGACGAGGTGGCCCTCCTCGGCGGCGAGGCGGCCCATCTCCTCGTGGGTGTCGCGGTCGGGGATCGGGAGGATCTCGTCGACTTTCTCGGGGTCGAACAGGACGTTGGTGGAGATGTCGTGGGTGCCGATCCCCTCGGTCTTGTACTCCTCGTGCTCGACGTCCTCGTCGAAGAACTCGCGGTAGGCGGAGCCCTCCGGTTCGACGGCACCGACGAAGGTGTCCGGTTCGCGCTCGCGGAAGTAGTCCGCCATCCCCATCAGCGTGCCCCCGGTGCCGCAGCCGGCGACGACCGCGCCGACCTCGCCGTCGAGCGCGTCGTCGATCTCGGGCGCGGTCGTCTCGTAGTGCGCCTCCGCGTTGAGGGGGTTCGAGAACTGCTGCGGAACCGCCGCGTTGTCCAGCTCGCTCGCCAGTTCGTGGGCGCGCTCGATGGCGTAGCCCATCCCCTCGTCGGTGGGCGTGTTGATCACCTCGGCGCCGAGCGCGCGCATGAGCTGCTGTTTCTCGACCGAGAACCGCTCCGGGACGACGAAGACGGCCTCGAGGTCCAGCCGGCCGGCCGCGACCGCGATGCCGATGCCGGTGTTGCCCGCGGTCGGCTCGATGATCGTGCCCCCGGGCTCGACGTCGCCCCGTTCCAGCATGCGCTCGAGCATGTGCTTCCCGATGCGGTCCTTGATGCTCGCGCCCGGGTTGAACGACTCCAGCTTGGCGTACACCGGCACCGCGTCGGGCGAGGCCTGCACGCGGACGAGCGGCGTCTCCCCGACCGTCTCCAGCACGGAGGGAAGCGGCTCCCGATGGGTGGTCATAAGGTGGCAAAAGTTGTCCCGGCTTGTGTAGGTTTCCATCCCCCCGCAGCGGGTGGGTTATCTCGGACGGTGGCCGCCGCGGGGGAGGAGGCCGCTACCACTCCGCGTACAGCGAGTAGAGGATTACGCCGAAGCCGGCCGTCGAGAGCGCGGACTCGATGATCAGGACCGCGTCCGTGTCGAAGCCGAACGCCTGCTGGGCCGCGCCCGCGAGCAGGGCGCCGAGCGTCACCAGCCCGAACCCCACGGCCAGCGCGCCGATGGGCCGCGCACCGGTCCGCCGGTACGCGCTCGCCGCGAAGTAGGTGATCAGCCCGCCGAGCACCAGCGTCGCCGTCTTCAGCGCGACCACGAGGGAGGGAGCGAGCGCGCCCTGTAGCGGGAGGAATGCCGCCGCTGAGGCCGCGAGCAGCGCGCTCACGTCTCCCTCCGCAGCTCCGACCACATGCCGAGCAGCTGTCGTTCGGGCTCCGCGAGGTCCCGCTCGACGCTCACCGCGAACTCCCGTCGCTCGTCAAGCCCGACCACGAGGCGGTCGAAGGCGGTGACGTATCTGGACCGGTGGTGGCCGCCGGGATGAAGCTCCGTCTGCTCGGCGACGAGGTCGGCCTCGGTCAGCCGGTCGAGCTTCTTGTACGTCGTCGACAGCGGGACGGACGCGGCGTCCGCGACCTCGCTGGCGGTCATCGGCTCGTCGAGCGATCCGACGATGTCGCGGCAGGCGGGATCGTCCAGCGCCGCGAACACCGCCTCGGAGGGCGGGTCGTCGGACCGCGATGCGGGCTGCTTCATGGCGACGGCTGCGCCCGGCATCGTAATCAAAGGGTCGGCGTCGGCAGCGCACGCGGTCCGCGAACGCGGGTCGTACACGCCGCGTCGCACGTTCTCCGATCCGGAGAACCGCTGTCGGTATATATGCTGCAGTCGCGCGTCCGTTCAACCGGAGAAACACAATGGCAACCAAGACACCCCTCACCGGCGTCAACACCTTCGAGAGCACCCTCGGCGGGCTCACCGTCCGCGGCCGCGCCCACTCGCTGTCGGCGTGGTTCGTGCTCGCGCTCCGGCTCATGATGGGCTTCGCGTTCCTCAACGCGGGCCTGAGCAAGCTACTCGGCCCCGAGCCCTTCAGCGCATACGGCTACCTCGCGTTCGCGGTGCCCGAGAACGGCGGCCCCGCGGTCGGCGCGTTCCTCTGGATGGCCAACAGCGCGGCGTTCATGGCGTTCGTCGACGTGGCCGTGCCGTTCGGCCAGATCGCCATCGGGCTGGGCCTCATCGTCGGCGCGTTCGTCCGCCTCGCGGCGTTCTTCGGCGCGAGCATGATGGGCATGTTCTACCTCGCGAACTGGGACGTCGCCCACGGACTGATTAACGGCGACTTCGCGTACCTGCTCGTCTTCCTCGCGGTCGCGGCCTTCGGCGCGGGCCGCATCCTCGGGCTGGACCGGTATATCGAGAACTACGAGGTCGACGGCGAACCGCTCGTGGAGAAGTACCCCCTGCTCGACTACGTCCTCGGGTAAACTACCCCACCCTACTCCCTCGGCGCTACGCTTCGGTCGCTCCTTGAGGCCGGAGGCTCCACCTCGAAAACGCTGAACGCGGCCGAGACGCGCCCTATTTGTCTCCGTCCAACGCTTCGTCGCCCGACTCGCCGCCGTCGACTCGACCCAGCAGACGGGGCAGGAACTGCGAACCCTTCCCGCTCTTTTGCCCGTGTTCTTTCGCCCTCTCGCGTGCCTCTCTGCTCACGGAAGCGTATTCCCGTCCGACCGTGAAAACGCGAGCGGCCGAGGCGGAGCCGCTTCGAGACGGGTCGACGAACGAGAACGTGGAGGCGATCAGTTCCGGGCGTGACCGTCATCGGCCACGCTCACGTCCCCCACCTCGATCCGCGCGCCGCCCGCCTCGCTCTCGGTCGCGCGGACGGACCAGCCGTGGGCCTCCGCGACCGCGGCGACGATGGCGAGGCCGAGGCCCGTTCCCTCGTGGGTCGTGGAGACGCCGGTCTCGAAGATCTCCTCGCGCACCGCCGGGGGAATCCCGGGCCCGTCGTCGGCGACGTAGAAGCCGTCCGCGGTCGCGCCCACGGTGACCGCCACCCCGTCGCCGCCGTGCTCGACCGCGTTGCGGAACAGGTTCTCGAACAGGTGCGCAAGCGGGCCGGGGTCCGCGTCGAAGACGAGGTCGTCGACGACCGACAGCGTGGCGCGAGCGGTCGGCACCTGCGCCCACGCGTCCCGCGCCTCCGTGGCGAGGTCGACCGGCTCGACCGACACCGCGTCGTCGTGGCGCGCGAGCACGAGCGCGTCCTCGATCAGCTCCTCCATGCGGGACAGCGAGTTGGACACGCGGTCGAGTCGGTCATCGTCCGGGTGCTCCGCGACGACCATCTCCGTGTAGCCGAGCGCCACCGCGAGGGGGTTGCGCAGGTCGTGCGCCAGCAGCCCGGAGAGGGCCTCCAGCCGGTCGGCGCGCGCCTCGGCGGCCCGTTCGGCGAGCACCCGATCGGTGATGTTCAGGTGGAAGACGAACACCCACGTCCCGCCGTCGTGCTCGAAGCGAGCCGCGCGCATCAGGAACCACCGCTGCTCGTCCGGCGAGTGACAGGGGTACTCGAAGGCGAACGTCTCCTCCTCACCCGCGAGGATCGACCGCAACCCGGCCGCGGCCGCCTCGGCGTCGGGATCGTCGGCCGCGTCACAGACCCCGAGATAGTTCACGCCGACGGTATCCGGCTTCCACGCGATGTCGTTCTCCTCGCCGAACTCCTGCCACCGTCGGTTCGTGTAGCGGATGACCCCCTCGCCGTCGAGGATCGCGGCCTGGATCGGGAGCGCGTCCAGCCCCGCCGCGACGAGCGGGTCGGTGTCCTCCATGACGCCCCCGTGTCGCGTCGGCATGTTAAAAGTGCGTCTCAGACGTCTGCACCGTCGTCCGTGGCGTCGTCCGCGGCATCCGCGGTCTCGGCGCCCTCGTCGTCCGCCTCGGCCTCGTTGATGTGCGCCTCCGTGCTGACCGCGTCGAGGTCGACGCCGACCTCGGTCGCGACGGCGTCGAGCACCGCGCGCTGCTCGGCCATCTCGTTCTCGAGGTGTTCGACGCGGGTCGCGGTGCCGTTCACCGTGTCCTGCGTCTCCTCGACCTCCTCACGGAGCTCCGTGATCTTCTGGTAGGTCTGTTCGGCCTTCTCCGCGAGCGTCTGGATCTTCTTGGCTGTGCCGCCGAGTCCCATACCCCCCGTTTCGGCCGAGACCTTGTGTGCGTTTCCGTTCCGGCCACGGGCGGTCGGCGCCATCGTCTCACGGCCGAATTCCTGCGTGGACCGCTCGACCGCCGGTGCCGGTGTGCTTTTGCGCGCCGCCGCCCCACACACGGTCATGAGCGTCGACCGGGTCCTGCTGACGAACGACGACGGCATCGACACGGTCGGATTCCGCGCGCTGTACGACGCGCTCGCGGACGCCTACGACGTGGTCGCGGTCGCGCCCGCGGAGGACCAGAGCTCCGTCGGCCGGTCGCTCTCCGGCGACGTGACCGTCCACGACCACGAGTTGGGGTTCGCGGTCGAGGGAACGCCCGCCGACTGCGTGGTCGCCGGGCTTGGCGAACTCGTCGCGGACGCCGACGTCGTCGTCTCCGGGTGCAACAAGGGCGCGAACCTGGGCGCGTACGTCCTCGGGCGCTCGGGCACCGTCTCGGCCGCGGTCGAGGGGACGTTCTTCGACGTGCCCGCGGTCGCCGCCTCGGTGTACGTCCCCGGCGGCGACGACTGGTGGAAGCGCGACCTCTCGCCCGCGAACTACCGGAACGCCACCGCCGCGACGCGCTACCTCGTCGACCACGCGGTCGACGCCGGCGTCTTCGAGCACGCGGACTACCTCAACGTCAACGCGCCGCTGTTCGAGGATTCCGAGGGGTTCGACGCGCCCGCGGAGGCGGTCGCGCCCATCGAGGTGACCGAGCCCTCCACCCTCTACGAGATGGACGCCGAGCGCGGCGAGAACGGCGACGTGGTCCTCCACGACCGCATCTGGGACCACATGCGCGCCGGCGACATCCCGGATCCGGAGGGCACCGACCGACGGGCCGTCGTGGAGGGTCGGGTTTCCGTGTCCCCGTTGACCGCGCCGCACACCGCCTCCCACCACGAGGCGCTCGACGGACTGGCGCAGACGTACGACGGCACGCGCGTGCTCACGGGCGATTGATGGACGACTGATGGACGGTTGATAGACAGCTGATGAACGGCAGATCCGGGCGCGAGAGCCGGGCGATTCAGCGCGCCGTGTGGATCCGTGCCAGTCGGACCCGCGTCTCGTTGCGACTCGTGCCGCGAGCGCGACGCGTGGCGGGGTCCGAGAGCGGCGACACCGAGAGCCGGTCGAGCGACGGCGGCCAGTCGCGGTCGCCGGCGGCGTCGCGGGCGAACGCGAGCGCGTCGATCAGTCCCTCGCCGCGGTCCGCGGCGCGGACGGCGTCGTCCGCTCGCCGGCGTCCGCCCCCGATCAGCAGGCGGTCCCCGAGCGCGAACGCGAGCCAGAACGGGACCGCGAGCAGCAACAGCAGGACGCCGGCGCCCGTGTACGCGGCGGGAGGGACGCCCCGACGGCGGTCCCGCTCGCCCAGCATCCGGGGGCCGTCGTCCTCGTCGCCGTCGTCGCGGTGACGCAGCAGGTCGATCCCCACCAGAGTCCACAACTCGACGAGCAGCGCGGCGCCGAGCGTCAGGGTGACGAGCAGCGCGTTCCGATTTCGCAGTCGAGTCAGCGCGTGCGCGATCGCCGCGTCGCGGGCCGCGTCGTCGAACTCGCGGAGCCGCGTCGGCGCGACGAGGGTCGGCGTCGCGAGCAGGCCGCCGTCGACGACCGCGAGGGTCGCGGCACGGGAGCCGACGACGCGCACCGCCGGGCGATCGGCCTCCGGTATCCCCAGGTCGGCGGCGACCGCGTCGACCGCCTCCGTCAGCGCGTCGTCCTCCGCGTCGGGGAGCGTGCTGACGGTGCGCCGGACCAGGACCGGACCCGCCGCGAGCCCGCCGAGGAGGCCGACCGCGGCGCCGGCCGCGGCCGGCACGGTCGGCGGAGCGGGCAGCAGCGGGGCGACGGCCGCGGCGGGGAGCGCGACGAGCACCGCCGGCACGGCCGCGAGCAGCAGCGCCCCGAACGCCTCGCCCGCGGTCGGTCGTGTGACGGCGTTCATGTCCCGTCCCTGCACGGAGGCACACAAATGTCTGCCGACCGTCGGCCGGTGGCGGTGAGCGGGGACCGGGACCCCGGCACACACCGTCTTCCGGAGCTTTTAAACGATTTCCGGGCCGACTTTCCCGCAATGGCTTTTGAGGATCTGTTGAACGACCCCGTCATCCAGAAGTACTTACACGAGCTGGTCGGGCCGACGGGCATGCCGGTGGCGGCGGCACCCCCGGACGGCGAGGTCACCGACGAGGAGCTCGCCGAGGAGCTGGGGCTGGAGCTGAACGACGTCCGCCGGGCGCTGTTCATCCTCTACGAGAACGACCTCGCGGAGTACCGTCGCGTGCGCGACGAGGACTCCGGATGGCTCACCTACCTCTGGACGTTCCACTACGAGAACATCCCGGAGAACCTGGAGGAGGAGATGTACCGCCTCCTCTCGGCCATCGAGGACCGCGAGGAGTACGAGCGCACCCACGAGTTCTACCTCTGTGAGGTCTGCTCGATCCGGTTCGAGTTCGGCGAGGCGATGGACTTCGGCTTCGAGTGTCCGGAGTGCGGCTCCCCGCTCGACGCCATGGAGAACGACCGCCTCATCGACGCGATGGAGCAGCGCGCCGACGAGCTCCGCGACGAGCTCAACGTGGACGTGACGGGCTGATGGTCGTCCTCGCAACCAAGTGCTACGTGGCGGGCGACGCCCGCGACCGCGCGCTCGACGGCATGAACTCGCTGGTCGGCAACGACGTGGGCGACCTCCGCGTCGAGTGGGACGTCTCCGTCCGCGAGGACGACTTCGTCGCGGTCGCCCTCGACGGCGACGACGCCACCGTGGCCGCGAACGTCCTCGCCGAGGAGTGGGGGGCGGTCGACCCGGACGCCCACGAGCCCGACGAGACGTTCGTCGGAACGCTGGAGCGCTGGGACGAGGACGGATTCGTCCTCGACGCCGGCGTGGAGATACGGGTCCCCACGAGCGAACTCGGGCTGGGCGCCGGCTCGCCCGAACAGATCGTCGAGCGCTTCGGCCTCGTCCAGCACACCCCCATGACGTTCGTCTATCAGGGCGGCGAGGACGGCGCCCACCGGCTCGCGGACGCCGAGCGCGACCGCCTCTACGACTGGCGCCGCGGCGACGGCCGCGTCAACGTCAACTCCGCGACCCGCGGCGAGGTGCGCGCGACCGTCAACCGCGCCGGCCACGCCCGCGACATCGTCACCGTCGAGCGACTCGGCCTGCTCGAACAGAGCGTCGTCGTCGGCGAGGGGACGGACCCGCCGGGGCTGTTAGCCTCCATCGGCTCCTACCTGCCGGCGGAGATGCGGTGTGTCCTCCCGGCCTGAGATGAACAGGAAACTCCTCGCCCTGCTCGCGGTGCTGACGCTCGTCGCCAGCGCCGGCTGTCTCGCGTACGTGACCGACGGCGGCGAGGTGTCCAACGAGACGCTCGACGCCGAACCGCCCGCAGAGTACGTCTTCGACAGCGAGTACGACGCCCGGATCGACCTGCAGGGGTCGACGTTCACGGCGGTGTACGCGGTCCCGGACGACGGCGAGTTGCGGATCTACCAGGAGACCGGGTACGGCGTCGAGGAGCCGCGGAACCCCCGCGCGTTCCGCTATCAGTACCCCAACGGCACCGTGATCACGGGCTCGGAGTTCCGCGCGACCGGCGGCGAGATCGAGCGCACCGCCGACGAGGTGTGGGTCCGGTTCGACGACGACATGACCGACGGCAAGGTGGCGTTCGCGGGCGACGGCTCGCCCCGCCGGTTCGTGTTGCCCACGTTCGTCGAGGGCACCTACGAGGTCACGTTGCCGCCCGGCTTCACCACCGACTTCGCGCTGTTCGGCGAGATCTCGCCGAGCGGCTACGAAATCGACCGGGGCGGCGACCGCGAGCGCATCACGTGGGCCGAGGACGTGACGACCGACACCGTGCTCGTGCAGGCGTACAGCGAGCGCGACTTCTGGATCTTCCTCGGCCTCGTCGGGATCGCGCTGGTCGTCGGCGCGGCCGGGCTCTACCGCTTCCGCCGCCAACTCGAGGCGCTCCGCCAGCGCCGACTGGAGATGGGCATCGGCTCCGGGGGCGACGACGGCGACGACGGGCCGCCGCGCGGTCCGCGCTGATCGGCGGCGCTCAGCGCGGGGCGCCCCGGCTCGCCCGGCGGGCTTTTCACCGCGCCGTCCCTCCGTCCGTCCATGCAGGTAGGGATCGTCACCGTGGGGGACGAACTCCTCGCGGGCGACACGGAGAACACCAACGCGACGTGGCTCTGCGACGAACTGGACGCCCGGGGCGTGCGCGTCCGGCGCGTCACGACCGTCCCGGACGAGACGGGAGAGATCGCGCGCGTCGTCAACGAGTACCACGCCGAGTACGACGCGGTGATCGTCACCGGCGGCCTCGGCCCGACGCACGACGACGTGACGATGGAGGGCGTCGCGGCCGCGTTCGGGCGCGACGTGCGCGAACACCCCGAGGCGGAGGCGTGGCTCGACGAGCGCGATGGGTACAGCGCGGACGACCTGGACCCGCGGACGACGCACCTCCCGGCGGACGCGCGGCTGCTTCCGAACGAGGCGGGGGTCGCGCCGGGCGCGGTCGTGGAGTCCGCGTACGTCCTCCCGGGCGTTCCCGCCGAGATGAAGGCGATGTTCCGCGGCGTCGCCGACGAGTTCACCGGCGAGCGGACCTACGCGGAGACCGTGGAGACGACGGAGCCCGAGAGCGCGCTGCTGGACCGCATCGGCGACCTCCGCGCGGAGTTCGACGTCTCCGTCGGCTCGTACCCCGGCGAGACGGTGCGGATCAAGATCACCGCCACCGACCCTGAAACCGCGGCGGCGGCGGCCGCGTGGCTCCGGGACAGGGTGGAGGCGACGGACGCGGAGGCGTGAACCGGAAACGCGGCTCGCGGCCTCAGCGGAAGAGGTAGGCGGCCCACACGGCCGTGATGAGCAGGCTGACGAGCAGGACGGCGCCGGCGGTCTCCGGGATCGGAAGCGGCTCCGGTTGGAGCGCGGACTGAAGCATGAGCGACCCTTGTGCGGGCCGGCGCTTAACGTTTTAGTCTTCGGCCAGTGGCGGGTCCGCGGGAGGCGGCGTCGCCCGGTCCGTTCCGCCTCGCGTCGCCCCCAGCGAGAGGGTTTATCAGCGCGGCGGCCGTTCCCGGAGACAGATGGAGCTCCGCCGGCTCGTGCGCGGGACGGTCGACTGGCCCGACCTGGAGCGGGTCGTCCGCGAGCTGGCGGCTCGCTACGACCGCGAGGAGGTCCGTGTCGAGTTTCTCGACGCGGACAACTGGCTCTCGACGCCGCTGGTGCTCGACGACGACCTCTTCGTGAAGGTGATCACGCCGCAGAACACGCTCGTCCACGCGCTGTTCACGACCGGCAGAAATCTGGGGGCGTTCTCGGCCGGCACGGAGGGGTTCTTCCAGCGGTTCGACTCCCCCTACGAGATGGCCCAACACGAGCTGGAGGCGACGCGCCGGATGCGCGAGTTGGGGGTCAACGCGCCGGAGCCGGTCGAGGCCCTGGAGGTCGGGGAGTTCGGCGTGCTCGTGCTGGAGTACCTCCCCGAGTTCCGCACGCTGGACGAGTTGGACCGCGAGCGGGAGGCCGCGCTAGCCCCCGAGCTGTTCGGCACGCTCCGCACGCTCCACGACGCCGGCCTCGCGCACGGCGACCTCCGCGCCGAGAACGTCCTGATCCGCGGCGACGACCTCTACTTCATCGACGCGACGAGCGTCGACCAGGAGGCGGGCCGCGAGAGCGCGACCGCGTACGACCTCGCGAGCGCGATGGCGGCGCTGGAGCCGCTGATCGGCGCCCCCCAAACCGTCGCCGCCGCGTCGGAGTGGTACGAGTCGGAGGAACTCCTCGCCGCACAGCGCTTCTTCGACTTCGTCGCCATCCGGCCGGACCACGAGTTCGACGCCGCGGCGCTGAAGGGCGAGGTCGAGAAGCGCGCGAGCGGCATCGAGCAGTAGGGCGGGTCGAAAAACGCAGCGAAGGTCGTCGAGCGTCGGCGACCCCGCGACAGCACCGAGGTTGCCTGCCGAGTTTGGTCGCCGGGTTTAGCCGCCGAGGTACAGCTCCGACACCTCGTCGTCGGCCAGCAGCTCCTCGCCGGTCCCCTCGAACCGGACCGTCCCCTGGTCGAGGACGTAGCCGCGGTCGGCGATGTCGAGCCCCTTCGTCACGTTCTGCTCGACCATCAGGATCGCCGTATCCATGTCGTTGACCTGCTGGACGTTCTCGAACACGTCGTCGGCGGTGTTGGGCGCGAGGCCGGCCGAGGGCTCGTCGATGAGCAGCACGTCCGGCTCCATCACGAGCGCGCGGGCGAACGCGAGCACCTGCCGCTGGCCGCCCGAGAGCGTGCGCGCCTTCGCGGTCCGCTTCTCGTCGAGGATCGGGAACCGCTCGTAGAGCCGGGCGATGACGTCGTCGAGCCCCTCCTCGCGGGCGACGCCGCCCATGCGGAGGTTCTCGTCGATCGAGAGCGAGCCGAACACGTTGTCGGTCTGCGGGACGTAGCCGATCCCCTCGCGGACGATCTCCTCGGGGGCCATCCCGCCGATCTCGCGGCCGTGGTAGGTGACGGTCCCGGTCCACGGCTCCAGCATGCCGAACGCCGTCTTGAGGACGGTCGACTTCCCGGCGCCGTTCGGACCGACGAGACAGACGATCTCGCCGGCGTCGAGGTGCAGGGAGAGGTCGTCGAGCACCTGCACCTCGCCGTAGCCGCTGTCGACCGCCGACAGCGCGAGGACGGTCTCTCCGGCCGCGTCCGACGGTTCCGCTTCCGCCGCGACGTCCGGGGCGTCGCTCACGCGCCACCCCCCAGATACGCCTCGATGACGCGCTCGTCGTTTCTGACCTCCTCGGGGGTCCCCTCGGTGAGGACGCTCCCCTGGTCTAAGACGATCACCGGGTCGGCGAGGTTCATGACGAACTCCATGTCGTGTTCGATCAGCAGGAACGTGGTGCCCTGCTCGTTGAGGCGGCGGATCTGCGCTTCCAGTTTCTTCGCGAGCGTCGGGTTGACGCCCGCGACCGGCTCGTCGAGCAGGAGGATCTCCGGCTCGGCGAGCATCGCCCGCGCCAGCTCGACCAACTTCATCTGGCCGCCGGAGATGTCGGTCGCGGGCTGCGTGGCGAGGTGGTCGATCTCGAACTCCTCGAGGATGCGCTGGGCGTCCGCGAGGTTCTTCGACTCCGCCTCGCCCACGCTGCCGGGCGAGGTGAAAAGCGAGAGGAACGACTCGCCGGGCTGGTTCCGCGGCCCGACCAGCATCGCCTCGCGGACGGTCATCCCCTCCAGTTTCCGGGGCGTCTGGAACGTCCGGATCAGGCCGCGCTCGGCGACCTGATACGGCTCCATTCCGGTCACGTCGGTCTCGCCGACCGTCACGGTGCCGCCGTCCGGCTCGTAGAACCCGGAGATCAGGTTGAAGATCGTGGACTTGCCGGCGCCGTTCGGGCCGATCAGGCCGGTGATCGTCCCGCGCTCGACCTCGAAGGTCGCGTGGTCGGTCGCCTGGAGCCCCCCGAACGACTTCTGGAGGTCGTCGACGCGCAACACCACGTCCTCTTTCGGGAGCAGCTCGGGGTTCTCACTCATCGGACTCACCGCCCTTCCGCTCGCGAACGCCGGTGTCGGGGCGCTCCGGCGCGCGCTCGCCCTCGACGGCGCTCGGCCAGATCAGCTCCCGCTGCGGCGGGAGGATCCCCTGCGGCCGGAACCGCATCACGACGACGATCAGCAGGCCGATCAGCAGGAGCCGCAGCGGCGCGGCGTCGACCGCGATCGGCAGGTCGCCCATGAACCGGGTCCCCTCGCGGATCGCGACGACGACGATGCCGCCGAACAGGGCGCCGCGGTTGGAGCCGCTGCCGCCGAGGATGACCGCGACCCAGACGTAGAACGTCGTGATCGGGTCTAGGTCCCCCGGCCCCACGTAGAGGTTGAGGTGGGCGTAGAAGACGCCCGCCAGCGCCATGATCAGGCTGCCGAGCACGAACGACTGCATCTTGAACGAGTAGGTGTTCTTCCCGAGCGCCCGCGCGAGGTCCTCGTCCGACCGGATCGTCCGGAGGACGCGTCCCCACGGCGAGCGGTGCGCGCGGCGCAACACGAGGTACGCGATGGCCGCGAACGCCACCACCAGCAGGACGTTCAGACACGCCTGCCAGAACGGCGTCTCGAGCAGGACGGGCGAGCCCGGGATCACCTCGATCCGCAGTCCGGGCATCGCCTCGGGGAACGTACCCAGCACCGGCCAGCCGTCGAAGAAGCCCGGGATGCCGCGAAGCCCCGCGCTCCCGTTCGTCCACTGGCGCTCGTTGAGCACAACGAGCCGCACGACCTCCGCGAGGCCGAGCGAGGCGATCGCGAGGTAGTCGGCGCGAAGCCGGAGCGTCGGGATGCCGATCAACAGCGCCAGCACGAGGGCGACGACGAGCGCGGTCGCCAGTCCGGCGAGCGGCGAGAAGCCGCCCGCGACCGGCGAGGAGTCCGCGGTCATCAGTGCGGTCCCGTACGCGCCGACGCCGAAGAAGGCGGCGACGCTGAAGTTGATCAGGCCGGTGAACCCCCACTGGGCGTTCAGCCCGAACGAGAGCAGCCCGTACATCCCCGCCAGCCCGACGAGGAACATGAAGTACGACGCGCCGAGTCTGCCGGTCAGGAGCGCGACGAACAGGAACGCCGCGAACGCGAGGCTCACGACGAGCACGCCCTTCTCCGGCGTCGTGAGGTCCGCCCAGTAGCCGGCGGGGTCGTCGAGGAGGCTCATTTCAGGTGGCCTCCCCGGCGATGCCGTTGGGACGGACGAGCAGGACTGCCACCATGATCAGGAACGCGACCGCGTTGGCGTACTCGATGCCGACCGACGGGACGAGCGGGAGCGCGTCCGTGAGGTCGGAGACGAGCGGCATCATCTGGTTGATCATTCCGATCAGGAACCCGCCGAGCATGGCGCCGTAGACGGAGCCGATCCCGCCGAGGATCACCGCGGCGAAGATCACTAGAAGCAGGTTGAAGCCCATCCGCGGCGAGAGCTGGTTGAACAGGCCGAGGAAGACCCCGCCCGCGCCCGCGAGGCCGGCTCCGATAACCCACATCCACAGCGTCACCCGCCGCGTGCGGATGCCGCTGACGCGGGCCAGGTCGGGGTTGTCCGCCATCGCGCGCATCTTGCGCCCCAGGTCCGTGTACTGCAACAGGACGTGGAGCCCGGTCACGAGCACGGCCGCGGAGACGACGATGGCCACGTCGTGTTGGGTCACCCGGATCCCGTAGGGAATGAGCCACTCGATCGGCGGGAGCGTCCCCACGCCGAACCGGGTGAAGTCCGCGCCGAAGCGGATCTGGATGACGGCGCGGTAGATGAACGCGATCCCGATCGACGTGATCAGCAGGCCGATCGAGTCGGTGTCGATCGACTCGTAGACCAGTTTCTCCGTGGCCACCGCCACGACCGCGGCCGCGGCGATGCCGACCAGCAGCGCGAGGAAGAAGCCGTACGGGAGCCCCAGGACCGCCCCGCCGAGGCCGCCGACGGCCCCGAAGGTGACGAACGACGCGTAGGCGCCGACCGTCATGGTGTCGCCGTGCGCGAAGTTGGCGAAGTCGGCGATGCTGTACACCAGCGACAGGCCGATGCTCCCGAGCACGATGATGCTCGAGAAGACGAGCCCGTTCGCCAGGTATTCGAGGACCATCGGAGGGGGTTAGCCTTCGATGAAGCCGACGCCCTCGTAGGCGTGGTCCTGTACTTCGAGGATCTGCAGGAAGCCGACGGGGTCCCCGTTCTCGTCGAAGTCGATGGGACCGCTGACGCCCTGGTAGTCCACGTCGTCGGGACCGCCGCCGTCGGCGAGGATCTCGCTCGCGGCCTCGAAGGACGTGACCGTTTCGCCCTCCGGACCGGAGACGCGCCGGACCGTGTCCTGGAGCGCCGCCCCGGTGAACTCGTCGGCCGCCTGGATCGCCAGCGCCGCGTTGACGACGCAGTCGTAGGCGTACGCGGCCCACGCGGTCGGCTCCTGGTCGTACTCGTTCTGGAACTCGTCGGCGAACTGCTGGTAGTTCTCCTCCTCGACGGGCGCGGAGGGGACGACGATCTTCATCCCGTCCATGCTCCCCTCGGGGGTGTTCTCCAGCACGTTGTCGCCGGAGACGGAGTCGGCGCCGTAGAACTGCGCCTCGTAGCCGGAGGAGACGACCTCGTTGACCATCGTCGCGAACTCCGCCTGGTAGGTGATGAACAGCCACGCGTCCGCGCCGGAGTCGTTCATCTCCGAGATGACGCCGGAGTAGGACTGCTGTTCCTGGTCGTGGGGGCTGTTGTACGCCACGTCGCCGCCCCACGCGTCGACGAACGCGTCCGTGAGGCTCTGTCCGTAGTCGTTGTTGACGTAGGTGATCGCCACCTCGTCGTAGCCGTCCTCGTCGATGAGGTTCGAGAGCGCGAGCGACTGCGCGCGGCCGGACGGCGACATCCGGAGCAGCCCCGGGAAGTCGGTGAGGTTCAGCCCCGTGGAGTTCTGGCTCAGCTGCACCACGTCGGTGCCCTGCACGACGCTCTCGTAGATGGCCAGCGAGACGCCGGAGCCGACGGCGCCGATCAGGAACGGCACGCCGTCCTGGTTGACGAGCTTCTGGGCGGCCGCGATGCCGCCCTGGTTCTCGCTCTCGGAGTCCTCGACGGTGATCGACAGCTCGCGGCCGTCGATCCCCACGTCGTTGACCGCCGCGAGCGCGAGGTCCTTCCCACGCTGGTTGCGCTCGCCGAACGCCGACAGCGAACCGGTCAGCGAGTCGACCATCCCGATCTCGTAGGGACCGGTCTCCCCGCCGCCACCGCCCTCCGTGGCGGTGTCCTCGCCGCCGTTCCCGTCCTCGGTCTCGGTGCTTCCCTCGTCGTCGGTCGTGCTGACGCAGCCCGCGAGCGCGGCGATCCCCGCGCCGCCGGTGGCCTTCAGCAGCGTTCTCCGGTCGGTGATGTCCATGTTACTTTGTGACATGCGTGTTCACGTAATTCCGTTGGATTGGGGGTGGGTCAACCCACACCCTCCCATGGTCGGCTTTCGCCTATCTCCCCGCCATCTCCGGCATATATTGCCGCAACTATTGTGTTCGGTTATCGGAGAGCGAAAGAATTGGTCGGGTACCCACCTATGCGCGTAGGGAGGTGACGCTCATTCATGATCCCACCGATCGCGAACGACTTCGTCGCCGGGGAAACGCCGGAGGCGGCGCTCGCGCACGTCGACGAGATCAATGCTCGCGGCGTCGCCGGCATCCTGAACCTGCTCGGCGAGCACTACGACGAGCGGCCGCCCGCGGACGCCGACGCGGACGCGTACGTCGCCCTCGTGGAGGCCATCGCCGACCGCGGGACCGACGCCTGCGTCTCGGTCAAGCCGAGCCAGATCGGACTGGACGTGGGCGACGCCGTCTTCGAGGAGAACCTCGCCCGGATCGTCGCGGCGGCCGACGCGGCCGGCGTCTTCGTCTGGATCGACATGGAGGACCACGAGACGACCGACGTGACGCTCGACGCCTTCGAGCGCCACGCCCGCGAGACCGACGGGGGCGTCGGCGTCTGCGTGCAGGCCAACCTGAAGCGCACCCGCGAGGACCTCGATCGCCTCGCGGAGCTGCCGGGGAAAGTGCGACTGGTGAAGGGGGCCTACGACGAGCCGGGCGAGATCGCCTACCGCGAGAAGCGTCGCGTCGACGAGGCGTACCGCGAGGACCTCGCGTTCATGTTCGAGGCGTTCGACGACGGCGTCGCGGTCGGGAGCCACGACCCCGCGATGATCGAGCACGCGCGGGAACTGCACGCCGAGTTCGGCACGCCCTACGAGGTGCAGATGCTGATGGGCGTCCGCGAATCCGCGCAGTTCGACCTCGCGGCGAACGAGGACGTGACGGTCTATCAGTACGCCCCCTACGGCGACAAGTGGTTCTCCTACTTCTACCGGCGGATCCGCGAGCGGAAGTCGAACGCGCTGTTCGCGCTACGGGCGATCCTGGGCAACTGACCGGGCGCGTCGGCTCCCCGTCCGCGCCGGCCTCAGGGGTCGAGCAGCTTCGACTCGGCCTTTCGGAGGTGTTCCAGCAGGGTGGTCTTGGAGACGTCCAGGTCGTCGGCCAGCTCCCGGGTCGAGGCGCCCCGCGGCCACTCGTAGTACCCCTCCTCGCGCGCGTGCTCGTACACGTCACGCTGGGTCGGCGTGAGCGTGTCGAGGCGCTGCTCGCGGGCGGTGGTCCCGGCGCTGCCGCTCGCGGAGACCGACTCGACGGTCACCTCCGCGCCGGACGCTTCGCGGACGGCGTCGAGCGAGTCGCGGATCTCGGCGCGCTCGCCGACGTAACACACCTGCCACTCCTCGCTCCCGCCCTCGATCCGGACGGGGGCGCTGTGAACGAACCCGTGTTCCAGCAGCGTCGGACACATCATGTCCGCGGGGTCGTACTCCAGGAAGAACTCGCGGACGACGTTGCCCGGTGCGTTTCGCGCGCGGCCGAACCGTTCCTGTAACTCGAGCAGGTCGCCGGCTCGGTCCGAGGCGCGGATCGCGTCGAGCAGCTCCTCGACCTCCTCCTGTGAGTCGCCGAAGGCGGTGAACAGGCCGTTGACCGACTGCGGCGCGTCCGCGTCGGTCTTCGGGGAGTTGTAGATCGCGTGAGCCAGCACGCCCCCGCTCGTTCGCTCGGTCGCTTCGATCGCCCAGCAGTTGGGGTGCCAGAGGTCGAGCGTCAGGCGCGTTCCCGACGCCGCCTCGGCCCCACCCGTCTCGAAGGTCGACATGCGGATCCGTCTACGAGCTTCGACAACAAGAACCTACCCTCCCATGGTCGGGAGGGATCGTTAACTGGTCGGGCGACACAGATCGATCCATGCCGGACGTATTCGAGCACTACATCGACGGCGAATGGGTTTCGGGCGAGGGCGACGAGACGTTCACGAGCGAGAACCCGGCGACGGGGGAGACGCTCGGCGAGTTCCAGCGCGGGACGCCCGCGGACGTCGAGCGCGCGACCGCGGCGGCCGACGAGGCCTTCGAGGAGTGGCGCGAGCTCTCCCGGATCCAGCGCGCGGAGTACCTCTGGGACGTGTACCACGAGCTCCGCGAGCGCACCGACGAGCTCGGCGAGATCGTCACCAAGGAGTGCGGCAAGGAGATCAGCGAGGGGAAAGCCGACGTGGTCGAGGCCGCGCACATGGTCGAGTGGGCCGCAGGCGACGCCCGACACCCGAAGGGCGACATCGTCCCCTCGGAGATCCCCTCGAAGGACGCCTACATGCGACGGAAGCCGCGGGGCGTCGTGGGCTGTATCACGCCGTGGAACTTCCCGGTCGCCATCCCCTACTGGCACATGGCCATCGCGCTGGTCGAGGGGAACACCGTGGTGTTCAAGCCCGCCGAGCAGACGCCGTGGTGCGCCCAGATCATCGCGGAGATGTTCGCGGACGCGGGCATCCCGGACGGCGTCTTCAACATGGTGCAGGGCTTCGGCGACGCCGGCAACGCGATCGTGGAGTCCGACGACGTGGGAACGGTGCTGTTCACCGGCTCCGCGGAGGTCGGCCACAAGATCCAGGACAAGCTCGGCGGCGTCGCCGGCAAGCGCGTCGCCTGCGAGATGGGCGGCAAGAACGCCATCGTCGTCACCGACGAGGCGGACCTCGACGTGGCGGTCCACTCCGCCGTGATGTCGAGCTTCAAGACCACGGGGCAGCGCTGCGTCTCCTCCGAGCGCCTCATCGTCCACACGGACGTCTACGACGAGTTCAAGGAGCGGTTCGTGGAGGTCGCCGCGAACGTGGCGGTCGACGACCCGCTCGACGAGAACACGTTCATGGGCCCGCTCATCGAGGAGGAGCACGTCGAGAAGGTCAAGCAGTACAACCAGCTCGCCCGCGACGAGGACGTGAACGTGCTTGTCGACCGCGAGGAGCTCGACGACTCGGAGATCCCGGACGGCCACGAGGACGGCAACTGGGTCGGGCCGTTCGTCTACGAGGCGGACGCGCACGCGGACCTGCGCTGCACCCACGAGGAGGTGTTCGGCCCCCACGTCGCCCTCCTCGAGTACGACGGCGACATCGAGGAGGCCGTTGCGATCCAGAACGACACCGACTACGGGCTCGCGGGCGCCATCATCTCCGAGGACTACCGGCAGATCAACTACTACCGCGACCACGCCGAACTCGGGCTGGCGTACGGCAACCTCCCCTGCATCGGGGCCGAGGTCCAGCTCCCGTTCGGCGGCGTGAAGAAGTCGGGCAACGGCTACCCCTCCGCCCGGGAGGCCATCGAGGCCGTCACCGACCGCACCGCGTGGACCCTCAACAACTCGAAGGACATCGAGATGGCGCAGGGCCTCTCCGCGGACATCAAGACGAAGGACGACTGAGGCGGTCGCGCCTCGCGGTCGGAAGAGCGGCGGATCACGGCGGACTGCCCGCCCGGCCGTTTTTTGAACCCGGTTGCGGACGGACGCGTTTCTGAACCGGTTGCGAACGGACTTTTGACCCCGACTGCGGACCGACGGGTTTCTGAATCCGGTCGCGAAGCCGGTCGCCCGTCCGCCGCGCTCGCCAGGGGGGTACGTCGGGTCACGGCCGCGCTCCTCGGAGCGGCGACGAGTGCCTTCGGAACGGCCAGAAAACGGGGCGGGGCTCGGGTGGTGTGGGTGTGGGTGGCTGAGCCCCATTCCCGGTGCGCGAGCGGCGTGGGTGGGTACCGGTCACCCCTCGAGGGGGGCCGGCGGACGCGCTCGCGACGACTCGATCTGGCGGCGGCCCCCTGATAAATGACCGGCTCGGATTATCGGTTCTGAAAACTCGCACCGTGGCTCCCCCCGCTATCGAGGCGGGAGGCGGGGAAACGCGACGCGGAGCGAGGCGCTACGGGACGAGAAACGACGAGAGGCGGAGCGAGGGACGACGCCAGCGGTCGGGCGCGTCGCGGCGGACCCCCATTGCGCGACGCGGGCGGCGTCGTCCCGGGCGTCGGGACGGGCGTGGATCGAGTTGTACCGACCTTCCGACGAGAAAAGCGTCGAAAGCTCGGCATCGAACCGTACGCCGTTCTCTCGGATAAATGTACGCAATCGGGGCGGGATGGCCGCGTTCGGAGCCGTCGCTCAGAGCCGGCGGTCGCGCAGCGCTGGGAACTCCTCGCGGACCGCGGCGACGCGGCCGGGGTCGACCTCGGCGAACACCGTCCGCGGGTCGTCGGCGGCGGACGCGAGGGTCGTCCCCCAGGGGTCGTACACCGTCGTCCGGCCGAGCAACTCCGCGTCGTCGAAGCTTCCGCTCCCGTTGATGGCGGCGACGTACGCGAGGTTCTCGATGGCGCGGGCCCGCGGCAGCGTGCGCCAGTGTTCGACCCGGGGGTAGGGCCACGCGCTCGGGACCAGCACGAGGTCGACGCCCTGATCGACGAATTCGCGGTAGAGCGCCGGGAACCGCAGGTCGTAGCAGGTGCTCACGCCGACCCGGAGCCCGGCGACCTCCGCGGTTTCGACGCGCTCGCCGGGGACCAGCAGGTCCGTCTCGGCGGAGTCGTAGCCGAACAGGTGGTGCTTCCGGTAGACGAGGCGGCGCTCGCCGTCGGCGTCGAACAGCACCGCGGTGTTCGCGAGCCCGGCGTCTGCCGGCACCTCGATCCCGTCGGCGGCTGAGGCCTCGAGGTCCTCGACGACGGTCCCCGCGAGGAGAGCCACGTCGTGTTCGGCCGCCCGCTCCGCGAACCGCGCGAGCTTCGGGCCGTCGAGGCTCTCGGCGGCGCGGGCGTACGAGTCGAACGCGAAGTACCCCACGTCGAACAGCTCCGGCAGCGCGACCAGGTCCGCGCCGCGTTCGGCGGCGTCGTCGATCGCCGTCAGCGCGCGGTCGAGGTTGCCCTGCACGTCGCCGCCCTCGACGGACAGCTGGACGCAGGCGAGTCGCATCAGTCGCCCCCCGCTCCCCCGCTCCCGCGCGCTTCCGACTCGGCCTCCGCGTCCTCGATCCGCGCGTCGGCGTGAAGCGCCGCCTCGAGGTTGTCCAGTTCCTTCTCGAAGTTGCGCTTGAAGAACTTCTCGACGCCCGGGATCTCTCCCTCGACGACGAACTCGTTCGTGAGGCGACAGCCGCCGTCGGCGGTCTCCTCGATGGTGTGTTCGCCGGTGACTCGGAGCGCGCGGGACTTGCCGACGAACTTCACCCGGTGGGGCGGTTCGCGTTCGATTTCGGTCGTCTCGACCGGGACCGTGGAGTCGAGAAACGGGATCGGCAGCGAGACCTGCCACGTCGCGTTGCGCTCGTCGTGGACCTCGTAGGAGTCGACGACGCTTATCGCGCTGGCCCGCTTGCCGGGGTCGCTGATGAACGCCCAGACGTCGGCGGGATCGGCGTCGAACTCGAAGGTCCGCGAGACACGGACGGTCATGGCGCGAGATACGCCGGGGGGTCTCAAAAAGGGCGGGTTCCCGGCGGCCGTGGTCGGTTTGCCGAGACGCCGTCGGTCAGCCCTGCGTGACGCGCCAGGTGGTCGACTTGGCGCGGCCCCACTTCTCGATCTCGACCTCGTCGGTCTTCTCGGCGAGGTTGGGGAGGCGGACGCCGACCTGTTTCGCCGTCAGGCCGATGGCGTTCGCGATGGTCTTCGAGCGGACGTACCGCTCGCCACGGGCGGCGCTGTCCCGGAGGTACGCGAGGATGCGCCGTTCCTCTTCCGTGTAGTCGGTCATTGGCGGGAGATAAGGACGGTCCAGCCTTACGGCTTCCGGTCGATCCATTGACCGAGCGAAACCGCGCCCGGTCTGTTAGTCGAACGCCTGGAACGCCGCGACGGAGACGACGGCCGCGACCATCGCGCCGCCGAAGCCCCACGCGGTGCCGATCTGTGTCGGTGCGCCGAACATCGCGACCGCGCCCACGAGCGTGATCGCCGCGAACGCCAGCCCGATGCCGAGCCCCTTGTCGGACTCGATGGATCCCTCGCTCATACCCGAACCTTCCCGGGGCCGTACTTAGTTCATTCGACCCCGGAGGACTGCGGCGGCCGCTCCGCGCGCCGACCGAGTCCGGCATGCGCGACGGCGACCCTCCGCGATCGGTCTGGGCTGTCCCCCGTTCCGACGTATCACGCCATCAAGAGGACGGGATGGCGTTTTATGTCTCGCCCGTGTCCGACCGGTATGGCACTCGGCGGCATCACGAGTCTGGGAACGGGGAAGCTGGCGATACTCGCCCTGCTCGGCGTCGGCGTGACGCTCGGCGGCGCGTTCGCGGTCGGCGTCATCGGCGCGCCGAGCGTCGTCGGCGTCGACAACGGCTTCGGCGACGTGACCGAGGAGACGACGGTGATCGAGACGAACCTGACGGTGAACAACCCGAACCCGCTCGGGGTGCGCCTCGGCGGGCTGACGATCGACTACGAGGTGCTGTTGAACGACGTCTCGATGGCGCAGGGCGTCCGCGAGGGCGTCCCCCTCGAATCGGGCAACTCCACGGTCGCGTTCACGACGGAGATGTCCAACGAGAAGATCCCGGCGTGGTGGGTGAGCCACCTCCGGAACGACGAGCACACGACGCTGTCGGTGAACGCGGACGTCCACTCCTCGCTTCTCAACCGGTCGTTCGAGGCGCCCGCGGTCGAGCGGTCGATAAACACCAGCCTCATTTCGGCGTTCAACTCCGACGAGGAGCGCGAGGTGAACGCCGACACGACCGGCGTCGAGGACCCGGTGCTCATCGTCCGCGAGACGCGCGGCGAGTGGGGAAGCGTCTCCGAAGAGACGACGGAGGTTCGGATGGCGTTCGACGTGTACAACCCGCGGGAGTACCCCGTGGCGATCAGCAACGTCGGCTACGACGTGGCGATGAACAACGTCTCGATGGGCGGCGGCGAGACGAACGACTCCGTGGTCATCCCGCCGGGCGGGACGGAGACGCTCGAGGTGACCTTCGAGTTGACCAACGAGAACCTCGACGAGTGGTGGGTGAGCCACCTACAGAACGACCAGGTGACCACGCTGACCGCCGACTTCTACCTCCGCGTCGACCTCTCCGACGTGGGCGCCGGCACGACCGAGGTCCCGCTGGACACCATGGAGCAGACCATCGAGACGGACATCTTCGGCGAGGGCGGTGGTGACGGGACTGGCGGCGGGACCGACGACGGGACGAGCGACGACGGGAGCACGACCGAGGAGCCGACGGACGACGGAACGACCGAGACGGAGGGCGACGCGGCGACGGAGACGGCCACGCCGACGGAGACCGCGACGGAGACCGAGAGCGGCACCACGGAGACCGAGACGGATGACGGCGGCGGCCTCCTCGACGACCTCGACGCGTCCGACGCGGCGGCCGCCGGTGCGTAGCCGGCCGGCCGCGCCCGGTCGAGGATCGCCCCGCAGTCACCCGGTTTAACTCGGCTTAATCCGGGCTCAGGGACCTGACCGTATAAGGCGACGAGCCGCCTTCCTCCAGTCATGAAGCGAAGCATCCTCGCCGTCCTGCTGGCGGTCGCAGTCCTCGCGGGCGCGGGCCCGGTCGCCGCGCTCGCGGGGAACGCGGTCGGGCAGGCGGAGGGTACCGAGACCGACGGAGCCGGGAATGAGAGCGACGGCGTCGCGCCGGGCGAACAGTTCGGCGGCAGCGTGAGCGTCTCCGAGGCGGAACTCGAGGGCGAACTCGACGTTCGCGCGTTCGACCGGCGCGTCGCCGAGGCGCCCGACGACGACGCACGAGCCGCGGTCGTCGCCGGCGCGGTCAACGGGACCGCCGAGCGCCTCGCGGAGCTGCGCGAGCGACGGAACGAGCTGCGCGAGCGCCACGAGAACGGCACGATGAGCGAGGGCGAGTACCGCGTCCGGACGGCCCGCCTCGCGGCGGAGCTATCGACGGCCGAACGGGTGGCGAACCGGAGCGCGGCGGTCGCCGACGGGCTCCCGAACGAGACGCTCGCCGCCAACGGCGTCGACGCGGAGCGGATCGAGACGCTCCGATCCGAGGCCCGCGACCTGCGCGGCGGCGAAGTGGCCGAGATCGCCCGGGGGATCGCCGGCGCGAACGCCGGCGGATCGCCCGGCTCGCCGCCCGCCGACCGCGGGCCCGCCGACCGCGGGCCCGCCGGCACCCCCGGAGCGCCCGGGGAAGCGGGCGGCGGCGACGACCGGCCGGGCAACGAGGCGCGGAACGGTTCCACCTCCGGCGGCGCCGGAACGGCGGACGGAGCGGGCGACGACGGAGCCGCGAACGGCACCTCCGAGGAGTCGGACCGCTCGGGGACGGACGGGTCTGACGACTCGACGGAGGACGGGTCGACTGACGACGGGTCGACTGACGACGGGTCGGCGGACGGCACCTCGGACGACGGAGAGACCACGACGGCGGACACCGAACCGACTGACGACGGCGCCGACACCGAGTCCCGGTGACGCGGCCGGTTTCCGCCGTGGCCCCCGACCTCCCGCGCCGGTAGGGTTTTGAGGTACCCGAGCGAACCCCCTCGCATGCACCGGAGTACCCACGCTCCTGATCGAGTTCTCGGACGGTGAGACCGATTCCGACGCGGCCGGCGGCGATCCCGGCGACGGGACTGCCGACGCGGCCGGCGGCGCCGTAGAGGGCGAACGCGCACTTTCTGCGGACGACCGACAGGCCGACCGGGCCGCTGTCGACGCCTCGCTCGCGGCGGACGGGCGCACGGTCGCGGTCCGGCTTCCCGACGGGGAACACGAGTTGCGCAGGGCGGACGCCGCCGCCCTGCGCGACGCGCTCGGGGACGCCCTCACAGCCCGCCGCGAGTTCTTCAGGACGGTCGGGCGTCACCGTGAGGACGGGCGCTACGTGGTCGCTCGCCGCGGTGCCGACTCGGCGGGAAACGAGAAGGTGTTCGCGGACTTCGCGGCCCTGCGACGGCTCTACGACCGCCTGCCCGCGGAGTTCTCCGCGGAGGAGGTGAGTCGGGCCGGAATCACCGGATCGCGGCGCCACATGGTGGTGCGCCACGTCGCCGAGCATCCGGCGTTCGACTGCGAGGTCGTCTCGCGGAGCCCGTTACGCGCGAAGAAAACGGAGGACGGCGGGCCGTAGTCGCGACGGCTCGACGACTACGTGATCTCGACGTGCTCGGACTCCTCGTTGAGCGCGAGGTTCGCGGCGATCTCCGCGTTCCGCATGGCGTATTCGGCGGTGTGCTGGAGGCTCACGAGCACCTCGCGGACGCGCAGGAGGTCCTCGTTGTCCATCTCGGGCAGGTCGTCGAGGATCTCCGTCTCGTTGGTGCTGAGCTCGTTGAACAGCACGCGGCACTCGACGGTGATGTCGTAGTCACGCTCGACGACCGCGCGCACGGCCATCTCGGTCAGCTCGTCGACCTGGTCGGTGAACTCGCGGATGCGCCGCATCGTCGCCTGGTCGATGTCGAGGGTGTGGCCCTCGGTCTCCATGACGATCTCGGCGATGTCCTCGGCGTTGTCGGCCGTGAGCTCGAGGTTCTTCGCGACCGACCGGTAGCCGATCAGGGGGAAGCCCTCCTCCAGCCCCACGGCGCGCGCGAGGTTGGGGTTCTGGTAGGCGGTGAAGATCAGCCGGAGCATGAGGACGAAGATCTTGTTCGCCTGCCGCTCGCGGTTGAGCGCGCGCTGCGCGAGGTCGGTGTTCCCGTGTGCGAGCGCCTTCACGGCCTCGCCGCGCATCGTGGAGCCGGTGTTCTCCAGCCGCTCCATCAGGTTGTCGAGGGTGAAGTCCTCCGGGTCGACAGAGCACCGGATAGCGATGCTCTCCGGCGTCTCCTCGATGACGCCGAGGCCCATCAACTGCGTCTCGGCCTTGTAGACGGCGTTGATGTGGTCGCTCGCGAGCGGCCCGTCGCTCTCGACGTGGATGATGCGCCGCCCGAGGACGTACTGCGCCACGATGGCGCGTTCGAGCGCGCTCGCGTCGAGGTTGTCCGCGTGGATGACCGCCTCCGACTCCTCGGTGCTGGCCGACTCGGAGAGGACGGTGAGCGTCCCCTTGCCGCCCATCCGAAGCGAGACCTCGTCGCCCTTGTCGACGCCGTGTTCCTTGGCCCACTCCGCCGGCAGCGTCATCGCCAGCGTCGAGGGACCCAGCCGCTGGACCTTACGGGTTTCCATGGCAGGGGATAGCGCGCTGTTGACCTTAACCCTATCCCTATGTGCATTATATATTCGATCAATGTACAAGGTTCTTGACCGGCGTTCTCGAGGGAGTATCCGTCCCGTCGCCCTGCATCCATTACCCCCGCGGTAGATGCCGATACTGAGTGTTACAGACCGATTCAGAAGTTTTGTTTTTCTGAAATTCGCGGCGGTGCGGTGCTGTGCGGTCGCGGAGCGGTGCGGTTGCGGTGCTGTGCTGTCGGCGCGCGCCGCGGCGACCGCGACGCGCGTCGCCGCGACCGCGCGAGGGAGGCGGCGGCGCGGCCGCCTGCTGTGCGGTTCGCGGCCGCGCCGCCGCCGAGGTTGGGGAGGTGCGAGGCCTGCGGTGCGGTCGCGGGGCGGGGCTGTGCGGGGTGGGGCTGAAAGGGGCAGCCGGCTCGATCCCGCCCGAACGACGCTCTCGCGAGCCTGCCGAGCGAGAGTCAGCAAGTCGCAGCCCGGACCCGTCCGTCGGGCTGTGCCGAGAGACGCAACGGAACGCCCGGACCGTCTTGCCAGACAAGCACCGCAGCGGGCGGTGTCTCCAGCGTCGCCGTGAGCGCGGTGCGGAGCGAACGGCGGCTCGAAAATCTCCGATTTTCGGCGCGCTACTGCACGCTGGAGGCTCGCGAGACGCGGTTTGTCTCGCCAAGCGGAGAGCGAGGAGCGCAGCGAGGGTCCCGCGAGCTTGCCGAGTGGGACGACGGCAGTCGCAGCCCGGCAGCCCGCTACTGCAGGCAGCCCGGACCGTCTGCCGGAACCCGGC
>NZ_JBNLIA010000012.1:0-192446 GCF_050122995.1 Haloparvum alkalitolerans
CGATACTGAGTGTTACAGACCGATTCAGAAGTTTTGTTTTTCTGAAACTCGCGGCGGTGCTGTGCGGTCGCGGAGCGGTGCGGTTGCGGTGCTGTGTTGTCGGCGCGCGCCGCGGCGACCCTGCGTCGCCGCGACCGCGCGAGGGAGGCGGCGGCGCGGCCGCATTGCGGTGCGGTTTCGCGGCCGCGCCACCGCCGAGGCTGGGGAGGTGCGAGGCCTGCGGTGCGGTTGCGGGGCGGGGTGGGGCTGAAAGGGGCAGTCGGCTCGATCCCGCCCGGACGACGCAAGCACCGCAGCGGGCGGTGTCTCCAGCGCGCTACTGCACGCTGGAGGCTCGCGAGACGCGGGTTGTCTCGCCAAGCGGAGAGCGAGGAGCGCAGCGAGGCCCGGCGCGGTCGAGCCGGCTGGGGCTTTCTGGGTGTTACTGTCCCGATCAGCAGGACCCGCAACAGACACAGAAACATCATCTTCTGACAGAAAAATGGAACAACGCACGTAGTAGACCCAGTATCGGTGTTCACGCGGGAACGCACCGGTCGCGTCGGGCTGACCGGCCGATCCAGTGCGGAGGGATTTATTGCGGCTCCGTGCTGCCGTTCGCGTATGGCGCGCACTGCGGTCCAGCTCTACACCCTTCGCGACATCGACGAACCGCTCCCCGCACTGCTCGACCGCGTCGGAGGCACGTCCTTCGAGGGCGTGGAGTTCGCCCACCGCGTCGGCGAGGCCGACCCGGGAACGGTCGCCGACGCGCTGACCCGCAACGACCTCTCGCCGGCGGTGGCACACGTCGGGCTTGCGGCGCTGGAGGAGTCGTACGACGAGACGACCGCGCGATACCGGACGCTCGGCGTCGAGACGCTGGTCGTCCCGTGGCTCGACCCCGAACACTTCGAGAGCGGGGCCGCGGTCGCCGACGCCGCCGAGCGGCTGAACGCCGTCGCGTCCGACCTCGCCGCCGACGGCTTCGCGCTCGCCTACCACAACCACGACCAGGAGTTTGCCGATCTCGACGGCCGGCCCGCGCTGGAGGAACTCCTCGCGCGCACCGACGACCGCGTGGGGCTGGAACTCGACCTCGGGTGGGCCGCCGTCGGCGGCGTCGACCCCGCCGCGTACCTCGAGCGCCACGCCGACCGGATCACGCACGTCCACTTTTCGGACGCCGACGCCGCGTCGGGTACGCCGGTCGAACT
The DNA here is from genome assembly GCF_050122995.1 of Haloparvum alkalitolerans. Taxonomy (GTDB): domain Archaea; phylum Halobacteriota; class Halobacteria; order Halobacteriales; family Haloferacaceae; genus Haloparvum; species Haloparvum alkalitolerans. Next base: position 1,197 of record NZ_JBNLIA010000012.1, read on the forward strand.
CGGCGAGGGCGCCATCGACCTCGACGCGTGCGCCGCTGCCGCTCGCGAGGCCGGCGCCGAATGGTTCGTCTACGAGAACGACGATCCGAGCGACGCCGCAGCGTCGCTGACTCACGGCGCGGCGACGCTCGACCGCCTGCGGTAGCGGGCGGACGCTCGGTTCGGTCTCGTTCGCGTCTCCGCTTCAGTTCAACCAGTTCGCGACGACCTCGGCGGTCCCCTCGCGCCACGCTGCGACGAACGCGTCGTCGTTCTCGGCGTTCCACGGTTCGACGGCGCCGCGGGCGTCCATGTCCGCGACCGTCCGCCGGACGCCCTCCTCGAAGCCGACCTCGTAGCTGAAGCCCAGGTCGCGTTTCGCCTTCGCGTTGTCGAAGACGGTGCTGAACCGGAAGTGGTCGCGGAGCATGTCCGTCCGCTCGGGGAACGCCTCGCGGAGCACGTCGGTCGGGACGTGAACGAGGTCCGGGTCCGGCGCGTCGAGCGCGCGGGCCACCGTGCGGTGGTACTCGTTCCACGTCATGCACTCCTCGCTGGTGACGTGGTAGGCCTCGCCGTGCGCGTCGGGGTTGCCGACCGCGCCGACGAACGCGCCGGCCACGTCGTCGCGGTGACACGGCCCCCAGACCGAGGTGCCGTCGCCGTGGACGATGACTGGCTTCCCCTCGCGGATCCGGTCGACGTAGTAGCTCCCCGTACCGAGCGTGTGCAGGACCGGACCGCCCTCGCCGTAGGTGCTCCACGGTCGGACGATCGTGGTCGCGAAGGCGTCGCCGTGCGCGTCGAGGAAGACGTCCTCGGCGGCCGCCTTGTTCGCCCCGTACGCGCTCACGGGCTCGCCCTCGCGGTCCGACTCGCGGACGGCCTCCGCCTCGGTGACCGGCATGCGGTCGAGCGGACGATGGTAGGCGTCGACCGTCGAGCAGAACACGTACTGGTCGGCGACGCCGCCGAACGCCGCGACCGCGTCCCGGGCCGTCTCCGGGTCGAAACAGACCATGTCTATCACGCAGTCGGGGGACACCTCGCGCGCCGCCCGGTCGAGCACCGCGGGGTCGTTCCTGTCGCCGCGGCGGAACTCGACGCCGCTCGGGAGGTCCGCGCTCGTCTCGCCGCGAGTCAGACAGGTCACGTCGTGGCCGACCGCCGCGAGCCCGCGCGTGACGCCCGTGCTTATGAGTCCCGTGCCGCCGACGAGGAGTACGTCCATGCGCTCCGGTCGTGGTGGGGCGCCGTAAATGCGACGCTAGAGCCGTCGTACGTGCTGGCTCTGCTCGATCCGCGACCGAACTGTTCGAGCGGTTCGATGTTTCCACAATTTCAAGACACTTCACCAACTCCAGAAATTCTGCGTTTGTCGCGTATTTTCATCGCGGCTCCCTCTCCGGGTTCTCGCGACTCACGCAGTCTGCAAACTCGGGACTGTCCACGGTGTCTCCCGATCGTGGGATATTCACAATTTCTACAATTTGCATAAATTTGGAACGGTCTGGACTTCTCACCGTGTTTCCGATGCTCGAACGGGGTACACGATGTCCGTCGGGTGCGCCGTTTCCCGCTGTTCGTCGTGTTCCCGCGCCGGCGTTCACTACCGGTGATGAACTCGGCGTGGCACCCCGCGAGGTTCGCGACCGCTTTCGACGCGATCCCGCGTTCGTCTGGATGAACGATTTCCGAACATTTCAAAATTCAATATAACTGACTATATTTAAAATTCTAAAATTCGCCTTTACATTCGTTGATACTACTTTACCCTCGGCTACTACCGTGGAAATATCCTACTATTTATGACTTCTGTCTGGTTCTCCTACTGTAGACATTTCTAAGTTTGTGAAAATTCTACAATGTTTAAAAGGTCGAAAAAGTGTCAGATCTGTCCACTTCGCGAACCGTTCGCGAGGTGTACGCTTCGTGGACCGTGAGGCCGGTGGCGTAGCCGACCACGACCGCGGTTCGGTCCGTTCCGCTCGCCCGCCGGCGAGCGGTCGCCGTCGCAACCTCTTTGCCGGCGCGGACGGATGCCCGGATATGCAAACCGTCGTGCTCGCGGCCGGACAGGGAACGCGGATGCGTCCGCTCACGGACGCGCTCCCGAAGCCGATGCTCCCGGTCGCCGGCAAGCCCCTCGTCGCGCACACGGTCGAGACCGCCGTCGCGGCCGGTGCGAGCGAGATCGTGCTGGTCGTCGGCTACGAGGCGGCCGCGGTCCGTGACTACTTCGGGAGCCACGACCCGGGCGTTCCGGTGACCTTCGCCGAACAGACCGAACAGCGCGGGACCGCGGACGCGGTCCGTGCGGCGGCGCCACACCTCTCGGACGCCCCGTTCGCGGTGCTCAACGGCGACGCGCTCTACGACGAGGCGTCGCTCGCCGCGCTGTACGACGCGGGGCCGGCGGTCGGCTCGTTCCGGGTCGACGACCCCTCTTCGTACGGCGTACTGGAACTGGACGGTGAGGGGGCCGTCGAGGGCGTCGTCGAGAAGCCCGACGACCCGCCGTCGGACCTGATCAACGCCGGCGCGTACGTCTTTCCGGCGGTCGCGCGGGACTGGCTCGACGTCCCCGAGAGCGAACGCGGCGAGGCCGAGTTGACCGACGTGCTCCAGCGCTGCTGCGAGGCGGCGACCGTCGAGGCCGTCCCCTTCGAGCGGTGGCTCGACGTGGGTCGACCGTGGGAACTGCTGGCCGCCAGCGAGTGGAAGCTCGCGGCGCTCGAGGGCCGGATCGACGGTGCGGTGAGCGAGGACGCGCACCTCTCGGGGACCGTCGTCGTCGAGGCGGGCGCCACCGTGAAGCCCGGCGTCGTGATCGAGGGCCCCGCCTACGTCGACGCGGACGCGACCGTGGGACCGAACGCGTACGTCAGGGGGGCGACCTACGTCGGCGAGGGGGCAAAAGTGGGTCACGCCGTCGAGGTGAAAAACAGCGTGCTGATGAGCGGGGCGAGCCTCGGCCACCTCTCGTACCTCGGCGACAGCGTGCTCGGGCGCGAGACGAACTTCGGCGCGGGGACGAACGTCGCCAACCTCAGACACGACGGAGGGAACGTACGCCTGACGGTCAAGGGCGAGCGCGTCTCCACCGGGCGCCGGAAGTTCGGCGTCGTCACCGGCGACGGGGCCAAGACCGGGATCAACAGCGCGCTCAACGCCGGCGTCACCCTCTCCTCGGGGGCGAGGACGTCCCCGGGCGAGACGGTGACGCGGGACCGGTAGCCCGGTCGGAATCGTGCGCCCGGGGCGTCGGCCCGGGTACGTGCGCTCGGTGCCCCTGGGAGCAGCGGGAGACGCGCCCGTCGACTCCGGAGGCTCGCCTCAGTAGCCGAGCCGGAACAGCGTGTTCGCGCCGATGGCGACCGCCGTCACCGCGAACAGCGCCGCCATGACGCCGAACGACACCGACCACCCGAACAGGTCCGCGAGCAGGCCGACCGTCGCGGAGCCGGTCGATCCGAGCATCGTGTACACCGTTCGGACCAGGCCGAAGCCGGCCCCGCGCTCCGCCTCGGAGAGGTTGTCCATGAACCGCGGGTCGAGCGCGGAGAAGAAGCTCGAGCCGACCCCGGCCAGGACCACGGCGACCGTGACCGCGGCAGTCGGGGGACCGGCGACGAGGAGGGCGACGCCGGCCGCCCCGGCGACCATCGACACGCCGAGCGCGAGGTCCCGCCCGAACGCGTCCGAGAGCTCCCCGAGCGCGATCTGGCCGACAGCACGGACGACGAAGAACGCGGAGAACACCGCTCCCGCGAAGGCGGGCGTCACGTCCCGGAACTCCACGAGGAAGGTGGGCAGGAACGAGAGCAGCCCCTGCGCCACGAACGTCCCGCACGTGGCGATGAGCAGCGTGAACGCGATTGGGGGCCGCGAGACGACGCGCGCCAGCGGTCCGAGCTCCAGCCGGTCGCGCACGGGCTGGTCGGGCCGCCGTGGCTCGGTCGGCCGGACCCGCCGGGCGAACAGGACGAAGACCGGCAGCCCGACGAGCGCGGCGAGCGCGACCGCCGGCCGCCAGCCGTATCGCGTCCCGACCCACGCGGCGGTGACGGGTGCGAGCAGCCCCGCGAGTGGCGCCCCGAGCGAGTGGATCCCGACCGCGCGACCCATGTCCTCGAACGTCCGGGAGAGCAGCGTCGTCGCGACGCTGTAGTGGAGGCCGGCGACGGCGCCGAGCGCGACCGCACAGAGCACGAAGGCGGCGAACACCGGTACGACGGCCAGGAGGAGGCTCGTCGCGGCCGTTCCGCCGACGGCGACGAGGATCACCCGCCGCTCCCCGAACCGGTCGGCGAGGATCCCGCTCGGGAACTGGGCGAGCCCGTAGGCCATCCACATGCCGGTCAGGGCGAGACCGACGCTCGCGTTCGTGACCGCGAAGTCCGCGCGGATGAACGGGATGACCGGGCTGATCGCGAGCCGCGCGAAGAAGGTCACGAAGAACGCCAGCATGCACGCCGCGAGCACGGTGTGTCGGTAGTGCCAGCCCATTCGATAAGCGACCGGTTCGCGGCCGCGGTAAATGAGCCTGTGGGTCCCCGAGATCCGTGCACGGGACGACGCAGTCGCCCGAATTCGGACGCGGTTCGCGCGATTCGCTTTCGGTCGAGTCGGCCGCGTCTCGGGGGCGGTCCCGCCCGGCCCGGGGGGCGGTGTCCCTCGTCTTGGGAAACGTTCACGCCCGTTCGGGTACTACTGCCGGGCATGGATACGGATCACCTGCTGGCGGTCGTGCCGCACTACGTGGCGCTGTTCCTGCTGCTGGCCGGCAGCCTCGCGGTTATCAACGCCCTCGCCGGCCCGATCGGGTTCTGGGCCGAACTCGCCGTCGTCGTCGTGATCGCCTTCCTCTACCGGCCGCTCGTTCTCCGACTCGGCGTCGCGCCCGAGCCCTGGCGCTGAGAGGCGCTCACGCGCCCGCGCCGTCGTCAGTTCGGACCGTCCGACCTCCCCGCGGCCCGGTCCGGCTCGACCGCGACCGCCTCGATCTCCACGTCGGCGTCGACCGCGAGATCCGCCACCGCGACGGCGCTCCGGGCGGGCATCGGCGCGGCAAAGCGGCGACGGTACGCGTCGTTGAACGCGTCGAAGTCGGACAGGTCGGTCAGGAACACGGTCACTTTCACCACGTCCGCGAGCGTCAGCCCCGCGGCCGCGAGCACCGCCTCGAGGTTATCGAGCGTCCGCTCGGTCTGGACGCCGAGGTCGCCGTTCACGATGTCGCCGTCGGCCGTTCGCGGGACCTGCCCGGAGACGTATACGGTGTCGCCGGCCCGGACGGCCTGTGAGATCGGGGAGTCGCTCCGGGGCGCGTCGTCGGTATCGATCGCGGTACGCATGCGTGTCCCTTCGGCACGCGGGGGATAAAGGTGAGCGCCCGGTGCGCCGTGGTGCCGGTGCGCCGCCGGGCCGCTTAGCGGCGGACCGCCGCGCGGTTCCTCACCGCGCCGCGCCCGGGAGCTTCGCCTGCACCGATTCGGGGAGGTACTTCCCCTGCCAGGCGACGAGCCCGATGACGAGCACGCTCGCGATCAGGCGGAGCACGCCCGCGGCGGGCACGAGCGGCGCGAACAGCAGCACCGCAGCGAGCGCGAGCAGCGCCGCCCGCACGGGCAGCGGGACGGACCCTTCGAGGTGGTTGACCAGCGCCACGGCCATCGCCACGAACCCGACGAGCACGACGAGGAACGTGGTCGCCGTCGTCGGGAACTCCCAGAACAGGAGGCTGTCGTTGAGGACGAACACGTACGGGAGGACGAAAAGCGGCGCCGCGAGGATCAGCGAGCGGCGCGCGGTCTCCCAGAAGCTCCCCCCGCTGATCCGCGAGGTGACGAGACACGCGATGGCCACCGGCGGCGTGATCGCGGACAGGATCGCGAAGTAGAACACGAAGAAGTGCGCCGCCAGCAGCGGGATCCCCGCCTCGGCGAGCGCGGGCGCGATCAGCAGCACCGCGGTGATGTACGCCGCGACGGTGGGCATCCCCAGTCCGAACAGCAGCGCGGCGACCATCGTCAGCATGAGGAGGACGACGGTGACGCCGCCGGACAGCGACAGCAGGCTGTTCGCGAACACCTGCGTGAAGCCGGTCAGGTTCAGGACGCCGACGAAGATGTTCATCACGCCGATGGCGACGCCGATCGGGGCCGCGTTCTCGAGCCCGCGGCCGAAGCCGTCGAGCGTGTCGACCCCGAAGTCCTTCAGGTCGTAGTCGTCACGGAGGCCGACGCTCTGGATGAACGCCGCCGGGATCGAGGAGGCGACGGCCCAGAACCCGGCGTACAGCGGGTCCCAAGTGAGGATGATCATCGTGTACAGCAGCACTCCGACCGGGACCCACAGCGAGATCCCCTCGACGACGAGGTTCCGCACCGTGAGGTTATCGAAGGAGATGGAGTCGGTCGACCGGCCGAACAGCTGCGCGACCGCCTCCTCGCGCTGGAGGCTCACCGACTCGAGTTCGAGCTGGGTCGGGTCGACCTCCTCGATCCCCTCCTTCATCGTCGTCAGGTGAACCCCGACCGCGACGGAGAAGTAGAACAGGAGGGCCGGCAGCGCCCCGACCACGATGATGTAGAGGTAGCTGTTGCCCGTGATCTGCGCCATGACGAACGCGGCCGCGCCCATGATCGGCGGCATGATCTGTCCGCCGCTCGATGCGACCGACTCGAAGGCGCCGGCCGTGTCCTCGTCCAGCCCGTGCCGCTTCAGGAGGGGAATGGTGAACGCGCCGGTCGTCGCCGCGTTGGCGGCCGCGCTCCCGTTGATCGACCCCATGCCGAGGCTGGCGACGACGGTCATCTGCGCGAGCCCGGACCTGATACGCCGGCCGACGATCGTCCCCAACTGGAGGAAGTAGTCGAGCGCGCCGTACGCCTCCAGCATTCCGGCGAAGATCATGAAGATGATGATGTACGTCGCCGAGACGCCGGTGATGACGCCGTAGAGCCCGCTTCCGTATTCGATCGTCAGGCCCTGGATCAGCCGGTTGATGCTGACGCCGTTGTGGTTGAGGATGCCCGGGAAGTAGGGTCCCCAGTAGGCGTACGCGAGGCCGCCGACGCCGACCACGGAGAGGATGGGGCCGTAGACGCGCCGCGTCACGTCGAGAACGACGACCATCATCAGCAGGCCGGCGAGCATGTCGGTGGTGGTGTACACGCCGAGCTGTTCGTACACCATCCGCTCGTAGCCGAGCACGAGGTAGAGCGTCGCGCCGACGCCGACGAACCCTTCCAATAGGCCGATGTAGTTCCCGATGCGCTGTTTTGTCGTCTGCGGATCCACGTCGAAGGCGACGACCGCGGCCCCGAGGGTCATCGTCCCGACGTGGATCAGGCGGTGTTGGTTCTGCTCGACGAAGAACGTCCGTACGTAGCTGAGGTGATACCCGGCGATGAGCACCCCGAGCACGATCAACACGCCGTACTTGATCATCCGGCGGCGTGCGGCGGGGCTTTGTTCGGTCTGTGTGTCTGCTGTCTCAGTCATGTGTCGTGATGTGTGTCCGCTCGGGCCACGTCGGGGGAACGAACTACGTGAGGGGTTATCAAAGCGGGGGATCGAGCGTCGGTCGGAGCGGGGTTACTGGTTCGACTCGTACTCTTCGAGCGTCGTCAGCTCGTCGCTCCAGAGGCCCTCCTCCTTCATGAACTGCTCGGCCCCGGGGTGGACGGGGGCTTCGGGCGAGGCGAGCGTGAGCTGCTGGGTCAGCTCCGGCCCCGCACCCTCCAGGACGGCGCTCGCGCTCCGGACCTGGTCGATGTTGTCGTTGACCACCGAGACGAACTCGTACGCGAGCTCCTGGCTGATCTCCGCCGGGAACACCGTCTCGTACCCGACGCCGAGCGACGGGACCTGGTCGACCGAGATCTCCTGTTCCCACACGTCGGCGGGCGACTCGAGGTAGACGTAGGGCATCCCCGACTCGGCGATGTCGGACTCGTCGAACTCCCACTGGACGACGTCGATGTCCGTCGTCGCGTCGACCTCCTGCTCCCAGCCGACCGTCGTCACCTGGCTGACGGTGTACCCCATGCAGATGTCGAGGCGGCCGTCGCGGATCGCGGCGCTCTGGCTGCCCCAGTCCATCGAGCTGATGTTGTACTTCTCCTCGGGGTTCTCGATGCCCGACAGCTCGAACGCGTCGACGCCCGCGAAGTAGTTCGTCCCGCCGCGGTTGCCCCACGCCATGTCGATCGAGCCGTCCTGCGGGATGTCCGAGACGGTCTCGATGTCCGAGAGCTCCTCGACGTCCCGCTTGATGAGGAAGTACTCGATGGACATGAAGGGGAGCACCTGCGTCATCGTCTTCGAGAGCTGCTCGTTGTACGGCGGGTTGCCGGCGTTCCCCTGAACGACGCCCCACGAGGTACTCTGTGCGATGTCGAGTTCGCCGTCCGCGATGAGCGGCAGGTTGGCGGCCGTCCCGCCCGTCGTCTGCGCGCTCATGTCGATGAGGTCGGAGTTCTCCGAGATGACCTGCGACATCGCGACGCCGGACGCGTGCGTCGCGGAGTCCGGACCGGACGTGCCGATCGTCCAGCTGACGGAGTCGCTTCCGCCGTCGCCGCCGCCGCCGTTCTCTTCGGTGTCTCCGCCGCCACCGTTCTCCTCGGTGTCCTCACCGCCGCCGTCGCCGCCGTCGCCACCGCCCGTACAGCCCGCGATGCCGGCGATACCGAGCGCGCCGGTTGCCTTCAGGAACTTTCTCCGATCGCTGCCGTTACCGATAGCCGATCTCCAGTCTTCCATTGTGGTACTGCCTCACATAATTAGAGGGATCCATCACTATTTATTGGTTTCGTAATGATGTACAGTCGCAGGGAAGGAAAAATACATACGGGGACGGATTCCGCGTCGTCGGCTCACGGCCGAGTCGCGGTTATCGTTCCGCGGTCGAGTCGGGTCGAGTTTTCGCGGTCTAGTCGGCGCTCGGGATCGAGGATCAGCGGTCGATGGCGTCGAGCCGATCGGAGAGCACCTGTCGCGCGGCGCTCAGCTCTCCGCCCATGCGGACGATCCGGTAGCCGTCGTCGACCGCCTCCCGGATCGCGTCGGGGTCGTTGTGGATGCCCGCAAGCGCCACGTCCGACGCGGCGATGGCCGTCTCGGCCCGCTCCACGAGCGCCTCGACCTCGGGGTGATCCTTCTGCATCGGACGACCGACGGAGACGGAGAGGTCCGCCGGCCCAAGGAAGGCGAAGCCGAGCCCTGACACGTCGAGGATCTCGTCGAGGTTCTCGACGGCCGTTTCGTTCTCGATCATGACGCCGACGAACGTCTCCGCGTCCTCGCGGGCGGCGTGGTCCGCGAAGTCCGCGCCCCACGTCGAGCCGCGACCGACGCCGATCCCGCGGTCGGCCGGCTCGCCGTCGACCGCGAACCGCGCCGCCGCCACGGCCTCGCGGACCTCCGCGGGGGTCTCGACTCGCGGGATCAGGATCGTTCTGACGCCCGCGTCGAGCACCTTCCGCACGAGCGGCGGGTCGCCGGAGGGAAGCCGGACGAACAGTTCGATGTCCGCCGCCTCCGCGGCGCGCGTCAGGTCCTCGAAGACGGTGCTGTCGTAGGGGCTCGGCCCGGCGTGCTCGAAGTCGAGCCAGACGAAGTCGAGCCCGAGCGCGCCGAACGTCTCGACGGCCGCCGGCGAGAACGTCGCCGCGCTCGCGCCGAAGACCGGGTCGCCGCGCTCCACGCTCCGCCGTAAGGTGTTTGCTCGATCCACGCGTTCGCCTCGTCGCGTCCGCGTATCAACCTTCCGCCGTGCATAAGGCTAAGTGCGGCGGCGAGACTCTGTGGGTATGGCTCGCATACGCCTCGCGGAGCGCTCGGACCTGCCCGAGGAGCACCAGCACCTGATCGCCGCCTTCCGGGAACCGGAGGACCTCGCGCCCGAGTACAGACACCTGATGTCCGGCGCCGAGCGCAACGTGTACGCCGCCTTCGGCCGGAACCCGCCCGCCCTCGTCGCGTTCCGGGAGTTCGCCGGGTCGCTGTGGAACGACGCGGACCTGGACGCGCGAACGCGGGAGCTAGTGATCCTCCGGGTCGCCCGCGAACTGGACTCGCGGTACGTCTGGCACCAGCACGGCCGCATCGCGCTGAGCGCCGGGCTCCCGGCCGACGACGTCAGGGCCGTCGGCGCGAACGCGCTGGAGCGGTTCGACGAGGGCGAGGCCGCGCTGCTTTCGTACGTCCGCGCGTATCTCACCGGCGCGGTCGACGACGACCTCCACGACCGCGTGAGCGCGCACTACGACGACGGAACGATCGTCGCCGTCGGCATGCTCGCCGGCACGTACGCGACCATCGTCCGGTCGATGCAGGCGCTCGACGTGCCGATCGAGGAGGGGTTCATCGGGTGGGACCTCGCGAACGCGCCGGAGTAGCCGCGGTCGTGGGATCCGAGACGGTCCTCACTCCGGGATGTAGTCCTCGCGGACGGGATGGAAGATGTCGAGCACCTCGAGCGGCTCGTCCCCGTCCGCGCGCATCGCGTGCTTCTCGCCGGAGTCGAGCAGGTAGCAGGTACCGGGCGTCAACTCGTACTCCTCGCCGTCGACGATCTGAGTGCCGGTCCCGCTGACGACGTAACCGATCTGCTCGTGAGGGTGGTTGTGGTACGGCGACTCGGCGCCGGGCTCGATGACGTTGTGGGTCAGCATCTGGTTGTAGCTGTACAGCAGGACGTGCTGCTCGAAGCCGTCGTGGTCCGCGGCGTTGTCCGGGACCTCCGTGTACGCGAGGTGTTCTACCATGACGACCGGTAGGACGCGGACCGACAAAAAGGCGTAGCCGGTCGCGGCGGTTTCCGCCGGGAACGGCGCGAGCCGCGCGCGGGCGTCGGCTCGCAGACGACTCGCGGTCAGCCGACTTCGCGATCCCGCGAGCTACTCCGTCAGCGAGTCGCGGACGCGCCGCGGGATGTGCGGGAAGTCGAACGTCGGACGCGCCTCGGGGTCGGTCGGTTCGACGGTGCACTCGATCAGCGAGGGGCCGTCGCGGTCGACGGCGTCGGCGTAGGCCGCAGCGAACTCGTCGTCCGAGTCGACCCGCTCCGCGGGGAGCCCCTGCGCCTCCGCGGCGGCCGCGAAGTCGATGGAGGGGGTCGGCTGGCCGCCGGTCGTCCCGTAGATGCCGTTGTCGAAGCAGACCACGGTGAGGTTCGACTGGTCGGCGGTCGCGACCGTCGAGCAGACGCCGAGCGACATCGTCAGCGACCCGTCGCCCGCCAGCACCGTCACCTGCTCGTCGGTGCCGTGGGCGACGCCGACGCCGGTCGCCGTCGTCGACCCCATGCTCCCCCAGAGGTAGAAGTTGCGCTCGCGGTCGCCGACCTCCGCGAGGACGTAGGAGGCGACGCCGAGGTTCGAGACGACGACCGCGTCCGGCGTCTCCTCGATGACCGCGGCCGTGCAGGCGAACTGGTCGGCCGCCATCACTGCGCCTCCTGTCCGTAGCCGGTGACGGTCGCATCGAGGAACACCACGTACGGCGTCCGCGTCGAGAAGGCGGAGTCGGCCGCCATCCGCACCGTCTTCCGGAGCGTCCCCGGCTCCTCGACCACGGTGTGTCTGACCCCCATCTCGTCCATCATTCCCGGCAGGCCGTAGCCCGCGGGCACCTGCGCGACGTTGAACTCGCCGAGGTCGCCCCGGCGGGTCACCAGCGCGAGGAACGGCAGCCGCGCCGGCGCCGACAGCGAGCCGATGGCGTTGATCGCGTTCGCGAGGCCGCTCGACTGACACATCACGGCCGCGCGCTCGCCGGTCACCCACGCGCCGGAGGCCGCCGCGATCGCGCTCTCCTCGCGCTCGACGCGCAGCGTGTCCACGTCCGACTCCTGTAGCCCCTCCAGGACCGCGCCCATCGCGCCGTCCGGGAGCTGCGTCACGAGGTCGATCTCGGCGTCGAGCAGTCCGTCCACTATCTCCGCTTCCCAACTCATACCCGTCAGTCGGATCGGAGCGGCTTGACTGTTGGGGCTCCGGCCGTTCCCCCCTCCTCGTGCGGCAGCGTGCGCGGCCCGCGCTCCCGGCTCGCACGCTCCACCGCCCCCGCGCCGAAAACGCTTCATTCCCCGCCGCGTATGCGGAGGTATGCCACGGATAGCCCCCGCCCGGCTAGAGGCGGGAGCGACGGTGCTCCTCGAAGCGCTCGGAACGCCCGACCCAGCGGCCGCGAAGGTGGCCGCCTCGCTCGTCGACGCGGACCTCTGCGGGCACGCCTCACACGGCGTCGTCCGCCTCGCGACGATGTACGCGCCGATGGTCGACGAGGGGACCCTCGACCCGGCGGCGAGCCCGACCGTCGACGACGCGGACCCGGGAGCGCTCCGCGTCGACGGTAACCGAGGGTTCGGCCAGCTGACGGGGCGGGCGGCCGTCGACGCGGCGGTCGAGGTCGCCGCGGAGCGCGGCGTCGCGGCCGTCGGGGTCAAAAACGGCGCCCACATGGGCCGGATCGGCGAGTGGGCCGAGCGCGCGGCCGCCGAGGGGTTCGCTCTCCTCGCGTTCGTCAACACCGGACTGGCGGGGCGAACGGTGACGGTTCCGGGCAGCGCCGAGCGCCTGTTCTCGACGAACCCCATCGCCGTCGGCATCCCGACGTTCGGCGCGACCCCGCACCCGGTCGTGCTGGACATCGCCACGAGCCAGGTCGCTCACGGCAAGGTGACCAAGCGGAGCGTCGAGGGCGACCCGCTCCCGCCCGCGTGGACGGTGACCGCGGAGGGCGGTCACGTCGCCGACGCGGACGCGTTCGAGGACGGCGCCGGCGCGCTGCTCCCGCTTGGCGGTCGCTCCGCGGGCCACAAGGGGTTCGGGCTCTCGGTCGTCGCGGAGCTGCTCGCGGGCGTCGTGGGCGGCGGCGAGGTGTTCGGCGAGGGCACGCCGGGGTCGGTGAACAACGCGGCGGCGTTCGTCCTGATCGATCCGGCGCGGTTCACCTCCCGCGAGCGCGTCCGCGAGGCCGTGACCACCCTTGACGACTACCTCGCGGACGCGACGCTCTCTGCGGCGATCGAGCGTCCGGACGCGATGGACGGGGACCGACCGCTACTCCCCGGCGCGCCGGAGCACCGGACGCGATCGGACCGCGAGCGGGAGGGGGTCCCGGTCGGCGACCGCACGCTCGACGCCCTCGCGGCTCTCGCGGCGGACCTCGGCGTGGCCGACGAGTTCCGGCTCGGCTGAGGGCCGCCTCACGGCCACCGGCAGCGCGACGCCTGTGCCCAACCGCACAGTTAAGACCGCTTCGGCCGACGTACGACCGTGTTCCAGCCAGCAGACACCTTCGAGTTCGAGTACCTCGGGAGCGACGTGATATACGGCCGCGGCCGCGTCGCGGAGCTCGGCGACCGGCTCGGTGCCGCCGGGATCGACCGCGCACTCGTGGTCTGTGGGTCGAACGTCGGCGCCAACGAGGCCGTGATGGGGCCGGTGCGCGAGGGGCTCGGCGACCGGCTCGCCGGGGTCTTCGACGAGACGAGTTCGGCCAAGTCCATCGAGACGGCCGCCGACGCCGTCGAGGCGCTCCACGCGGCCGACGCGGACGCCATCGTCGGCGTCGGCGGGGGCAGCAGCCTCAACGTCGCCAGGCAGATGAGCGCGCTCGCGGCGGACGGGCGGTCGGCGGACGAACTGCGCGCGGCGGCCGAGGCCGACGGGACCGTCGCCACCCCTGACCCCGACGGACCGCTCACGCCCGTCGCGGTCGTCCCGACGACGCTGACCGGCGCCGATCTGTCGGCCGGCGGGAGCCTCGTCGTCCTCCCGCGGGAGGCGTCGCCGACGGGCCAGCCGGTCGTCGCCAGTTGGAGCGTCCCGCCGACGCTCGTCGTCGAGGACCCCGCGCTGTTCGAGACGACGCCGCACGGTCCGCTCGCGGGCTCGGCGATGAACGGCTTCAACAAGGGGCTCGAGACGGTCTACGCGGCGGGCGGCTCGCCCGTCACGGACGCGACCGCCACGCACGGCCTCCGCCACCTCGTCGCCGGCCTCCCGGGCCTCGACGGGGAGGGCCCGACCGCGGTCGACCGCGCCGTCGTCGGCATGATCCTGGTGCAGTACGAGAGCCGGATCAACGTGATCCACGCGTTCGGGCAGGCCCTCTCGCGCCGCTATCCGGTCCAGCAGGGCGTCGCACACGCCGTGATGGCCCCGCACGTCCTCCGGTTCGTTCTCGACAACGTCGACGGGCGCCGGCGGCTCCTCGCCGAGGGCCTCGACGTGGAGGCGGAGGGCCGAACGGACGAGGAGGTGGCGGACGCGGTCGTCGCGGCGGTCCGGGAGGTCCGGGACTCGCTCGGTGTGCCGACCCGCCTCCGCGACCTCGGGGGTGTCTCCCACGACGACCTCCGACCGATCGCGGAGTACGTCGCCGACCACGGCGTGCTGGCGGCCGCGCCGCCCGGACTGACGGTGACGGTCGAGGACGCGGAGGCGGTTCTGGAGCGGGCGTGGTAGGACGGCACCGTCGGAGCGAAGGCCTTCCACCCGTGAACATTAGTAATCCGGCGTCGACGGGGACTGCATGGCAGACATCGTCGTTCTGAACCACAGCGTCCACGGGGTCCCGGCCGCGGAGTGTGCCGACGCCCTCCGCGAGCGAGTCGACGACAGGAGCGTCGCGCTGGCGGAATCGGCCGCGGCGGAGCGCGAACTGGTGCCCGAGGCGGAGGTGATCGTCGGGAGCGACCTCGACGCGGACCTGCTCGCGCTCGCCGACGACCTGCGCCTGTTCGCGTGTACCTCCGCCGGCACCGACCGGCTCGACATGGACGCCTTCCGCGAGCGCGGCGTCGCCGTGACCAGCGCCTCGGGCGTCCACGGTCCGAACATCGCCGAGCACGTCATCGGCTGGATCCTGCTGATCACCCGGCGGCTCGACGAGGGGCTCCGCCGGCAGGAGCGCGCCGAGTGGCGCCACTTTCAGGCGTTCGGCGAGCTCCAGGGCTCGCGGGTCTGCGTCGTCGGCCTCGGCGCCATCGGGACCGCCGTCGTGGAGCGCTTGGAGGGGTTCGGCGTCGAGACGGTCGGCGTGCGGTACACGCCCGAGAAGGGCGGCCCGACCGACGAGGTGTACGGGTTCGACGAGCTACTGGAGGCGTTCGTCGGCGTCGACTACGTCGTCGTCGCCTGCCCGCTGACGGAGACGACGCGGGGACTGATCGGCGGCGACGAGCTCGCTGCGGTTCCGGTCGACGCCGTCCTCGTCAACATCGCGCGCGGGCCGGTCGTGGACACCGACGCGCTCGTGACGGCGCTCCGGAAGAACGACCTCCACGCCGCGGCGCTCGACGTGACCGACCCCGAACCGCTGCCCGCGGACCACCCCCTCTGGTCGCTCGGGAACGCCTACGTCACCTCCCACGTCTCGGGCTACACGCCGCGCTACCTGGAGCGCGTCGCGGACATCCTCGCCCGGAACCTCGACCGCGTGGACGAGACGGGGTCGTACGCGGACCTGGAGAACAGGGTCGACTGACCGGTGTTCGGCCCCGCCCGGAGGTGCATTTATGGGGTCGCGCCGCGAGCGGTCACTCATGTATCGCGTACTGGTGGCTGTCGACTCGAACGAAGAGCGTGCGGAAGCCGTCGCGCGGGCGGTCGCGGACCTCCCCGGGGACCCGGGGTCGGTCGAGGCCGTCCTGTTGAACGTGTTCGAGGACTTCCAGGGGACCGACGAGGGACGTCAGATCAGCACCGACGACATCTACGACCCCGAGGAGTTCCCGGAGAGCGTCGACGCGGCGACCGAGATCCTCGCCGGCGCCGGACGCGACCCCGAGCGCCGGCGCGAGCACGGCGACCCCGCGGAGCGGATCACCGAGGCGGCCGACGAGGTCGACGCCGACCTGATCGCCCTCTCGGGACGCAAGCGGTCCCCGGCCGGAAAAGTGCTGTTCGGGAGCGTCACGCAGTCGGTGCTTCTGTCCGCGGAGCGGCCGGTACTGGTCGCGATGGGGTAGCGAGGTCCGAACCGGGGCCTCGCGGCCCCATCCGGCGTCACTCCGCGACGTAGTGCTCCAGCGTGCCGACGCCCTCGACCTCGATCTCGACGCGGTCGCCGTCACCGAGCGGGCCGACGCCCTCGGGCGTCCCCGTCGCGATCACGTCGCCGGGTTCCAGGGTGAGGTACTCCGTGATCTCCTCGATCAGCTCGGGGATCTCGAAGATCATGTGCTCGATGGTCGACTCCTGGCGCGTCTCGCCGTTGACGCGCGCGCTGACGGTCGCGTCCGCGGGGAGTTCGTCGGGCGAGGCCAGCACTGGGCCGAGCGGGGCGGCGTTGTCGAACGCCTTCCCGCGCACCCAGTTCTTCTCCTTGCGCTGGTCGTCGCGGTTCGAGACGTCGTTCATGCAGGTGTAACCCGCGATCACGTCCTCGGCGTCCGCGGCGTCGACGTTCCGGGCCTGCTCGCCGATGACGACGCAGAGCTCGGCCTCGTGTTCGACCTTCTCCTTGCCCTCGGGCAGCGTGACAGTGTCGCCGTGTGCCGACAGCGCGTTCGGCGGCTTGAGGAACAGGAGAGGACGGTCCGGCACGTCGTTGCCGAGCTCCTCGGCGTGTTTCGCGTAGTTGCGGCCGATGCAGACGATCTTCGTCGGCTCACACGGCGGGAGCACCTCGACGTCGTCGACGGCGTACGTCCGCCCCGCGGCGGTGATCGTGCCGTAGTCGTACTCGCCGGTGCGCGTCGTGCCCGCCTCGTCCCGGAAGCGTATCTGTTTCACGTTCGCGTATTGGCGGATCGGCACATATTGGTTGGGAATTCGGCGACCCGCCTCGTCGGCAAAAACCTGCGCCGCAGCGGTCGATCGGTCCGCGCGGTGGACGGTCAGCGGTCGCCGCGCCAGTCGAAGGCGGCGTCGAGGTCGTGGGGGACGTGACCGTCGGCCCGACCGGCCTCCTCGAGGTACGCTCGGAGGTCGGCCGCGTAGTCGGGGTGCGCGCAGGCGTCGACCAGCGCGCTCGCGGTCTCCCGCGGGTCGTTGCCCCGCAGGTCGGCGACGCCGCGCTCGGTCACGACCACGTCGACGTCGTGTTCGGTGTGATCGACGTGGGGGACCATCGGCACGATACGGGAGACGTCGCCCCCCTTCGCGGTCGACGGGAGCGCGAGGACCGACAGCGCCGCGTTGCGGTTGAAGTCCCCGCTCCCGCCGATCCCGTTCAGCATATCCGTCCCGCCGACGTGCGTCGAGTTCACGTGGCCGAACAGGTCGACCTCCAGCGCGCTGTTGACGGCGACGACGCCGAAGCGGTCGATGAGGCTCGGGCCGTTCGAGAGGTCCGCCGGCCGCAGCACCACGTCCTCGGCGTAGCGCTCCACCTCGTCGAACAACCGGTCCTGGCCCTCGGCCGAGAGCGCGAGGGAGGTCGCGCTGGCGGCCGCCAGTTCGCCGTCGTCGATCAGGTCCAACAGGCCGTCCTGGATCACCTCGCCGAAGTAGATCAGGTCCCTGTCGCCCAGCTCCGCCTCTCCGAGCGCCGCCATCAGCGCGTTGCCGAGGCTGCCGACGCCGAACTGGATCCGGAGCGACTCCGCGAACAGGGGGGAGCGCTCGACCTCCGTCTCGATGAACGCGCGGAGGTTCTCGGCGATCGCGCGGTCGTCCGCGGTGGGTTCGCGGAACTCGTAGGGCCGGTCCCGGCGGTTCGTCTCCACGACGGCGACCAGTTTCGCGGGGTCGAACCACACGCGGTCGTCGCCGATGCGGTCGCCCGGCCCCGACAGCGGGACCGGTTCGCGGTTCGGCGGCCGTCCCCGCCGATAGATGTCGTGGAAGCGCCGGACGCCCTCGGGGACGGCGGCGTTCACCTCCACGATCAGTCGGTCCGCGGCCGCGACGAACGCGGGCGTCTGGCCGATGCTCGTCGTGGGGATCAGCCAGTCGCCGCCGACGGCGAGCGCCTCGACGATCGCCACGTCCGGGTCCACGAGCCCGCCGTACTGCACCTCGTCGCCGAGCGAACTGATGTTGCGGTCGTGGAAGGCGACCTCGCCCGCGTTGATCGCCTCCCGGATCGTTCCGCCCGCCTGGTAGGGGAACCGGCGGTCGACCGCCCCCGCCTCCACGAGTTCGCGGTCGATCTCCGGGCCGACGCTGCCGCCGCTGACGACGGTCAGTCCCGGGTCGCGGTCGTCCGCGGCCGCCGCGGACGCGAGCGCGGACGGGACCGCCTTGGGGTAGCCCACGCTCCCGAAGCCGCTGACGAGGACCGCGTCGTCGTCCCCGATCTCGGCCGCGGCCTCGGCGGCCGACGCGATCGGAAGCCCGTCCTCGACCCGGCCGTCGCTCATTCGCAGTCCTCTGGCTGGGTGCCGACGCCCTCCGGCCAGCCGGGCGGCTGCGCCGCCGAGGGCTCGGCGTACGAGCGCTTGAGCACCATCGGCGTGCGCTCCAGCGACAGCACGAGGTCGTCGTCCTGGTTGTACGTCCTGAGCTCGGTCGTGACCATGCCGACGTGGTCGCGGCTCTCGGACTCCCGCTTCGAGAGCACCTCGGACTCCGCGAACAGCGTGTCGCCGTGGAAGACCGGCGCGTGGTGTCTGATGTCGTCGTAGCCGAGGTTCGCGGTCGCGTTCATCGATACGTCGACCACGCTCATCCCCACCGCGAGCGCGATCACGAACGTCCCGTCGACGAGGCGCTCGCCGAACTCCGTCTCGGCGGCGTACGCCTCGTTGAAGTGCATCGGGTTCACGTTCATGGTGATGTTCGTGAACCAGACGTTGTCCGTCTCCGTCACGGTGCGTCCGTAGGGGTGTTTGTACACGTCCCCCACTTCGAAGTCCTCGTAGTATCGTCCCTGCCAGCCGGTCTTGAGTCGTTTGTCGGTCATCAGTAGGATCTCGGTAACCCGAGCACGTTCTCGCCGATGTAGTTCAACGCGAGCTGCTGGGTGATCGGGACCAGCCGCGTGAGCCGCGCCTCCCGGAAGTAGCGCTCCACGTCGTACTCGCGGGCGACACCGAAGCCGCCGTGGGTCTGGACCGCGGCGTCCGCGGCGTCGAAGGCCGCTTCCGCCGCGAGGTACTTCGCCATGTTCGCGCGGGCGCCGACCGCCTTCGCGTCGGCGTCGTCGTCCGCGTCGCTCGCGGCGCCGTACACCATCCCCTTCGCGGCCTGCACGTGAGCGTGCGCCTCCGCGAGGGGGTGCTGGATCGCCTGATTGGCGCCGATGGGGCCGCCGAACACTTCGCGGTCGTTCGCGTAGGAGGCCCCCGCCTCGATGGCGGCCTCGCCGAGGCCGACGCACTCGGCCGCGATGGCGAGCCGCTCCTCGTTGAGGCCGTCGAGCATCTGGTAGAACCCGCGCCCCTCCTCGCCGATCAGGTTCTCCGCGGGGACCCGGAGGTCCTCGAAGAACAGCTCGTAGGAGTGGACGAAGTTGCTCGCGGTCTTGTCGATCTTCTCGATCTCCAGCCCGCCCTGCTCGTAGGCGTCCTCCAGGTCGACGAGCAGCATCGAGAGCCCGCGGGTCCGCTTTTCGACCTCCTCGCGCGGAGTCGTCCGCGCCATCAACACGAGGTAGTCGCTGGCGTCGACCCGGGAGATCCAGATCTTCTGGCCGTTCACGACGTACTCGTCGCCGTCGAGTTCCGCGCTCGTCTGGATCGACGTGGAGTCCGAACCCGCGTTCGGCTCGGTGAGGCCGAACGCCTGGATCGAGGTCTCGCCGCGCGCGACCTTCGGGAGGAGGTCGGCCTTCAGCTCCTCGCTCCCGTACTTCACCAGCGGGACCGAGTTGTAGATCGCGCCGTGGACCGCCTGCGCCGCGCTGAAGCCGCCGCCGGAGGCGGCGATCTCCTCGAGCATCACGACGACCTCGTCGGTGCCCATTCCGGCGCCACCGTGCTCCTCCGGCAGGAGCGCGCCGAACCATCCCCCTTCGGCGAGCGCGTCCACGAACTCCTGCGGGTACTCCCCCTGCGCGTCCTTCTCCCGCCAGTACGCGGCGTCGAAGTCCGCACAGATATCCCGAATCGCGTCGCGGACGAGCTGCTGCTGGTCGGTCAGATTGACCGTGTCTCGCTCTACCATTTGCCGACAGAGCGTTTCGCGGGCGGTCGCATAAAGGTGAGGGTGCGGGCGGTCGCAGGTAGCTCCACGTCGTCCGAGGCCCAGCATGCGTTCGACGACACGAAACACTATATGGGTAAAGCGCATATTGGGTGTATGAACGGCGAGACGGACCACGGCGGGCTCGATACGGTCGGTTCGGTGGAGACGCTGTTCGATATCGTCGAATTCGTTCACGGGAACGAGGGCGTGACGCTCGCGGAGGCGGCCGCGGCGCTCCCGTACGCCAAGAGCACGGTGCACCGCCACCTCGCGACGCTCAAGGAGCGCGGCTACGTCGTCGAGGAGGACGGCTACTACACGGGGCTCCGGTTCCTGGAGCTCGGCGAGCGGGCCCGCAGCCGGCGCCGGGCGTACCGGCTGGCTCGCACGAAGGTCGAGGAACTCGCGGCCGAGACCGGCGAACGCGCCCAGTTCATCGTCGAGGAGCACGGGCAGGCGGTGTACGTCCACCGCGCGCTGGGCGAACACGCCGTCAACACCGACGCGGAGATCGGCAAACGCATCCCGCTGCACGCGACCGCGTCCGGCAAGGCCATCCTCGCCGCCATGGACTCGGCCGAATCGTCCCGCATCATCGAACGCTCGTCGTTCGAACGCGTCACGTCGGAGACCATCACCGACCCAGAATCGCTCGCGGACGAGCTCGACGCGATCGCCGACCGCGGCTACGCGTTCAACCGCGAGGAGAACCTCGACGGCCTCCACGCGGTCGGCGTCCCGATCAGCGGTCCAGAAGACACCGTGATCGGTGCGCTGAGCGTTTCCGGCCCCTCCCACCGGCTCACCGGCCACCGCTTCGAGGAAGAACTCCCGACGCTGCTTCTGGGGACGGCCAACGAACTCGAGTTGAACATCGCCCACGCGTAGCGTTCCGCATCGCGGGACGAACGAAAAACTGCGTTTTCCGTCGCGACTCTTCGACGCTTCGCCATTACGAGCTTAGTTCTGTAACGGAGCAAGCTCCGATCGTCGTCGCTGGCGGCGCCACGCTCCGATCAATATATTTCTTTATTCTGAGCATTCAGCAAAAGCCTATGAAATTCAGTATGTAGACACTGGATCCGAATCGTGGAGTAATCACCTCTACTATTCCTGAAAATTCTATTTTCTGGGTAATTGGGGAGGAATTTGTATAAAATCTCTCTTTATGGATGTTATTGGTAGATCTCAGTGGATACTGATTCCAACATCAGGAACAGTCTCAATACTCTATTCATGATAGTGTCACTATAACTTGTCTATCATTTCTTGACTAGTGTATGATTTTCGGAATGACTGCCAGTTCCGTTTTCGGTTCTGATCGCGGCGGGTCACTCCGACCCGCTCGTCACCGCGGGGCCGGCCGAGACGCGCGTCAGCCCTCGCGGGGGTCGCTCCGCGGTCGGGTGGTCGGTCGCGACCGCGATTCGCCACGCCGGGGACCGACCGTCGGCGGGGTCGAGTCGGGTCGCGGCGGTCACGGAGACGTTCGCGGCCGCGTCCGCGTCGCCGACCCGGCTCAGGAGGGCCAGCGTGAACGGGAGCGTGACGAGCGCGTCCCCACCGTCGTCCGCGCTCGCGTAGCCGCGGAGCGTGACCGACCGCGACCGGCGGTTCGCGGTCGTCTCGGGGTCGGCAGTCGGCCCCGACTCGGGGGCGTGTACCGCGAACGCTTCGAGGAACGCGACCGACCGCAGGTCACACAGCGCGCCTTCCAGGGGATCGGCCGCCGCGGTCGAGGGCGCGGGGAGCCGGGCCGCGGCGTCGCACAGCAGGGCCGCCTGTTCGGTCGGGTCGAGTCGGTCGTCGACCTCCCGGGCCACGTGCTCGAGGAGGTGGAGGCAGAGCTCGTCCGGGTCGCTCACCGACTCGGCCGCCTCCAGGTACGCGTCCATGATCGCCGTCTCGACGCCCCGGTGGGGGGAGTTCTCGATCGCCTCGAACGTCGCGCCGGCGGCGGTGTGACAGAAGTCGACCAGGGTCCGCCGTTCGGCGGTCGACGGCCGGCTTCCGGACTCGGTGCGGGAGCGGTCGCGTCCGTCGTCCCCGGTCGCCTCCCGGCCCCGGGGGCCCTGAAGGCGACGCTGACAGGCGACCACGTCGTGGAAGGGGACCTGCGGATCGTACCGGCGCAACGCCGCTCGGTACTGCTCGGTCGCCTTCGCCGCCGCGCGGGCGGTCGGCCGTGAGGGGAACCGGAGCCCGGTCGTCGGGACCGGCCGGTCGCCGGTCCGGGCACACCGGAGCACGTACTCGCCGTCGGCGGTCGCGAGCGACTCGATGTGGCCCCGCACGTCGTCGAGCGTGGCCCCGATCATCGACGGTCCCTCCCCCGGTCCGCGGCCGCACCTGCGGCACGCGACCGCGGCCGTGTGCGAGTCCGATCGTCCATGTGGTTTAGGCCAACCTAAAGAATCATAATCCCATCGGTTCCGGTCGGTCTCGCGGGTCCGTCGGAGGCGGGGCCAATCGGCAGCCGTTCGCCGTGGGAATCGGGGATTTATCTCCCCCCGGCCCGCAATCGGTCAGTATGGTCGAAATAACTGATTCTCTGAAGTGTCTCTATACGGCCACCGTGGACGACGACGGCGAGGGCGGGTACACCGTCACCGTTCCGGACGCCGAAGTCGGGCACGGAACGCTGGCCGAGGGCGAGACGTACCGCGTCGTGCTGCTGGACCACGACGGCGGTGAGTCGACAGATGCGTCCGCGGCCGCGACCGCGAGCGAGCGCGACCGTGCGTCCGCGACGGAACCGAGCGGGCCGCCGGTCTCCGAGGGTGAGGTGCGCGAGGTCACCATCGAGACGCTCGGCGACCAGGGCGACGGCATCGCCAAGATCGAACGCGGCTACGTGGTCATCGTCCCGGACGCGGACCTGGGCGACGAGGTGACGGTGGAGATCACGGCGGTCCGAGAGAACGTCTCCTTCGCCGAGATCGTCGAGTAGAACGGAGCGGGAACGGTCTCAGTCTTTTGCGACCCCATCCCCCGGTGCGAAGGGCTATACTTCTCCGACCGGTATCCTCGCCAAATCATGTCGTCGAACGCCGGTGACGCGGACGGTGGCTGCCTCCGGGTCGACCTCGACGTCGAACCCGGCAGCGCGTGGGAGTGTCCCATCGTCGACGACCACGACGACGTCCGCGAGGTGACCGTCAACGCGGTCGGCGACGACTGCCGTGTGGACCTGACTCCCGCAGACGAGTCGGGCGTCGTGACCGCCACCGGCTCCGTCGACGAGGACTGCCTCTGTCACGTCTTCCAGCGGCACGACTGCGTTCCCCGCATTCGCGGGGTCGACGCCGGGACGATGCGCGTGACGACGTACGTCGACGACCGCTCCGTCGTCCGCGATCTTGTGAGCGCGCTCCGTGATGCGGTTGGACGCGTCGCGCTCGCCCGCCTCGCGGTCGTGGAGGGCCCCGGCACGACCGAGCGCGCGACGGTCGACCTCTCGGCGCTCACCGACGCCCAACGCGAGGTGCTCGACCTGGCGATCCGCCGCGGCTACTTCGGCGACGGGGCCGACCACGCCGCGCTCGCGGCGGAACTCGACATCTCCGAGTCCGCGCTCTCCCAGCGCCTCAGGGCGGGACAGGCTCGCCTCGTCGCTGAAGTGTTCGACGCGACGGCCGACTGATCGGGGCCCGTTCCGACGGTGCTGGGGGCCTGCCCGCCGGGGGCACTTCAAGCCCTTCACTGTGAAGCAGTGGTGCGATGACCGTTCCGTACCTCCCCTCGCACATGGCGACACAGGCTCACTCCCCGGCCACGACGCGCGACCGCGAACAGAGCACGGTGATGGCTGCGGCGATGCTCGCGTGGCTCGTCATCTGGCTCGGTATCATCGCGTTCCTGTTCGGCTACGGGAACGTTGTCTCCTCGATAGTGGTCTGAGAACCCTCCGCGGATCGGGGTTTTCTGAACGAGAGCGATACTTAGTGGAGCGATGTGTTTTTGTCTGTTTTTTGTTACTAGGCGGTGTTTTTGTGACTGCTGTCGGTGCTGCTTCCGGGGACAGAAACACCCAGAAAGCCCCAGCCGGCTCTCTGGACGCGGTTTTTGTGTCTGTTGCAGATCCTGCTGCGTGGAACAACACCATCCAGAAAGCCCCAGCCGGCTCGACCGCGCCGCGCCTCGCTGCGCTCCTCGCTCTCAGCACCGCCCGCTGCGGTGCTTATCTGGCAAGACGGTCCGGGCGTTCCGTTGCGTCTCTCGGCACAGCCCGACGGACGGGTCCGGGCTGCGACTTGCTGACTCTCGCTCGGCAGGCTCGCGAGAGCGTCGTCGGGGCGGGTTCGAATCGGCTGCCCCTTTCAGTCCCACCCACCGCACCGCAACCGCCCCGCACAGCAGCCTCGTACCTCCCCAACCTCGGCGGCGGCGCGGCCGCGAAACCGCACCGCATGCGGCCGCGCCGCCGCCTCCCTCGCGCGGTCGCGGCGCCACAGGGGCGCCGCGGCGCGCACCGACAGTACGGCACCGCAACCGCACCGCTCCGCGACCGCACAGCACCGCACCGCCGCGAGTTTCAGAAAAGCGATGTGTCTGAATCGGTCTGTAACACTAAGTATCGCCATCGATCGTCGGCCGCTTTTTGACGGTTGCCCGCGTGGGCCGGAGTATGTCTCTGTTCGGAACGAGCGGCGTACGCGGACCGGTCGGCGAGACGGTGACGGCGGGCCTCGCGCTCGACGTGGGGCGCGCGGTCGCGGCGGACGCCGACCGCGTGGTCGTCGGGCGCGATGCCCGCGACTCGGGGCGCGCGCTGGTAGACGCGCTCGCGGCCGGGCTGGTCGAGTGCGGGACCGACGTGGTGGACCTGGGCGTCGCGGCGACGCCGACCGTCGCGCGGGCCGTCGCGGGCGAGGACGCTGCCGCGGGCGTCGTGGTCACCGCCTCCCACAATCCGCCCGCTGACAACGGGATCAAGCTCTGGACGCGCTCGGGGCAGGCGTTCGACGCCGACCACCGGGCGACTGTCGAGTCCCGGATCGAGGAGGGGCAGTTCGAGTTCGCGGCGTGGGACGGCCACGGCGTCCGGCGCGAGGGCGCGGACGCCGACGCCCGCCACCGCGTGGCGCTCGTGGACGCGGGCGAGCGCGCCGTCGCGAGCACCGGGTCGACGTTCGACGACCTCTCCGTTGTCGTGGACCTGGGGAACGGCACGGGACGGGTGACGGCCGACGCGCTTCACGAGCTGGGCGCGGACGTGGCGACGCTCAACGCCCAGCGCGACGGGCGGTTCCCGGGGCGGCCGAGCGAACCGACCGCCGAGACCTGCCGCGGGCTGTGCGCACACGTCGCGGCGACCGACGCCGACCTGGGGATCGCTCACGACGGGGACGCGGACCGGATGATGGCGGTCGCGGGCGACGGCGAGTTCGTCCCGGGCGACCTGCTGCTCGCGCTGTTCGCGCGCCGGGAGGCGGGGGCTGGCGACGAGGTGGCAGCGCCGGTCGACACCAGCTTCGCCGTCGACGACGCGCTCGCCGAGGTCGGCGCGAGCGTGACGCGGACGCGGGTGGGCGACGTGTACGTGGCCGAGCGGACCCGCGAGGAGGGCGTCGTCTTCGGCGGCGAGCCCTCCGGCGCGTGGATCTTCCCGGAGCAGACGCTCTGTCCGGACGGTCCGCTCGCGGCCGTGACGCTGGCGGCGATGGCCGCGGCGGAGCCGCTCGCGGACCGACTCGCGACCGTCGAGCGCCACCCGATCCGACGCGCGAGCGTCGAGGTGGCGGACAAGGCGGCCGTGATGGAACGCGTCGCGGAGCGGCTGACCGCGGAGTACGCGGACACGTCCACGCTCGACGGGGTCCGCGTCGACCTCGACGAGGGCTGGTTCCTCGTGCGCGCGTCCGGCACGCAACCGCTCGTCCGGCTGACCGCGGAGGCGCGCGACCCCGAACTCGCCGACGGCATCCTCGCGGAGGCGCGGTCGGTGCTCGACGAGGCGATCGGGGCGGTCGAGCGGTCCGAGTGACTGCGGCGGTGACGCGGTCTCAGACCGCGGTCGAGGACTCCGTGCGCCCCTCCAGCGTGTCCGGAACGAGCCGGTAGAACTCGAAGTCCACCTGCGACGGCGGTCGCTCGAAGATGTCGACGATCGGGATGTGAACGCGTTCGAGCGCCGCGAGCGTCTCCGTCGCGATGTCGGACTCGCTGGTGTGTTCGAGCGTGCCGGTCGCGACGACGCTCCGTGCACCCTCCTCGCCCCGCTCGTAGGTCACGAACGAGACCGGGCGGTCCACGGCGTCCGCCTTCTCGCTCCCGCCGCCCACCGCGAGCCGGAAGAAGAACGCGGTCGTGTCGGCGTCGTAGCCGTACGAGACCGGCACGGTGTGGGGCGGTTCGTCCGGGTCACCCGCGAAGGAAATCACGCCGGTTCCCCCGACGCCGAGGAACGCGTCCCGCTCCCGCTCGTCCATCGTCGCCGCCTCGTTGACCATGGTTCACGGTACGCCGTCGGGTCGGATAAGTGTACAGTGCGGACCGGGACCGACGGCCGGCCGCACGCCCCGCGTCCGCCTCCGGAGACCGACAGGTCGTTGTGTCGCGGTCGCCTCCGGTCCCGTAACCGATGTCCGCACATCACAACGCCGGCTTCCGTCGACTGTTCGAGACGGACCGCCTCTCGTTCGGCACGGGGTTCCCGCTGACGAACGCGGACGAGTCGGCGCCGGACGTCGACGCGGAGGTCCGACTCGCCCGCCGCGCGGAGGAATTGGGCTACGACGCGCTGTGGGCCCGCGACGTGCCGACCTTCTGGCCGTCGTTCGGCGACGCCGGACAGACGTTCGACGTGTGGCCGTGGCTCACCAGAATGGCGACCGCGACCGACGACGTGGCGCTCGGGACCGCCAGCGTCGTGCTCACGCTCAGACATCCCCTCCACGTCGCGAAGGCCGCCGCCTCCGTGGACCGCCTCTCCGACGGCCGACTCGTCTTGGGCGTCGCCACGGGTGACCGCGACCCGGAGTTCCCCGCGTTCGACGTCGATCCCGACGACCGCGGCCACCTGTTCCGGGAGGCGGTCGGCCTCCTGCGGACGGTGTGGGCCGAGGAGTTCCCGGAGGCGGACACCTCGTGGGGGACGCTCGACGGCGACCTCTCCGTCGTCCCGGAGCCGACGACGGAGACGGTGCCGCTGCTGCCGACCGGGCACGCCCGACAGACCGTCGACTGGATCGGCGACCACGGCGACGGCTGGCTGTTCTACCACCTGCCCGAGTCGACGCTGGAATCGTACCTCGACGACTGGCGCGCCGCGGCGGGAGACAAACCGTTCGCGATGGCGATGCAGGTCGACCTCGCGGACGATCCGACCGCGGACCCCGAGCACGTCCATCAGGGGTTCCGCGCGGGGACGGAGTGGTTCCGGGAGTACGTCCGCGACCTCGAGGACGCGGGCGTCGACCACCTGCTGGTCGGCCTCCGCGGCGACGACCCCGAACGCGAGCTGGAGCGGTTCGCGAGCGAGGTGATGGAGCCGGTGCAAGCGACCGGTACTGACGGAAGCGACCGATAGCGCGGCCGAAGTGCGCTTAGCGGCGGACTCGCATCGGGGTTTCGGCGACGATGAACGGCTCCTCGTCGTCCGCGGCGGCGAGCGCGAGGCCACCGCAGTCGGTCCGGATCGCGTGGAGCGCTGGGAGGTCCGGAAGGTCGTAGTCCGCGGGGTCGCCGTACGCGCCCGCGATGGCCCACTCGCGGGCCCGCATCAGGCCTCTCCCGTGATGACCGCAGCGAGCGCGTCGTGGTCGAACAGCCGCTCGTCCTCGGGTACCTCACCGATCCCGTGCCAGTCGCCGAACGTCTCGGGGTAGAACTGCTTGGCGGCCACCTCGGTCTGGAGCAGGTTGATGACCGGCCCCTGGTAGGAGGTCCCGCCGCGGTAGAGGCGGTCGTTCTGCACGGCCGAGAGCTGGCTGCCCACGTCGTCCTCGCGCATGGTCTCCATCCGGGCCTCGAACTCCTCGGTCGAGACGTGCGAGAGGCCGTACTGGAACAGGAGCACGTCCGGGTCGGCCTCCAGCAGCTGCTCGTAGTCCCACTCGGCGTAGCTCCCCTCGATGAGGTCGTCGAACGCGCCCCGGATCCCGAGGTCGCGGTACTGCTTGTGGCCGTTCCCGTCGTGGACCGGGTACGCGTAGAACGACCCGCCCTCGAAGTCGGAGTTGACGGAGAGCAGCCCCACCGTCGGGCGCTCCTCCGCCGGCGGCAGGTTCTCCGCGATGTCGGTCTGCAGCCCGGCGTGTAACTCGGCGACCGCCTCGTAGCGCTCGCGCTCGCGGAAGACCTCCGCCACCTTCTCGAACGCCTCGTAGAGGTCGTAGTAACGATAATCGTGCCAGTCAGCGCCGCGCCGTCGGATGCTGTTCCCGACGATCGGACCGACGTTCTCGGCCACCTCCGCGAACTCCTCGTCCGTCCAGCCGTCGTCCAGTATCTGGACGAAATTCGGGTCGAAGAGGTGGACGTCGCTGTCGAGTTCGTAGAAGAGCTCCTTGTCGATCCCTCCCTCGCCCATGAGCTGGGTGATCCCCTCGAAGTCGACCTCGACGTCCGGGAGCGAGTTCACCAGCTCCGTCGGCCAGTTGTCGGTGAAGATCAGTCCCGTTGCGTCCTCCCAGCGGCCGAGCGCCAGCGCCATGTCGCCGTACGTGCTGAAGTAGGCCATCCACGACTCCGGCGGTCGCTCGAACGTCACCTCTCCCATCGGCGCCATCGACACCGCGTACTCCTCTCCGTCCCCCTCGGTCGCGGACTCCGTCGTCTCCGCGGTCGCGGTCGCCGGATCGGCGCCCGTCGTGTCGGTCGCCGATCCCGACCCCTCGCCGCCGGTACAGCCCGCGAGGAGCCCGGCCGTCGCGACCGCGCCGCCGTATCGCAGATACTCACGTCTCGTCCGCCCTGCCGAACCGATGTCGGTCGGGTCCATGTGGATTAGGCCCGCCTAAACACTCAAAAGCGCATCGGTTTTTAGGCCACCCTAACTATTCTTCATCTGGGTGCGCCGCAGTGCGGGCACATCGGGAGCTCCCCGTCCGGAAGGGGGGCCGCACAGTGCGGACATTCCCCGTCCTCGGGAGTCACCATCGCCTCGACGACCGCGTCCGTGTGCTCGCGGACCGCCGCGACCGAGGCGACGCCGTCCGGGGCGGACCCCTCCTCGGGACCGCGTTCCTCACCGGCTCTCTCCTCCCCGTCGGCGTCCAGCGCCGCCTCGGCGAACCGGACGCGCGTCCGGAGGAACGCCGCCGCCTCGTCGTCGGCGTCCGCGTTCTCGAGGGCGTCGGCGAGCGCGGCACGGAGGTCGACGCTCGGTGAGGGGTCGTCCCCGGTGGGTCGGGACGCCTCGTCCGCGCGGGCGAGGAGTCCCAGCGCCTCCGCCGCTCGGCCCCGGACGTACGGCTCCTCGTCGGCGAGTCGCGCCGCGAGCGCGTCCGCGGCGGCCGACAGCCGCGCCGGCCGCTCGCAGCCGACCACGACGAGCGCGGTACAGAGGTGATAGCGGACGAGCGGCTCCTCGTCGTCGAGGTGATCGGCCAGCGACGCGATCTGATGGGCCAGCCGCGTCGGGTCGCCGATGGCCACCGCCGCCAGCGCCTTCGCCAGCTTCCGGCGGACCTCCGGTTCGTCGAAGGCGAGGCCGACGCGCAGGTCCGCGAGCAGTTCCGGGGTGGCGACCTCCCCCGGACGCTCGACCGCGGCGTAGCCCAGCGCCTCCGCACAGCGCGCCCGCACGTAGTAGAACTCCCCGTCGTCCGCGAGGCGGTCGGCGAGGGTCGGGACCGCGTCGTCGACCGCGGCCGGCGCCGTCGCCGCCACCCGGACGAACAGCTTCGCGGTCGCCAGCCGCACCGACCGGTCGTCGTCGCGGAGAAATCGGGCGAGGTTCGCCCCGGCACCGTGAGCGAGGGCCGTCTCGCCCGCGTCGGGGCCGGCGTCCCCGGGGTCGTCGAGCGCCTCGCGGACCGCCACGATCGCTCGCTTTCGCTCGGTCGGATCGGCGACCGCGAGGCGC
The DNA here is from genome assembly GCF_050122995.1 of Haloparvum alkalitolerans. Lineage (GTDB taxonomy): Archaea > Halobacteriota > Halobacteria > Halobacteriales > Haloferacaceae > Haloparvum > Haloparvum alkalitolerans. Next base: position 31,299 of record NZ_JBNLIA010000012.1, read on the forward strand.
TCGCCCAGCGACGCGCGCGCCTCGTCGTCGCCGTCCTCGAGCGTCTCGACCGCCGCCTCGGGGTCGACGGGAGGGGTCTGGTCGGCCATCGGTGTCGGCTAACCCGTCCCGCCCGACCCACTTAACGACCGCCCGATCGACGCGGCCGGAACCGCCGCTCATCGAAACCGCGACACTTTTTAGGCAATCCTAAAATAACGAGTACGAACGTCCCGGGACCGAAGGTATGCGACGAATCGCCGGTCGGACCGCGGACCTGACCGGCGAAACCCGCGTGGACGGACCCAGGGATCGGAATGGTTATTATGTTTTAGGCTGGCCTAAAAAACACATGCCGAACGACGCTACCGAACGCGAGGCATCGACGCGACGAGAGTACGTGAAGTTCACCGGCGCGGCCGCGACCGCGGGCCTGTTGGCCGGCTGTACCGGCGGCGAGGGGGACGACCCCGAGACGGCACAGGAAGCGACCTCGACCGCCGCGGCCACCGACGACGCCACCGACACCGCGACCGCGGACGACGGCTACGAGGTCTCGATGGAGCCGGTCGGGACGGTCGCGTTCGACGAGGTGCCGGCGTCGATCGCGCCGTTCACCGCCGACTACGTCGACATGCTGGTCGCGCTCGGGCACGCGGACGCCGTCGAGTCGATCTGGTTCCGCGGCCGCTACAAGACCCTCCACTACGACCACCTCGACGGCGTGTCGATCGACCTCGACGACCTCACCCAGCTCTGGAACGACGGCGTCTCCAAGGAGGTCTTCTACGAGATGGACGCGGACCTCCACCTGATGGACCCCAACGCCCTGACGAGCTGGCTCGGGGTCTGGAGCGAGGACGACGTGGCCGAGATCCGCGAGAACGTCGCGCCGTTCCTCGGCAACCTGATCTTCCGGCGCACGGACGACTGGCACGACTACCGCTACTACTCGCTGTACGAGGCGTTCGAGAAGGTCGCCGCGGTCGTGCAGGAGCGCGAGCGGTTCGAGGCGATCCGGTCGGTCCACGACGACCTCGTCGCGGACGTCCAGAACCGGCTCCCGCCGGAGTCGGAGCGGCCGGACGCGGCCCTTATGTTCGCCGGCACCGAGCCGGACGAGTTCACGCCGTACCGGATCGACGGCGGGGGCGCGAACAAGGAGCACTTCCGCACGCTCGGCATCTCGGACGCGTTCGCCGGCACCGGCGTCGAGGGCTACTCGGGGTCCGAGTCGCTCGACTACGAGGCACTCCTGGAGATCGACCCCGACTCGCTGCTGCTCCGCTACCACGAGGAGGGGATGAGCCGCGAGGAGTTCGAGGATACCGTCGTCGCGTACATGAAAGACCACGACGTGGGCAGCCAGCTCACGGCGGTCCAGAACGACCGCGTGTTCCGCGGCGGCCCGATCTACGCCGGCCCGCTCCACAACCTGTTCATGATCGAGCGGTACGCGAAGGCCTACTTCCCCGACGAGTTCACCGAGGACGAACTGTTCGACCACGACGCGCTCGCCGACGTGATCACCGACGGGGTCTGAGACGCCCCACGTCGCCCGCCGCGGCTCGTGGCGGCGACTGCTGGTTTTGGATATCGCGCTGAGTGGTTTATGGCGCCCGACCGCGCGCGACGCCTCGCGTAGGTTTAACAGCCCGGCGTCCGCCCCTCGGACATGGAGTACACGACGCTCGGCTCGACCGGCACGACCGTCTCGCGGCTCTGTCTCGGCTGTATGAGCTTCGGCAGCGGCCACGACTGGATGCTGGACCCGGAGGAGGGCCGCGAACTGGTCGAGCGCGCGATCGACCTCGGCATCAACTTCTTCGACACGGCCAACGTCTACTCGAACGGCGAGAGCGAGGAGATCCTCGGCGACGTGCTGGCGGAGTACGACCGCGACGAGCAGGTCGTCGCGACGAAAGTCCGGTTCCCGGGCGCGAGCGAGCACCCGAACGCGGCGGGCCTCTCCCGGAAGACGATCGAGCAGGAACTGGACAACTCGCTGGACCGACTGGGGATGGACGCGGTCGACCTCTATCAGATCCACCGCTGGGATTACGACACGCCGGTCGAGGAGACGCTGCGCGCGCTCGACGACGCGGTGCGGCGCGGGAAGACGCGGTACGTCGGCGCCTCCTCGATGTGGGCCCACCAGTTCGCGGACGCGCTCCACACGAGCGACCGGCTCGGACTGGAGCGGTTCGCCACCATGCAGAACCTCTACAACCTCGCCTACCGCGAGGAGGAGCGCGAAATGCTCCCGCTGTGCGAGAAGGAGGGCATCGGCGTCATGCCGTGGAGCCCGATGGCGGCCGGCTACCTCACCCGCCCTTACGAGGCGGAGACCGCCACGTCCCGCGGCGAGCACGAGGCGGAAGTCGGTCGACCCTATCGCGAGGGCGGCGGCGAGGAGATAAACGCCCGCGTCGAGGAGCTCGCGGCCGAGAAGGGCGTGGAGATGGCGCAGATCGCGCTCTCGTGGGTGCTCCACAAGGACGTGGTGACGGCGCCCATCGTCGGTACGTCCAGCGTCGAGCACCTGGAGGACGCGGTCGAGGCGCTCGACATCGACCTGTCCGACTCCGACATCGAGTGGCTGGAGGAGCCGTACGAGCCGGTTCGGGTCTCCGGACACGAGTAGGGCGTTCGCCGCAGGCTCGGTCGCTCGCGCCGGAACGTACTTGATCCGGTGGGCACAACCTCCGCGTATGGTCCGCCGCCCTCCTCCACACGACGGCCCTCGAACGCTTCCGGCTCGGACGACTGACGGTCGCGGGACCTCGACGACATAAGGATGCCCGGGACGCCCGATCCGGTGCTCGGGAGCGACGCGGCGACGCTCGTTGCGAGCGTGCTGCTCGCCGTCGCTACGACGGCCGCGGCCGCGTGGCGCGCGTCGGGCACGCAACGCGCGTCGCGACCGCTCCGCACGGCGACCCTGCTCGGCGTCGCCCACGGCGCGGTCCTCGTCGGCGGCTGGGCGCTCGTGCGGACCGTCGCCGGCCGGTTCTGGACCGCGCCGACCGCGGCTCCCGGCGAGTTCCTGCTGGTCGTCGTCGGTGGACTGCTCGTGGTGACGCTGCAGGCGGCGGTGTCGCTCGGCTGGCTCGCGGCTCGGGGCGTCGTGAGCCCCACGGTCGGCCTCGCGGCCGCGACGGCGCTGGTCTGGTTCCTCATCCTGCGCGTCGGCGGCGAGAGTGATCCGCTCGGCCTGTACGCGCTGGCGTTTGGTCCGGTCGTCGTCGCCGCGCTCCTCGGACTGGGAGCCGCGGAGTGGGCGGTTCGGCGAGCACTCGACAGCGTCGAGAACGCCGGCGAAACCTGACGTCTGCCGCTACCCGAACCGCTCGAACGGCTCCTCGCAGTTCTCACAGAAATGCATCGAGCGACAGAGCCCCGGCCCCTTCGGGTGCTCCCTGTGCGTCTCGTCGGACCCGCAGTAGGGACAGACCGCCGGCTCTTCGTCCGCGTCGCCCGCGTCGCCGGCCGTCACGCTGGGGTCGCGGTCGCGCACGGTCACACGCTCAGACCGAACTCGCGGAGGTCCTCGCGACCGTCCGGAGTCACCATGTTCACGTTCCACTCCGGCGTGTAGCGGATCCGGACCTCGGCCTCGTGGACGCCGGGCGCGGTCTCGGCGGCACAGCGCACGTCGTTCGTGAGCATGTCCTTGGCCGGACAGCCGGTGTAGGTCAGCGTCATCTCGACCGTACAGCGGTCGCCCTCGACCGTCACCTCGTAGATCAGGCCCAGGTCCACGACGCTGACGGGCATCTCGGGGTCCTCGACCTCGCGGAGCGCGTCCCACACGTCGGCCGCGACGCCCTCGGCGCCCTCGCCGGTCTTGGGGTAGGAGTCGGGCGCCTCGCCGTCCTCGTAGCTGGTGTAGGCGCACGCCTCGCCGTCGGCCTCGCGCGCGGCGCTCGCCGCGTCCTCGCCGGGGTCCGCGCCGCCGCCGAGCGGGGCGTTCGCGGGCATCAGCTCACTTCCTCCGCACGGAGCCGAGCGGGGCGGTCGAAGTCGATCTCGTCGTGGGTCGCGGTGAACGCCTCGTAGAGCTCCGTCCACGCGTCGGTGTGGCTGCCGTCGCGGCCGCGGGCCGCCGGCCGCGGGGCCGCGTCCGGTTCGGGAACGGTCAGCCCGAGGGACTCGAGGTACGGGACCACGGTGTCGAGCCACTCCGCGCGCATGTCAGCGAGCGTCTCTCGGCGCACGCCGGCGTCGAGGATCGCCTCCTCGTTGGGTCCGGGCGCGAACAGCGAGAGCGCGTGCGGGAACAGCTCGTCGACCGCGGCGTCGAGCCGCTCGCGGGCGGTCTCGTCCTCCGCCAGCCGGTCGAGCCAGTTGGCGGCGTGCTCGCGGTGGTACTCCTCCTCGGAGAGCGCCTTGCCGACGCGGTCCGCGAGCGGCGCGTAGCTCGTCTCCACTAGGGCCTCCAGCCGGATGCGCTCGGCCACGTCGTAGAGGTAGCCGCGGACGACCGCGTTCCCCCACCCGTCGTCGTCGAACGGCCGCTCGGCGAGCGTGCTGTGGGTCCACTCGTCGGCCGGCTTCTCCCAGATGCACTCCGCCTCGGTGTAGCCCAGTTCCTGCAACAGGTCGTACCAGAGGCGGGCGTGGCCGAACTCGTCCTGCGCGACGTTCGCGAGCGCCAGGTCCGACTCCAGCGTCGGCGCGAATATCTGCCACTCGGTGAGCCGCTCGGCGTGGACGAACTCGTCGTCCGCGAGCCGGAACAGCTGCTCCTCGACCGCGATCTGCTGTTCGGCGCTGAGCGTGTCGCGGTCGAGGCTGCCGGCGGCGGGCGTCTCCTCCGGGATCTCGTAGCCGCCGGCCGCGTCGTCCGTGGCACCGCGTGCGTTCTCAGTCATCGGCTTCCTCCATCGCCTCGCGGCGCTTGCGGGCGGCCTCGCGCTGTTCGGCCTCGCTGTCGGCGACCTCCTCCGCGAAGGAGGCGTCGATGTCGTTGTACGTCATCGCCCAGCGGTACGACTTGTCGGTGGTGCCGCCGAAGGCGGCGTCCTCGGCGTCCACTTCACCGATCTCCGGCTGCGGGACGACCCACAGGGAGTTCGTCTGCATCCGGCGAGCGTGCTGGATCTGCGCGAACTGCTTGGCCATCTCGCGGTCCGGCGCGTGGACGTTGCCGACGTGTCTGTGGTAGTCGCCGGGCTCCTCCTGTCTGAACACTTCCCAGATCATGGTCAGTCGGCCGCCTCCCCGGTCGCGACGCCGGTCGCCTCGGACTCCCAGGAGTCGAGCGCGTCACGCACCCACTCGACCGCCTCCTGTCGGCGGCGCCGGGAGCCGATCTGCTCTTTGCTGCCCGGGTACTCGTTCTTGGAGATGGTCCAGAACTCGTCCCAGTCGAGCTCGTCGTAGGCGAGTTCGTAGCGGCCGGACTCCTCGTCGTACTCGATCCGGGGCGTGTCCGGGATCTCCAGGCCGTACTTCTCGGCCTTCGGGATGTACATGTTGAGGAACGACTGGCGGAGCTCGTCGTTCGTCGCGGTCTTGAGCCCCACGTCCTGCGCGAAGTCGTTGTGGTGGCTCTCGTCGTTCGGCGGGCCGAAGAACTGGATGATGCGGGGCCACCACACCTCGAACGTCTCCTGGGTGCGCTCCTGGGTCGCTTTCGAGCCGGACATTAGCTCGCGGAGGATCGACTCGCCGTGTTTGACGTGGAACCCCTCCTCGAAGCAGACCTTGTCCATCGCGTGGGCGTAGGGGGTCCAGGAGGTGGACTTCAGCGTCGCCTGCCGGCGCATCGCGCCGCCGTCGACGAAGAAGTCGATCATCGGCGCCTCGTACCAGGTGTCGACCGGGTAGTGGAAGCAGTTGAGGAACTTCCCCTCCCCGTTCGCCAGTTCGTCGAGCATCTCGTCGCGCGTCTTCACGCCGAGCGTCTCCGCGGCGCGGTAGAGCAGCTGCGCGTGGCCGATCTCGTCTTGCACCTTCGCGGTGTTGGCGAGCTTCCGGTCCAGCGACGGCGCCTTCCGCGTGAACTCCTTGTCGAGGTAGCCGCCCATGACCTCGGAGTTGGCGTGGAACTGGATCATCCGGGTCGCCGCTTTCCGATACTCCTCGGGCATGTCGTCGCCCGGACCGAACTGCCGCGGTCCGGCGCGGTCCTTCACTGTCTCGAGGTCCATAATCATTCTTCGGTACGGAGCCACACCACTTTTCGATTCGGCAGTCCATGAGCGGCTTTTATATACTCGCGGCCGAACGTGTGCCCGTGATCGACGAGTGCCTGATCGCGGAGTTCCGCGTGGAGGGCGACGACTGTCCGCTCGCGCGCGCCTCCGCGACCGCGGACGCCGCGGTGTCCGCGGAGCCGCCACAGCTCCGCTCGGACGGGAACGTCCTCCTGCAGTTCACCGCGCCCGCGGACGCCGGTATCGCCCCCGTCCTCGACGCGGACGACGACATCAGGTACCTCCACGTCGCGAACGCGGGCGACCGCGACAACTTCCGATGTCTGTCGAAACACCCCTGCGTCGTCCACGACCTCGTCGACGAGGGGTTCCTCGTCGAGTCGATGCGCTACGACCGCGGCGCGGCGACGATGACCGGCGCGGTCGTCGGCCACGACGTGTTACAGGGCGTGATGGAGCGCGCCGCGGAGACGGTGGGCGTGACGCTCCGCAAGCTCCAGCCGCTCGCGACCGAGGAGGCCGACGCTATCGGCCGCGGCTACGGGTTGACGCCCGCACAGGAGGCGGCGATCCGGACCGCCCACGAAATGGGCTACTTCGCGATTCCGAAGGCCTGCTCGGCCGCGGACGTGGCCGACGAACTGGGGATCAGCAAGTCCGCGTTTCTGGAGCGTCTGCGGCGCGGACAGGACGCGCTGTTCGAGGCGTTGCTGGCGCGGTGAGGGAGTTCGAGCGCGCCAAGTGTGTCACCACACTAGGCTTATGTCGCTCCGACGCGAAGTGAGGATATGGGCAGCGACAGCGTGGACGCCGAAAGCAAGGTGTCCGGCAACCAGGCGAACATTCCCGCCGCGATCCGGCGGGAGCTGGACATCGACGACGGCGATCACCTCCGCTGGAGCCTCTCGGACGACGGCGCCGTCCGCGTGGAGATCGTCCGCCAGCGGTCGGGAACGTTCGCCGAGTTCGACGGGTACTCGGGCGAATCGGAGACCGACGTCGTCGCAGAGCACGACGCGTGGGGCGTCGAGTGAATGCCGCGAGCGCTCGTCGACACCTCCGTACTGTACGCTGCCGCGTATCGGCGTGACCGACATCACGAGCGTGCGCTGCCGATCCTCCGCGGCATCGACAGCGGAGACCTCCCGGAGGCCGTGATCCTCGACTACGTGCTCGCGGAAACGCTGAACGGATTGACGACGAACGCCGGACACGACGCCGCGGTCGACTTTCTGGACCGACTGGAGGAGAACCGGCGGTTCCACGTCGAGTCCCTCTCGACCGAGGGATTTGCACGGGCGAAGTCGCTGTTCCGCGAGCGTCGGAAGCTCTCGTTGGTGGACGCGAGCCTCGCGGCGTACGCGGACGAACGAAAGACGACGTACCTCTACGCGTTCGACGACGACTTCGACTCCGTCGATCGGTTGTCGCGTCTGGACACGCCGACGAACCCGTACTCGCCCGACTGACTCGCCCTCCTCGGGAGCGAAACGGCGTGCGCATTCCGACGCCGATCAGGTCGACAGCGGCGGCAGCGCCGCCTCGATCTCCTCGCGGCGGTCCTCCAGCCACTCGGGCAGGACGAGTTCCTCGCCGAGCGCGTCGAGGGGTTCGTCGACCGCGTAGCCCGGGGACTTCGTGGCGAACTCGAAGAGGACGCCGCCCTGGGTCCGCGCGTACACCGACCTGAACCACTTGCGGTCGATGATCTCCGTGGGCCGAAGGCCCTGCCCCTGCAGGACCTCGCGCCATTCCGCCTGCTCGTCGTCGTCGACCTGGAACGCGACGTGATGGACCGTCCCCGCGCCGGGGCGACCCTGCGGCGCGTTCGGGTCCGTTTCGAGGTCGACGACGTAGCCGCGGTCGCCGTCCGCCTCGAAGCGCGTGCGGTGCTGGTCGGGGTCCTCGGCGGCCCGCTCGAAGCCCATCTCCTCCAGCAGGGCCGCGGTCGGGTCGACGCTCCCCAGCGCCAGCGTCACGCCGAAGAAGCCGCGGATCGCGTGCTCCTCCGGCACCGGGCTCTCGGGCAGGTTCGGCTCGGGGGCGTCCGCGCGGCCGACGAGTTCCAGCGGGAGGCCGTCGGGGTCCTCAAACGCGACGACGGGGTCGCCGAACCGCTCGAAGGTGGAGACGGCGTCGACCTCGTCGGCCGCCTCGAGCCGGTCGACCCAGAAGTCGACCGCGTCAGCCGGGATCAGGAACGCGACGGTCCGGGCCTGGCCGCTCCCGACGCGGCCGGGACGGGCGTCCTCGTAGGGGAAGAACGTCATGCTCGTGCCGGGGCTCCCCTCGTGGTCGGCGTAGAAGAGGTGATAGACGCCGACGTCGTCCTGGTTGACGCTGCGCTTGACCATGCGGAGCCCGAGCGTCTCGGTGTAGAACGCGTGGTTCCGACCGGGATCGCTCCCGATGGCGGTGACGTGGTGGATGCCGGGTGTCGGGTCGACCATATCGGGGGGACGCCCGCGGGGCGGTTAATCGTGGCGGCGGCCACCGCTCATCCAGATCGATCCGCCGGCGGGGCGGGCGGGACGGCGCCGCCTCAACACTCCCGCTCGACCACCTCGACGGCCGTCGGTTCCCCGCGCGGTTCGCCGAGAGCGACGTCGACGTAGACGAACGAGACAGTGACGCGCTCGACCGGCTCGTCGCCGGCGGCGGCCGCGCGCTCACAGAGGTACGCGCCCAGGCGCGCGTCGCGGTCGTCCGCGGGATCGGCGGGCATCGCGGCGAGGTACTTCCGCCAGCGCGCGCTCGGATACGCGCGGGCGTCGCTCGGCGTCCGGTTCCTCGCCACGGGGTCGCCGTGCAGCGCGTCGCGGGCGCCGCCGTCGGCGGTCTCCGCCGTCGCGAGCACGAGCGAGGCGGTGTTCGGCGGGTTCGGCGCGAACATGTCCCAGCGGTTCTCCGTCGGGTCCGCGGCGTCGGCCACCGGGGCCGGTGCGGCGACGAGCCCGAGCGCCATCGCGTTCCACGCCAGCAGCGACACCAGCAGGACCGCGGCGATCCCCTCCGGAAGCCGGCGGCGCACGCGTCCGGGCCCCGACCGGTCGCGGAGCGGTCCCGGAACCGCCGGGAGGCCGGCCGCGACCGCGGCGCTCCCGGCGGCGGCCGCCCCGCGGAGTCGCTCCGCCGGGCCTTCGAGGGAATGCCCGATCGCATCCCAGACGCGCGGGGGGAAGAACGGCAGCAGGGCGGCGACCGACACCAGCGGGAACACGCCGATCGCGAGCGTGAGCGCCATCGACAGGTGCGCGGCGACGAACGCGCCCGCCAGCGCCGTGCGGGCCCGGCCCGCGAACAGGAGGAGCAGCGGCGACGTCAGCACCAGGCCGAGCCACGCGTAGGTCCCGACGGTCAGGAGTCCGTCGGCCCCGGCGAGTGCGCCGCCCAGCGGCCCGTACAGGTGCTCGAGCCGGAACACCTGCGGGACAGCGGTCCCGCCCGGCCAGGCGTCGCCGCGGAGTTTGACGAGCCCGTTCGAGAGGTACAGGACGACGACGAACGTCAACAGAAGCGCCGGCGCGAACCCCGTGACGCGGTCGACCTCGGATGCGCCCCCGTCTCGGTCCCCGCTCCGCCGTCCGTCTCGCCGGGTCCGGCGGACCGCGTCGACGGACCAGCGCCGGCCGAGGGGGAGCAGGCACGCGAGCGCGAGCAGTTGCCACAGCAGCGTGTCGCCGGCGTTGAGAACGAGGGGGTTCCGCGCCTGTAGCGACGCCACGAGCACGAGCGAGAGCAGGGCGGCGGCCCGCGTGCGGTACCCGACCGCGAGCGACGCGGCGACCGCGGCCGCGAGGAGGAACAGGAGCGCGACGGCCCATCCCTCCCCGGACACCGCGTGGAGCGAGTAACGGGAGAAGACGGGGTACAGCTCCGCGAGCGTCGACCGCGGGAGCACGCCCTCGTCGGTGTAGAAGGCCGTCAGTCCCCGACTTCGCAGCGCCAGGTCGACGATCAGGACCGTCCCCAACGCGATCCGAAACGCCGCGAGTCCGCGCGCGTCCGCTCCGAGGCGCGCGCCCAGGTGCTCGCGGACGGTCATTGCTGTTACAGGGTCTCCCGCTGGCGCGGATAGGTTTTGTGGAGCGGCGGCCGGCCTTTCCTATCGGGGGTCGACGCTCGGATCAGCGGGACGCTCCGACGCCTTCGACGGACCTTTGACCGCGAGTCTCCACCCGTGGCACATGCTCGACGCACTCGCTGGATCGCTTTTGCACGTCGGTACCGAACACCCGGACGCGCTGTGGATCGCCGCCGTTGGGGTCGCGACCTTCGCCGCCGGCCTCGGGGCGGGGCTGCTCGCGCGCGGACGCCGCGACGACGCGACCACGGACGCCAAGGCTGAGAGCTAACCGGGGACGCGATTTTCCGGACGGCCCCGACTCCGGACGAAGCCCCTCATCTTTTGACGGCGTCCGTCGAAGGCGGAAACGTCATGGCGCCCTCGAACGCGGCCGACCGCCGGATCGACAGCAACCTGTTCGTCACGGTGTCGGGGCCGCCGGGTTGCGGCGCGACGACGCTCTCGGAGGCGCTCGCGGACGCAATGGACTGCGGCTGCGTCTCCGGCGGCGACATCTTCCGTGAGATCGCCGCCGACCGCGACATGAGCCTCTCCCAACTCGTCGCGAAGGCGGGCGAGACCGACGAGATCGACCGCGCGCTCGACCGACGACTCCAGACCATCGCCGAGAAATGGGGGGCCGCGAACCGGGCGTTCGTGCTCGAGTCCCGGCTGGCGGGGTGGCTGGCGGGCAACCGCGCCGACCTCCGGATCCGACTGGACGCGCCCGAGGAGGTCCGACTCCAGCGAACCGAGGACCGCGAGGAGTGGGCCGCCGAGATGCAGGTGCGCGAGGTGATCGAGAAGCAGCGCTACGAGTCCTACTACGGCATCGACCTCGACGACCAGTCCTTCTACGACCTGACGATAAACACCGGGCGCTGGACGCCGGAGTCGACCGTGGAGGTCGTCCTGACGGCCATCGAGCAGTACGAACCGGAGCTCGACGAGGGCGCCTTTCCGACCCCGGACCTGGACGTCTGAGCCGGCCGCCGGGGATCTCTCGCGGCCCCGCTCTCAATCCCCCGACGCGCCGCGTATCTCTCGCAGTCGCTCGGTCGGGTCGACGCCGGCCCGGAGGACGACCGCGTAGACCGCCTCGGCATCGGGGTCCGGCGCGTCACCGCTCAGGATGGCGTCGGAGCCGGTCTCCTCCGCGAGCCAGCGGCGCCCCTCCGCGATGGCCTCGCGGTTGAGCCACGCGGGCGGCCCGCCGATCAGGAGCAGCGTCCGGTCGGCGCCGCCCTCGACGGTGCCGAGCGTCCCCTTTCCGCGAGCCGCCTTTCTGATCACGGTCTCGATCGCGCTGACCGCCTCGCTGGTGTCGACGTCCGCGGGTTCGGACGCGGAGAACAGTCCGAGCCCGAACCGCGAGCCGCCGTCCGGCGTCTCGACCTCCTGTTCGGCGTAGCCGATGTCCGCAACGTCGGAGCGGTCGCCGAGCGCCCGGTTTACGTCGCTGGCGTCGACCACCTGCTGCGGGACCGACCCGCCCTCACCGCCCGCCGCGTCGCCGGCGCCGAAGACGGCCGCGATCCGGTCGGCGGCCGCGGCGTTGAGCCGCCCGCGCGCCTCGGCGAGCGTCTCGTCGCGGCGGAGCCACGCGTCGTTGTCGAACCCGATGATCGCGTTCGCGAGGCCGTCAAGCCCGTCGAGCGTGCGGGCGGCGTTCGCGACCGCGAGCGGGCGGTCGGCGGTCCGCTCGCCGTCCGCGTCCGCCCGGCGGCCCCCGGCCTGCTCCGCGAACGACTCCGCCTCGGGGTCCGCCGGCAGAACTCCGAAGACGTAGACGGGGACGTCGTGAAGTCGTCGGAGGTTGCGGACCAGCTCCGGCGCGGCGCCGGCTCCGGTGCCGCCACCGAGCCCGACCACGACCAGAAACGCCTCCGCGCGGGAGGGCGTCGCGGCGTCGAGCGCGCGGCTCAGCTCGTCGACGTGCTCCGCGCCCAGGTCGAGCCCGCGCCGGAGGTCGCCGTCGAGCCCCTCGCCGCCGGTCCGGTCGCCGAACCGATGTCGGTGCTCGTCGGGCACCGCGTCGAGCGCGTCGAGCGCGCCGGCGTCGGTGTCGAACGCGACGGTCGCGTCCAGGAACGGCTCGTCGCCGTGGTCGGCCGCGAGCCGGTCGACGATCCGACCGCCGGCGCCGCCGAGGCCGAGTGCGTGCAGGCGCATGGTCGCCGTGTCGCGGACCGGAGGCATATCCCTTCCGCCGTCCGCGCGCGGTCCCCGTCGGGCTGAAACACTTATCAGTGTGACCACCCTCGGGACGGTATGAGCTACGATACCGTCGTGTTCGACAACGACGGTGTCCTTGTCGGCCGCACGAGCTTCGACGTCCTGCAGGAGGGCGTCCGGGAGACCTTCTCCCGGCTCGGCGTGGACGATCCGGACCCCGAACATGTCGAACGACTGACTGTTGGCGCCACGCCCGACGTGGTTGTGAGCCTCTGTAACCTGTACGACCTCGAACCGGACACCTTCTGGGAGACGCGCGACACGACGCTCGCGGAGGCCCAGCAGGAGGAGGCCCGCGCCGGTCGCAAGACCCCCTACTGGGACATCGACACGCTGGCGGATCTGGACGTGGAGATGGGCATCGTCAGCTCGAACCAGCAGGAGACCGTCGACTTCCTCGTCGACCACTTCTCCGTGTTCGAGCCGTTCGGCGCGGCCTACGGCCGCGAGGCGACCATCGAGAGCCTGAACCTGCGCAAGCCGAACCCCCACTACCTCAAGCGCGCGCTGGAGGACCTCAACGGGGAGAACGCGCTGTTCGTCGGCGACAACGAGTCGGACATCCGCGCCGCCGAGCGCGCGGGCGTCGACTCCGCGTTCATCCGGCGTCCCCACCGCACGGACTGGGAGCTGAACGTCTGGCCCACCTGGGAGATCGACACGCTGGAGGACCTCCACGACATCTGCAGGGCCTGATCGGTCCGGATTCGGGACGCCTGTTCGCTCCCCGCGACCTGCAAGCCGGCGCGCCACCGATCAGTCGAGGAACGACCGGAGCATCGTCGACACGGCGTTGGTGCTGAGCCGCCACGGCGTCGTCTCGGCGCGCACGCCGAACGTCGAGAGCCACGCGTCCACGGCCGGCTCCTCGCCGACCTGCCGCCGCAGCGCCCAGACGTACGTCGCGAGCTGGAGCTGGTAGCGCGGCTCGGCGGCGTCGTCCTCGGACAGCGCCACCTTCACGTCCTCGACGACCCAGCGCCCGTCGGGCATCTCCAACAGGAAATCCGCCGTCCCCGGTACCTCGACCTCGACGCCGTCGACGCGGATCACTCCTTCCAGCGGCTCCTCCGCGTAGACGGTCTCCGCGCGGCGGAGCCGGTCCGCGAGCGCGGACGCCGCGAACTGGGGGAGCACCGTCTCCGCCACGAACGACCGGATCGCCGCCCGCTCGTCGGGGTCGGCGGCCCCCGCACCGCGGCGCACGCGCTCGCGGACGATCGACGCGACGTCCTCGCTCGCGGGATCGACCGCACCGTCGGCGGCTCCCCCGCCGTCGGAACCACCTGCAGCACCCTCATCGCCCGCGAGCGCGTTCTCCGCGACGGCCGCGACCACCGAGTGTGCGATCCGGCCGACGGCGTCCGGACCGACGGCGTCGAACGGCAGGTCCAGCGCCGGCGACACCTCGTCGGTGTCCGTGTGCAGCGCACGACCCATGAGGTGGTCGACGACGTGCGCCGCCGGGTTCTCCTTCAGCGGGTAGAAGGTGCTCGGACGGACGAACCGCGGGATCCACGGGAGGTACTCCGGTGACGCTGGCGGTGCGGCGGGCGGCACGCGGTCCGGGCGAGTCGTCCGGATACGGTCGACCATTCGGACGTCGTTGACCGCCACCGAGAACTCGCCGACCCGTCCGTCCGGGTACGTGAACGACGCGCTGTGTGTCGTCCGTGGCGCCCCGCGGCCCATCTCCATCGCCTCGTGAAGCGCCGCGACCCAGGAGTTCGGGGACCCTTCGTAGTCGGCCTTCGGCAGCGGCAGGACCAGGTGCTCCTGCGCGCGAGTGAGCGCGACGAACAGCAGACGCCACGACTCCGCGCGGCGCTCGGCGGCCGCCGCACGCAGGGGTTCGTGGCCCACGAGCTCCGTGACGTCCCCGCCGATCGGTGCGTGGAGCTCGACCGTCCACCGCAGCCCGGCGTCGCGGTCCGTCCGTTCCGGGGCCGGATCGTAGAGCCCGCCGTCGAACCCCGGGACCGGCGGGAGCGAGGGGGACTCATCGCCGCCGTCTCCGCCGTCTCCGCTGTCTCCGCCGTCTTCGACCGCAGCCGACTCCTCGACCTCGAGCGCGTTCACCGGCGGTGCCAGTCCGACGCCCTCGCCGTCGGTGACGAACCGGTCGGCGTCGGACGGGCGCCCGCCGACCGAGCCGACGGGGTCCGCCAGCACGACCACCTCGTCCTGGTCGCCTTTCATCCCGTGGATGGTCTTCAACACCACGTCCACGTCGTCGTCGACGAGGGAGCGGTCCGGCCCCAGCGACGGGTCGGCGAGGAACGGGTCGAGCAGCTCCGCCAACTCCGCGAGACCGTACGCGTCCTCGCCCTCCCACTCCTTGACCGCGGCGACGAGGGCGTCGAGGTTGGCCAGCCGCTGCCGGCGCGAGGGGTCCGGGTCGATCCCCAGCGGGTCCGTCTCGAAGCCGACGGCCTCCACCGTCTCCCTGAGGACCGCCGTCGCGGGGCGCGAGCGGAGCCGCGCCTCGTCGGCGGCGAGGTCGGCGAGTGCCCGGACTACGCGCCGCCGCCCGGCCGCGAACCGGTCCGCCTCGGTCTCGGCGACCGCCGGGAGCGACCAGTCGTGGCTCCGGAACGTGGCCGCGACCGCGTCGAGGCCGTAGGTCCCGTCCGCGAGCGGCGACTCGGTCACCAGCCGGCGCGTGCGCTCCGGGTCGGTCGGGTCCGCGAGCCACCGCAGCACCGCCACGGTCGCCCGGACGGACTCGGTGGCGAACAGGGGGACCCGGGCGTTCCCGACCGTGAACCCGCGGGCCTCCAACGCCTCCCGGTACGGCTCCATGTTCGCCTTCGACCGGAACAGCGCCGTCACGCTCGGCAGGTCGTTCTCCCCTCGCTCGTCCCCGCCATCGCCTCCAGCAGCGCCGTCGACGAAACACCCGTCCGCGACGCCACCGGCGAGGAGGTTCGCCACCGCGTCGGCGGCACCCGGAGCGCGGCCGGTCCCGGCGACCCAGCCCGCGGACCCCGGCGTCCCGCCGTTCGGGACCGTGGCGACGTGAACGGGTGCGCGCTCGGTCGGCGGACGTGTCGCCTCCAGCGGCGGGTAGGACACCTCGAGCGTCCCGGCGTCGCCCCGCGTCGGGTCGGGGAGCGTCGACGTCGCGACGGCGTTGATCGCGTGGACCAGACCGGGGCGGGAGCGGTAGTTCCGCGTCGCCGTGCCGGTGACCGGGTCGGGCCAGTCGATCCCGAAGTACCGCCCCTCCCGGACGGCGCGCTCGAACAGGGCCGGCCGCGCGTCCCGCCAGACGTAGACGCACTGCTTGAGGTCGCCCACCAGCAGGACGCGCATCTCGTCGGTGACGAGCGCCGACAGCGCCGCGTGCTGGACCGTCGACACGTCCTGCGCCTCGTCCACGATGACGCTCCCGACCTCCTCGTGGAACCGGTCCCGGATCCGCTCACGGCGGGCTGCACGGGCGTCTCCCTCGTCGGACGTGGCCCCGTCGCTCCCCCCGCCGCCGACCTCCCCGGCGAAGTACGCCGCGACCAGGTGCGCGCAGTCGATGTGCGCGATCACGCCGCGCTCTCGCGTCAGCTCGTCGTACCGGTCGCGGTAGGCCGCCAACAGGGTACAGAAATCGTCCACGGCCGCGCGCCACGCGTCGTGGAGTCGCCGGTCGGCCGCCAGCAGGGCCGCCCGGTCGTCGGGATCGAGCCCGTCGACGCGCTCGGCCGTTTCGCGGCCGCGACACCGGGCGATTCCCTCGCGGAGGCAGTCGGCCGTTCCCGGGTCGCCGCCGTCGTACACGTCCGCGACGGTCGCGCGGAGCTCCCGGTGGAACGCTCCCACCGAGAGCCGGCGCTGGCGGCACGTTCGGAGCGCGTTCCGCAGCAGCGTCCGCAGTCCGTCAACGTGCGCGCCGCCCTCCGGATAGGCGGCCTCCAGCCGCGCGACGCGGTCGGCGTGGTCGGAGGTCGAAGCGAGCGTCGCGTAGCAGTCCTCGTGGAGCCGCGCGAGCAGCGCCTCGTTGCCGACGGCGGGCATCTCCGCGAATCCGATCTCGGTGGCGAACGCCTCGAGGACGGACCGGAGCACGCTGTCGACGGTCCCGACCGTCGCGACGCCCCGGAGCCGCCGCTCGAGTTCGCGGACGTCCGCGGCCGTCACGTCCCCGTCGCCCGGGACCTCGTCCCGGTCGTACAGCTCCCACAGCCAGTCGACGACGTCGGGGACGATGTCCGCCGCGTCCTCCCTCGAGAAGGAGGTGACGAGCAGCCGCCGCTCCGGGACCGGATCGCCCGCGAGCAGCCGCTCGTACAGACACAGCGCCGCCGCCTTCCCCGTGGCCGTCGACTTGCCCGCGCCGGGATGGCTGTCCATCGTGAACAGCCCGGCGTCGGCGTCGCGAAACGCCTCGACGACGGCGCGCTGCGTCTCGTCGAGTTCCGGGAGGGACCGATCAGGCATCCGAACCGCCCTCCTCGGGGGCTGCCGTCCGATCGACCATCGCCACGATGGGTTCGGGGAGCTCCCGGTCGGGACCGACCAGTCGGTCGAGGGCGTCACGGCCGACCGGCGTCCCGTCGACTGCCTGGACGTACGGCGACGGTCGGACGTCGATCCCGTCCGCGTCGGCGGCGAAGCGCGTGCAGACGAGACCCTCGCTCGCCGCCGCGACCGTGTCGGCGAACTGGTCGAGTTCGCCGGCCTCGGTCCAGCCCGCCCGCGGCCGAAGCGCGGCGCCGGGTCCGTCGGTCGTCCCCAGCAGCCGCCGAAGCGCGGCGGGGAACGCGCTCTCCGGGGGTCGCGGCCACTCCCCGTCGACGAGCCCCGCAGCGACGACGTACGGGAGGTCCAGCCCCCACACGTCGTTCGCCTCCATCACGTCCACCGACCGGGCGGTCGCGTACTCGCGCCGGCCGGGGACCGTCGTCGCGATGGCGTCGAGCAGGTCCGCGACCGTCGCCCACGACCGCGGGGCGTAGCCGTCCGCGATCCAGTCCCCGTACTTGTCCGCGAGTTCGCCGGTCAGCTCGCCCATCCGGTCGAGCGCTCGCGCGGTCCGCGCCGTACCGGTCAGCGTGGCGTCGTCGGCGTCGCGGCGCGCCGGCATGACCCGGGTCCGGTAGGCCTCGAAGACGGGCGAGAGGAGCGCGTCGAGGTCGTGCGGGCCGGGAGTCGCGGACGCCGGTTCGACCCACGCCGCGTAGCGCTCGAGCGCGTCCGCGAGCCCCGCGAGCTCCTGGGGGGACGACCCGGGGGCGTCAGCCTCCGGCGTCCCATCCGCGTCAGGCCCACTCGCGTCCGTCCCGTCGGCGATCCGTCGGACTTCGTCGGACCAGCCGGCGACCGGGTGCTTCGCCTCGCCGGTTCGCCGCGCGAGCGCGCCGAGCGCGGCGGAGTCGACGGGGAACGGGTCGGACAGCCCCGAGTTCGCCTCGTCGGCCGGCGGGACCCACTCGAACCGGAGCGGGGCCAGCAGCGCATCGGCCCCGACCGCGCCGCCGGTTCGCTCCCGCTCGGCCAGCAGCGAGACGACCGCCCGGGTCAGCCGGTAGGGGATCGTGCGCTTCAGTCGGAGCTGTGTCCAGACGGAGAGCGTCACCTCGTAGCGTCGCGCCGCCCGCCGGAGCGGCGCCTCGTAGGCGTCCACGTCCCGGACGACGACGGTCACGTCGGACGGCGAGACGCCGGCCGAGACCAGCCCGTCGACGCAGGCGACGACCGCGCGCGCCTCGGCCGCTCGCGTCCGCGCGACGAGCGTCGCGACCGGCGCGTCGGCGAGCGCGTCGAGGCCGTCCTCGCCTCCCGCCGGGGACGTACCGGGACCGGTCACTCTCGGACCCCCTCGGGATCGAACCGCTCCCCTGCGGCGGCCAGCTGGTCCCCGATCTGCGGGCCCGTCCCGTGTCTGAGATAGAGGTGCACGTCGATCGACGTCTCGCCGCCGAGGACGAACAGGAAGTCCTCCAGCGACGCCGTGAGCGTGCTGACGCCGGCGACCGAGAGCGTGTCGGCGTCGGGATACGCGGCCTCGATCGCCTCCGGGGCCGCGGCGGCCGTCGCGGTCGCGACGCGAAGCAGCGCCGCGTCAGAGACGGCCACCGGGCTCCTGTCGTCGAGCTCCCGCTGGAGCGCGAGGAGCCCGCCCACGAGGTCCCGCGCGTCGGCCCGCGCGGTGCCGTCGAGGGCGTCGATCGCCGCCTCCAGGGCGTCGAGTCGGCCGGGGTGGAACGCCGTCACCATCTCCAGGCCGACCCGGGCGCGCTCGATCCGCTCCGCGTGGTCCTCGACCGGCGTCCCCACCGTGCGACCGAGCGGCCCCGCCACGCCGGAGGAGCCGCCGCGCAGCACGCGCCGCGTCAGCGCGAGCCGGTCGAGCCGGTCGAGCGACTCCGTCTCCGGGCGCTCGTCCGGCCCCGCCTCGATCGCCGTCGCCGCCTCGTTCACGCGCCGGGCCACGTCGACCAGTCGCAGGAACTCGAACCCGCTTCGCGGCTCCCCGTCCTCGCGGAGCCGTCGCTGGACGTTGCGGCGGTGGAGCCGAACCGGCGTGACGACGAGGTGCCGGGGGCTCCGCGCGCGGTCGGCCTCGCGACGGATGGCGTCCGCCTCGCCCACGTGGACGGTGAACGGGAGGGCCGTGTCCGCCGCGTCGTCGCGAGCGGCCGGTGTTGTGTGTCTGTCTGTCACGGTGTCGGTCCATGACGGACGGCCGTCGTCCGTCGGTTCGTGACGCCGTTGGGCGGCATCAGGTAAAAGGGCTCGCGGAGCGCGGCGAAGGTGGTCGGCGCCCGGGGAGGCCGGCGATCCGCGCCTCGTCCGCGACCCGCCCTCACTCGCCGCTTCGGCGGTCCAGGGGATCCTCCAACTGGCCCATGACGGTCTCGAGCGCGTCGGTCGCGGTGAGGAGGCCGACGACCGCATCGTCCCGAGTCACGAGCGCCAGCTCCTGGTCAGCCGCCTGAAACCGGTCGAAGGCGTCGCTCACGTTCGTCTCCGCCGCGATCGTCATCGGCGGCGCCGCGATCTCGGAGAAGGAGAGCCGCCCGTCCCGCAGCGCCTCGAAGTGGTCGATGATCGACGGCGCGTAGACGATCCCGTGGAAATCGGTGAGCTCCGCCCCCACGAGCGGGAATCGGGTGTGTGGCGTGTCCCGGATCCGCTCGAGGTTCTGCGCCACCGAGGCGGTCGTCGTGAGGGCGACGATCTCGTCCGCCGGAACCATGACCTCCTCGACCGCGAGCGTGTCGACGTCGAGCGCGCTGAGTACCTCGTCGCGGCGCTCCTCGGGGATTTCGCCCTCCTCCAACAGCGAGTGGACCCGGTTCCGGAGCTGTGCACGCGACTCGAGGACGTCCTCCTCCGTCTCGAGCCACGCGCCCGTCATCTCGACGCCGAACAGGTTGAGCGTCCCCTTCGCGACCCAGTCGCCGAGCGTGATCAGCGGCGAGATCAGCCAGTTGAACCAGTAGAGCGGGCGGGCCCCGTACCGACACACCTGCCGCGATCGCTCGACCCCGAGGTAGGTCGGGGTCTGCTCGCCGTGCGTGAGGTGGAGGAGGTTGATGATGCCGAACGCGATCAGCGCCCCTGCACCGACGGACGCGAGCGGGGTATCCGCGAAGTAGGGCTCGAACAGCGCGGCCAGCGCCGGCTCGGCGACGATCCCCACCGCGATGCTGGAGGCCGTGATCCCGACCTGACACGTCGTCAGGTAGATCTCGAGATCGTTCGTCATCTCCCACGCCCGTTCGAGCGCCCGGCTGTCGTCCACGAACTCCGACTCCGTGAACTGCCGGGCGCGGGTCAGCGCGAACTCGATCGCGACGAAGAACCCGTTCGTCAGGATCAACAGGAGTCCCGCGACCAGTCGGACCGTCAACTCGATCGGGGTCATCACGCCACGCTATCGCGCCGCAGGTGAAGAAGCTGCGGGCCGGTTCCCGGCGGGCCACCGGCCGCGGGTCGTGGACCAACGTATTTACGCCCGCCCGCAGAAGCCGACCCCATGAGTTGGTCCGCGCTCGACGCCCTCTCCGATTCGGTCGACGCATCGAAGCGCCTGCTGTTGCCCTTCGACCTCCGCCGGTGGCTCACGCTCGCGGTCATCGTTTTCTTCGTCTCCGGCGTCTCGGGGCCGTCGGGACTCAACCTCAACGCCGGCGGCAGCACCTCCGATCCCGGCGGCGGAGGAACCGGAATCCCCGGAACGGGGCAGATCCCCACGGACGCCGCTCCGGGAGCGTTCGATCCCGGACTCGGGCTGGTCCTGCTCGTCGTCGGCCTCGTGCTGGCGGTCGGGATCGCGTTCGCGTTCGTCGGCGCCGTGATGCAGTTCGTCTTCGTCGAGGCGGCCCGGACCGAGGAGCCGCGCGTGCGGGGCGTCTTCGGTGACTACCTCCGGGAAGGCCTCCAGTTGTTCCTCCTCCGGCTGGCGGTGTGGCTCCTCGCGGTCGGTTCGCTGGTCGCCGCGGTCGCGCTGGTTGCGGTCTCGTTCGGCGCGTTCCTGTTGGTCCTGCTGCTGGCGTCCCCCGTGCTGTTGCTGCTGGCGCTTCTCACGTGGCTGTTCCTGCTGTTCACGACTGACTTCGTCGTCCCGATCATGGTCGCGGACGACGTCGGGATCCTCGCCGGCTGGCGGCGGTTCTGGGGCGAGCTCCGGGCCGAGTGGCGCGAGTACGCGGTGTACGCGCTCGCTCGCGTCGTGGTGTCGATCGGCGCGGGGATCGTCGCCGGGATGGGCGCCGCGCTCGTGGGCATCGTACTCGCGATCCCGTTCGTCATCGTCGGGATCGTCGGGTATCTGGCGTTCCAGGTCGTCGGACTGACCCTCGTCGGACTGGCGGTCGCCGCGGTCGTGGCCGCGGGCTTCGTCGCGGCGTTCCTCGTCGCGTCGACGACGCTCGTGCAGGTGCCCGTCGCGACCTACCTGCGGTACTACAGCCTGCTCGTGCTCGGCGACGTGTCGCCGCAGTTCGACCTGATCCCCGAGATCCGCGCGGACGTCGTCGATGCCGACGAGGGCGAGGCGGCCGCCGAAAACGGGAACGGCGGCAACGACGCCGAGAGCGAGAACGACCGCGCCGACGAGAACGAAAACGACCGCGCCGACGAGAACGAAAACGACCGCGCCGAGAAGAGTGAGAACGACCGCGCCGACGAGGGTGAGTTCGGTAGCAACGCCGGGAGTGAAACCGGTGGCGACGACGGGGAAGAGAACGACCGCGACGACGGCCGCCCCTGATCAGTCCTCGACGACGATCCGAACGCGGATCCCGTCGGGGTCCGTGACTGCGAGCGCCCCGTCCGCGGGACCGTCCTCGATGTCGATGCCCGCGGTGTCTGCGAGGCGCTCGGCGACCGCCTCCAGCGCCACCGCGTCCGGGACCGCTATCTCGTACGCCACGAGGCCGCGGCCGTCCTCGCGCTTGGGCTCGCGGCGCCCCTGCCACGTGTTGAGTCCGAGGTGGTGGTGGTAGTCGCCGGCCGCGAGAAACGCCGCCTCGTCGCCGTGCTCGTGCGTCACGCCGAACCCGATCCCGTCCCGGTAGAACCCGACGGCGGCGTCGAGGTCGGTCACCTCGAGGTGGACGTGACCGAGTTTCGTCTCCGGTGGGACGGACTCCTCGGAGGCCGCCGCGTTCCGGTCGGTGTGCGCCGCTCGGACCGCGTCGAGGTCCAGCGGGAGCGTGTCGATGCCGACCCGGCCGTCGGAGCGCGGCCACGTCTCCGGCGGCGTGTCGCGGTATATCTCGACGCCGTTCCCTTCCGGGTCGCGGAGGTACAGCGCCTCGCTCACCACGTGGTCGGACGCGCCCGAGAGCTCCCAGGTCCCCTCGATCCGCTCCAGCGCCGCGCCGAGTGCGGCCCGCGAGGGGAGGAGGAACGCGAGGTGGAACAGCCCCGCCTCCCCGCGGCCGCGTGCCGGCGCGTCGGGCGCCGCTCGGAGGTCGAGCAGGCGTCGCTCCGGGGTCCCGAGCGTCGCGTCCGTCTCCGTGCGGTCGCGGACGGTCAACCCCACGACGTCGCGGTAGAAGTCGACGGTCGCGCCGAGGTCGGAAACGCGGAGTTCGGCTCGAGCGACCCCGGTCTCGGACGGTAGCGACGACTCGGTCGGATCGGCGTTCATGGGTCATCTTCGCGGTCGGGCGTGAAAACCGCCGCGGCGCCGGCAGTCGTCGCGGGGTGGGCGGAACGCGGTCCGGGAGGCTTACCTCCGGGCGGCCCCTCGCTCGACCATGACCGAGTTCGCGGATCTGGACGTGCGCGACGTCGACGCGGTCGCGGCCGACCGCGACGCGCTCGTCGACCACGTGCGCGAGCACGCCGGCCGGGTCGCCTACGAGCTGGCGAAACTGGAGGGCGGCGACTACGGGCGGCGGACGTTCGACACCGACGCCGGCGCGTGGACGGTGAAGTACGAGGCCGGCGAGCTGGAGTTCCTGCTGTTCGAGCCGAAGCGCGGCAGCGACACCTACGTCGTCTCGACGAAACAGCCGCCCGAGCCCGACGACCTGGCGACCGCGCTCGCGGACTACCCGGCGTTCGTCGCGGCGTTCAACGACCACGTCGACTCGCTCGACGGCGTCCTCGACGACGTCTCCGCCGACTTTCCGGCGCCGGCGTCGACCGACGACGTGGTCGCCCAGCGCGACCGCGTGCTCGACGCCGTCGCGGACGCCTGCGACCGGATGGCCGGCGAGCTCCACCGCTACGAGGGGACCGACTGGGGCACCTTCACCGAACGCGTCGAGGGCGTGCGCTGGGAGCTGAAGTGGGAGCGCGACGGCGCCTCCTACCTCCGCGCCGGCGGCGAGAACGGTGTCTACCTCCTGTCGCAGTACGAACCACCCTCCGCCGCGGACGTCCGCGAGTACGCGCCCGCGTTCCGCGCGTTCGTCGAGGCGTACAACGACCACGTTCGCGATCTGGAACTGGATCTGCGCGAGATCGAACTATAGACGGCGCGCGATGGATGTGGTGAATCGGGGTTGATTGAGATCGATCCTGAGTAGAGTACGGTAGTTGTTCTGTTTTTCTGTCAGATTATGCTTCCGTAACTGCTGTTGAGCCTGCTGCTCTAGACAGCAACGTCTAGAAAGCCCCAGCCGGCTCGACCGGCCGCGTCTCGCTGCGCTCCTCGCTCTCAGCACCGCCCGCTGCGGTGCTTATCTGGCAAGACGGTCCGGGCTGCCTGCAGTAGCGGGCTGCCGGGCTGCGACTTGCTGACTCTCGCTCGGCAGGCTCGCGAGAGCGTCGTCGGGGCCGGATCGAGCCGACTGCCCCTTTCAGTCCCACCCACCGCAACCGCACCGCAGGCCTCGTACCTCCCCAGCCTCGGCGGCGGCGCGGCCGCGGAACCGCACCGCACAGCAGGCGGCCGCGCCGCCGCCTCCCTCGCGCGCGTTGCTCACGCGCGCCGACCGCAACGTTCTGGAGGGCTGTTCGCCGCCTGCTCTCAGAAGTCGACGCTCACGGAGCCGTCCTCGCCGAGGTCGACGACGCCGCCGAACAGCCCCCGGAAGCGGTCGATCGTCGCCTCGTCGTGGACCTCCTTCGAGAGGTGGAACACGCCGACTGCGTCGTGGTCGGCGAGCAGGTCGACCATCGCCGCGGCGGCCTCGTAGGTCTCGTCCTCGTCGGCGTAGTAGGCCATCTCCGTGAGCGAGTCGACGGAGACGCGGCGTTTGCCCTCCGTGTCGGCGAGGAAGCGCTCGACGCGCTCGACGACGCCGTCGAGATCCTCCGGCGCGGCGACGTAGTGGACGTTCTCCGCGGAGCGGCGCGAGTAGCCCCGCTCGACGGAGAGGGTGTCGAGGATGGTCGCCTTCGACTCGTCCACGTCGTAGTAGTCCAACTTCTGCTCGACCTCGCGGGCGGTCGTCCGCGTGGACACCACGAGGAAGGCGTCCGTGTCGACCTTCAGAAAGTCCGTATCGATCCGGTCGGTCTCGCCGATGCTGGGATGTAACAGAAGGATCCCCGTCCCGCCCGGGATCGTCTCGGGTGCGCCGTCGATGGCGAGCGCGTACTCCATACACGCCCGGATCCGCCGGACGGACTTAAGTCCCGAGGCCACCCCGGAGCGCGGTCGACGGCGAGGTTCGCGGCGCCCGCTCGGATTTTTGTACCCGGTGGCCGTTGGGACGGACGAATGTACGGGCAGGACACCGCCCGGGACGTCTACCGACAGGCGCTCCCGGTGATCCTCGTGAGCCTCGTCGCCGGGCTGTTCGCGGGGACGATCCTCGGAACCGAGACGATGCGCCGCGGGATCGGACAGGTTCCGGGGCTGTTGCTCCTTCTCCCCGCGTTCCTCGCCACGCGAGGCGGGGTCTACGGCTCGCTCGGCGCCCGGATCTCCACCGGGCTCCACCAGGGGCTCATCGAACCGGACTTCGCGCTCGACCGGCCGCTCCGGAACGCGGTCGTCGCCTCCTTCGTCAACGGCATGACCGTCTCCGTCTTCATCGCGGCGGTCGCGTTCGCGGTCCTCCGCGCGCTCGGCCGCGAGGGGAGCCTGCTCGACCTCGTCGGGATCATGGTCGTCGCGGGCTTCCTCTCGGCGGTGCTGATGCTGTCGGTGCTGCTGACGGTCATCCTGCTCGGCTACCGCCGAGGACTCGACCCGGACAACGTCATCGGCCCCATCGTCACCACGCTCGGCGACGTGTTCGGCGTCGCGTTCCTGCTGGTGGGGATCCGGGTCGTGGAGGTGGTGCTGTGAGCGACGCGGGGGCCGGGGCGTCGGCGGGGGCTCCCGACGCCGAGCGGGACGACGAGGTGACCCCCGAGGAAGCGCCGATCGACGCCGAGCGCGGCGCCGGCCGCGGGGTGCCGCCGGACTGGACGGTCCGGCGGATCGTCCGCACGATGGTTCCGCTGCTCGCGGCGCTGTCGGTGGTCCAGATGGTGTCGGGGACGGTCCTGGAGAGCTACGAGGAGGCGCTGCTGGCGAACCCGGAACTGCTGATCCTCGTCCCGGTCCAGATCGGCACCGCGGGCAACCTCGCGTCGATCATGTGCTCGCGGCTCTCGACGGGGATCCACCTCGGGACGTTCGAGCTCTCGCCGTCGAACCCCGCGGTCCGGGCCAACGTCGGCGCCGTCTTCGCGCTCGCGGCGACGGTGTTCTCCGCGGTCGGCGTCGCCGCGTGGGCGCTCGGTACGCTGCTGGGCGGCACCCTCGGACTGGCCGACGTGCTCACCGTCTCGCTGCTGTCCGGGATGGCGCTGGCGGTGCTGGTGGTCGTCATGAGCCTGTTCGCCGTGCAGGCGTCCTACCGGATCGGGCTCAACCCCGACGACACCACGATCCCGATCGTGACGAACCTCTGTGACGTGGGCGGGGTGCTGATTCTGTTCGCGGTCGTCGCGGTCGTGCTGTGAGTCGTCCTCGACCCCTGCCGGACCCCGCCACGAACGCCATCGCTTTGTACCGCCTCGCCCAATCCCGCCCCATGCGCGTCGAGTTCGACCGCGACACCTGCATCGGCATGTACCAGTGCGTCGCGGAGTGGGACGGCTTCGAGAAGAACCTCGACGAGGGGAAGGCGGACCTCGTCGGCGGCGAGGAGACCGACGAGGACGTGTTCGTCGTCGAGGTGCCCGACGGCGAGGAGTTCGACGCGAAGTTCGCGGCCCGCGTCTGCCCCGTCGACGCCATCGCGGTGTACGACGACGACGGCGAGCAGGTCGTCTGAGGCCGGTTTCTTCGGTCCGGTTTCGACCGAGTCGACTCAGAGCCGGTCCGCCAGATCCTCCGCGAAGTAGGTGAGGATCAGGTCCGCTCCGGCACGCTTGATCGACAGCAGCGACTCGTAGGCGACCGCTTCGAGGTCGAGCCACCCCTTCTCCGCGGCCGCGTGGAGCATCGCGTACTCGCCGGAGACGTTGTACGCCGCGATGGGGCGGTCGAACTCCCGGCGGAGGTCGGAGACAACGTCGAGGTACGGCAGCGCGGGCTTGACCATCAGCACGTCGGCGCCCTGCTCGGCGTCGAGGCGCGCCTCTCGGGTCCCCTCGCGGCGGTTCGCGGGGTCCATCTGGTAGTGCCGGCGGTCGCCGAACGCGGGCGCGCCGTCCGCGGCGTCCCGGAACGGGCCGTAGAAGGCGGACTCGTACTTCGCGGCGTAGCTCATCAGCGCCACGTCCCCGTGGCCGGCGTCGTCGAGCGCCTCGCGGACCGCGGCCACCTGCCCGTCGGCCATCGCGGAGGGCGCGACCATGTCCGCGCCCGCCTCCGCCTGCGAGACCGCGGTCCGCGCGAGCAGCTCCAGCGTCTCGTCGTTCTTCACCGTCAGCGTCGGGTCCGCCGCGGCGTCGTCCTCGATCACACCGCAGTGGCCGTGGTCGGTGTACTCACAGAGGCAGACGTCGCCGACGACGTAGGCGTCGGTCTCGGCGGTGATCCGCCGGATCGCGCGCTGGACGACGCCGTCCTCGGCGTACGCGCGGGACCCCCGCGGGTCCTTCGACTCGGGGATGCCGAACACGACGACCGCCTCGACGCCCGTCTCGAGGACCTCCTCGACGCGCGCGGCCGCCTCCGCGACCGGCACGCGCTCGTGGCCCGGCATCGACTCGATGGGGACGCGCTCGTCGGTCGTGGCGTCGACGAACACCGGCGCCATCAGGTCCGACGCCGACAGCGTCGTCTCGCCCACGAGGTCGCGCACGCCGTCCGTACGCAGCCGTCGCGGGCGGTCGGTGAGGTGCATGCCCGAGCGTTGGCAACGCGGGGACTTCTAAGGTTCGCTCGCGGCGCGGGAGGGACGCGAAAAGGGATCGAAAGGGCGAGGGAGGGGGATCGGCGGAGCGCCTACTCGGCGCCCTCGATGTCGATCCGCTCGCGGAGCTCCTCCAGCTCCTCGGACTCCGCGAGGCGCTCGACCTGCTCCCGGAAGTGCTCCTCGCAGAGCCCGACCTTCACTCCGTCCGTGGACGCGGCGTACGCGGCCTCCCGGTCGCAGTAGTGGCAGTTCATACTCGTTCTAGTGGCTGACCGCGGTTAAGGGTAGCTTTCGCGGGTGTCGGCCCGGACGCCGCCGTCGCCCGCTTCCGTTCGGCTCCGCGTTCGACTCGCCAACGGGCCCGCCGAGCGGGGACGACGCCGCGGCCCTCACGGCTCCGGCAGGCGCTCGCGGAGGGGGGCGAACGCCTCGGCGGTGAGGCCGGTGACGCCCAGCTCGCGCTGATGGGCGTCGGTTCCGCCGGTCAGGAGGAGGTCGGCGTCGTCGGCGACGCGCTCGACCGCGTCGACGCCGACGCGGCGCCCGTAGGGGTACCAGCGCTCGACGGCGTCGAGTTCGCGTGCCACTTCGAGCGCGGCCGGGGTATCGCCGTACCTGAAGGGGTGTGCGAGCCCGACGACCGCACACGACCCCCGCAGGAGTTCGACCCCGCGGTCGAGCGACGTGACCTCGCGCGGCACGTAACAGGGTCCGTCGTCGCCGATAAGCTCCGCGAACGCACCCTCGTAGTCGTAGGGCGCCTCGGAGTCGGCGATGGCGCGCGCGATGTGGGGTCGGCCCAGCCCCGGCCGGGGTTCGAGGTCGAGGTCGACGCCGGTGTGGGCCTCCACGCGGTCGAGGATCTTCGCGCCGCGCTCCCGTCTGTCCGCCTGGAGGCGGTCGACCTCCGCCTCCAGTTCCGGCGTCGGCTCGACGCCGTACCCGAGCAGGTCGAGGCGCTGGTCGCCGGCGTCCACGCGGAGTTCGATCCCGCGGATCAGCCGCACGCCCGCGCGCTCGACGACCGGCGCGTCGATGTCGGGATGGATCCGGTCGTGGTCGGTGACCGCCACCCAGTCGAGCCCCGCCTCGGCCGCGACCGCGGGCACCTCCTCGAGCTCCAGCGTCCCGTCCGAAACCGTCGTGTGGACGTGCAGGTCCGCGACCACCGGCCCGTCCGTCGCCGCGGCGTCCCGCGGGACCGCCCCCTCGACGGCCCGTGACGCCGCCCCGCTCGCCTCCACCCCTCGCTCCTCCGTCTCGCGGTCGTTCACGGGCACCGCTCCCGCACGTGGCGACATAAACCCGCCCATGACGGACCGTCCATGACGGCCCGCCGACCTCGTGATTAATGATCATTAAGGAATCCCCTCCGACTAAGGTCGTACATGGACAATCGTTAAGAACCCTCGGCGATTCCGAACTGGTGATGCGCTTGAACGGCATCGACGAACGACTCGAACGGCAACAGTACCCGGCGACCACGTCGGAGATCATCGCGGCTCACGGCAACGCGAGCGTAGAGCTCGCCGAGGGCTCCGAGCGGCTCGGGGACATCCTCACCCGCATGGGCGAGGAGACGTTCGAGCGGCCGGACGACGTGTTCGCGGCGATCCGGTCGGGCGTCTGCGCCCGCGGCGTCGGACGGCGGTTCTACTCGGACCGCGACCCCGACGCGCTGGGCGAGCAGGGGCCGGAACCGGTGTCGTTCTAACGCGGATCACGACTCCGTGGGCTGCCGCGCCGGCGCCGCCGCGGGACCGGCCGTCGGCGTGCGACGCGACGCATCGCGTCACCTTCTGTCGGCGGCACGCGCCGCCTTTTCGACCGTCGTAGCGGCGTAACCGCCTTTTTCGGGCCGATCAGACCCACTCGACCGCGTCGTCCAGATCGACCGGCACCGAGCCCTTGCTGTACGCCTCGACCCGGCCGCTCGGGCGGGCGCGGAAGACGACCGCGGGCCGGTGGCGCACGTCCGGCCGTTCGCCCCGCACGGCGTTCCAGTCGGCGTCGGGGAACGACGAGCAGTCGACGAACAGCGTGACGCCGCCGCCGTGGGCCTCCAGTTGGCCGTCCGTCTTCGTCTTGGCCGTGTCGCGGACGGCCGCGACCGGGCTGCCGGCCGCGCGCCCGGAGACGGGCTGCGGTCGGGTCACCTCGACGAGGTGCGCCTCGTCGTCCCTCTCGCGCTCCGCGCGGTAGTCGAGCGAGTGGCCGGTCGTCACCTCGATCTCCGGCGTGACCTCGTAGCCGGCGTCCGTGAGGAGCTTCGCCGCGATGAACTCGCCCATCGTGGCGCTCATCCGGACGAGGTCCATCCCGGCGGAGGTGCCGAGCTTGCCGGCCATCGTCTCGCGGTAGGGGTCCAGCGTGCCGGGCCGGAGGATCTCCTCGACGAACGCGGTCGCGGACTCGCGGTCGGCGTCCGGGAAGCCGGCGGCGTGGTCGCGGAAGAACGCCCGCGTCGTCTCCGCGCCGTCCTTCGAGCAGAACACCGGGAGGAAGAACCACGAGACGTGCGGGAACTCCCGCAGCCACGGCTCGTCCTCGTGGAGGCCCGCCAGCAGTTCGCGCTCGGCCCACCGTCGGACGCCGTAGGGCACCTCGTCGAAGCCGTACTTGTCCGTCTTCCAGAGCCGCCGCGGCGTCTCGGTGTTGCCGATCCAGTAACCGACCGGACCCGCGGACGCCCCCGGCGGCGGGTCGTCGTCGTGGTCGGTCCAGCAGAACAGCGCCAGCGATCCGTCGTCCATCTCGAACCGCCGCCCCTCGTAGCTCGGCGGCGGGCTGAACCACGGAGCCGACCCCGCCGCGCCGAGGTTCTCGTCGAGGGGGCGCTCGAGCTGGCTGCGGACTCGACCCGGGTCCCACTCCCCGGGCGCGCGCCGGAATCGAAGCGGTCGTGCCACGGCCGGTCTACCGCCCGCGTCCGCTAAGGGTTTCCGATGCGCCACAGTCCGAGGCGTCACAGCCCCGTCTCCGACCGCGACCGTCCATCCTGATCGATCATCGTGTTTCTCCGTTATCCTTATAACAGACTGATTCCAAGTGCAGGTGTACCATGTCAATGGGTGCCTATGACGAGGACGAGCACGAGCGTCGTGAGCAGAAGACGGGCGTCGTCGACGCCGCGTTCGACGACGAGCGGACGAACTACGAGGGTTCGTTCACGTACGACTCCGGCGACTCGGCCGAGCAGCTCCTCGACAAGTTCCGAGAGCTGAACGAGTAGGCACACGGCCCCACCCGAGGCGCGACCCGGTCGGTCCGCGTTTTTCCACCAGTCAGCGCCCGGTCAGCGCCGCGGCCGTGGCCGAGAGCGCGACGACGCCGACGACGTGGACGGCGAGCGCCGCCGACAGGACCGGCGCCCCGAGCAGGAACGGCGCGAGCGTCAGGTGGGCCAGCGCGAACCCGGCGTTCGTCGCGTCGAGCCGCAGCGCGAGCGCCCGGTTCTCCGGATCGGCCGTGGTCCGACCCGCACGCCGCAGGCTCACGAGCGCGACCCACCACGAGGTGGCCGCGCGGTAACAGAGGTCCCACAGCACCAGCAGCGCGAGAAACACCGCGGGCGCCGGCGGCGCCGGGCCGAACAGCCGGCTCATGAGCGACGCGCCGTCGGCGGGGTCGACGACGAACAGGTGGACGACGAGCGCGACGAAGCCGACCACCGCCAGCACGACCTCGGCGCTCGACGCGAACAGCAGGGTCGTGTGGTGCGGGGGCGCGTCGATCCGGCGGTTCCCCGCCCCGAGACGGAGCAGGACGAGGCTCCCCAGCCCTGCGAGGAGGACGGCGACGGTCCCCGCGATCACCGCCTCGGGGAGGCCGTACCGCCAGCCGAGAGCGAGCACCGCCGCCTCGAACAGCCCGATCTGGAGCGCCACGGCTCCGCGTGAGCGCGGCCCGAACCCGGGAAGCGCGCCGATCAACTGCTCGAAGACCCAGCGCTCACCGCTGCGTCCACTCACTGGGGTCCCTCCGAACCCTCGGGCGCTGCACCGTCGGTCTCGGCTCCCTCGCCGAGCGCGCGGGCCACGGCGACGTCGAACGGGGTCGGATCGACGCCGAGCAGGTCCCGGAGCCGGTCGTCCTCCGCGACGACCGGATTGCCCATCCCCTCGACGAGCGGACGGGCGACTGCCGGCGACACGTCGGTGACGAGCGCCAGCCAGCGGGCCGAGAGCCGGGGGGTCAACACTGGAACGGGAACGACGAACAGGCGGCCGCCGAGGTGCGCGCGCGTGCGCCGCAGGATCTCCGCGTAGGTCAGCACCTCCGGTCCGCCGACCTCGTAGGTCTCGCCCGCGGTTTCGGGGTGGTCCAGTACGCCAGCCAGATACGCGATCACGTCGTCGACGGCGACCGGCTGACACGGCGTGTTCACCCACTTCGGCGTGACCATCACCGGGAGCCGGTCGGCGAGCTGCCGGATCAGCTCGAAGCTCGCGGAGCCGCGCCCCACGATGATCGCCGCGCGCAGGACCGTGAGCGCGTACGCGCCCGCCGCCAGCACGCGCTCGACCTCGCGACGCGAACGGAGGTGCGGCGAGAGCGCGTCGCCGTCCTCCCCCAGTCCGCCGAGATAGACGACGCGTTCGACGCCCGCCGCCTCCGCGGCGTCCCGGAAGTTCTCGGCCGCTCGACGGTCGCGCCCCTCGAAGCCCGGCCCCGACCCCATCGAGTGGACGAGGTAGTAGGCTGCCTCCACCGGCTCGCCGGCGACCCGAAACGCGGCGGGCAGGCTCCCGGGGTTCAGGAGGTCGCCCTCGACGACGCGGACGCCAGCGGGGGCGTCGTACCGCGCGGCGTCCCGAACGAGCGCGACGACATCGTGGCCGCGGTCCGACAGCGCCGCGACCAGCCGACTACCCACGAATCCGGTCGCGCCGGTGACGAGCACGCGCATGGGGGAGATGGGTGCGCTTGCGCCTTAACCGGCGCGCCCGTGTTCGCGCGCCGCGCGGTCACCGCTCGGGCCTCACCAGCCGGGCGTCCCGGGCGCGCCGCGTCGGTCCTCCACCTCGCGCGCGAGCGTCCCGGGGTCGTCGGCCGGCACCCCGACGCCGCCGGCGGCCGCGGCGCGTTCGGTCCACTCGTCCAGCGCGCGCCCGACCCACGAGTCGGCGCTCTCGACCGCCGCGCGCGCCTCGGCCATCCGGTCGCGGTTCACCGACAGCGACATCGGGCGCGAGCCGACCGCGGCGCCGACGAACGTGCCCCGGTCGGCCGCCGTCGCCGGGGGCGTCTCCGGGTCGCCGCCGGGCACGGAGCCGACTCCCGCGCGCCGTCCCGCGGCCGCGAGACGCGCGACGGTGCCCTCCAGCGCGTCCGGGTCCGGATGGGCAAACACCGTCGAGCCGAGCGCGGTGGGACCGAACTGCGGCGGCGGGAGGTCCTCGGGGACCGCCCCGTCGGTCAGTCGGTCGCCGCCGAACGCGTCCTCGACGCGCTCGCACTCCGTCTCGCGCTCCAACCGCAGGTTGTGTCCGGGATAGGTGGCGCAGGTCTGCGGGTAACGCTCCGACCCGTGGATCCGACACTGGAGCGTGTCGGGGTCCAGAAAGACGCACGTCGGGAGCCAGCGCGGCGCCGCATCGAACGGACCGACCGCCTTCGGGGGCTTCCGCAGCCCGACGATGAACACCGGCCGGCCGTCGATCGCGGCGAGGTCGTGGCCGTCCACCGTCACCGAGTCGTCGCCCTCGGCCGGCGCGAACAGGCGCGGCACGAGCGCGTCGCCGAGCCCGTCGTCGACGAACGCCGCCACCTCGTCCCGGGTCAGCGGGACCAAGTCGTAGGTGTCGTCGAGGGGGTTCCGACGGCCGGTCCGGTCCGGAACGGGACGGTCCGCGAGCGCTCGCCAGTCGACACAGCAGCCGGCACAGCCCTCGCAGTTGGTCTCCATGCCCCCTGCTCTTCGCAGGCGCGAGGCAAAGCGTTTTCCCGGCTACGCGTCCCCGCCGTCGTCACGCCCCTCGTCGGCATCGCCGGCCGGTCCCGCCTCGTCCGCCTCGGGGAGACGGAGCACGTTCTCGCGCCCGAGCCGGAAGCTCTCCAGTTTCCCGTCCTCGCGGAGTCCGGAGACGACCTGGCTCGTCCGGGCGTCGGTCCAGTCGAGCTCCGAGACCACGTCCTGCTGTTTCATGCGGCCGCCGTTCCGCTCCAGCAGCCTGAGCACACGCTCCTCGTTGCTCAGCAGCTCCTCGGGCGGCTCGCTCGCCTCGGGCTCCTCGGCCCCGCCGGCCGCCGCAGCCGCTCCCGCCGCTCCGCCGTCGCCCTCCTCGCCGCCTTCGCTCTCTCCACCGCTGCCTTCGCTCTCGCCCCCGCCCCCGCCGCCTTCGCCCTTAGCGGCACCGTCGCCCAGTCCGGCCGCGTTCCGGACCCACTCGCGGCGCCAGTAGAGCAGTCCAGCCACCAGCGCGACGACGACGGCGCCGGCGACCGCGGTTCCGCCACCGTCGAGGACGCTCGGCCGTGCGGCGGTCACCCGCGGCTCGTCGGCCGAGAAGTCGCGCGGTCCCCGCCACGTCACGGAACGCTCGTCGCTCGCGTCCGGCTGCGGCGACGCAGTCCCGCGCTCGTACCCCTCGGGCCACCGGATCGTCAGGGCGTATCCCTCCTCCAGGTACAGCCCGCCGAGGGCGTCGCCCATCTCCAGGCGGCCGTCCGACGCGGCGGCGAAGCCGGTCCACTCGTACTCGTAGACGAGCAGGCCCGTCTCCTCGGGGAACTGCTCCCGCGCGGTCGTCACGGTCGTGTTCCCGACGGTCATCTCGCGGCCGGTCGCGTTCTCGGCGGTCGCCGCGGTCGCGGCCATGCGCTCCTCGAAGCGTGCGGCGTAGTCGGACTCGTTCTCGGCCACGTCGGCCTCCAGGTCCTCGAAGGCGGCCTCCCGGTCCTCCGTGTCGAGGCGCACGCGGTACTCGACGCGCCACGAGGCGTCGCCCGACTCGTCGACGGTCGCGCGCAGCAGCACGCGGTCGGCGTCGACCGCCTGCGCCGAGGCGAACCCCTCGGGCTGTACGACCGAGGCGGCGCCGTCTCCGGCTGCGGCCCCCTCTCCGCCGCCGCCGACCAGCGCCCCGGCGCCGCCCGCGACGACCGTGACGAGCAGCGCCAGCGCCAGCGCGGTCGCGACGAGTCCCCTCGCCGACGCCGCGGCGTCCGGCGCGCCCGTCCGGTCCGAACTGCGGTCCATGGACGTTTTCTCTCCCCCCGGGACTAAGCGGTTTCCGCTTGCCGCAGGGGTGTCGGCCCCGCGGTCGGTTCAGGGAGCGCGGCCGGCCGCAGTCCTTTTGCTCTCCCGGCCGCCACACCGAGGCATGACCCGCGCCAAACTCGACGTCGAGGACCTGCTGAAGCTCATCCTCGGGCTCGTGATCGTCTGGCTCGTCCTCGAGATCCTCGGCGAGGTGCTATCGATCACCGCCGCGGTCTTCCGTGCGATCCCGACGCTCGTCGGGGTCGCCGTCGTCGTCCTCATCGTACTCTGGCTCACCGACCGGATCTGAATGTTCAGCCTGAACGTCCCGATTCCCCCCGCGGTGGAGCGGATCGCGGACGACCTGCAGCCGCGGCTCGTATCCTTCGACCGCGTCCGCGAGCGTCACACCCTCGTCTGTAAGCGCATCGGCGTCGACGACCTCCCGGTCGCCGGCCGCGCCCCGCACAAGGACCGCGCGCTCGCGGCGCTCCGCGAGGAACTCCGCCCGCTGCTGGCCGGCACCGCGCCGATCGACCTCCGGATCGCGGGGATCGACGCCTTCGAACGCCCCGCCCAGGGACCGGGACCGGTCGTCTACCTCGCTGTGGAGAGCGACGCCCTCCGACGGCTCCATCGCCGACTCTGTGGCGCGTTCGACCCGGTCGACGGCATCGAGGGGGACGACTACGTCCCGCACGTCACCCTCGCGCGCGGCGGCGACCGCGACGCCGTCGAGCGCCTGCTGGCGGCGGACGTCGAGCCCGTGAGCTGGACCGCGAGCGAGCTGGACGTTTACGACCCCGAGTTCCGGGAGGTCGCCGCGACGGTGCCGCTTCGCGGCTGATCGCGACGGGTTATTTCTGTCCCTCTGCGGGAGGGTTTCCGCCCCCGACTGACCCTACCGCTCCCGGACGCGCATCGTGACCGGCCCCTCGGGATGCATCGTCAGCGACCCGCGAAGCGACAGCGCCGGCCCCTCGTAGTCGAGCCGATAGCGCGAGCAGACCGTCGCGAGGATGATCTTCGCCTCGAGCAGCGAGAAACCGCGGCCGATGCAGTGGCGCGGCCCGCCGCCGAACGGGAAGAAGGCGAACCGCGGGCGATCGGCCGACCGCTCGGGCGTCCAGCGGCCGGGATCGAACGCCTCGGGGTCGTCGTACCACCGATCCGAGCGGTGGACGACCCACTGCGGGAGCATCACGAGCGCGTCCGCGGGCACGCGGTAGCCGGCGTGTTTCACGTCGACCGTCGGCTGGCGGAACAGGGTGTAGACCGGCGGGTAGAGCCGCATCGCCTCGTCGAGGGCGTTCCCCACGACCGTCAGTTCGCGCGCGTCGGCCGCGTCCGGTCGGCCGGTCCCGACCACGTCGTCGACCCCCGCCTCGACGCGCTCGCGCTCGGCGGGGTGCTCCGAGAGGAGGTAGAAGGCGTAGGTGAGCGTCAGCGCCGTGGTGTCGTGACCCGCCAGCAACATCGTCACGAGCTCGTCGCGGATCCCTCGGTCATCGACCGCGCCCGCCTCTCGCGCGCGCAGCAGCACCGACAGCAGGTCCATCGGCATGCCGCTCTCGCCCGTGACGGGGTCGGTCACCGCCGTTCCGGCGTCGCCGGCCGGGTCCGCGGCCGGGTCGCGCGCGGTCCCGCGCCGGCGCTCGAGCACGTCGTCGACGACCGACTCCAGCTCCGCGACCGCGGCGTCGAAGGCGCGGTTCTCCCGGGTCGGCGCCCAGTCGGGCAGGAGAACTCGCCGCGGGTCCGGCTCGAAGCGCGCGCCGAGCGGCTCCAGCGATTCCTGGACGCGGCGAACGGTCTCCTCGTCGGCGTCGACGCCGAACATCGCCGTGGCGATGATCCGGACCGTGAGCTGCGCGAACGCCAGCTGGACGTCGACCGTCTCCCCCGGCTCCCACTCCGAGACGACCGTCTCCGCCTGCTGTGCCATCATCTCCCCGAGTCCGGTGATCCGCCGCATGTCGAAGGCGGGGTTCGCGAGCGACCGTCGTCGCTCCCACATCTCGCCGTCGCTCATCAGCAGGCCGTCGCCGAGCAGGTCGTCGATGGCGCGGTCGCCGAGGTCGGCTTTCCGGTAGCGGTTCGACTCGCTCACGAGCACGCGCTCGACGTCGCGGGGGTTCGTGAGCATGTACGTCTCTCGAGGGCCCAGATCGAAGCGTACCACGTCGCCGTAGGCCGCCCCGCAGGCGGACAGAAATCGGAAGGGGTCGTCGGCGTACCGGCGTGCGCTCCCCAGTACCGGGTCACCGGCGGGGCCGGGCGGTTGCCGCTGCATGGCCGGGAGTCAGGACCACGCGGGGATAAGCGTTGACCGGCTTCTCACCGCGTCTCCCGGGTCCGACCCCGTAGCGTTCAAACCCGCGAGGCGGCTACGGGAACCTGATGGACGCCGCCGCGGTCCGCGAACGAGCGGCCGATCTCCCGGCCGAGCCGGGGGTCTACCAGTTCCAGGACGGCGACACGACGCTGTACGTCGGCAAGGCGGTCGACCTCCGCGCACGCGTCCGGTCGTACGCCGACCCGCGGTCGGGGCGTATCCGCGGAATGGTCGACCGAGCGGACGGGATCGACTTCGCGGTCACGGACACCGAGACGCAGGCGCTGCTGCTGGAGGCGAACCTGATCAAGCGGCTCCAGCCGCGGTTCAACGTTCGGCTGAAGGACGACAAGTCCTACCCGCTGGTCCAGTTCACCGACCACCCCGTGCCGCGGATCGAAGTCACGCGCGACCCCGAGGAGGGAGCGACTGCGTTCGGCCCCTACACGAACAAAGGGCGCGTCGAGACGGTGGTGAAGGCGGTCCGGGAGACTTACGGGTTGCGCGGCTGCTCGAACCACAAGTACAGCGACCGCGACCGCCCCTGTCTCGACTACGAGATGGGGCTGTGTACGGCGCCGTGTACGGGGGAGATCGACCCGGAGACGTACCGCGAGGACGTGACCGCCGCACGCCGATTCTTCGAGGGTGAAACCGGCGCGCTCGCGGACCCGATCCGGCGGGAGATGGAGGCGGCCGCGGAGCGCGAGGAGTTCGAGCGCGCGGCGAATCTCCGGGACAGGCTGGCGGCCGTCGAGGCGTTCCACGGCGGCGGCTCGGAGGCGGTCGCCGGCCGCCCTTCCGCGGAGACGACCGATGTGCTCGCGGCTGCGGTCGAGGGAGGATCCCCGCGCGTGGCGCGGCTCCACAGCGAGCGCGGCCAGCTCGTCGATCGGAGCCGCCACCGCCTCGACGCGCCGACGGGCGAGGACGGGACGGCCGCGGACACGCCGGCCGCGGTGCTCGGGGCCTTCCTCACCCAGTACTACACCGAGCGCGACCTCCCGGACGTCGTCCTGCTCGCCGAGCGGCCGCCCGACGAGGACGTGATCGACTGGCTGGCACGCGAGGGCGTCGACGTGCGCGTTCCCGGCGCGGGGCGCGAGGCGAAGCTGGTCGACCTCGCGCTCAAGAACGCCCGGCGGCGCGGCGGGCGGGACGACGAGCTCGGCGCGCTCGCGGACCGGCTCGGCATCGACCGCCCCGACCGGATCGAGGGGTTCGACGTGAGCCACGCGCAGGGAACCGCGGTCGTCGGCTCCGACGTCTGCTTCGTCGACGGGAGCGCCGAGACGGCCGACTACCGGCGGAAGAAGCTCCCGGA
The DNA here is from genome assembly GCF_050122995.1 of Haloparvum alkalitolerans. Lineage (GTDB taxonomy): Archaea > Halobacteriota > Halobacteria > Halobacteriales > Haloferacaceae > Haloparvum > Haloparvum alkalitolerans. Next base: position 69,305 of record NZ_JBNLIA010000012.1, read on the forward strand.
GCGAAACGACGACTACGCCAACATGCGCGCGCTGATCCGCTGGCGGGCGACGCGGGCGGTCGAGGACGAGGACGACCGCCCCGACCCGGACCTGTTGCTGATCGACGGCGGCGAGGGACAGCTCGCGGCCGCGCGGGACGCGCTCGCGGAGACCGGCTGGGACGTGCCGGTCGTCGCGCTGGCGAAGGCCGAGGAGACCGTGATCACGCCGGACGGCCCGCGGGACTGGCCGGACGACGCGCCGGAGCTACACCTCCTCCAGCGCGTGCGCGACGAGGCGCACCGCTTCGCGGTCCAGTACCACCAGACGGTCCGCGACGAAGTCTCGACCGTCCTCGACGACGTGCCGGGCGTCGGCCCCGAGACGCGCCGGCGGCTCCTCCGTCGGTTCGGGTCGGTCGGGAGCGTCCGCGACGCGTCCGTCGAGGACCTGACCGACGTGGACGGCGTCGGCCAGAAGACGGCGCGGACCATCGCGGAGCGGCTGTAGCGGACGCTGACGGGGGTCCCGTCACTGACGGTGGCGGACGCGGCTGGCGAACAGGCGGCTGTGGCGCCGGGAGACACCGAGTTCGCGGGGCGACTGCCGCGCTCTCGCGTCGCGGTCGGCGACCGCGCGCGTGTCGAGGGCGCTGGCCCCCGTTTCGCCCGCCCCGCGGTTGCGGTCAGGTCACGGGACGGCTGGCTCGGCTTGCTACATAAGGACGCGCCCGCGGGAGGGGACCGTCGCCGGAACCGACCGCCTTAACCCCGAACCGGCGGTAGCCGACCCCATGAGCCACTTCCCGGAGTTCGAGGTGATCCCCGCCGTCGACGTGCAGGACGGCGAGGTCGTCCAGCTCGTGCAGGGCGAACGCGGCACCGGCAAGCGATACGGCGACCCGGTCGAGGCCGCGGAGCGGTGGATCGACGCGGGCGCGCGCACGCTCCACCTCGTCGACCTCGACGGCGCGTTCGAGGGCGAGCGCGTCAACGCGGCGGCCGTCGAGGCCGTGGTCGAGGCGGTGGAAGGGGTCGAGACGGACGACGCGAGGAACGGCGCGGACGGCGGGACACCCGGCCGTGTCGGCCTCCAGCTCGGCGGCGGGATCCGGACCGCCGCGGGCGCGGTCGACCTGTTGGAGCTGGGCCTCGACCGCGTGATCCTCGGGACGGCCGCGGTCGAGAGCCCCGAGATCGTCGCGGAGATCTCCGAGACGCATCCGGGGTCGGTGATGGTGAGCCTCGACGCGAAGGACGGCGAGGTCGTGGTCTCCGGCTGGACCGAGTCCACCGGGCTGGACCCGGCCGAGGCGGCCGCGCGCTACGAGGACCTCGGCGCCGGCGCGGTGCTGTTCACGAACGTCGACGTGGAGGGACAGCTCTCGGGGATCGACCGCGGGGCGGTCGAGGCCGTGGTGGAGGCGGTCGACATTCCCGTCGTCGCCTCCGGCGGCGTCGCGTCGGTCGAGGACGTGGTCGCGCTGAAGGAGGCCGGCGCGGCCGCGGTCGTCGTCGGCACGGCGCTGTACGAGGGCGAGTTCACGCTCGCGGAGGCGCAGGCGGCGGCGGACGCGGTCGACGAGGCGGACGCCGGGGTCCGATAGCGGGGAACGCGGCGGGGTGGCGCTCGAGCGAGCGCAACCACCTTATGACCGGCCCGCGAGGGGGCGTGTATGAGCGACCGGAGCGCGGCCGTCTCGCGGGCGACCGCCGAGACGGAGATCGACCTGACGCTCGCCGTCGACGGCGACGGCGACGCCGCGGTGGACACCGGCGTCGGCTTCTTCGACCACATGCTGGAGTCGTTCGCCAAGCACGGCCTCTTCGACCTGACCGTCCAGTGCGACGGCGACACCCACATCGACGACCACCACACCGTCGAGGACGTGGCGATCTGTCTGGGCGAGGCGTTCGCGGAGGCGCTCGGCGACAAGCGCGGGATCCGGCGCTACGCCGACCGGCGCGTGCCCCTCGACGAGGCGGTCGCGTCCGTCGTGGTCGACGTCTCGGGCCGGCCGTATTACGAGTTCGACGGCGCGTTCTCGCAGGAGTCGGTCGGGGAGTTCACGAGCGTCATGGCCGACCACTTCGCGATGTCGCTGGCGCACAACGCCGACCTGACGCTGCACGCAGGGATCGAGCGCGGCGACAACGCCCACCACGAGGTCGAGGCGCTGTTCAAGGCGCTCGCACGGGCGCTCGACGACGCGACCCGGATCGACGACCGCCGGTCCGACACGCCGAGCACGAAGGGCGAGTTGTAGCGGGCGGCCGTCGCCGCTCCCGTCACGGATCACCCCGTGCCTTTTAAGCCCCGCGCGGCGGGCGTTCGAGTAACGGATGTTCGACGAGATTATGGAGAAGTTCGAGGGCTCGCCGAGCCAGCAGTCGGTCATCCGGCTGCTTCTTGAGCGCGGCTTCTCCGTCAACGACGAGGGGCGCGTCGTCTCCGGGGGGATCGAGATCCCTTACACCGGGATCGCGCGCGAGCTGGACGTGGACCGGCGCGTGGTCGACTCGACGACCGACGCGATCCTCGCGGACCCGGAGCTCCGCCGGATCTTCGCCAACATCTCCGCGATCCCGAGCCTGATGGACCTGGCGCCGGTGCTCGACCTGACCGTGCTCACGGTGGAGGTCGCGGCCGCGGACGAGTCGGGGATCGTCGCGGAGGTGACCGGCCTGATCGCCGACCACGGCATCTCCATCCGGCAGGTCATAAGCGAGGACCCGGAGTTCACCGACGACCCCAAACTGTACGTCATCACCGACGAGGCGATCCCCGGCGACCTGCTCGTCGAGATCCGCGACCTCGCCTACGTTCGCCGCGTCGAGTTCTAACCCGCCCGCGTTCCCTCTCTTTCGCCTCGCACTCCCTCCCTTTCGCCTCGCACTCCCTCCCTTTCGCCCGCGAATTTTTCACCCGTAGCGAGCCATCCGGGTTGGAGCCGGTCCGCCCCCGATTCACTTTCACTCCGGTGTTAACGGGGGTTTATATGCGGTGACGGACAAGGCGGGAGTACATGCCCGAAGACGAACTCGAGGACCTTCCCGGCGTCGGCCCCGCGACGGCCGACAAACTCGTCGACAGCGGTTTCGAGAGCTACCAGAGCATCGCCGTGGCCAGCCCCGGCGAGCTGTCGAACACCGCCGACATCGGCGAGTCGTCCGCGTCCGACATCATCAACGCCGCCCGCGAGGCGGCGGACGTGGGCGGCTTCGAAACCGGCGCGACCGTGCTCGAACGACGCGAGCAGATCGGCAAGCTCTCGTGGCAGATCGACGAGGTTGACGACCTGCTCGGCGGCGGCATCGAGACGCAGTCGATCACCGAAGTGTACGGCGAGTTCGGCGCCGGCAAGTCGCAGGTGACCCACCAGATGGCCGTCAACGTCCAGCTCTCGAAGGAGAACGGCGGCCTCGAAGGCGGCTGCATCTTCGTCGACTCCGAGGACACCTTCCGCCCCGAGCGGATCGACGACATGGTCCGCGGGCTCGACGACGAGATCATCGAAGACGAGTTCGAGCGCCGCGAGATCGAGGGCTCGCCGGACGACGACGAGGCGATGGAGGAGCTCGTCGCCGCGTTCCTGGACCAGATCCACGTCGCGAAGGCGTTCAACTCCAACCACCAGATCCTGCTCGCGGAGAAGGCCAAGGAACTGGCCGGCGAGCACGAGGAGAGCGAGTGGCCCATCCGCATCGTCTGCGTCGACTCCCTGACCGCGCACTTCCGCGCGGAGTACGTCGGCCGCGGCGAACTCGCCGAGCGCCAGCAGAAGCTCAACAAGCACCTCCACGACCTGATGCGGATCGGCGACCTGTTCAACACCGCCATCCTCGTCACCAACCAGGTCGCCTCTAACCCCGACTCCTACTTCGGCGACCCCACGCAGGCCATCGGCGGCAACATCCTCGGCCACGCCTCCACCTTCCGCATCTACCTCCGCAAGTCGAAGGGCGACAAGCGGATCGTCCGTCTCGTCGACGCGCCCAACCTCGCGGACGGCGAGGCCGTCATGCGCGTCCAGAACGAGGGGCTGAAGCCGGAGTAAGACGACCTTTTTCTGCGGTCGGGTGAGCGCGGCGCAGGCGCCGCGCTCACCGCTCCCTTGAAAAATGTCGATCAAAAAGGGGCCGCGGTCGGCGCTGCGGGCGCTTCGCGCCCTCGCGCCGCCGCGGTACCACTACCTCGCACATAACCCCACAGCGACTGCATCAGCACCGCACCGCGGCCGAGACAGAAAACCGCTCAGCGACCGCGACCGCCACAGCACCGCACCGCGACCGCAGGAGACCGAAAATTGATCGGCAGCACGATCCCACGGTGAGGGATCCCGACCCGTCGACCCCGGAGAGCCGGGTTGATGGGCCTCGAACTCCGGGTGCGCGCGAGCGTTTCGGCCGTATCTCTCGGACATTCTGACACTATGGCCGTCAAGTTCCGTGGCAACACTTGCACGGTCTGTCGGCGAATTACGTCCTTATATTGCCCTTATTCGTCCCTATATCTGACGGCTGCTGTATTCTCGGCCTGGATTTTTGACAAACCCAACTCCAATCTTTATGTATGGCCGTTCCACCAAGTCGAGACGTGATTCACGATACGAACGCACGCGGTTCGGGTGTACCAGTGAACGATCGTTTGGAATTGGGGCTCGCTGAGGTGATGTCGGCATGACGCTCGGCGCCGGTCTGCTCGCGCAGGTCGACCCCTCCGTCATCGCGGAGGGCGTGAACCTGATGTGGGTCGCGGTCGCCTGCTTCCTGATCTTCTTCATGCACGCGGGCTTCGCGATGCTGGAGGCGGGACAGGTCCGCGCGAAGAACGTCGCCAACCAGCTGACGAAGAACCTGCTGACCTGGAGCGTGGGCGTCATCGCCTACTTCTTCATCGGCTTCGGGCTGGAGGCGTTCGTCGGCGGTCTCACCGGCGGCGGCTCCTACGGTCTCGGCCAGTTCACGGCCGTGATGGGCGCCGAGGACGGCGCCTGGGTCAACAGCTGGCTCTTCGGCGCCGTCTTCGCGATGACGGCCGCGACCATCGTCTCCGGCGCGGTCGCCGGCCGCGCGAAGCTCCGCGCGTACGTCGGCTACACGCTGCTGCTCGCGGCAGTCATCTACCCCGTCGTGGTCGGCTTCACGTGGGGCGGCGGCTTCCTCGCCTCGCTCGGCTTCGTCGACTTCGCGGGCGGCATGATCGTCCACGGCATGGGCGGCATCGCCGGCCTCACGGCCGCGTACGTCCTCGGCCCGCGCATCGACCGCTACGCCGACGACGGCTCCACGAACGTCATCCCGGGCCACTCGATCACCTTCGCGGTGCTCGGGACGCTGGTGCTGGCGTTCGGCTGGTACGGCTTCAACGTCGGCACCACCGCGACCGTCTTCACGACCACCGAGGCGGGCGAGCTCGCGCTCGGCGGGTACGCCTCCGTGGGCCGCGTCGCGCTCGCAACCACCGTCGGGATGGCGTTCGGCGCGGTGGGCGCCGCCATCGCCTCCCTCTCGGTCAACGGGAAGGTCGACACGCTGTACGTCGCGAACGGACTGCTCGCGGGCCTCGTCGGCGTGACGGGCATCGCCAACGTCGTCACGTGGTGGGGCGCCATGGCCGTCGCGTTAGTCTGCGGCCTCCAGCTCCCGTTCGTCTTCGAGTTCGTCTCCGACCGCCTGAAGATCGACGACGTCTGCGCCGTCTTCCCGGTCCACGGCTCCGCCGGCGTCATCGGCGTGCTGGCGCTGCCGTTCGTCCACGTCAACGGCTTCTCGGTCGACCTGCTCGTCGCGCAGGTCGTCGGCACCGCGGTCATCACGGTCTGGACCGTCGTCGCGACCGGCGCCGTCTTCGGCGCGTTCAAGGCCGCCGGACAGGCCCGCGTCTCGCCGCAGCACGAGCGCGAGGGCCTCGACGTCTCCGAACACGGCGTCGACACCTACCCCGAGTTCGGCAAGCCCATCGCCGCGGACGGCGGCGACGCCGGCGTCGTCCGCACGGACGGCGGCGAGGGCTCGGGCATCGAGATGGTCACGGCGATCATCCGCCCGGACAAGCTCGGCGACGTGAAGACCGCGCTCGCGGAGACCGGCGCGCCGTCGCTGACCGTCACGAACGTCTCCGGCCGCGGCTCCCAGCCCGCCAAGAAGGGCCAGTGGCGCGGCGAGGAGTACGTCGTCGACCTCCACCAGAAGGTGAAGGTGGAGTGCGTGGTCGCGGACGTGCCCGCCGACGAGGTCGCGGAGGCCATCGCCGACGCCGCCTCCACCGGCGAACCCGGCGACGGCAAGGTGTTCATCATGCCCGTCGAGGACGCGCTGCAGGTCCGCACGGGCGCCCGCGGGGTGGAAGCGGTCTGAGGCGACGCTCCGCCGTCGACGGCATTCCGAACCCCGCCCGGCCGTGACGACGCGCGGGGTGACGCTTGGGTGTGTGGCGGGCGGTCGCGCCCGTCTCGCTTCGTCACGACGCTGTGGTTGCTCCTCCCCCGCGCGGTCGGCCCGACGCCGCCCCGCGCGGGCTTCTCCGTCCCGGACGCTCGGTCGCCGCCGAGCGACTGCACCGCCGAGCGACCGCACCGCCGCCGGCCGTGCGACCCGAACGCGGATCCGGGTCCACGGCTATGTGGGTGGCCCCGCAACGGGAGGACATGGTCTCGAACACGCGTCTGTACGGCGCCGCGGTGGGCGTGGCGTCCGGCGGCTACTCGGTGATCAGCGCGACGACCGCCTCGCGCATGGTGACGGCCGGGTGGCTGATGCTGGTCGTCGGCGCCGTCGCGCTCGTTCACGGCATCGCACTTTTGACGCCCGCCGCCGACCGCATCGGCGACGCCAGCGGCCCCCTGATGGCCGTCTACGCGCTGACCATGCTCGCGATCCAGGTCGGGCTGGCTGCGGGGTTCCTCGCCGACGGGAGCGGCATGGGCGGCGGGATGGACGGCGGCATGGGGTCGGGGATGGGGAGCGACGCCATGGGCTCGGCCGTGGGGAGCGCCGGCCTGATGGGGGTCGACCTCGGGATGACCGCGCTCGCGCTGGTGATGCTCGCCAGCGGCCTGATCATGGCGCGGGGCTCCGGAATGGACGGCGGGGAGACGGCCGCCGGCGGGACGACGGACGGCGACAGGATGTGAGCGCCCCGGCGTCCGGGCAACGTCCGGGTCGCGTCACCCCCGACCCGGCGGCGGCCGCCGACTCGACAAGGACTTTGGGCCGCCGCGCCGAAGCGGGAGACATGAACCACGAGCGCTCGCGGGAGCTCTACGACCGCGCGCTGTCGGTGCTGCCGGGCGGCGTCAACTCCTCGGTCCGCGCCACCATGCCGCACCCGTTCTTTATCGAGCGCGGCGACGGCGGCCACGTGATCGACGCCGACGGCAACCGGTACGTCGACTGGGTGATGGGGTACGGTCCCCTGCTGTACGGCCACGACCTGCCAGAACCGGTGTCGGCGGCGATCCAGTCGCACGTCGCGGCGGGGCCGATGTACGGCGCGCCGACGGAGGTCGAGGTCGAGCACGCGGAGTTCCTGGCCCGGCACGTCCCGAGCGTGGAGATGACGCGGTTCGTCAACTCCGGGACGGAGGCGACCGTCTCCGCGGTCCGGCTTGCGCGCGGCCACACCGGCCGCGACAAGATCGTCGTCATGCAGGGCGGCTACCACGGCGCACAGGAGTCGACGCTCGTCGCGGGCGAGGCGGGCGACGCCCATCCCTCGACGCCGGGGATCCCGGAGGCGTTCGCGGAGCACACGCTCCCGGTGCCGTTCAACGACCCCGAGGCCGCGACGGAGGTGTTCGAGGAGCACGGCGACGACATCGCGGCGGTCCTCGTCGAGCCGATCCTCGCGAACAAGGGGATCGTAATGCCGGTCGACGGCTACCACGAGACGCTCCGGGACCTCTGTGACGACCACGGCGCCCTCCTGATCTTCGACGAGGTGATCACCGGCTTCCGCGTCGGCGGCCTCGGCTGTGCGCAGGGCAAGTTCGGCGTCACGCCCGACGTGACCACGTTCGGCAAGATCGTCGGTGGCGGCTTCCCGGTCGGCGCGATCGGCGGGCGCGCGGACGTGATCGAGGAGTTCACGCCGAGCGGCGACGTGTTCCAGTCGGGCACCTTCTCGGGCCACCCGGTCACGATGGCCGCGGGGCTCGAGACCCTCAGATACGCCGCGGAGAACGACGTGTACGAGCACGTCAACCGGCTCGGCCGGAAGCTCCGCGAGGGCATCTCGGAGATCTGCGCCGAGCGGGCGCCCGAGTACACCGTCGTCGGCACCGACTCGCTGTTCAAGACGATCTTCACCCGCGAGGGGCCGCGCGACCTCGACGGCCAGTGTCCCGGCGGCTGTCGGCAGGACCCCGACTGCCCGCGCTACGACTACTGCCCGAAGAACGGCGCGGACGTGGCGAACGCGGAGACCGACCGCTGGGAGCGCGTCTTCTGGCAGGAGATGAAGGAGCGCGGCGTCTTCCTCACCGCCAACCAGTTCGAGAGCCAGTTCGTCTCCTACGCCCACACCGACGAGGACGTCGAGGAGACGCTGGCGGCCTACGAGGCGGCGCTGTAGGCTCCCGCCGGCGTCGCTCGCCGTCGGGTTCGCACTCATTCGGCGCCATCGACCTCGCGATCACTCGGCGCCGTCGGCCTCGTCTTCGCTCGGCGGCGCCATCGGCTCCAGCGATAGCGTCACTTCGGTGCCGTCGTCGAGCGTCCGGAACGACACCTCGCCGTCGACGTCCCGGACGATCCACGTGACGAGCCACAGCCCCAGTCCGCTCGTGTGGTGAAGCTGCGTCTCGCGGTCGCGCTCGAGCACCGACAGCTCCTCGTCGGGGATGCCCGGGCCATCGTCGCGGACGGTCACCCGAACGGGATCGCCCGGCCTCACGCGCACCTCGATCGTCGGGTCGTCCGCGTGTTTGGCGGCGTTCTCGAGCAGGTTGTCCACGGCCACGTCGAGTAGGTCGTTGCCGACGACCCACACCGGGTGCGCGGGCGTGTCGACCGTCAGATCGGGCGCGTCGACGGAGTTGGAGAGGGCGGCGGCGCGCCGCCGGACCAGCGCCGCCACGTCGACCGCCGTCCGCCGGTCGCTCTCCTCGCCGAGCGCGCGCTCGACGGACCTGGCCTTTCGGCTCCGCTCGAGGAGGTCCTCCGACCGCGACCGGATCGCCTCCGCGTGAGCGAGGGTCGCGGGGTCCTCGCTCGCCTCGACGATGTCGGCGGCGTGGCCCATGACCACGTTCATCGCGTTCCGATGGTCGTGTCTGAGGACGCGGTTCAGCACCTGCAGGCGCTGCTCGCGGCGCTTCTGCTCGGTGATGTCGACGTAGGTGGCGAAGCCGTGTTCGGAGGTCTCGGAGAGCGGGACGGTGTACAGCAGAAAGTCCCGGATGCCGTCCGCGGCGCGGCGCTGCACCTCCACCTGGAGGTCCCGCTCGTCGAGTCGCTCGTTGAGCGCGGCGGCCTCGTCCTGGCGGTCGGGCGGGACGATCAGGTCGTCGACGGACCGGCCGAGCGCCTCCTCTTCGCTGAAGCCGAACACCTCGGCGAAGGCGGGGTTGGCGTCCCTGATCAGCGGCTCCCCGTTCACGTACTCGTAGTGGACCGTGGGGCTCGGAACCCCTTCGAACAGCGTGGCGAAGCGGTCGCGCTCGCGCTGGGCCTCGGTTCGCGCCTCGTCGTAGGCGCGCTCGCGCCGACGCGTGGCCACGTCGTAGGAGCCGAGGACGACGCCCCCCACCGCCCCCGCGGTGACGTTGTTCGCGACGAGGTACGAGAGGTGCGCCACCTCGGCCCCCGCGAACAGTTCGTGGCCGATCGTCCACAGCAGGGCACACAGCATCGCGAAGACGCCGACGCCGATCCACGCCAACACGTAGCCCGTCTCCCGGCGAGTGTACCCCTCCCGGCGGAGCCAGCCGGCGCTCGCGACCAGCCCCAACGCCAGTCCGAGCGGGATCGCCGCCTCAACCACGACGAGCAGGGGGTCGCTCATCGAAATCACGTGACGAACGTGAACCGCGGCCAGGGTGACACCGAGAACCGCGACGGCCGCCTGCCCGCCGTCGCGGATCGGGTCGGTCATGCTCGTCCCGAGGGGGGACACCTCCAAGGCTCTTTCCCCGGCGTCGCCCGGATCGGGCCACCGGGACGGCGCCCGGCGCGCCCGAACTGGTGGCCTTTTGAGGGAGCGGGGCCAGCGTTCAGGTATGACAGACACGCTCCGGCTCGTCACCCGCGGCTCGGACCTGGCCCGCCGACAGGCGGCGACGGTGCGCGAGACGCTGGAGAGCCACCGCCGCGAGGTCGCCGTCCGCGAGGTCGAGACGCGCGGCGACCGCGTCCCCGACGAGCTGATCCACCGCCTCGGCAAGACCGGCGCGTTCGTGCGCGCGCTCGACGAGGAGGTGCTCGACGGCGACGCCGACATCGCGGTCCACTCGCTGAAGGACGTGCCGACCGAGGACGCCGACGACCTCGTGGTCGCGGCCGTTCCCGAGCGCGCGCCCGCCGGCGACGTGCTGCTCTCACCGGACGGGACGGAACTGGAGGACCTCGAACCCGGCTCCGTCGTCGGGACCGCCTCGCTCCGGCGCACCGCCCAGATCAAGGCCGCCCGGCCCGACCTGGAGGTCGAGCCGATCCGCGGCAACGTCGACACGCGCATCGAGAAGCTGATCGCGCCCGGGCTCCAGCGCGAACACGAGGCGCGCGTCGAGGCCGAGGCGGACGAGAAGGGCGCGGCGGGCGACGACGGCGACGCGGCGGACGACGCCGCCGAGGAGTTCTCCGAGTCCGTCGACGAGTGGTTCGACGGGCTCTCCGAACTGGAGCGCTCCGCGATGGGGCGCGAGGTCGAGACGGAGTACGACGCGCTCGTCCTCGCGGAGGCGGGGCTTCGCCGCTCGAACCTCTACTACGAGGTGCCGACGCAGCGGCTCCCGCGCGGGGAGTTCGTCCCCGCGGCCGGGCAGGGCGCCATCGCGGTCACCGCCGCGGACCCCGAGGTGGCCGAGACGGTCCGACGCGCGCTCGACCACCCGCGGAGCCGGGTCGCCGTCACCGTCGAGCGCACGATCCTCGAGGAGCTGAACGGCGGCTGCATCGCCCCGATCGGCGTCTCCGCGCTCGTGCAGGGCGAGTACGTGAAGACCACGGTCCGCGTGCTCTCGACGGACGGGACCGAGGAGGTCGCCGAGACGCGCGACCTCCGCATCGACAGACACGCACAGGAGGCGGAGTCGTTCGCCGCGGACCTCCGCGAGGACGGCGCCGCGGAGCTGGTCGCGGCCGCCCGCGAGGCGGCGGACGCCACCGGCGCCGGAACCGACGGCGGCACGCCCGACGATGAGTGAGGACGACGAGGCGACTGCCGACCGCGGGAACGAGACGGACCGGGCGACCGGAGAGAACGCGCCCGCGGACGAGGTCCCGACCTCGGCGCCGGAGCGCGCCGCGGGCAAGGTGTACCTCGTCGGGTCGGGACCCGGCGACCCGGACCTGTTAACGGTGAAGGCGCGGCGCCTGCTGGAGGAGGCGGACGTGGTGCTCCACGACAAGCTTCCCGGCCCGGAGATACTCGACCTGATCGACGAGGAGCGCCGCGAGGACGTGGGCAAGCGCGCGGGCGGCGAGTGGACGCCGCAGGAGTACACCAACCGCCGGCTGGTCGAGCTCGCGCGCGAGGGACGGACGGTCGTCCGGCTGAAGGGCGGCGACCCCTTCGTCTTCGGGCGCGGCGGCGAGGAGATGGAGCACCTCGCCGCGTCGGGCGTCCCCTTCGAGGTCGTCCCCGGCATCACCTCCGCGGTCGGCGGCCCCGGCACCGCGGGCATCCCGGTCACGCACCGCGACCACGCCTCCTCGGTCTCGTTCGTCACGGGCCACGAGGACCCCACGAAGGACGAATCCGCCGTCGAGTGGGACGCGCTGGCGGCGACCGGCGGCACGCTCGTCGTCCTGATGGGCGTCGGCAAGCTCCCGGACTACACCGCGGCGCTCCGGGAGGCGGGGATGGCCCCAGACACGCCGGTCGCGCTGGTCGAGCGCGCCACGTGGCCGGACATGCGCGTCGCGACCGGCACGCTCGCGGACATCGTGGACGTGCGCGACGAGGCGGGGATCGAACCCCCCGCGATCACCGTCATCGGCGAGGTGGCCGCGACCCGCGACCGCGTGGTCGACTTCCTGGAGAACGCGAACGCGGCGCCGGTCGATCCCGACGATCCTGACGACCCCGCCGCGGAGGCGGAGGCCGGGCACGGAGGAGGCGAATGAGTCGCGAGGTCCGCGTCGCCGTCTTCCGCCCGGACGACGAGCGCGTCGACGAGGCGGTCGACCTGCTCGACGCGCTCGGGGCGACCCCCGTCCCGGACCCCATGCTCGCGGTCGAGCCGACCGGCTCGTCTCCGCAGGAAGACGCCGAGTACGTCGTCCTGACCAGCAAGACCGGCGTCGAACTCGCCGCCGACGCGGGCTGGTCCCCCGGCGACGCGACGCTCGTCGCCATCGGCCCGGCGACCGCGGACGCGGCCCGCGAGGCGGGCTGGACTGTCGACCTCGTCCCCGAGACGTACTCCTCGGACGGGCTCGTGTCCCTCCTCGCCGACCGCGTCGACGGCGCGCTCGTCGAGGTGGCGCGCTCGGATCACGGGAGTCCGGTCCTGACTGACGGCCTGCGCGAGGCCGGCGCCGAGGTCCACGAGACGGTCCTCTACCGGCTGGTCAGGCCCGAGGGCGCGGGCGAGTCGGCCGAGCTGGCCGCCGCCGGCGAGCTGGAGGCGGCGGCGTTCACCTCCTCGCTCACGGTCGAGCACTTCCTCGACGCGGCGGCCGAGCGCGGCGTCCGCGAGGCGGCCGTCGCCGGCCTGAACGACGCCGTCGTCGGCACCATCGGCCACCCAACCCGGGAGACGGCCGAGAACCACGGCATCGAGGTGGACGTGGTGCCCGACGACGCCACTTTCGAGGCGCTCGCGACCGCGGTCGTCGAGCGCGCGGCGCCCGCACACCGCGGTCGATAAGGGGGCCGCGGCGGGCGGTCGGCACGGTCCCGGATGCAGTTTCTGTGGTCGGTTTCTGTGGCCGATTTCTGTGGTCGGTTTCTGTAGCCGATTTCTGTAGCCGGGTTCCGGAAGCGGCCGCTTCCGACCGCCGCCGGCTGCAACCGGCTCGACCGACGGATCCAACCGCGGTCGTCCTTCTAAACAACTGTAGTTGTTCTACTACAACTACGTTGGCAATCTTTATGCGCGTGGCTCCGGAGAGTGTTCGGTACGGTTCGCTCCGGACCGGCGCGTCGACCGCGCCGCCGCCGACCAGCGGCGCCCCCGGCGCCGTCCAACGTTTCCGAGGAGTGGCGACGCCGTCGCTCGCGAGCGGCGGCGCCGGTCCGGAGGGACCATCCCCCGAGAATGAGCACGACGACACCCGACCACGCCGCGCGCGACCTGCTGGAGCGGGCGCGCGACGGCCACGAGGACGTACTGGACGACGAGACGCTGGACCGACTGGTCTCGGAGATCGAGCGGAACCTCTACGCGGGCGCGGACCGTTCGGAGGTCGCGGACGCGACCGTCGCCACGCTGACCGCGCGGATCGAACGCGACCCCGCCTACGACGCGATGGCGGCCCGCGTGGCGCGGCACGACTACGCGCGCCGGGTGACCGGCGAGGAGCCGCCCGCGGACGCCGACGCGTTCGCGGAGACGTACCGCGAGTCCTTCCGCGAGGCCATCGAGCACGGGTTGGACGCGGACCTGCTGGACGAGCGCATGGGTGCGTACGACCTCGACCGGCTGGCGGACGCGCTCGTGCCCGCGCGCGACGAGCTGTTCGACTACACCGCGGTCGACACGCTGGAGGAGCGCTACTACCTCCGGGAGGCGGACGGCGAGCCGTTCGAGCTCCCGCAGGTCTTCTGGATGCGGGTCGCGATGGGCGTCGCGCTCCGCGAGGACGAGGCGGAGCGGGCGGCGCGCGCCGAGGAGTTCTACGAGGTGCTGTCGACGCTCCGGTTCGTCCACTCGACGCCGACGCTGTTCCACGCCGGAACGACCCACCCGCAGCTCTCCTCCTGTTACCTCACCACGGTGCCGGACGACCTGGAGGGGATCTTCGACGCGTACAAGGAGCACGCGAAGCTCTCGAAGTGGTCCGGCGGGCTCGGCAACGACTGGACCCCCCTGCGCGCGGACGGCGCGCTCATCGAGTCGACGGGCGTCGAGGCGACCGGCACCGTCCCGTTCCTGAAGATCTCGAACGACGTGACCGGCGCGATCAACCGCTCCGGGAAGCGGCGCGGGGCCGCGGCCGCCTACCTCGAGGCGTGGCACCTCGACTTCCTGGCGTTCATCGACCTCCGGCGCAACACCGGCGACGAGCGCCGCCGCACCCACGACATGAACACCGCCGCGTGGGTCCCGGACCTGTTCATGCAGCGCGTCCGGAACGACGAGGAGTGGACGCTGTTCTCGCCGGACGAGGTGCCCGACCTCCACGGCACCTACGGCGCCGAGTTCGCGGAGCTGTACGAGGCGTACGAGGAGCGGGCCGCGAACGGGGAGCTTCGCCAGTACGAAACGGTCGACGCCGCGGAGCTGTGGCGCGAGACGCTCACTAGACTGTTCGAGACGGGTCACCCGTGGATCACGTTCAAAGACCCCTGCAACGTCCGGTCGCCGCAGGACCACGTCGGCGTCGTCAACTCCTCGAACCTCTGTACGGAGATCACGCTCAACACGAGCGACGAGGAGACGGCGGTCTGTAACCTCGGCTCCGTCAACCTCGCGCGCCACATGACGTTCCGCGGGGACGCCGCGGCCCACCCCGCGCCGAACGCGGTGGCGGGCGCGGCCGCGGGCGGCGCGGAGGGGGCGAGCGAAACGGGCGCCGGTCCCGCGTTCGGCGCGGACGGCGCGGCCGCGGAACTCGACGAAGAGCTGTTCGCCGACACCGTCGAGACGGCGATGCGGATGCTCGACAACGTCGTCGACCTCAACTTCTACCCGACCGAGAACGCGGAGCGCTCCAACATGCGCCATCGGCCCGTCGGCCTCGGAATGATGGGGTTCCACGAGGCGCTCCAGCTCGCGCGGGTCCCGATGAACTCGGAGCGGGCGCTCTCGTTCGCGGACCGGGCGGGGGAACTGCTCGGCTACCACGCCATCGACAACTCCGCGAAGCTGGCGGGCGAGCGCGGCGCCTACGAGACGTTCGAGGGGTCGAAGTGGGACCGCGACCTGCTCCCGCAGGACACCCTCGACCTCCTCGCCGAGGAGCGCGACGAGGCGATCCCGGTCCCCCGCGAGGAGTCGCTCGACTGGGACGCGGTCCGCGAGCGGGTCGCCGAGCACGGCATGCGTAACTCCAACACGACGGCGGTGGCGCCGACCGCGACCATCTCCACCATCGCGGGGACGACGCCTTCCATCGAGCCGGCCTACTCCAACCTCTACGTCAAGTCGAACATGACCGGCGACTTCACGGTCGTCAACGAGCGGCTGGTCGCGGACCTCAAAGCCGAGGGGCAGTGGGGATCGGAGGCGCTCGACCGCCTGAAGTACCACGACGGCGCCGTGGGCGAGCTGGACCTCCCCGGCGACCTCTCGGAGCTGTACCGGGGGGCCTTCGAGATCGACCCGCGCCACCAGCTCCGGCTCACCGCGCGCCGCGGGGTCTGGATCGACCAGAGCCAGTCGCACAACGTCTTCTTCCCGTCGACGGACGGCTCGCTGCTCGCGGACGTCTACGAGACCGCCTGGGAGCTCGGGCTGAAGACGACCTACTACCTGCGGACGCTCGGCGCCTCCAGCATCGAGAAGTCGACGCTCGACATGGCCGAGTACGACGACACGCAGTCGCGGGACGGCCGCGGGGCCGCCGGAGGACGGACCGAGGAGTCGGGCGCGGCCGCGGACGGCGGACCCGAGACGGACGGCGAGACCGCGGCCGACGGCGACGCCTGCGACCTCCCGACCGTCGAGGACCCGACCTGCGAGTCCTGCCAGTAGCGCCGCCCGCAACCGTTCGATCACGAGTCACCCACCATGCCAATCATCAACGACGACGCGCAACACGACCCGAACAAGATCCTGCCCATCGACTACGACTGGGCGCGAGAGTACTACGAGAACGGCGTCAACAACAACTGGGTGCCCGAGGAGATCCCGATGGCCGACGACGTGCGCCAGTGGGAGAACGACGAGCTCACCGACGCCGAGCGCCAGCTCGTCGAGTGGAACCTCGGGTTCTTCTCGACCGCGGAGTCGCTCACCGCCAACAACCTCGTGCTCGCGGTGTACGACTACGTCACCGCGCCCGAGTGCCGCCAGTACCTGCTCAGGCAGGCCTACGAGGAGGCGATCCACACGGACACGTTCATCTACTGCTGTGACTCGCTGGGCTTCGACCCCGACTACCTCTACGGGATGTACGACCGCATCCCCGCCATCGAGGCGAAAGACGAGTTCGTCGTGGACCTCACGCGGGCCATCGACCGGCCCGACTTCACCATCGAGACCGACGCCGACGTGCGCGCGTTCCTCCGCGACCTCGTCGGGTTCTACGTCATCATGGAGGGGATCTTCTTCTACGCCGGCTTCGCGATGATGCTCGCGCTGAAGCGGCGCGGGAAGATGGTCGGCGTCGGCGAGCAGTTCGAGTACATCATGCGCGACGAGTCGCTCCACCTCAACTTCGGGGTCGACCTGATCAACACGATCCGCGAGGAGAACCCCGGCGTCTGGACGGACGCGTTCGAGGCCGAGATCGCCGACCTGATCGAGGAGGCGGTCGCGCTGGAGTCCACCTACGCCGAGGAGGCGTGTCCCCCGGACCTGATGGGGATGTCCGCCGAGGGGTTCGTGGAGTACGTCGAGTACATCGCGGACCGTCGGCTCACGCAACTCGGGATGGCCGAGCAGTTCGGGACGGAGAACCCGTTCCCGTGGATGTCCGAGGCGACCGACCTCGCCCGCGAGGCCAACTTCTTCGAGCGGCAGGTGACCGAGTACCAGTCCGGCGGCTCGCTCGACTGGTAGGCCGCGAGCGGGCTACCCCTCGCGCTCGAACGCCGCGTCCGGGTCGTCCGCGACCGCGGGCTCCCCCTCCACGCCGGCCTTCTCGCCGGTCGTGAGGTCGTCGTCCGCCTGCGAGACCAGGTCCTCGAGCGCCGCGTCCACGTCGTCGAGCCCGAGCAGTTCGCGGGTCTCCGCGTCGAACTCGCGGCTCTCCATCCCGGACCCGTCCCCGCCCACGTCCGACCCGGAGAGGTGTTTCCCGTACCGGCCGACCAGGCTCGTCAGCTCCTGCGGGAGGACGAAGGTGGTAGACTCACCCTGGCCGATGGCCTCGAGCGTCTCCATGCCGCGCTCGATCACCGCGCGCTCGCCCATCGACTCCGCGGACTTCGCCCGGAGGACCGTCGCGATGGCGTCCCCCTGCGCCTCCAGCACCGAGGCCTGCTTTTCCCCCTGCGCTTCGAGGATGGCGGCCGCCTTTTCGCCTTCCGCAGACTCGACCGCGGAGCGCCGCTCGCCCTGCGCCTCGAGGATCATCGCCCGGCGGCGACGCTCCGCCGAGGACTGCTGTTCCATCGCGCGCTGGACGTCCCTGGAGGGGTTCACCTCGCGGACCTCCACCGCCTCGACGCGGATCCCCCACTCGTCGGTGGGTTCGTCCAACTCCTCGTGGATCCGGTCGTTGATCAGTTCGCGGCGCGCGAGCGTGTCGTCCAACTCCATGTCACCGAGCGCCGCCCGGAGGGTGGTCTGTGCGAGGTTGGAGACGGCGGTCTCGTAGTCGTCGACCTCCAGGAACGCCCGCTTGGCGTCCATCACGCGGACGTAGACGACCGCGTCGGCGGTCACCGGGGAGTTGTCGCGGGTGATCGCCTCCTGGCGGGGCACGTCCAGCGTCTGCGTCCGCACGTCGAAGGGGTACGTTCGCGAGACGAACGGCGGAATCAGGTGGACGCCCGGCTCCAGCAGGCGGCGGTACTCGCCGAAGACGGTCAGCGCCTCGCGCTCGTACGCCTCGACGATCTCGACGGCGCTGACGACGGTCAGGGCGGCCAGGAGCAGCGCGAGGACGCCGACACCGAGCAGGAGGTCCTGGCTCAGCGCGACGACCGCGACCGCGAGCGCGGCCGCGACCGCGACGACGCGTTTGGCGGCGTCCGGGACCCCGCCGCTCACGCTCGGGTCGGCACTGGTGAGGCTCGCGGACGCGCGTCCGAGGCCGCGCGCCGCGCGACGGAGGAGGCTCATACCCCACGTTAGGGCTCCGCATGGTAAACGTTCGCGTCGATTCGGCTCCAGCGGGGCCGAGCCACCGCCGCCGGCACCGCGACGGCACGCCTTATGGGGTCGCGGTCCCAACCGCGGCCATGGCGAGCGAGCCCTGCGAGGTCTGCGGCACGAAGGTGCGGATCGCCGGCGGCATCGGCGACCTGTGGAACTTCGCGTTCGAGTCGACGCAGGGCATGACGCTGGAACTTGCGGACGGGTCGGAGTTCTTCCTCTGTTTCGACTGCATGGAGCGGCTACCGGACGACCGCGAGCCGACCGCCGAGGACGTGGAGCGGCTACAGGAGCTCGCGGAGGCGGACGACTTGCCGGAGCCGGACGGGGCGGAGTGACCGCACCGAGCCGGGGCGCCGGCCACCGGCATCCGTGAGCTTTTGTCCGATGGCGCGCCACCTCACGGCGTGGACCCCGACCGGATCCCCGCGGCGTTCCCGGCCCCGAGCTTTCGCGGCGCACAGGAGCAGGCGCTGCGGGACATCCGCGACGCGTTCGCGGCCGGCAACGACGTGGTGCTCGTGCGCGCGCCGACCGGGAGCGGCAAGTCCCTGCTCGCGCGGGCGATCATGGGCGCCGCCCGCGAGGTGAGCGACGCCGCCCCGAGCGAGGCGACCGGGGCCTACTACACCACGCCGCAGGTGTCCCAGCTCGACGACGTGGCGACGGACGACCTGCTGGACGACCTCAACGTGATCCGCGGGAAGGCGAACTACGACTGCATCCTCCCCGGCGAACACGACACGCCGGTCAACCAGGCCCCCTGCGTCCGCAAGCGCGGGTTCGACTGCAGCGTCAAGCACCGCTGCCCGTACTTTTCGGACCGCTCCATCGCCTCCTCGCGGCGGTTCGCCGCGATGACGCTGGCCTACTTCATGCAGACCGCCGGCTCGGAGGTGTTCCGCAAGCGCGACGTGGCCGTGATCGACGAGGCGCACGGGCTCGCGGAGTGGGCCGAGATGTACGCGACCGTGGAGCTATCGCCCGACCGCGTCCCGGTGTGGGACGACGTGGGCGTGCCGGACGTGGAGACGGACGCCGCGGCCGACGAGGACGCGCTCGACCGCACCGCCCGGTTCGTGGAGCAGCTCCGCGACGCCTGCGAGCGCGCGAAGGACGAGCTGATCGGGCGGCCGGAGCTGGAGCCGGCCGAGGTCGCGCGCCGCGACCGCCTGCAGGAGCTGATCTCGGAGCTCGGCTGGTTTCTGGAGGACTACCGCGACCGCGAGAGCACGACGACGTGGGTCGTCGACCAGCCCGACGGCGAGGGGACGGCGATCACGATCAAGCCGCTCGACCCCGCGCGCTACCTCAGACACACCGTCTGGGACCGCGGGAACCGGTTCGCGCTGCTGTCGGCGACCATCCTCTCGAAGGAGTCGTTCTGTCGCGGCGTGGGGCTCGACCCCGCGAACGTCGCGCTGGTGGACGTGCCCCACACGTTCCCGCTCGAGAACCGCCCGCTGTACGACGTGACGCAGGGGTCGATGACCTACGAGGACCGCGACGAGACGCTGCCGCGGATCGCCCGCCTGATCGTCCGCCTAATGGCCCGCCATCCGGACGAGAAGGGGCTGATCCACGCGCACTCGTACGCCATCGCGGAGCGGCTGGTCGACCGCCTCGGCGAGTTCGGCGTCGCCGCGCGGCTCCGCCGACACGCGACGGAGAACCGCGACGAGCAGCTGGAGCTGTGGAAGGACAGCGACGACCCAGAGGTGTTCGTCTCGGTGAAGATGGAGGAGGCGCTGGACCTGAAGGGTGACCTCTGCCGCTGGCAGGTGGTCTGCAAGGCGCCGTACCTCAACACGAACGACTCTCGGGTCGCGCGCCGACTGGAGGAGGGGCAGTGGTCGTGGTACCACCGCGCCGCGCTCCGGACGGTGATCCAGGCCTGCGGGCGCGTCGTCCGCGCGCCCGACGACCACGGCGCGACCTACCTCGCGGACGACTCCCTGCTGGACCTGTTCGACCGCGCCGCGGCGGACACGCCGCCGTGGTTCCGCGAACAGGTGGACGCCATGACGACCCCGGACCTGCCGGCGTTCGACCCCGCCGCGGCGCTCGCCGGGGTCGACGCGGCGCCGTCCCCTTCGAAGTCGGGCGGACCGGCCGGGGGAATCGGGTCGCGGTCGTCGGAGAGACCCGACGGAGCGACCGGTACCGGCGGATCGAGTGCGAACGAACGCGACGGCTCAGCGGGGGACGGTGCCGGCGGGAGCGGCGGGGGGTCGCCCACGCGAACCCGCTCCGAGGCCGACGCCGAGCGGCGGGAGAACCACCCCCTCTCGGACGTGTGGGGAGACGGGTGAGCGACGGTCGCGGTCAGGCGTTCTCTCGGTCGCAGAGACCGCGATCGGCCAGGAACGTACCGACCTCCTCGCGGGTCGGAAGCCCCGGCTGAGCGAATTCCGTGGTGCAGTTGATCGCCGCCGTCGCGGCGGCGAACCGCCCGGCCGCCGTCGCCGATTCCTTGGCCAACAGCCAGCGGTCGACGAGCGCGGCGATGAAGGCGTCGCCCGCGCCGGTCGTGTCGACCGGGTCCACGTCGAAGGCGTCGACTGACACACGGTCGCCGTTCGCGAAGAGGGTCGCCCCCTCCTCTCCCGCAGTCAGCGCCACGCGGGGACAGCCGGCCGCGGCGAAGCGCTCCCGTGCGTCCGCGAGGTCGCCGTCGACGAACGCGGGCGCCGCGACCGACCCCGAGACGAACAGCGCCGCGCGGTCGAGCGCGAGTGCGGCCGACTCCCTGGTCGTCCCGCGATCAGCGAGCTCCTCGAGGGGGCCCGAAAGGTCGAACGCGACCGGCGGAAACCCGGGGTCGGCAGCCGCGTCGAGCACCGTGCTCGTCGCGGCGTCCGGGGTGTAAGCCGTCAGGAACACCGCGTCCGCGCCGCGCATATACGCGAGGTCCGCCTCGCTGATCTCGAGGTGTCTGAACTGACCGTCCGTGGTGACGATCATTCGCTCGCCCGCCGGGTTCCGGAAGACGAGCGAGCGCGTCGACTGGCCCGACCCGGTCCTGACGCGATCGGTGTCGACAGCCGTGTCCGCGAGCCGACGCCGGACCTCCTCGGCGGTGTCGTCGTCGCCGAGTCGGCTCACTAGCCCCACGTCGCGGCCGAGCCGCGCGAGCGCGACCGCGACGTTCGCGCCGACGCCGCCCAGACCGGTTTCGACGTCGGGCGCGAAGGCGCCGCCGTCCGGCTCCGGCAGGTTGGTGACCGCGTAGTGGTCGTCCAGCATCGCGCCGCCCACGACGACAACCGACGGGGAGCTCATGCCAGAGAGGGCGGCCGCGGCGCTGATAAATGAGTCGTCCGCGGACGCGTCCCCGGTTCGGTTCGTGTCGCCGGGCCTGCCACTCCGGACTCAGTCTCGCCGGTCCAGAAACGCCAGCACGCCGCGGGTGTTCAGCCGCGCTTCGGCGCGGTGGCGCTCCTCGTTCCAGAAGTCGCCCGCGTCCTCGGCGGCCGCCGTCACGAAGTGGTCGATGACCGCGTCGTCGTCGCTCAGTTCGGCGCGCTTCGCGCGGACGGCCTCCACCCACTCGACGTACGCCCGCTTGGTCTCCTCGACGATCGACGGGTCGTACTCGCGGGGGCCGAAATGGCCGAAGCAGAGCGTCTCGGGCGTCAGATCCGCGATGGCGGATGCGTCCGAGAGGCACCGGTCGAGGTCGAACTGCGGCGGCGGCGAGGTGGTTCGCACCCGGTCGATCTGCGGGACGTAGATGCCGAGCGCGTCCGCGGTGAACACGACGCCCTCGTCGGGCTCGTGGAAGACCGTCTGGTGGGGGGCGTGGCCGGGCGCCTCGATCACCTCGAGCGTCCGGTCGCCCAGATCGATCCGGTCGCCGTCTCTGACCCCCGCGATCCGGTCTTCCGGGACCGGCTCCGGTTCGACGTAGTGTTTCCACTGGTCGCCGACCGCGGCCTTGGTGCCCTCGACCAGCCGGTCGGGATCGACGAGGTGGCGGACGCCGCGCTCGTGGATCCGGACCTCGGCGTTCGGGTACTCGGCGGCGAGGTGGCCGGCGCCGCCGGCGTGGTCGAGGTGGGCGTGGGTCGGCAGGACCCACGAGAGGTCCTCGCGGCCGATCCCCAGTTCCGCGAGGTTCTCGAACAGGAGCTCCCGGTTCGTTCCGATGCCGGTGTCGATCACCGCGGGCTCGGGCGTGTCGTAGACGTAGACCGTCCCGTACCCGTCGGTGTCGTACATCCCCGTGTCGTGGTAGTAGAGGTCCGTCGCGCCGCGGACCGCCTCGAGGTCGCCCCGGGTCATACCGGCGTGGTCACTCCGGAGGGGCCTTAAGGGTTCGATCGCGGCCGTCGGCGCGGTCCCCCGTCCCGCACCGACGACGTCCCCGCGACCTATTCGGACTGTGGGTGGTCCCGCTCGTGGGTCGGCGCTCGCGAGCCGCTGAACCACCGCCCGCGCGCCCGAAGACGGATGGCCGCGGCTTCGGACAAAAGGGTTCGCCGCGGGTCGCGGCTTCACCTCGGCACCGGCGGCGGGCTCCGAGGGGACGAAAACGGTTTCCCCCCGCCGCGCGAGGGTCGGGTATGCGCATCGCCGTGCCCAACAAGGGCCGACTCCACGAGCCGACCATCGACCTGCTGGAGCGCGCCGGGCTCCACGTCGAGAAGACCGCGGACCGACAGCTGTACGCCGACACCGTCGACCCGGACGTGTCTGTGCTGTTCGCGCGCGCGGCCGACATCCCGGAGTACGTCCGCGACGGCGCGGCGGACCTGGGGATCACGGGGCTCGACCAGGCCGAGGAGTCGGGCGGGGTCGTCGAGACCGCCGCAGCCGCCGACGGCGACGAGCTCGTCGACCTGTTGAACCTCGGCTACGGCAACTGTCGGCTCGTCCTCGCGGCGCCGGAGGCGGACGGCGTCGAGGACGTGGCGGAGCTCCGCGGCGGGACGGTCGCCACCGAGTTCCCGGCCATCACCCGCGCCTACTTCGAGAGCGTCGGCGTCGACGTGGAGGTCGTGACGGTGACGGGCGCCACGGAGCTCACCCCCCACGTCGAGATGGCCGACGCCATCGTGGACATCACCTCGACGGGGACGACGCTGCAGGTGAACCGGTTGGAGATAATCGACGAGGTGCTCCAGTCATCGGTCCGGCTGTTCGCGCGGCCGGAGGTGGCCGACGACGAGAAGGTCCAGCAGGTCCGGACCGCCTTCGAGTCCGTCACCGAGGCGGAGGGGAAACGCTACCTGATGATGAACGCGCCGAAGGCGAACCTCGACGACGTGAAGCAGGTCATCCCCGGACTCGGCGGGCCGACGGTGATGGACGTCGAGGAGAAGGCGAACGGCGAGGAGACCGTCGCGGTCCACGCAGTCGTCGACGAGCGCGACGTGTTCGAGACGATCACCGACCTGAAGGCGGTCGGCGCGTCCGGCATCCTCGTCACCGAGATCGAGCGGCTGGTCGAATAGCCGCGGCGTCCAGGGTATCTCTGTTTCGTCAACGTGGCCGGGACCGGCGCGATCTCGCCCCCGAAGTGACCCAACAGTTGCCGTGTCTGTATCTCCCGGTCGTTCAATACGGGGATCTGACCTTCTGAAGCCGAAGACAGTTATCGCGATTTCAGGTGTGATCGACCTGTTTTGAGGAGTACGCCACTTGATTCTGAACAAAGGTTGAAAGAGTCTAATTTAAATACTTTTATACAAATATGGATATAGATATGTTGTTCAAGCGCTGTCTTGTGGGTGGGTGTGTGCGATTCGTCTCGCTTCTGCATGAAGGAGTTAGTCAGACCATTCTTTGTGAGGTGTTCGCAGGTGAATCATGGACGTGAAATATAGACAACATTTACCGGGCATAGTACTGCTGTTCGGATTGGCAGTTGTCGCCGTGTTTCTCCGATCCAGTTCGGAGTTGTTCGTCCCGGTCGCTCAGGACCTCGACTTTGCCTTCCGACTGATGATCGCCGGGACAGTCATCGCTGTCATCCGGAACGAACTTGGGATGAGCACCTTCGGCGTGTTCGGCCCCGTGATTCTCTCCTTTTCGTGGGTGATCATTGGACCGTTTTGGGGCTTTATCGTTATCGCGTACATCTTCCTTATCACGGCACTTGCCCGTGTGGCTATCAGCGAATTGGACCTCGGAACCGCCCACCGTGTGGCGTCACTCCTCGTCGTCGCAGCGATTGGATTATTTGTTCTCGAAGCGGCCGGGCAACTCCAAAACATCCCACCGCTCCAAGCAGTTATCCTCTTTCCCGTAGTGCTGACGACGTGGTACGCAGAGCGCTTCGTCGGGAGTCTCAGCGAAAGTGGGTGGGTACCTGCGACACGACGCCTCGCTGCCACCCTTCTCAGTATCACTGCAGCGTTCCTGATCATCACCTACGAGCCGCTCGTTACACTTGTCATCCGCTCGCCAGAACTGTGGGTCGGGCTCGTCGCCATCAACATTCTCCTCGGAAGCGTCACTGACACCCGCCTCGGCGAATACCTCCGGTTCAGTACGTTGCGGCGCTCTCTTGGGAAAGAGAACGCCGGCAACGTACTAACGATGCGTGTCAGGAACCGAGAGTTCATCGGCAAATACAACCCCACGGCGGTTATGGCGGAATTCAACAAAGCCAAGATGAAGAAAACCCTCCATGGGCTTTCAATTCCTACACCTGCCACCTATCTCATCGCCGAAGACGAGTCCGACTTCGACGAACTTCGGACCCTCCTTGAGACGCAGGATACGTTCGCCATCAAGCCGATAGATGGATCCGGTGGGCGTGACGTGCTCGCCGTTCGTGGCCGAGACGGAGAGACCGGCGACTTCCTCACGAATCGCGGGCAGCTAACAACTGACGAGATCGTGGCTCATACTCGAAACATCTGCGTCGGTGGTGTCAGCGACTATGGTGCTCGGCGAGAGGCACTCGTCGAAGGCTTCATTACGCCCGACGGAATGCTTGCGAACCGAACGACAGGTGGTGTACCCGACCTTCGCGTCATCACTCTCTTCGGCTTCCCCGTGATGTCGATGGTTCGGCTTCCGACCGAAGAATCGAATGGAACCGCCAACATCCACACTGGTGCAGTCGCCGTTGCCGTGGATATCGCCACCGGGACCGCGTCCGGTGGCTATCAGCAAACGCACGACGCATTCATCGATACCCATCCCGATACCGGTGCCGACCTCGAATTCACCATTCCCGACTGGGAGGAGATCCTCACGACGGCTTCGCAGGCTGCCATCGCCAGTGGCCTCGGATACACCGGTGTCGACATCGTCTTCGATGAGGACGATGGCCCGATGGTCCTCGAAGTGAATAGACGCCCTGGCCTCGGCATTCAGAACGCAAATATGGACGGCCTACTTCACCGTCTCCGCTACATTGAGGCACACAGCGACCCGGACCAGTTCCAATCCGCGTCCAATCGCGTCCGCCGCGCACAGGAATGGGCGAGACAGGATTGGACGACGCGTATCCACGCACCGACAGACAATGAACTCCCCAGCGAGGTGGGTGTCTAATGGCCTCGCGAGTATCCGGTGACAACCCTTGGCCATACACGCAACTGACCGCCGCTCTGTTGTTCAGTATCCTCTTGTTCACCCCCATCGTGATCTCGGGACTCCCCGGAGTCGCCAGAAACGCGATCACCGGGCTATTCACACGCGGAGATCTGCTCCTGATCTTCTTTATCGGGATGCCGATCGTGTTCACTGTCTTCGCTGCATATCGTGTCGCACAGTTTTACGGAATTTTTGGGGATCGCAAACCGAGATAAGGTTCCTCTGCACGGTGTCGTTCGCGTGCTACTCACTATGGACTGAATTTTGTATGAATAGCGGGCTAACGAATGGCTATTCACCGAAACGGCGTGGCTCCGTTCGGTTGACCGATCAGGGCCGCCAGCCCTCCGCGTCGACGGCCCACAGCGCCGCGACCGCGAGGCCGCCGCCGAGCAGTCCCGCGACCGCGGCGGCCGCGGGGGCCGGGGAGGCGGCGATGCCGGCGAGCAGCACCACCGCGCCGGCCAGCAGCGCGTAGGTGTCCTCCGTGACGGAGCCGAGCACGACCGGCGCGACCGCGCCGCCGACCGCCGCGCCCGACAGCAGGAAGCCCGCGGGGACGCCCGTCACCAGCGCGCGGAGGGCGGCGACGGAGCCGAGCGCCGCCGCGTCCGGTTCCGCGGCGCTCGCGAGCAGCGCGAGGCCCGCGACCGCCGCGACGAGCGGGACCGCGAGCGCCGTCACGGTGTTCACGGTCCGACCGCGGACGGCGGCGACGCCGGCGACGAACAGCGTCGCGCCGGCCGCGAGCGCCGCGGGTGGGAGCACGGCGAGGTAGCTCGCGGGGTCGGAAAGCGCCGGCACCGTCGCGGCCGACACGCTCCGGAGCGCGAGCGGTTGCGTCAACACCAGCAGGGAGACGACCAGCAGCCCGACGCCGAGCAGCCGGCGGGAACCAGCGACCATGTCCGACCGGAGCGGCCGCCGGAACTTAAGAAAGGCGGGACGGCGTGGACCGCGGGGGCGAGGTCGGCGTCAGGAGTCGTCCGCATCAGAAGCCGTCCGCGTCAGAAGTCGTCCGCGTCAGAAGCCGTCCGCGTCAGAAGCCGTCCGCGTCAGAAGTCGTCCGCCGTCGGCGCCGGGACGCCCTCGTCGGCGGCGTCTAACTCGAACGCCTGCCGGAGCTCCGCGATGCGGTCGCGGATGTCGGCGGCCAGCTCGAACTCCAGGTTGCTCGCGGCCTCGTCCATGCGCTCCTCCAGCGCCTCGATCTGCTCGCGGGCGCCCTCCTCGGTCTCCACGTCGCCGACGGAGACGCCGGAAGTGTCGGTCTTGGAGCCGGGGAGGTTGGTCTCGCCGACCGGCTTGTCGATGGTCGTCGGCTCGAAGCCGTGTTCCTCGTTGTACTCGCGCTGGATCTCGCGGCGGCGGTTCGTCTCGTCGATGGCCCGCCGCATCGAGTCGGTCATCTCGTCGGCGTACAGCACCACCTCGCCCTCGACGTTGCGGGCCGCCCGCCCCATCGTCTGGACGAGAGTGGTCGTCGACCGGAGGAACCCCTCCTGGTCGGCGTCGAGGATGGCGACGAGGCTCACCTCGGGGATGTCGAGTCCCTCCCGGAGCAGGTTGATGCCGACGAGCACGTCGATGTTGCCGAGCCTGAGGTCCCGGATGATCTCGTGGCGCTCCAGGGTGTCCGTCTCGTCGTGCATGTACGCCACCTCGACGCCGGCCTCCTCCAGGTACTCCGTGAGGTCCTCGGCCATGCGCTTGGTGAGCGTGGTGACGAGCGTGC
Source organism: Haloparvum alkalitolerans (assembly GCF_050122995.1). GTDB lineage: Archaea > Halobacteriota > Halobacteria > Halobacteriales > Haloferacaceae > Haloparvum > Haloparvum alkalitolerans. Next base: position 96,881 of record NZ_JBNLIA010000012.1, read on the forward strand.
GCTCCCCGCGCTCGATGCGCTCGTCGATGCGGTCCATGAGGTCCTCGACCTGCCCGGTCGCGTCGGCAACCTCCACCTCGGGGTCGACGAGGTGGGTCGGGCGGACGATCTGCTCGACCACCTGCTCGGAGTGCTCGCGCTCGTAGTCGCCCGGCGTCGCGGAGACGTACAGCGTGCGGTCGGTCTTCTCGGTGAACTCCTCGAAGGTGAGCGGCCGGTTGTCGTAGGCGGTGGGGAGCCGGAAGCCGTTCTCGACCAGCGAGTCCTTGCGGGACTTGTCGCCCTCGTACTGGCCCTTGATCTGCGGGATCGTCTGGTGGGATTCGTCGATGACGGTGAGGAACTCGTCCGGGAAGTAGTCGAGCAGGGTGTACGGCGCGTCCCCGACGTCGCGGTCGTCCATGTGGACGGAGTAGTTCTCGATCCCCGAGCAGTAGCCCGCCTCCCGGAGCATCTCCAGGTCGAAGGTGGTGCGCTCCTCGATGCGCTGGGCGGCGACGAGGTCCCCCTCGCGCTCGAAGTGGCGCACGCGCTTCTCCATCAGGTCCTCGATCTCCCGGGTCGCCTGCTCCAACTTCTCGTCGGGGATCGAGTAGTGCTCCGCGGGGTGGAACAGCACCGCCGGCTCCTCCGAGACGACCTCGCCGTGCATCGGGTCCACCTTCAGCATGCGGTCGATCTCGTCGCCCCACAACTCCACACGCACCGCGTACCGGCCGTACATCGGGTAGATCTCGACGGTGTCACCGCGGACGCGGAAGGTCCCCTGCGTGAAGTCCACGTCGTTGCGCTCGTAGTTGAGGTCCACCAGCCGCGCGAGCAGCTCGTCGCGGCCGACCGCCTCGCCGACCTCCAGCCGGAGGGACATGTCGCGGTAATTTTGCGGGTCGCCGAGGCCGTAGATGGCCGAGACGGAGGCGACGACGATGACGTCGTCGCGGGTGAGCAGCGACCGCGTCGTGGAGTGGCGCAGGCGGTCGATCTCCTCGTTTATCGACATCTCCTTGTCGATGAAGGTGTCCGTCTGCTCGACGTACGCCTCGGGCTGGTAGTAGTCGTAGTAGGAGACGAAGTACTCGACGGCGTTGTCCGGGAACAGTTCGCGGAACTCCTCGTAGAGCTGAGCCGCGAGGGTCTTGTTGTGGGCCAAGACGAGCGTCGGCGTGTTCAGCTCCTCGACGACCCACGAGACGGTGTTGGTCTTCCCGGAGCCGGTCACCCCGAGCAGGGTCTGCTCCTCGGCGCCCGCCTCGAACCCCTCGACCAACTCCTCGATGGCCGCCGGCTGGTCGCCCGCGGGCTCGAACGGCGCGTCGACCCGGAACGGCCGGTCGGCCGTCGGTCGGTCCTCGGATAGGGGGGAGTCGGCGTCGCTCACGTTGCTCCGAGTTGGCGGCGGAGACACTTGAGCGGCGCGCCCGGGGGGCCGCGACCGCCCCCGTCTCCGGAGCGCGGCGTCAAACTGGGGCTGGAACCGCCGCAGAAATTCCCTCGGGACATTCATTCTGACAGAAAAATGCATCATAGGCATCACAGACGGCGGCAATATGGGCCGGGAGGGGCGTGACAGCACGCCCCGAGGTTCGTGGACGGCGGACCAGCACCGGGGGTCGCGAACGCGAGGTCTGGCCGGGGGACCGGCCGGCGGCGAGCGACGAGAACCGGCGGCTTTTGACGCGACGCGGACGACCCGGCCGGCGTTGACGGGGCCGCGCGCCGCTTAGGTGGGGGTCGCCAAGCGGGGGTATGACCGACACGACGGAGACTCGGAACGCGACGCGACGCCGGTTTCTGACGGCCGCGGGGGCCGCGGGCGCGACCGCGCTCGCCGGCTGTACGGGCGGCGGGGACATCGAGGACATCGAGGAGAGCGCCGAGGGCGCGGGCGGAGAGGGCGGCGAAACGGAGACGACGACCGAGGGCGACGAGGAGGACGCCGACGCGATCACGATCACGCAGGGGAACCTCGTGGCGACGCTCGACCCGCAGAACCACGGCGAGACGCCGACGACGAACGTGCTCCGGCAGGCCTACGAGACGCTCGTCTTCCGGGACGCGGACGGCCGGCTCGTCGGCCAGCTCGCGACCGACTGGGAGCGCGTCGAGGACGGGCGCGCCGACCTGACGCTGCGGGAGGGCGTGCAGTTCCACTCCGGCACCGAGCTGACCGCGAGCGACGCCGCCTACTCGATCAACCGCGTCGTCGACGACGACGTGGACATCGTCAGCGCGCGGAAAGACCAGCTGCCCGGCATCGACGAGGCGACCGCGGACGACGAGGCCGGCGTGGTCACGATCGAGTCGGGCGCCGTGAACCCGACCATCTTCTCGGACCTGGCGACGACCGGGAACGTGCTGGAGAAGGCGTGGGTGGCCGAGAACGACATCGCGCAGGCGGTCAACGGCACCGGCGCCTACGAACTGGCCGAGTACGAGGAGGACGTGTCGATCACCTTCGAGCGCTTCGACGGTTACTGGGGCGAGGAGCCGGACGTCCGCGAGGTCACGTTCAACGCCGCCAGCGAGGTCAGCTCCCGCGTCTCCGCGCTGCTGGCCGGCGAGACGGACCTCACCGTCAACGTCCCGCCCAACGAGGTGCCCCGGATCGAGGAACAGGACGGGACCGACATCACCGCGGTGCCGAGCACGCGCATCATCTTCGCGCCGATGCGCTACGACGTGGAGCCGTTCTCCTCGCCGGAGTTCCGGCAGGCGCTCAACTACGCGGTCGACCTCGACTCGATCATCGACAACGTGCTCGACGGCTTCGGTGACCCCACCTCGCAGGCGACGCTCGAGGGGTACACGGGCTACAACGACGACATCGAGCCGTACCCGCACGACCCCGAGCGTGCCGAGGAACTGGTCGAGGAGTCCGGTCACGCTGGCGTGGAGATCACCCTCGAGACGCCGGTCGGACGCTACCTCCGCGACGTGGAGATCGCCGAGACGGTCGCGGGCTTCATCGACGACCTCGACAACGTCTCCTGTTCGGTCCAGCAGCGCGAGTTCGGCGCGCTGGTGCAGGAGATCGTCGACGGGAAGCTGGAGACGCGGCCGAAGTTCCACCTCATCGGCTTCGGCAACCCAACCTTCGACGCCGCGCGCAACATCCTGCCGTACCTCGTCAGCGACGGCGCGTGGATGCACTGGGCCGACGACCGCGTCGACGAGCTCATGGCGCAGGCCGGCGAGGAGGGCGACCCCGAGAAGCGCGACGCCCTGCTGCAGGAGGCGAACGCGATCATCCACGAGCAGGCGCCGTGGGTGTTCCTGAACCGCCAGTACTCCGTCTACGGCGTCAGCGACCGTATCGAGTGGGACGCGCGCCGCGACGAGCGCATCCTCGTGAAAGAGATGGCGCTGGCCTAACGCCCGGTTCCGCGCGGGCTTCACAGAATTTTCTGTCGCGGTGCGGCGCTGTGGCGATGCGGTGCTGTGGCGATGCGGCGCTGTTGCGGTGGCGGTGCTGATGCGGTCGCGGTGCTGTTTCTGTCGAGGTGTGGTACCGCGGCGGCGCGAGGGCGCGAAGCGCCCGCAGCGCCGACCGCGGCTCCTTTTTGATCGACATTTTTCAAGGAGTGGTGAGCGCGCCGCCTGCGGCGCGCGAACCCGACGCAGAAAAAGGTCGGGGGGTCCGTTTATTAACTTCCCGCGGGTTGCGTGCGGTATGAGTTGGCAGGAAGCCGAGCGGGAGTTCTCGGACCCGGCGATCGCGACCGAGACGCTCTCCCGAACGTTCGAGCGGAGCGCGGACCGGAACGCCGACCGCGTGGCGCAGCGCTACAAAGGGGGGATCTACGACCGCTCGCTCGTCTCCGCGGGTGTCGTCCCGCCGGCCGCGGAGGGGGAGTACGCGGACCTCACCTACGCCGAAACGCGCGACGTCGTCCGCAACCTCGCGGCCGGCTTCCGCGAGATCGGCGTCGAGAACGGGACGCGCGTCGCGATCTACGCCCACACGCGGATGGAGTGGGCGCAGACGGACTTCGCGGCGCTGGCGGCGGGCGCGACCGTCACCACCGTCTATCCCTCCTCGTCGGACGACCAGCTCCGCTACCTGCTGGAGGACCCCGAGGCGACCGTCGTCGTCGCGGAGAACCGCGACCTTCTCGAGCAGGTGCAGGGCGTCCGCGACGACCTCGGGCACGAGCTCGACGCGGTGGTGTCGTTCGACGACCCCGGCGAGGCGGGCGCGGAGCCGGACGTTTTCACCCTCGGCGACCTCCACGAGCGCGGTGCCGAGGCGTTCGACCTCGACGCCTACGAGTCGTGGCTCGACGAGACGGAGATGGACGACCTCGCGAGCCTCATCTACACCTCGGGGACGACGGGCCGACCAAAGGGCGTCCAGCTCACGCACGCCAACTTCCGGGCGAACGTCAACCAGTGTTACCGGCGGTTCGCGGATCGTCCCGACCGCGACCCCGACGTGGCGGGTATCTCCGCGGACTCGACCACGCTCTCCTTCCTGCCGCTCGCGCACGTCTTCGAGCGGCTGGCGGGCCACTACATGATGTTCGCGGCGGGCGCGACCGTCGCGTACGCCGAGAGCCCGGACACGCTGCGGGAGGACTTCGGGCTGGTGCGACCCACCACCACCACGAGCGTTCCGCGCGTCTACGAGAAGCTCTACGACGCCATCCGCGAGCAGGCGAGCGAGTCCCCGGTGAAAGAGCGGATCTTCGAGTGGGCCGTCGACGTGGGCCGGGCGTACCACGAGGCGGACGACCCCGGCGCGCTGCTGTCGGCCAAGCGGTCGATCGCGGACCGGCTGGTCTTCTCCAGCGTTCGCGAGGGCGTCGGGGGGAACGTCGACTTCTTCATCTCCGGCGGGGGGTCGCTCTCCGCCGAGCTGTGCGCGCTCTATCACGGGATGGACCTCCCGATCTTGGAGGGGTACGGCCTCACCGAAACGTCGCCGGTGATCAGCGTCAACCCGCCGGAGGAGCCGAAGGTCGGCACCATCGGCCCGCCGGTCGTGGACACCGAGATCCGGATCGACGACGCGGTGGTCGGCGAGGAGGTCGCGGACCTCGACGGCGAGGTCGGCGAACTGCTCGTCCGCGGCCCGCAGGTCACCGACGGCTACTGGCAGAAGCCGGAGGCGACCGCGGAGGCGTTCACCGAGGCCGACGACGGCGGCGACCCGTGGTTCCGGACCGGCGACATCGTCCAGGTCCGACCGGACGGTTACATCGCGTTCCGCGAGCGCGCCAAGCAGCTGCTGGTGCTCTCGACGGGAAAGAACGTCGCGCCCGGCCCCATCGAGGACCGATTCGCTGCCAACGAGTTCGTCGAGCAGTGTCTGGTGCTCGGGGACTCCCGGAAGTTCGTCTCCGCCATCCTCGTGCCCAACTTCGAGCGCGTCGAGGCGTGGGCGGCCGACCGCGGCATCGACCTCCCGGACGACCGGACGGCGATCTGCCGTGACGAACGCGTCCGCGAGCGCATTCAGGAAGAGATCGACCGCGTGAACGAGGAGTTCGAGGCGTTCGAGCAGATCAAGCAGTTCCGGCTCGTCGCCGAGGAGTTCACCGAGGAGAACGACCTACTCACGCCGACGATGAAGAAGAAACGTCGGAACATTCTGGAGCGGTTCGCCGACGAGGTGGAGATCATCTACGAGTCGCCGGACGAGAGCCCGGTCGACGACTGAGGCGGGGATCGGACACTCGGATCCGCCCAATCGGGACTCTGTACGACGTTTTTGCGTTTTCTGTTACTCCTGCTGTTTGGGTCAGCACCATCCAGAAAGCCCCAGCCGGCTCTCCCTCATCCGGAAATCGCTCTGTCGTAGGCTCTGCTACTCTGGACAGCACCATCCAGAAAGCCCCAGCCGGCTCGACCCGCCGGGCCTCGCTGCGCGCTCGCGTCTCTCCGCAACGCCCGACGCGAGTGCTTGCGTCGTCCGGGCAGGATCGAGCCGGCTGCCCCTTTCAGTCCCACCCACCGCGACAGCACCGCCCAGCATCGCAACCGCACCGCGACCGCCCCGCAACCTCACACCTCCCCAACCTCGGCCGCGGGCGGGGCGCGGAACCGCACCGCATCGCGCCCCGCCCGCGACCTCCCTCGCGCGCGTTGCTCGCGCGCGCCGGCCGCTACAGCACCGCCCCGCGACAGCAGCGCACCACACCCTCACCGTCATCGGATGGGCACTTTGAGGGCTATTCGGGAGCGTCCTCCTCGGGGACCGCGCCCTCGACGAGCGACTGGTCGGCGTAGCGCTCGCGGAGGTCCTTCTTTGAGAACTTCCCGGTGGCGGTCTTGGGCACCTCGTCGATGAACTCGACGGCGTCCGGCAGCCACCACTTGGGGTACTCCTCGCGGAGCATCGCGTCGATCTCGTCGGGGAGGGCGTCGCGGTCGGCGGCCTCGGCGGGAACGACGAACGCGACCGGGCGCTCCTGCCAGCGCTCGTGGGGGACGCCGATGACGGTCGCCTCGCTCACGTCCTCGTGGGCCATGATGGCGTTCTCGAGTTCGACGCTGGAGATCCACTCCCCGCCGGACTTGATCACGTCCTTCGTGCGGTCGACGATCTGAAGGTAGCCGTCCTCGTCGACGGTGACCACGTCGCCGGTCTTGAGCCAGCCGTCCTCGAACTCCTCGGCGGTCGCGTCCGGGCGCTGGAAGTACTCCTTCGTCACCCACGGCCCGCGGACCTGCAACTCGCCGAACGCCTCGCCGTCCCACGGGATCTCCTCGCCGTCCTCGTCGATGACGCGGAACTCCAGCCCGGGCGCGATCAGCCCCTGCTTCGCGCGTTTTTCGACCTGCGTCCCGTAGTCGGCGTCCCGGAGGTCGTGTTTGAGGTGTGAGACCGTGCCGATGGGCGAGAGCTCGGTCATCCCCCACGCGTGCAGCAGCTCGACACCGCGGTCGTCGTACCACTCGATCAGCGCGGGCGGCGCGGCCGACCCGCCGACGATGATCGTGTCCAGCGCCGAGAGGTCCACGTCGTTGCCCGCCTCGATGTACTCGCGGAGCCCGAGCCAGACCGTCGGTACGCCCGCGGAGATGGTGACGCCCTCCTCCTCGATGAGCGAGGCCAGGTCCGCGGGCTCGGGCGAGGGACCGGGATAGACGTGCTTCGCGCCCGCCGCGGTCGCCGTGAACGGCATCCCCCACGCGTTGACGTGGAACATCGGGACCACCGGCATCACCACGTCCGCGTCGGTCATCGGGATCCCCTGCGGCGTCAGCGACGCCATCGTGTGACTCCACAGCATCGACTGCGTGTACTCGACGCCCTTCGGCCGTCCGGTCGTCCCGGAGGTGTAACAGAGCCCCGCGGGCTGGTCGCCGTCCAACTCGGGCCAGTCGTAGTCGGCGTCGTGCCCCCCGATGAACTCCTCGTAGGGGGTCGCGTCGAGTTCGGCGACCGGCTCGTCGCCCATCACGACGAAGTCGACGCCGTCGAACTCCGCGGCGTCCTCGGCCGCGGCGGCGAGCTTACCGGCCAGCGAGGGGTCGACGAAGACGAGCTCGTCCTCGGCGTTGTCGACGATGTAGCGGACGTGCTCGTCCGGGAGCAGGGGGTTGATCGTGTGCAGTTGCGCGCCGATGGTCGGCACGCCGAAGTACGTCTCGAAGTGACGCGCGTGGTTCCAGCAGAACGTCGCCACGCGGTCGCCCGCCTCGACCCCGTAGTCGTCGAGCGCGTTCGCCAGTTGGGCGGTGCGGTCGGCGTACTCCCCGTAGGTGTACCGGCGGAGGCCGTCGTGTTCGCGGGAGACGATCTCCGTGTCGGGGTACAGTCGGGTCGCGCGCCACAGGAACGGTCGCAGGGTCTGGTCGTGTCCACCGGGCATGTCGTCCGCTAGAGGGACCCCGGGGACGTGAAGTTTGTCACGGTCGATCCGGCGAAACAGGGCGAGGGGCGCTATTCGTCGGGCTCGACGACGTCGATCTCGCCCGCGGCGAGCTCCTCGGCAACGTCCTCGAACGCGGCGAGGATCACCTTCCGGCAGGCCTGCCCCTCCGTCGTCCAGTGGTTCGCGTAGTCGAGCATGTCGTCGTAGATGTCGGGCTTGCAGCCGGCCGCCTGCGGGTGGCCGCCGCCGTTGACCTTCCCCGCGACCTCGTGCGCGTAGCGAAAGTCCTCGGAGCCGCGGATCGACGCGGAGCCCGCGGGCTTGACGATCACAGCGCCGTCGGCCCCCTGCTCGCGGAGGCGCTCGGCGACCTCGTTCTGCGAGCAGCGGCCGTAGGTGACGGCGACCGACCAGTCGCCGACGGACTGGAAGGTGGCGCGGTCGACCGCGGTCTCGATGCGGTTCTCCTTCTCGACGCGGCGGTGTTCGACGTACTCGACGACCGTCTCGGGGAGGTCAGCGCCGTAGGCCCCGACGACCGCGACGTACTCCTCCGGCGAGGTCCAGTAGGCGTAATCGGCCAGGTCCTGTGACCGCTCGTCCTCGTTGAGCCAGAGGTCGTGGTCGCGGGTGACCAGCGCCAGTTCGCTCCAGCGCTCGTCGAAGTCGTACGCCAGCGAGCGGAGGGCGACGTCGGCGGTACACTCCTCGTCGGAGTCGCCGACGACGAGGTCGACGCCCGCGTCGCGAACCGCCTCGGCGGTCGCGTCCTCCCACTGGTGGTGGTCGAACCAGTGTATCGACTCGCAGTCCTCGGCGAGCGTCAGCAGGGGTGCCTCGATCCACGAGAAGTCGTCGGGGCAGATGTCGCAGACGAACAGGTCGATCCCGGGGTCGGCGTACTCCGCGACGCGTTCGAGCGCGTCGTCCAGCGAGTAGGGGCCCGCGGGCACCAGCGCGACCGGCGACTGCGCGTGGGCGTCCGCGAGGGGGTCCGCCTCGGCTTCCTCGCCGTCATCCTCGCCGTCATCCTCCTCATCATCCTCCTCGACGTTCTCGTCATCGAGTGCCCCCTCGGACTCCAGCAGGCGCTCGGCGATGCGCTCCTCGAAGGGCGCCACGTCGAGCGCGGCGTCGGACGCCTCGCGGATCATCGCGGCGCAGGCGAGGCCGTCGGCGTCGCCGTCCGCGATAACCACGGTCTCGGCGCCCTCGATGGCCTCGCGGGCGCGGGTCTCCGCGCGCTCCTCGTCCAGCGAGTCGGGGTAGAAGAAGCCCTTGCCCGGCAGTTTCGTGCGCCGGGAGAGGGGGATCGCGTCGTCGTCGATGAGGTCGTCGTCCATACCCGTTTCTCCCCCGCGAGCGGGAAAACTCCGCCGCTCCGCGGGCAGTGAGGGAGCCGGCGGCGCCGTCGTTCGCGGGGCCGTTTCTGTGACCGGCGGTCGAGTGTCGGTTTTTCTGTCCCCACAGCGACGTTCCGCGCAGTTTCCCGTTCCCGTGCGGCGCTGTGGCGGTGCGGTGGCGGTGCGGTGGCGGTGCGGTGGCGGTGCGGTGGCGGTGCGGTGGCGGTGCGGTGGCGGTGCGGTGGCGGTGCGGTGGCGGTGCGGTGCTGTGGCGATGCTGTGGCGGGGCGGTGCTGTGGCGGGGCGGTGGCGGTGCGGTGCTGTTTCTGTCGAGGTCGTGGAACCGCGGCGGCGCGAGGGCGCGAAGCGCCCGCAGCGCCGACCGCGGCCCCTTTTTGATCGACATTTTTCAAGGAGAGGTCAAGCCGGCGCGAAGCGCCGGCGCGACCCGACGCAGAAAAAGGTCGGTTAGATGGTGGTCCGTCGCGGGTCCTCGCTGGTGAGTTGGCGGACCGTCAGGACGGGGACGGGGCAGGTGCGGACGACGCGTTCGGCGACGGAGCCGATCAGGAACCGGTTCTCGCCGTGGCGGCCGCGGGTGCCGGTGGCGACGCAGTCGGCGTCGACCTCGCGGGCGTAGGCGGCGATCTCGGCGGCGGGGCGGCCCTCGCGGACGACCGTCTCGACGTCGGTGTCGACCGCGTCGGCGGCGCGCTCGCGGACCTCCTCGAGCGCCTCCCGGCCCTGTGTGTCGAGGGCGTCGCGGAGGTCCTCACGAACGGCGTCGGGCGAGGACTCGACCTCGCCGCTGTCGACCACGTACAGCGCGTGGACCGTGGCGTCGAACCGGTCCGCGATGTCCAGCGCGACGCCGACCGCTCGGCTCACGCTCTCCGAGCCGTCCGTCGCGATGACGATGGTCTCGAACATGGACGGGCGTTCGCCGCGGCGGGGCTTAAAAGCGGGCGGTGCCGGGCGGTCGGTGCCGAGCGGTGCTGGGCGGTGCCGAGCGGTGCTCGGCGGCCTCCCGCGGACGTGCCGGTGTGCAGGGCGGCGAACCTCTCCTCGTCGGCCGCATCGGCCACGCCTTTACGCGTCCGCGTCGTACCGCCGACCGAATGGCCGGTTGGATCGAGGTCGTCGCGGTCGCCGCGGGTCTCCAGCTGCTGGCGCTGCCCGGCGAGAAGGGGCAGTTCGTCGTCGCGGGGCTGGCGACGCGGTACGACCCGTGGCGGGTGGTCGCGGGCGCGTCGCTGGCGTTCGGCTGCTGGACGGTCGTCGAGATCCTCGTGGCGGACGCGCTCCGCGGCGCGTTCCCCGAGGCGGCGGTGAGCGCGACGATGGGGCTGTTGTTCCTCGCAGTCGGGGCGTGGTACCTATTGCCCGCGGTGTCGCTGCCGACGGCGGACCGCGAGGAGACCCTGCTGTCGCGCATCGAGGGGGTCTCCCCGCCGGGCTACGAGGGGTTCGCGGCCGCGTTCGGGCTGTTCGCGGTCGGCGAGATCGGCGATAAGACGCAGCTCATCACCATCGCGCTCGCGGTGCGGTACGGCGCGGACCCGGCCGTGTGGGTCGGCGTGATGGCGGCGTTCGTGCCCGTGACGGCGGTGACGGCGTTCGCGTCCGCGCGCCTCTCCGACCGGATCCGACCGGCGCTGGTCCGGCGCGTCGCCGGGGCGGTGTTCGTCGCCTTCGGCGTGGACGCGCTCGCGGGCGCGTTGTTCGGGCGGTCGCTGTTACCGCTGTAGCGGCCAGAGCCGGCAGCCCGCGGCGGCCGTGGGAGGTGGACCGACGCTCGACCGCGCAACCGGAGGTTTTTGACGGCCGGCGACGACCGGGGAGTATGGTCGACCTCGAGATCGACCTCGTGCTGGCGCCGGTCGACGGCAGCGAGGAATCACAGGAGGCCGTCGAGTACGCGATAGCGGTCGCGAACGAGTACGACGCCACGATGCACGCGGTGTACGTGCTCGGCGAGGACGTGGTCCGCGCCATCGAGACGGGGGCGGTCGACGAGTCGGAGGTCGCGGCCGACACCGAGTCGTTCACCGAGGAGGTCCGCGAGCACGCGGCCGACCTCGACGTGGAGACCACCACCTCCATCGCCTACGGCTTCTCCACGAAGGTGAAGACCACCCATCCGGGGAGCGTGATCCTCGACACGGCCGAGGACCTCGACGCGGACTTCCTCGTCGTCCCCCGCGAACCGGTCTCCGGCGACCCGGGCGAGGTGCTGGAGAAGGCGGCCGAGTACGTCCTGCTGTACGCGAGCCAGCCCGTGCTCTCGGTGTAGGCGCCGCTCGCGGAGTCCCGGCATCCGGACTCGCCACGTCTCGCGGCGTTTTTGACGCCGGGCCGCGGACGTGGGGTAATGACCACCATCGTCGGCATCTCCGGCAGCCGTCGGACCGAGAGCTACACGCGCGCGGCGGTGGCGTGCGCGCTCGAGGCCGCGGCCGCCGCGGGCGCGGAGACGGACCTGATCGACCTCGGTGCGGTCGACCTGCCGCTGTACCACCCCGACCGCGACGACCAGGGCGAGAGCGCGGCGCTCCGGCGGCGCGTGCGCGAGGCCGAGGGCGTCGTCGTCGGCACGCCCGTCTATCACGGCTCCTACTCCTCGACGTTCAAGAACTTCCACGACTACTGCGGCTCCGACGAGTACGAGGACACCGCGGTCGGCCTCGTCGCCACCGCGGGCGGGGGGTCGTACGGCGCCACGCTCGAACACGTCCGCGCGACGATGCGGAACGTCCACGCGTGGGTCGTTCCCCATCAGGTCGGTATCCGCGGCGCGTCGGGCGCCTTCGCGGACGGGGCGTTCACGGACGACGCCCTCCGCGAGCGGACGGAGACGCTCGGCCTCGAGGTGTACGAACACGCCGAGCGCCTGCGCCGCTGAGCGGGTGCGCTACGGCGACTCGACCGCCTCGCCCGCCGCCACGAGCCGCTCCTTCTCGGTCCGGGAGAGCTGTTTGACCGCGTGCTCGCGAGACATCGCGGCCGACTTCGTCTCGAACGACTCCACGTGGCGGAGCTCGACCGGCGTGCGCCCGCGAGTGTACTTCGCGCCCTCGCCGGCGTCGTGCTCGGCGACGCGCCGCTCGACGTCCGTCGTGTAACCGGTGTAGAGCGTCCCGTCGGCACACTCCAGCACGTAGACGTAGTGCACGCCCCCGCTTCGACGCGGTGGCTAAAGAATCCCGGTTCCGGGGCCGCCCCGCCGCGCGTCGGGGATGGTCGGTCGCGGCCGCCGTGGAGCGGGCGCGAGGGATGGCGGGACGATGCCCCCTCAGTTCTGGGAACGGGTGCGCTCTCGCGCCGCTTCCGCGATCCCGGCGTTCGCCGAGCAGGCGGGACAGGCGAGCAGCTGTCCGACCTCGTCCGCGAACACGCGGGCGAAGCGGTCCGACACGTGCGACCCGCAGTTGTCGCAGGTTGGCATGTTGGACCGGCATCCACCGCTTGCCGGCGGCCCCCAGTACGGGAGCGACGCTGAAATACCCTTGTCCTCTCCGCGTTTCGAGGGGTTGTGGGCGTCTATCCGAAAAATAATCGGCCGAGTGTGAAACTCTCGCAATATCGGTCGGTGACGGGCGGGAACCAATAACGATCCGTCACTTCGACGCGCCGTCACTCCGCGGTTACTCTCCGTTCGACTCGCTGCCCGAGGCCCCGTCCGCGGCGCCGCTCACCCCGTCGACCGCCCGGGCGATCAGGCCGGCCTGCGCGCCGGCCACGAAGCCGGCGTCGACGTTGACGGTCGTCAGCACCGTGCAGGACTGGAGGGTGCCGTACAGCGCCGCTTCCCCCTCGCCGCCGACGCCGTATCCCGTCCCCACGGGCAGGCCGATGACGGGCGCGTCCACGAGCCCCGCGACGACGGTGGGGAGCGCGCCCTCGCGCCCGGCCGCGACGATCACGACGTCGGCCCCGCGGATCCGGTCGAGCTGGTCGACGATCCGAAGGAGGCTCGCGACGCCCACGTCCTCGATCAGGTCCACGTCGGCGCCGATCTCCCGGGCGATGGTCGCGGCCTCGCCCGCCGCGGGCGCGTCCGAGGTGCCCGCGGTGACGACCGCGACGCGGGCGTCCAGCGACGGCGGCTCGAAGTCCGGTGCGTGGACCACGACCGTCCGTGTGCGCGCGTTGTGGTCGACGGTCGCGTCCGGAACGGACTCGGCGATGGCCTCGCGGACGGCCGCCGCCGTCTCCGTGTCGGTCCTGGTGACGACCGCACGGCCGGCGGTCTCGACGGCGGTGACCGCGAGCGCCGCCGTCTCGGCCGCGGTTTTCCCCTCCGCGAGGACCGCCTCGGGGATCCCGCGTCTGTGCTCGCGGGCGGCGTCGAACCGCCCGGCCTCCGTCGTCGCGTAGCCCGCCAGCCGGGACTCCGCCTCGGCGACGGAGATCTCCCCGGCCGCGAGCGCTGCGAGCGTCTCGCGCATGTCCAACTCGTGGCGCCCGTCGGAGTCGTAGTTGTCGGTTCGGGCGCGCGCGAGACCGGCGTCGCCCGATTATCGGCAGCTTTGACCGCGTTCACCGAACCGCGGCCGGCCCGGAGTCCGATCGCTGCCCGGGTTCTCGGCAGGTTTCAGTCGCTCCGGCCCGGAAGATTTATGTCGATGTGCGGCGCGCACCCCGTGCGAACAGCCTGCAGGCGCCTCGTATCGGTCGAATTCAGGAAATCTTATAAACGGTGACGGGGAAGACCCGAGTGCATGGCAGACCTCATTGTCAAGGCAGCCGTCAAGGAAGCGCTCGAAGAGAAGAACGTCGCGTCGGACTTCTACGAGGCGCTCGACGAGGAAGTCGATGAGCTGCTCGAGGACGCCGCCCGCCGCGCGGAGGCGAACGACCGCAAGACGGTCCAGCCGCGCGACCTGTAACTCCGGGCGACCCCACACGTAACTTTCTCCGCGTCCCGCCGGCCCGGCCGGTGCGGGCTCGGAGTTCTTTTATCCGCCGTAGCGGCGGCGCCGCCGGTCAGCCGACGAGGTGGAACCCGACGAGCAGCCCCGCGGCCGCGGCAGGGGGGATGGTGAGGTTGTCGTCGACCGGGTATCCGCGGACGATCGGCGGCAGCCCGTCGGCGACCGTCGCCCCGAGCGCGCCCAGGACCGCGGCGGCGGCGCCCGCGGTCGGTCCCGCGGCGGCGACGGTGAACGGCAGCGCCAGCGCCAGACACGTCAGGAACATCGCGAGCCACACGACCGGGCGCTTCGGCTCGTCGGCCGCGTTGTCGCCGAGCGCGCCGCTCACCGGGTCACCGAGCGCCAGCATCAGCATCGCGGGGATCGCGACCGGGCGGGGGAGGAGGATTCCGGCGCCGGCCATGCTCAGCATGTAGAGCGCGTAGCCCGCGACGCTGTCGGCCTCGTAGGGACGCGTCAGCTTGCGGTAGACGGCGTGGTCGAGTCCCACGACCAGCCGGAGGAACTCCAGCACGACCACGACGACAAGCCCGGCCCCGAGCAGGAGCCGCGTCTCGGTCCACGTGAGCCAGCCGATCAGGTACGGGACCAGGAAGCCGACGCCCGCCGCGTGGACGAGCCGGCGCTCCAGCTCGACGCGCTCGCGCCAGCTGCGGGGGCGCTCCTCGTCGACGGCGCCCGTCATCGCGCGTCGGCCTCCGGACCGTCGTCGCCCGACGACCCCCGACCGTCCTCGCGCGCCGGTCCCCCGGTCATCGCGTTACTGCGTCTCCACGTCGCTGTCGACGGTCTCGTACTCGTCGAGGAACGCCTCGAAGGAGTCCTCGCCCGCCAGCAGCGGCGCGAGCGCGTCCGCGAGCCCGTCGACCGGGACGCGGACCTGCGCGGCCGTGTCGCGCTCGCGGACCGTGACGGTGTCGGGCCCGTCGCCCTCCAGGCCGTCGCGGTCGACGGTGACACAGAAGGGCGTGCCGACCTCGTCCTGACGACGGTACCGCCGGCCGATGGAGCCGGAGTCGTCGTAGGCGACGGAGAGCCCCTGCTCGCGCAGGTCGTTCGCGACCGACCGCGCGGTCTCGACGAGGGTCTCCTCGTTGGTCACGAGCGGGAACACCGCGGCGTCGGTGGGGGCGAGCTCCGGCTCCAGCGAGAGGTACGAGCGCTCCTCGCCGTCGACCTCGTCGACGCGATAGGCGTGGGCCAGCAGCGTCTGGACCGTCCGGCCGACGCCGAAAGAGGGCTCGACGACGTGGGGCGTGACGTGCTCGCCGTTCTCGGTGACCTCCTCGACGGAGAAGTTCGCCACGTCCGCGTCGACCGAGACGGTCTCGCCGTCGACCTCGACGCTCACCGCGTCCGCCTCGAAGGCGTCGGGGTCGCGGGCGGCCAGGTCCTCCAGCGCCTCGGCGACCGCGGCGGCCCGCCCGCCGAACTCGGGGCCGAGCGTGGCCATGTCGGGGTCGACGGTGGCGCGCTCGACCGTCTTCGGCTCGTCGTAGCGCTGGAAGACGGTGAAGGCGTCGTCGCCGTACTCGCCGTGCTTCGAGAGGTCGTAGTCGGCGCGGTAGGAGAAGCCCGCGATCTCGATCCAGTCGCCGTCGACCTCGGACTCGGCGTCCCAGCAGTCCGCGGCGTAGTGGGCGCGCTCGCCCGGGAGGTGCTGGCGGAACCGGAACCGGTCCATGTCGACGCCGACGCGCTCGTACCACTCCTGGGCGACGCCGAGGTAGTAGCCGACCCACGCGGAGCCGACGATCCCCTCCTCGACCGCCTCGCCGACCGTCGTCTCGACGTAGTCGCCGTCCTCGGCCTCCTGCTCGTCGGCGGGGTACAGCAGGACCTCCACGTCAGCGACCTTCCACAGCGGCGGCTCGTCGTCCTCGGGGTGGATGAACTGCTCCAGTTCGGCCTGCGTGAACTCGCGCAGTCGCAGGAGGCCGCCGCGCGGGGAGATCTCGTTGCGGTAGGCGGCGCCGATCTGCGTGACGCCGAAGGGGAGCCGACCGCGGGCGTACTCCTTGAGCCGCGGGAACTCCACGAAGATGCCCTGCGCGGTCTCCGGGCGGAGGTAGCCGGGCTGGGAGTCGCCGGGGCCGATGTCGGTGGCGAACATGAGGTTGAAGTCCTCCACGTCCTGGCCCGCGAGCGGCGTGCCACAGGAGGGGCAGGCGATGTCGTGGTCGCGGATCAGAAGCTCCACCTCGGAGCCGGGCAGCGCCTCCGCGTCCTCGATGGAGGTCGCGTCCTCGACGAGGTGGTCCGCGCGGTGGGACTCGCCGCACTCGGCGCACTCGACCAGCATGTCGTCGAAGCCGTCGAGGTGGCCCGACGCCTCGAAGACGGGCTCGGGCATGACGGTCGGGGCCTCGATCTCCTGGTTGCCCTCGGCGACGGTGAAGCGGTCGCGCCACGCCTCCTCGACGTTGCGCTTGAGCGCCGCGCCCTGCGGGCCGAACGTGTAGAAGCCCGCGGTGCCGCCGTAGGCGCCGTTGGAGCCGAAGAAGAACCCCCGGCGCTTGGCCAGTTCCACGATCTCCGTGCCGGCCATGCTCAGATGCCCTCCAGCAGGTTCACGTCGCGGACGACGCCGACGAGCTCGCCGCCGCTGACCAGCGGGATCTGCTCGATGTCGGTGGAGATCATCTCCTGAGCGGTCTCCTTCGCCGTCCGGCGCTTCGAGACGGTGACCACGTCGGCGGTCATGAACTCGCCGACGGGACCGGCCGGGATCTCCACGTTGCGGGTCGGGAGGTAGCGGTTGCCGGTCGCCTTGATCCCCTCCCAGGCCCAGTCGTCGTCCTGGTTGGCGACGCTCTCGCCGGTGCCCTCCTCGCCCTCCACGACGCGGGCCACCTCGAGCACGTCGACCTCGGTGAGGATGCCCGCCATGTCCGCGTCGTCGTCGAGCGCGACCGCGTAGGGGACCGCCGAGAGGGAGATCTCCCGCTCCGCGACCGGCAGCGGCGCGTCGACGTAGGTGGCGTTGACGGCCGTCGTCGCCAGGTCGCCGACCGGGGTCTCGCCGTCGACCTCGCCGCGGGCGATGGCCCGGACCACGTCGGTGACGGTGAGGATGCCGACCAGTTCGTCGCCGTCGACCACGGGGACGCGGCGGGCGTCCTCCGTCACCATCAGGTCGGCCGCCTCGCGGATGTCGGCGTCGGCGCCGACCGTGGGCACGTCCCGCATGAGGATCGCGAGCTGGTCCTCGTTCGGCTGCTCGATGAGGTCGTCCCGCGAGACGAGCCCGCGGTACACCTCGCCCTCGCCGGTTCCCTTCACGACGGGAACCGAGGAGAAGCCGTACTCCTGGATGTACTCGAGCACGTCGTCGCGCGTCCCGGGAAGCTCGACGACCACGAGGTCGTCTCGGGGGGTCATCGCGTCGGCTACCTTCATGACCCGTCCTTCACCGGCGGTCCTCTTGTATACTGCGAAGGTGTGCGGGCGCGTTCGCGGTCGCTCGTCCCGTCTCGCGCCGGGCTGTGGCGCGTCTCGCGGCTCCGAGCGCGGCCGCCGACGCCCGCGGCACCGCGCGTGGCGCCACGCCGCGTCGACGGTCGCCTGACAGTTCGCGAAAACGTCGTTCGCGGCCGACGGATCCGCGGCGATCCCCGCGCCGTGCCGCCGATTTATAAGCACGTTCGTGTACAGGTCGAGGATCCATCGGTGTCTCTCCGACATGTTTATATTCGTCTGGTAGGTTCTAACAACCATGTCACGGAGTTCCACTCCCTGGGACGAGCCGGACACGAACCCCAACCCCCCGGCGCTGCCGGACGCGAGCGACGCGCTCGCGTTTCCGGAGTCCCCGGACGTGATGGCGTCCGTCGACGCCACACACGAGCGACCGGAGTTCGTCATCGCGGACGTGTCCCGGGAGGACGCGTGGGTGTCGGTCGAGGAGGTCGACGCCGCGGTCCTCGAGGAGTGGTGCTGAGCGGTCGCGTCGCGCCGTTTCTGTCGACCGCGCCGTTTATGCCGGCTGCGAGTTAGTTCTCGTCGCCCGGTCGGAGCCCGCGGTCCGCCTCCCACGCCCGGATCAGCGCCGCCAGCGTGCGACAGGTCGGTACCGGGAGGGCGGCGGCGTCGGCGCGCTCCTCGACCGCGCCGTAGATGGCGTCGACCTCGGTGCGTCGCTCGGCGGTCAGGTCCTGCCGCATCGAGGAGTGGTTGGCGGCGGTGGCGTCGGCGACGTCGCTCAGCGCCGCGACCGCGTCCGCCTCGGAGAGAGCGACGCCCTCGGCGCGGGCGACGCGGGCGACCTCGCGTGCGGCCTCCGCGGCGACGCTCCGCCCGGGCCCGTCGACGAGCGCGCCGTTGTCGAGGTCCGCCAGCGCGGTCGGTGCGTTGATCCCCGCGTTGACCGCCAGCTTCTCGAAGCGGCGGCGCGGCATGTCCCCGACCGCGCGGGCGTCGATCGCCGCGTCGGCGAACGCCTCCGCGGTCCGGCGTGCCGTCCGGTCCGCCCCGTCCGAAAGCGACCCGATCAGCACCTCGCCGACGCCGGTGCACTCCACGCGGCCCGGTTCGCGGAGGCGCGCGCCGTAGGTGGCGGTGCCCGCGAGGACGAACGCGTCGAGGCCGGCGACGAGTCGCTCCTCGGTCAGGCCGTTCTGGAGCGAGAGCACCGCGTCGTACTCGCCGGTCGCGAGCGCCCGCGCGGCCGCGTCCGTGTCGTACGCCTTCGTCGTGACCACGGCGAGGTCCGCCGCCCGGTCCGTCCCGTCGGTGAGCGCCCGGGGATGGGTGTGGGCCTCGACCGCGCCCTCGACCCGGAGGCCGTCCTCCCGGACGCGGCGCATGTGCGGGTCCCGCCCGACGAGCGTCACGTCGTGAGCGCGCGCGAGCAGCCCGCCGACGAGGCTGCCGAGCGAGCCGGCGCCGAAGACGAGGATCTCCATGGGCACCGTTGCGCGGCCGATTCAAAAAGGCGTAGCGGTCGATCAGGCGTCGTGATCGGTCGTGGGTCCGGTCGTGGGAACCAGTGACACCGGTTATCTGCCGGCGCGGAAGGCTTTAGTAGGGTGGGGTCGCTACGGACTGTCAATGAGCGCGGACGCTCGTCACGACTCCGGTCTCGCCCGAGTCCGACGAGCGCCGCGACCGCGACGAGCGCCGCGTCCGGCGGGCCGACGACCGGCCCCGGACGCGACGCGACCGGCCCTCCGTGGCCAGTAATTCCTCACTCCCCTCGTCGCGTCGCACCGTTTCACCCCGTAGTTACCACGCTATTCGTCGTGGCGAGTGACGACGCTGCCCTTTCCTTCCAAAATTAAAACCGCGGAATTTAAGGGGGTGAAGCGGTTCTACTCCGGTAATGACACGCGTGGCACTCGCGTTCAGCGGTGGACTTGACACGACCGTTTGCGTCCCGATCCTGGAAGAGGAGTACGGCTACGACGAGGTCGTCGGCGTCACGGTCGACGTCGGCCAGCCGGAGTCGGAGTTCGAGGAGGCCGAGGAGACCGCCGAGGCGCTCGGCCTCGAACACTACGTCGTCGACGCGAAGGCGGAGTTCGCGGAGCTCTGCTTCACCGGCGTGAAGGCGAACGCGACCTACCAGGGCTACCCGCTCGGCACGGCGCTCGCGCGCCCGGTCATCGCCGAGGCCATTCTGGAGGTCGCCGAGGAGCAGAACTGCGACGCGATCGCGCACGGCTGCACCGGGAAGGGGAACGACCAGCTCCGCTTCGAGACCGTGTGGCGCGGCTCGGACCTGGAGGTCATCGCGCCCGTCCGCGAACTCGGGCTCACCCGCGAGTGGGAGATCGAGTACGCGGCCGAGAAGGACCTGCCCGTCGAGGCGGGCGACGGCGGCGTCTGGTCCATCGACACGAACATCTGGTCGCGCGCGGTCGAGGGCGGCGAGCTGGAGAACCCCGACTACGTCCCCCCGGAGGACATCTACGAGTGGACCGCCGAGCCCGAGGGCGAGACGACCATCGAGGTCGCCTTCGAGGCGGGCGTGCCCGTCGCCGTCGACGGCGAGGAGATGGCGCCCGTCGAGCTGATCCAGTACCTCAACGAGTACGCGGGCCAGTACGGCGTCGGCCGTACCGACGTGATGGAGGACCGCATGCTCGGGCTGAAGGTGCGCGAGAACTACGAGCACCCGGCCGCGACCGTCCTGCTGACCGCCCACGGGGCGCTCGAGGACCTCGTGCTCACGAAGGGCGAGCGCTCCTCGAAGAAGAGCATCGAGCAGGAGTGGTCGGAAAAGGCGTACCAGGGGCTCGTGTTCGCGCCGGTCGTCGACGCGCTGGAGGCGTTCATCGACGAGACGCAGACCGCGGTCACCGGCACCGCGACGGTGAAGGTCTCCGGCGGGAGCTGCCGCGTCGTCGCCCGCGACTCGGAGTACGCGGTCTACTCCGAGGAGATGGCCTCGTTCAACACGGAGGACGTGGCCGGCATCGCGCAGGAGGACGCCACGGGCGTCGCGAAGTACCACGGCCTCCAGGAGCGCCTGGCCAACGAGATCCACGCGGGCGTCGAGAAGCCGGAGCTCGCGGCGGACGGCGGCGCGGACGCGACGGACTCGGACGACACCGTCGCGGAGACCGCCGACGACTACCTGCACGAGAACTGACCGATGACGAACGGCGACGCCCCCGAGACGGCAGTCCGACGCGACCGCTTCAGCGGCGGCCCCGCGCGGGAGTTCCTTTCGAGCCTCGCGGCCGACGAGCGCATCTTCGCGGCCGACCTCGCGGTCGACCGCGCGCACGTGGTCATGCTCGCGGAGCAGGGGATCGTCGAGGACGGCGTCGCCGGCGAGATCCTCGCGGCGCTCGCGGAGGTGGAGGCGGCGGGCCACGGCGCGTTGCCCGACGGCGAGGACGTCCACGAGGCCATCGAGACCGCGGTGATCGACCGCGTCGGCCCGGACGGCGGGAAGATGCACACCGCGCGCTCGCGCAACGACGAGGTGGCGACCTGCATCCGTCACCGCCTGCGCGCGGACCTGCTGGACGCCGCCGCGGCGACTATCACGCTGCGCGAGGCGCTCGTCGAGACCGCCCGCGAGCACGTCGAGACGGTCATGCCCGGCTACACGCACCTCCAGCCCGCCCAGCCGATCACGGTCGCCCACTGGCTCCTCTCGTACGAGTCGGCGGTCGCGCGCGACACCGCGCGTCTGCTGGACGCCTACGACCGCACCAACCGGTCGCCGCTCGGCGCGGCCGCGTTCGCGGGGACGCCCTTCGACGTGGACCGCGACCGCACGGCCGCCCTGCTCGGGTTCGACGGCACCGTCCGCAACTCGATGGACGCCGCCGCCTCGCGGGACTTCCTCGCGGAGGCAGCGAGCGCGCTGGCGACGGGCGCGACGACGCTGTCGGGGCTCGCGGAGGACGTGATCATCTACGCGAACAAGGGGCTCGTCGAGTTGGACGACGACTACTCGTCGACCTCCTCGATCATGCCCCAGAAGAAGAACCCCGACACGCTGGAGCTGGTCCGCGGCGTCGCGGGCGACGCGGTCGGGGAGGCGTCGGGCACGCTGACGGCGCTGAAGGGGCTCCCGCGCGCGTACAACCGCGACCTGCAGCGCGTCCACCCCGGCGTCTTCGAGGCGGCGGACGCCGTGACGGAGGCGACCCGCGTCGCGGCCGGCGCGGTCGCGACCGCCGACTGGAACGACGGGGCGCTCGCGGCCGCCGCGGGCGAGGGGTTCTCGACGGCGACCGGCGTCGCGGACCTGCTGGCGATGGCCGGCCTCCCCTTCCGGACGGCTCACGAGATCGTCGCCGCGGCCGCCGAGGCGATCGAGGACGGGATGGACCCGGCAACCGCCGCCGCAAAAGTTGACGAGGCCGCCGCCGAGGTACTGGAGGAGTCCGTGTTCGCGTACGTGAGCCGCGAGGACGTGGAGCACGCGCTCGACCCCGCCCACAGCGTCGCCAGCCGCGACTCCGCCGGCGGCCCGGCTCCCGCGGCGGTCAGTGAGGAGATCGCGGCCGCCGGCGACGGAGTCGAGGCCGACGCCGCGGCGGTCGAGACGCACCGCGACGCGCTTGCGGACGCGGCCGACGACCTCGACGCGGAGGTGGCCGGCTATGTCTGAGCCGATCCGACCGCTCGCGGTCGGCGGTGCGGACGCGACCCGCCCGCCGCGACCGCGACCGCTCCCGCCGTCCCCGCGAGGGGACAGATAACAACAGAAATCTGATATCGGATTTCACTGGGCGGTTCTGACGCCATTTTCTGTCCAATAGCGGTGCGTGCAGTAACATAATCAATCCGACAGGTTCGATGCCTTTATGTCCCTCAACGCGGTAGGTGAGCGTACGACAATGACCCAAGCCGAATGCGTCGAGTGTGGAGGGGACGTGTCCCTCTACGACGACCTGGAGGTCGGAGAGATCATCGACTGCGGAACCTGCGGCGCAGAGCTCGAAGTGATCGACGTCTCCCCGCCGGTCCTCGACCGAGCCCCGGAGCTCGAAGAGGACTGGGGGGAGTGAGATGAAGGTCGGACTCCTCTACTCCCGGATCCGGAAGGACGAGAAGCTGCTCCTCGCGGAGCTGCGCGACCGCGGCCACGAGGTCGAGAAGATCGACGTGCGCAAGGAGCGGTTCGGACTCGAGTCGACGACCGCGAACGTCGAGGAGCTCGACATCGTCGTCGACCGCTGTCTGTCGACCAGCCGCTCGCTGTACGCGAGCCGGTTCCTCGACAGCTACGGCGTCCCGGTCGTGAACGGGCCGGAGACCGCCGACGTCTGCGCGGACAAGGCGAAGAACTCGCTCGCGCTCGCGGAGGCGGGCGTGCCCACGCCCGCGACCGAGGTGGCGTTCACCACCGACGCGGCGCTGGAGGCCATCGAGGAGTTCGGCTACCCCTGCGTCCTCAAGCCGGTCGTCGGCTCGTGGGGGCGCCTGATGGCGAAGATCGAGTCCCGCAGCGCCGCGGAGGCCATCCTCGAACACAAGGCCACGCTCGGCCACTACGAGCACAAGGTGTTCTACGTCCAGGAGTTCGTGGACAAGCCGGGCCGCGACATCCGCGTGGTCGCCGTCGACGGCGAGCCGGTCGCCGCGATGACGCGCACCTCGGACCACTGGCTCACCAACGCCGCGAAGGGCGGCGAGGTGACCGCCTTCGAGGTGGACGAGACGGTCGCGGACCTGGTCAAGACGGCCTCCGACGCGGTCGGGGGCGGCCTGCTCGGCGTCGACCTGATGGAGGTCGGCGGCGAGGGCTCCGGCGAGTACACCGTCCACGAGGTGAACCACACGGTGGAGTTCAAGGCGCTGAACTCCGCGGTCGAGACGGACGTGCCCGCGGCGGTCGTCGACTGGCTGGAGACGAAGGCGGAGGCGGCCGCGGGAAACGATGACGACGCGGTCGAGGTGACCGCACCGTGACCGCGGGCGGCGAGACGCTCACCGCGGGCGTGATCGGCGGCACCGGCTTCGCGGGCGGCGAACTGCTTCGCCTGCTGGCCGGCCACCCGAACTTCGACATCGAGCAGGCCACCTCGCGGTCGGCGGGCGGCAAGACCGTCGGCTCGGTCCACCCGAACCTGCGCGGGCTCGACCTGCGCTTCTCGGACCCCGAGGACCTCGCGTCGGTCGACGTGCTGTTCACCGCCACGCCCCACGGCGTCTCGATGGGGCAGATCGACCGCTACTTCGAGTCGGCCGACACCGTCGTCGACCTCTCGGCGGACTTCCGGCTACCGGAGGCCGCGCTCTACGACGAGTGGTACGAGGGCCACGACGCGCCCGAGTACCTCGAAAAGGCGGAGTACGCGCTCCCGGAGCTGAACCGCGAGAACCTCCCCGGTGCGGAGCTGATCGCCGGCGGGGGCTGTAACGCCACCGCGACGATGCTCGGGCTGAAGCCGCTCGTGGACGCGGGCGTGCTCGGTCCCGACACCGGCGAGGTCGTCGTCGACGTGAAGGTGGGCTCCTCGGAGGGCGGCGCCGGCGGCGGCGCGGCCTCCTCGCACCCCGAGCGCTCGGGCGTCGTGCGCCCGTACGCGCCGATCAGCCACCGCCACGAGGCGGAGATCGGCGCCTACCTCGGGCTGGACGTCTCCTTCACGGTCCACGCGGTCGAGATGGTCCGCGGGGCGTCCGCGACCTGCCACGTCTTCCCGGACGGTCCCGTCTCGAAGGGCGACCTCTGGGGCGCCTACCGGGGCGCCTACGAGGAGGAGCCGTTCATGCGGATGGTCTCGGGCGGGGGCGGCGTCTACCGCTACCCCGAGCCGAAGGCGGTCGCCGGCACGAACTACGGCGAGGTCGGCTTCGAACTCGACGCGAGCAACGAGCGCGTCGTCGTCTTCTCGGCCATCGACAACATGATGAAGGGGTCGGCCGGGCAGGCGGTCCACGCCGCCAACGTCGCGCTCGGCTTCGAGGAGACCGCCGGCCTGGAGTTCCAGGGGCTTCACCCCGTGGGGTCCCCATGACGCCGGCGCCGACCGGCGCGTCCGGCGCGTCCGACGGGTCCGATACGCCCGACGCAGACGGGCTCCCGGGGACCGACCTCACGGTCGCCGACCTGTCGAGCGGCGACCCCGCCGACGGCGTCGCGTTCCCCGCGGAGACCGACGGGATCGAACTGACCGACGGCGGCGACGTGGTCGCGCTCGACGGCGGCGACGCGGAGCCCCCGGTGGTCGTGAAGGTCGGCGGCGCGAAGGCGGTCGATCCGGCCGGCGCGGTCGGGGACGTGGCCCACCTCGTCGCCAACGGCCGCGACGTGGTCGTGGTCCACGGCGGGTCGACCGCGGTCGACGACCTGCTGGACCGACTCGGCGTCGAACCGGAGTACGTGGAGTCGGCCTCCGGCGTCACCGGCCGCTTCACCGACGCGGAGACGATGGAGGCGTTCACGATGGCGATGGCCGGCAAGGTCAACACCGACCTCGTGGCGACGCTGCGCGAGGCGGGCGTCGACGCGGTCGGCCTCTCGGGCGTCGACGGCGGCGTCCTCTCGGGCCCCCGCAAGTCGGCGGTCCGCGTCGTCGAGGACGGGAAGAAGAAGATCCGCCGCGGCGACCACTCCGGCAAGCCGGAGTCGGTCAACGCGGACCTGCTCTCGACGCTGCTCGGGGACGGCTACGTCCCGGTCGTCTCGCCGCCGATGGCGGGCGAGGAGTCCGACGGCGGCGTCACGCCGGTCAACACGGACGCGGACCGCGCGGCCGCGGCGGTCGCGGGCGCGCTCGGCGCCGAACTCGTCCTGCTGACGGACGTGGCCGGCGTCTACGCCGACCCGGACGACCCCGAGACCCTGATCGACGCCGCCACGACGCCCGCCGACCTCGCGGACGTGGAGGCGGCCGCGGAGGGGTTCATGGGCAAAAAGGTCATGGCGGCCAAGGAGGCGCTCTCCGGGGGATCCCCGGAGGTCGTCGTCGCGGACGCGAACGTGCGCGACCCGGTGGTCAACGCGCTCGGTGACGGCGGGACCCACATCACGGCCGCCGCGCTGGCCGAGGAGGGGGAGGCCTGATGTCGGGGTTCGTCTTCTCGGAGAAGCCGATCACGATCGAGTCCGGCGAGGGCGTCCACCTCACCGGCGCGGACGGCACCGAGTACCTCGACTTCGGCGCGAGCTACGCCTGCACGCCGCTCGGTCACTCGCACCCGGCCGTCACCGAGGCGGTCCAGGAGCAGGCCGCGGCGCTGACCTACGTACAGGCCTCCTACCCCGTCGACGTGCGGACGGAGACCTACGAGAAGCTCGCGACGCTGGCGCCCGGCGACCTCGACAACGTCTGGCTCTGTAACTCCGGCACGGAGGCCAACGAGGCGGCGATGAAGTTCGCGCGCGCCGCGACCGGCGACTCGAAGATTGTCGCGACCAAGCGCGCGTTCCACGGCCGGACGATGGGCGCGCTCGCGCTGACGTGGAAGGGGAAGTACAAGGCGCCGTTCGAGCCGCTGGCGGGCGGCGTGGAGTTCATCGAGTACGGCGACGCCGACGCGCTGGAGGCGGCCGTCGACGACGACACCGCCGCCCTCTTCCTCGAACCCGTCCAGGGCGAGGGGGGGATCCACCCCGCGACCGTCGACTACCTGCAGGCGGCCCGCGAGGCGACCGCCGACGCCGATGCCGCTCTGGTCTTCGACGAGATACAGACCGGCGTCGGTCGGACCGGGACGCTGTGGGCCTGCGAGCAGGCGGGCGTCACGCCCGACATCCTCACGACGGCGAAGGGGATCGCCAACGGCCTGCCGATGGGCGCGACGCTCGTCGCGGACTGGGTCGCGGAGTCGCCCGGCGACCACGGCTCGACCTTCTCGGGCGGGCCGGTGGTCTGTGCGGCCGCGAACGCGACGCTGGACGCGGTCGTCGAGGACGACCTGCCCGCTCACGCGAAGGAGCTCGGCGACTACCTCGTCTCGGAGATCGAGGCGGCCACGGAGGAGCACGACCTGCCGGTGCGGAGCGTCCGCGGGTCGGGCCTGATGGTCGGCATCGAGGTGAAACGAGGGGCGAACCGCGTCCTGCGCGACCTGGCCGTGAACCACGGTGTGCTCGCGCTCCCCGCGGGTCGCAGCGTGGTGCGTCTGCTTCCGCCGCTCGTCGCTGAAGCGGACCACGCCGACGCGTTCGTCGAGGCGTTCACCGAGGTGCTGTCGTGATGGCGAGCGACGGCGAGTCGGAGTCGACCGCGCCCGACGGCGAGGAGCCGACCGCGTCCGACGCGACCGGGACCGGCGAGGCGGGGGCCGCCGCCGACGGCGGCGTCCCCGAGGCGGAGATCGTCGCGGGCGGCGACGGGGACCACCCCGACGCCTGCGACACGCCGGCCCGAAAGCTGCTGTACGACGTGGTGTCGATCCCCTCGCCCTCCGGCGAGGAGGCGGCTGCGGCCGAGCGGCTCCGTGACTTCTTCGCGGCGAACGGCCGCGAGGCGTGGATCGACGAGGTCGGGAACGTCCGCGCGCCCGCCGACGACTCGGTGCTTTTGACCTCCCACGTCGACACCGTGCCGGGCGACATCCCGGTCGCGGTGAAGCCGGCCGAAGCGTACGACGAGACGGGCCCCGCGCTGTGGGGCCGTGGGACGGTCGACGCGACCGGCCCCCTCGTGGCGATGGCGGTCGCGGCGGTCGCAACCGGCGTCTCGTTCGTCGGCGTCGTCGGCGAGGAGACGGACTCCCGCGGCGCGCGCCACCTCGTCGCGGAGCGCGACGCGGCGCCCGGCGCCGTCGTGAACGGCGAGCCCTCGGGCTGGAACGGGATCACGCTCGGCTACCGCGGCTTCCTCGCGGGGACGTACGTGAACACCAGCGAGTCGGGCCACTCCTCGCGGCCGGAGCCGAACGCGATCCAGCACGCCATCGACTGGTGGCACGGCGTCGAGGAGACGTTCACGCCGGAAGACCCCGAGACGCCCGTCTTCGAGCAGGTGACGACCAAGCCGGTCGACGTCGAGGGCGGGCTGACCGACGACGGGCTGGCGGTCGAGGCGACGATGGACGTCCAGCTCAGGGTCCCGCCGAGCCGCACCGTCGACGAGGTGCACGAACTGGCGGAGAGCGAGCTCACGACGGGGTCGGTCCACTGGAAGGAGCCCATCCCCCCGGTGATGGAGAGCCCCCGGAACCCCCTCGCGCGGGCGTTCCGCGTGGCGATCAGGGAGACGGGCGGCGACGTGCGCCTCCTCCGGAAGACCGGAACGAGCGACATGAACCTGTTCGCGGCCGCGTGGGACTGCCCGATGGTCACCTACGGCCCGGGTAACTCGGACCTGGACCACGCGCCGAACGAACACCTCCCGCTCGCGGAGCTGGACCGGTCGGTGACGGTGCTCTCGCGGGCCTGTCGAGACCGACTGTAGGCGCCGCGGCGCGCGCCGCGGCGCCGGTCTCCTCGCGCGACCGTCTCGACTTCCGACCACGACGACACCACACGGAGCACGATGGCACTCGACACCGACGACTTCCTCGACATCGACGACCTGACGCCGGCCGAACTCGACGCGGTGCTGGACCGCGCGAGCGCGCTCAAGGCCGGCGCGGACGACGCACAGCTGCCGGACCAGACCCTCGGCATGATCTTCGAGAAGCCCTCGACGCGCACCCGCGTCTCCTTCGAGACCGGGATGACCGACCTCAGCGGCCACGCCATGTTCCTCGGGCCGGACGACATCCAGTTGGGCCACGGGGAGCCGCTGCGCGACACCGCGCGCGTGCTCGGGCGGTACGTCGACGCCGTGATGGCACGGCTGTTCGACCACGCGGACGTGGAGACGCTAGCGGAGCACGCCGACTGCCCCGTGATCAACGGGCTCACCGACGAGGCGCACCCCTGCCAGACACTTGCGGACCTGCTGACGATCCGCGAGGCGTTCGGCGACGCCGAGGACGTGACGGTGGCGTGGGTCGGCGACGGCAACAACGTCGGTCAGTCGTTCGTCGTCGGCGCGGCGATGGCGGGCGTCGACGTGACGGTCGCGACGCCGGCCGGCTACGCGATGGACGAGGCGGTGTTCGACCGCGCGGCCGACTTCGGCGCCGACCCCGCCGTCACCACCGACCCCGAGGCGGCCGTCGCGGACGCGGACGTCGTCTACACCGACGTGTGGATCTCGATGGGACAGGAGGACGAGCGCGCCGAGAAGCTGGCCGCCTTCGAGGGGTTCCAGGTGAACGAGGCGCTGCTGGCGGGGACCGACGCGCAGGTGATGCACTGCCTGCCCGCCCACCGCGGCGAGGAGATAACGAACGACGTGCTGGAGTCCGACCGCGCGCTCGCGTGGGACCAGGCCGAGAACCGGCTGCACGCACAGAAGGCGCTGCTGGTGGAACTGCTGGCGTAGCAGGTCGACGCGAGCGGAGCGAGCGCTTTTTGGTCCAGCTTTTTCGAGGAGCGGTGCGCGACGCGCGGCGGTCGCGCGAGCGCACCCGACGACGAAAAAGGTGGGGCTGAAAACCGGCTGCACGCACAGAAGGCGCTGCTGGTGGAACTGCTGGCGTAGCAGGTCGACGCGAGCGTCGTCGCCGGCGAGATTCACAATTTCCTGAAACAAAATTTATAACCCACAACCGAAGTGTGCCCATGCGGGCGACGGCATCCACCGCACGCTCCCCACGTTCGCCCGCTTCCCCGCGCGACCGGCCGATGCTGGTCGGCTCGGCCGGTCGCGCGGGGCGTTCCACTTCCGCCGAGCCACCCGACCCCTTTTAGGCGATGGGGGAGTATCCACGCCCGTGTCAGAGTCGGCGCACCTGCGGTTCTTCCCGTACGAGGAGCCCTACCCGAACCAGCGCGAGGCGATGGACAGGGTCGCCAACGCGCTGGACCGGGGACAGGACGTGCTGTTCGAGGGCGCGCCCGGGACGGGGAAGACGCTCTCGGCGCTCGTGCCCGCCTTAGAGCACGCCCGCGAGCACGACCGGACGGTCGTCATCACGACGAACGTCCACCAGCAGATGCGCCAGTTCGTCGAGGACGCCCGCGCGATCACCCGCACGGAGCCGATCCAGGCGGTCGTGTTCAAGGGGAAGTCGTCGATGTGCCACATCGGGGTCGACTATCAGGAGTGTCAGACCCTCCGCGACGCGACGCGGTCGGTCGTGGAGACGGAGGGCGACAGGCGGGAGCTGGAACAGCGCCAGCGCGAACTGCTCGCGGAGAGCCGCGAGGGCGACGCCTCGGCGGCGGAGGCCCGCGAGGCGGTGATGGAGGAACTCGACGAGATCGAGGACGAACTCGACGAGATGGAGGACGCGACCGTCTGTGAACGTTACTACAACAACCTCACGCGGGACACCGACGCGTTCTTCGAGTGGCTCTTCGACGACGTGCGGACGCCCGACGACGTCTACGACTACGCCGAGGAGCGGGACCTCTGCGGCTACGAGCTACTGAAGGAGGGGATGGAGGGCGTGGATCTCGTGGTCTGTAACTACCACCACCTGCTGGACCCGAACATCCGCGAGCAGTTCTTCCGCTGGATCGACCGCGACCCCTCGGAGATAATCACCGTCTTCGACGAGGCGCACAACGTCGAGGACGCCGCGCGCGACCACGCGAGCCGCGAACTCACGGAGCGGACGCTCGACGCCGCGTTAGAGGAGCTCGCGGAGGCGGACGACTCGCGGGCGGACGCCGCCGAGAACGTGATCCGCGCATTCCGGGACGCGCTGGTCGAGACGTACGACGAGAGCCTCGGCTTCGGCGCCCGGGAGGCGGTCGGCGACGACTGGGAGGACGTGACGGTCGCCAACGAGGACCGCCGCGACGACCTCACGCTGGCGTTCCTCGAGCGGTACGAGGGACGCGGTATCGACACCGAGACCGAGCTCGCGGTCCAGCTCGGCGGCGCGCTCGACGAGGAGTACGAGCGGCGGTACCGGGACGGCGAGACAGAGAGCCGCAAGGAGTGTCAGGTGCTGCAGGCGGCGCGCTTCGTCGAGGCGTGGATGGACGAGGGCGCGGAGCTGGGACAGTACCCGATCGTCTCGGTTCGGCGCGACGCCGGCACCGACGAGGTGTACGGCCGCGTGGAGCTGTACACCTGCATCCCGCGGGCGGTCACAAGCGAGCTGTTCGACGAGGTGGCGGCGTCGGTGCTGATGAGCGCGACGCTGCGCCCGTTCGACGTGACCCGAGAGGTGCTCGGCGTCGAGAACGCGGCGGAGCTGGCCTACGAGATGGCCTATCCCGAGGAGAACCGCCGGACGTTCGCGGTGGACACGCCGCCGCTTTTCGCCTCCGAGCGCGACGACGAGGAGACCCAGGCGACGGTCGCGGACACGCTCCGCGACGCGATCCGGTTCACGCCGGGGAACACGCTGGTCTTCTTCCCCTCCTACGCCGAGGCGGAGCGGTACGACGACATCCTCGGCGGCACCGGGAGCCTCGCGGACCCGGACCTCGGAACGCGCTACCTCGACGGGCCGGATGTCGACACGGAGGAGATCCGGCGGACGTTCGTGGACGCCGAGGACGCGACGCTTTTCACCTCGCTGTGGGGCACGCTCGCGGAGGGGGTGAGCTTCGACGGCGACGACGCCCGGACGGTGGTCGTGGTCGGCGTCCCCTACCCACACCTCTCCGACCGCATGGAGGCGGTTCAGGACGCGTACGGCCGCGCGTTCTCGGACACCGGCCGCGCTCGCGACCCGGGGTGGACCTACGCCGTCGAGGTGCCCACGATCCGCAAGACGCGACAGGCCATCGGCCGCGTCATCCGCGGGCCGGACGACTACGGCGTGCGGATCCTCGCCGATCGGCGATACACCTCGGCGGACATGGGGAAATACTCCGTGCGGGGCGCGTTCCCGCCGGAAGAGCGGGAGGAGCTTCTGGACCTCCCGCCCGAGAAACTGAAGTTCGCGATGCTGAACTTCTACACCGACCACGACGCCTACCACGGGCCGCCGCCGGAGCCGTGAGGGGGTGCGTGGGACTCGGCCGGTCCGCCGCGGCCGGTCCACCGACCGGACGACCGGCCCGATTCGCCCGAACCACCGCGGTTTAACCGGCCGACCGCGAACGGTCGCGTATGAAGCTGATCGCCTTCGACTTCGACGGGACCCTCTCGGACTCGGAGATGACGGTCCTGCTCGCGGAGCGGGCCGGCGTGGCCGACGAGGTGGCCGACATCACCGAGCGGGCGATGAACGACGAGTTGAGCTACGCGGAGAGCCTCTACCGGCGCGCGGAACTGCTGCAGGGGCTCTCCGCCGCGGACGTGGAGGCGGCGTTCGACGAGGTGCGGATCCGCCCCGGCGCGGCCGCCCTCATCGAGCGCCTGCAGGCGGAGGGCCACCACGTCGCGGTGCTCACCGGCGGCTTCGAGCGCGGGGTCGCCGCGGCGCTCGAAAAGGAGGGAGTCGAAGTCGACACCATCGTCGCGAACCGGCTCCCGACGGACGCCGCGGGCGCGCTGACCGGCGAGGCGGACGGACCGCTCATCGAGGGGACGAAGGACGACGCGCTCGCGGACCTGTCCGACGAGGTGGGCGTGCCGCTGGCGTCGACGGTCGCGGTCGGCGACGGCGCCAACGACCTCCCGATGCTGGAGGTCGCCGGGCTGTCCGTCGGGTTCGCGCCGAAGCGGGCGGTCCGACCAGTGTGTGACGCGGTCGTCGCCTCCATGTTCCGGCTCGGCAAGGTGTTCGAGGGGTACCGAGTGCTTCCGAAAGAGGACTGATCGTACTCATGCGCCGACTTCTCGGTCGGGGCGTCTCGAACGAGAAACCCTGGAGTCGTGACCTTCCGAACAGCAGCGTTTAGAAATCTTCAGTTGGCTCTCCATGCTACGGATCTGGATCTACTGCTGATCCTGCTGCTCGGGACAGCAATACCCAGAAAGCCCCAGCCGGCTCGGCCGGCCGCGTACCGGCAGACGGTCCGGGCTGCCCGCAGTCGCGGGCTGCCGGGCTGCGACTGCCGTCGTCCCGCTCGGCGAACTCGCGGGACCCTCACTGCGCGCTCGCGCTTCTCCGCAACGCCCAGCGCGAGTGCTTGCGTCGTCCGGGCGGGACCGAGCCGGCTGCCCCTTTCAGACCCACCCACAGCACCGCTCCGCCACCCACCGCACCGCTCCGCCCCCCACCGCACCGCTCCGCCCCGCCCCGCACCGCCCCGCCCCGCACCGCTCCGCCCCGCACCGCTCCGCCCCGCTCCGCCCCCCACCGCACCGCTCCGCCCCGCCCCGCACCGCTCCGCCCCGCACCGCTCCGCCCCGCTCCGCCCCGCCCCGCCCCGCACCGCAACTGCACAGCAGCCTCTCACCTCCCCAGCCTCGGCCGCGGGCCGGCCGCGAAACCGCAACGCAGGCGGCCGCCCCGCGACCTCCCTCGCGCGCGTTTCTCACGCGCGCCGACAGCACCGCACCGCAGTCGTCCGGACGTTTTTCAGCGATCGGGCACGACTCCCGCCGTGAGTGCAGTTCGATTGCGCCGAATCCGCGTGCGTCGCCTCGCCGGCTGTCGAGATGCGGGTTCTGCGGGCTGGCTCGCGTTGGACTGACTCTCGGCGTGGAGCCCGATCAGTCGTCGTCGGTCGCCTTTGCGGGCTTGCGTCGGTCACTTCGCGGCCCCTCCGCGTCGACGTCCGGGAGCATGTCCCGGAGGTAGCGCCCGGTGTGTGACGCCTCGGTGCGCGCGACCGTCTCGGGGGTCCCGTGGGCGACCAGCTCGCCGCCGCCCTCACCGCCCTCCGGGCCGAGGTCGATCACGCGGTCGGCGTTCTTCACGAGGTCTAGCTCGTGCTCGATGACGACGACGGTGTTGCCGTTGTCGGTGAGCCGGTGGAGCACCTCGATGAGCTTGCGCTCGTCCTCCTTGTGGAGCCCGGTGGTCGGCTCGTCGAGGAGGTAGAGCGTGTTTCCGGCGTCCTTCTTGCCCAATTCCTCCGCGAGCTTGACGCGCTGGGCCTCGCCGCCCGAGAGGGTCGTCGAGGGCTGGCCGAGCCGCATGTAGTCGAGGCCAACGTCTTTCAGGAGCTTCAGCCGGCGACGGAGCCCGTCGTGGCTCTCGAAGAAGTCGTACGCCTCCGCGACACTCATGTCGAGCACGTCCGCGATGGTCGCGCCCTTGTAGGTCACGTCGAGCGTCTCGTCGTTGTAGCGCGCGCCGCCGCACTCCTCGCAGGGGACCTGCACGTCCGAGAGGAAGTTCATCTCGATGGTGACGGTGCCCTGCCCGCCGCACTCCTCGCAGCGCCCGCCCTTCACGTTGAACGAGAAGCGGCCCTTCTCGTAGCCGCGCTGCTTGGCGAGCTTCGTCTCCGCGAACAGCTCGCGGATGTGGTCGAAGACGTCGGTGTACGTCGCCGGGTTCGAGCGCGGCGTGCGGCCGATGGGCGACTGGTCGATGAGCCGAACGGTCTCGATCCCCTCCATCCCCTCGACCGCGTCGTGCTCGCCGGGGTCGACGGAGGTGTTGTCGTTCATCTCGCGGACCAGCGCCTTGTAGAGCACGTCGTGCATCAGCGTCGACTTGCCGGAGCCCGAGACGCCCGTGATGGCGGTGAAGACGCCGAGCGGGATCGGCACGTCGAGGTCGTCGAGGTTGTGCTGGCGCGCGCCGCGCACGACGAGCTCGCCCGTCGGCTCGCGACGCTCGTCGGGGACGGGGACCGCCTCGCGACCGGCGAGGTAGTCGCCGGTGACGGAGTCGTCGGCCTCGCAGATGTCCGCGAACTCGCCCTGCGCGACCACCTCGCCGCCGCGCTTGCCTGGCCCGGGCCCCATGTCGACGATGTGGTCGGCGCGGCGCATCGTCTCCTCGTCGTGCTCGACGACGATCAGGGTGTTGCCGAGGTCGCGGAGGCCGGCGAGGGTGTTCAGCAGGCGGTCGTTGTCGCGCTGGTGGAGGCCGATGGAGGGCTCGTCGAGGACGTAGAGCACGCCCACGAGGCCGGACCCGACCTGCGTAGCGAGCCGGATGCGCTGGCTCTCGCCGCCCGAGAGCGTCGCCGCCTCGCGGTCGAGCGTGAGGTACTCCAGCCCGACCTCCTCCATGAAGCCGAGGCGGGCGCGGATCTCCTTGA
This sequence comes from Haloparvum alkalitolerans, assembly GCF_050122995.1. Lineage (GTDB taxonomy): Archaea > Halobacteriota > Halobacteria > Halobacteriales > Haloferacaceae > Haloparvum > Haloparvum alkalitolerans. The sequence continues at coordinate 131,460 of NZ_JBNLIA010000012.1, forward strand.
GGATCTCCTCGGCGATGGTGCGGTCGCGCTCGGAGAGCCGCGCCTCCATCCCCTCGAAGTGCTCGCGGGCGTCGCCGATGGAGAGCCGGTTCACCTCGGTGATCGGCGTGCCGTCGACGAGCACCGACCGCGACTGCGGCTTCAGGCGGGTGCCGTCGCAGGCCGGGCAGGTGGTGACCGCCATGTAGTCCTCGATGTGCTCGCGGGTGGACTGCGACTCCGTCTCGACGTGGCGGCGCTGGAGGTTCGGGATGACCCCCTCGAAGCGCTTCTCCTTGCGCCGGACGCCGTTCTTCGTCTGCCGCTCGAAGACGACCTGCTCGTCGGTGCCGTAGAGGAACTGCTCGCGGACGTCGGGGTCGAGGTCCGCGAAGGGCGTGTCGACGCTCACGCCGAAGTGCTTCGCCACGGAGTCGATCCGGGTGCGGTAGTACGACCGGTTGTACGACCACGCCTCGAACACGTCCTTTATCGGCTTCGAGGGGTCCTGGACCACGAGGTCCTCGTCGACCTCCTTCGTGGAGCCGATCCCCTCGCACTCGGGACAGGCGCCGTGCGGGGAGTTGAACGAGAACGACCGCGTCTCGATCTCGGAGAAGTCGATGCCGCAGTGGGTACAGGCGAGCTCCTCCGAGAACTCCACGACGAGGCGGTCGGCGGAGACGCCGTCCGCGTCGCCGTCGTCGTCTTCCGGCTCCTCGGAAGCGCCGCCCGCGAGGTCGCCGGTCGACCGCGCCGCGGAGCCGCCGAGCTCCTCGGCCGCGCCCTCGGGCGGGTCCGGGACGATCAGCTTGAGGACGCCGTCGGCCTCCGCCAGCGCGGTCTCCACGGAGTCGGTGATCCGCGACCGCTCGTCCTCCGAGATCCGGATCCGGTCGACGATCACGTCGATCGTGTGGTCGTAGTTCTCGTCGAGCTCGGGGTCGTCGAACGAGAGGTCGTACGGCTCGCCGTCGACCTCCACGCGGGCGTACCCCTCGGACTGGAGGTCGTCGAACAGGTCCTCGAAGGCGCCCTTCTGGTCGCGGACGACCGGCGCGGCGACCATCGCCTTCGTCCCCTCCGGCAGCGACATGATCCGGCGGACCATCTGCTGGGCGGACTGCTCGCCCACCTCGCGGCCGCACTCGGGACAGTGTGGCGTCCCGACCCGGGCGTACAGCAGTCGGAGGTAGTCGTGGAGCTCCGTGACGGTGCCGACCGTCGAGCGGGGGTTGTTCGCGGCGTTCTTCTGGTCGATGGAGATGGCCGGCGAGAGCCCCTCGACCGCCTCCACCTGCGGTTTGTCCATCTGGCCGAGGAAGTTGCGGGCGTACGCCGACAGCGACTCGATGTAGCGGCGCTGCCCCTCGGCGTAGATGGTCTCGAACGCGAGCGAGGATTTGCCCGAGCCGGACAGCCCTGTCACCACGGTGAACTCCTCGCGGGGGATGCGGACGTCGAGGTCCTTGAGGTTGTGCTCCTCGGCCCCGCGGACCTCGATGTAGTCCTTGCTCATGTGTCGTGTGCCACCGGCCTCACGGTGTTCGGTGTCGTTGATAGCCGAGTCATTCGATACGAAATTCTGGGTCCGAGGACACTTATCCTCCCGGTTGTGCGGGCAGCCGGTGGAGCGAGCGGGACCGGCAACCGACTCGCGTGCCGCACGGATCCCCGGGTGAGCGACGGGCACGACGACCCGACCGTTCGATCCGCCATTCGTCCGCGGATGGCGGGCTCCCGGAACGGCGGAGTGAGAGGGGGTGCGCTCGATCCAAACACGCGCGGTCATGTCAGGAATGTTCTATTCGTGTTTCCGGTGTGTTTCGACCGGACCGTCGTGTCTCGGCGCTCATGTGACGGGCATGAATGTACTGAGGCGCACGTTCGGGGACGCCGAGAACGTCCCGGACGAACACCCGGATTTTCGGCCACCCTAAAATATCTGAGTGCTGACAACATTTATTGCCCTGCTGGACGAACGTACACGGTATGAGTACCGAGAAACAGGTCCGGCACAGAGCGGGCACCGTCGAGGAGAACTCGCTGAAGATCGACCGGGGGAAGGCCGAACAGATAGTCGAAGCGCTGAACACCGACCTCGCAGCGACGTACGTGCTCTACCACCAGCTACGAAAGCACCACTGGAACGTCGAGGGAGCGGAGTTCGAGCAGCTTCACGACTGGTTCGGCGACGCCGCCGAGGACGCTGAGGACAACGCCGACGACCTCGCCGAGCGCGTCCAGGCGCTCGGCGGCGTCCCGGTCAGCGGCCTTCGCTCGCTCGCGGACCACGCTCCCGTCGAGTCCGAGAGCGACGACGTCTACGACGTCCGGACGTCGATGGCGAACGACCTCCAACTGTACCAGGACGTCATCGAGAGCGTCCGCGAACACGTCGCGCTGGCGGAGGACCTCGGTGATTACGCGACGAGCGAACTGCTTCGAGACGTCCTCGAGGACCTCGAGGACGACGCACACGAGGCCCATCACTTCCTCGAAGACGACACGCTCGTTCTCGAAGACGCCACTCACTGAGGTTGAGAGGATGACGAAGCGACAGATCGGCCTGGTCCGAGAGCCCGAGACCGGCGATCGTCGACAGGACTGGGACACCGTCGAGGCGAACTCGCTCCGGATCGACCGCGACGACGCAGTCGAGATCGTCGACCTCCTACGGGTCGACCACGCGGGCACGTTCAACCTGTTTTACCTCCTCCGGAAGCACTACTGGACGGCCGAAGGAGCCGAGTTCCACGAGGTCGCCGACTTCTTGGCGGACGCGTACAGGCGCGTTCGCGAGATCAACGACGACATCGCGGTCCGAATCGTCGAACTCGGCGGCGTGCCGCCCAACACGCCGCCGACGATCCAGGAACACGCCGAGGTCCACCTCGAGGCGGAGGACCTCTACGACCTGCGAGCGTCGCTCGAGGGCGACCTCGAGGGCTACGCCACCCTCGTCGCGACCATGCGCGACCACGTGAGGGCCGTCGAAGCCCTGGGTGATACGGGTACCGGAGAGCGACTCCGTGACCACCTCGAGGCGCTCGAGGACGACGCCCACGAGATCGAACAGCTGCTCGCGGACGATACGCTCGTGCTGGAGGAGGCGCGCAACTGACCATGGCGAAGACCCCACACCTCCGAAAACCGGCCGACGGCCGCGTTCGGCGGAACTGGGACGAGGTCGTCGAGAACGACCTCCGCCTCCACCGGGAGGCGGCCGAACGGATCGTGGAGGCGCTGAACAGCGAGCTCTCGGGCCTGTACATCCTGTTCAACCAGGTCCGGAAACACTACTGGCTCGTCGAGGGAGCCAACTCGAGGGAGGTCGGTGAGTTCCTCGCGGGCGCGACCGACCGCCTCTCGGAGATGACCGACGACCTCGCGATCCGGGTCCACGCGCTGGGGGGCGTCCCGGTCTGTGGTCCGATGGGCATCCGGCAGCACGCCCCGATACACATCGAAGCGCCACACCACTACGACGTGCGGTCCTCGCTCGGTCGCGACCTCGAGGGCTACGCCGAACTCGCGGTACAGTTCCGCGAACACATCGGACTCGCCGAAGAGCTGAACGACCCGACGACCGGCGAGCTCCTGCGCGAGCACAGCAAGACGATCGAGAAGGACGCCCACACGATCGAGCGATATCTCGCCGACGACACGCTCGTTCGAAGAGACGCGCTTCAGTAACCCCTACTCCGGCGGCGACACGGTCGTATCGGTCGCGATCCAGCCGTCGGTGTTGCCCGGTTCAGTGAGGACCGTTCGCCCCACGTTGAGTTCGTAGGCGTTCAGTTCGGGGGATTCGTCGACTGGGCCGCCTCCGACGGGCTCGCTCCCGGCGCCGGCGTCCGACGGCCGGCTGCGTGACGTGGTCATCGAATGTGTTTAGGTATGCCTAAAAACAAAAGCGTTCGCATCGGAGCCAGGTTGTCCTGAACGCGTCGTCGGTGTGGGACACGAACGGGTCGCACAGGAGTGCTCGAAAGGGGCGTCGGAACCGATACGGCGTCCACCCCACGGGATTTGGGTACCGTCCACGGAACGAGTGGTCGCCGCGGCCTGGAGCTACGTGGACGACGCCGAGGGGATCCCGGGTGGCTCTCCTTCCCGATGAACGCGAGGCGCGGATTCACGGAAGCCTCACGCCTGCTCGCGTCCGCCGAGCGTCAGACGCCGACGGGGACGTTTTTTACGTTCGGACCGCGCACACCCTACAAATGGGACTCAGGTGTCTGCTCGGGCACGACTTCGGTGAACCCGAACTCGAGCGCGAGCGCGAGGAGGAGGGCGACGAGGTCGTCATCACGGTCCGCGAGGTGAAGACCTGCGACCGCTGCGGTGAGCAGCAGGTCGTCAGCGAGAACAAGGAGGTCACCTCGATCGAACAGCTCGCCGACGCCGCCGACACGGCGGCCGACGCGCCCGCGGACGCGACCGACGCCGAACCGGCCGAGCCGGCCGTGTCGAGCGGCGACGCCGAGCCCGCCGAGCCGGAGGCCGCCGTCGCCGAGGCCGAGGAGCCCGTCCAGCCGGACGAGCCGGGCGCCGAGCCCTCGGTGGAGCCGTCCCCCGCGGATGCGGAAGTCGAGGACGAGGACGACGCCGTCTTCATCGACGAGGGGCCCGACGGGGCCGATGAGCCGGAGACCGTGGACGGACCCGCACCGGACCTGAGCGGCATCGAGAACGAGCCCGCGGACGCCGACGCGCCCGCCGCCGGGGCGGACGCCGGCGGAGCAAGCCGCGCGTCCGATCCCGAGACCGACTCGGCGCCCCGGAACGCGGACGAAGAAGACGCGGAGATCCTCGACGATAGTCCCGGTGGGCAGCGACAGGACCCCCACGTCGACGCCGAGCCGGACGCGGCTGGCGCGACCGGCCACGGCGACTGGCCCGATGCCGGCCCGGGCGGGGACGCCGAGAGCGGCGACGAGGTCGACGCCGAGAGCGACGACGGCGTCATCCTCGACGAGGAGCCCGACACCGACCCCGAGCGCGAGTACGGCGAATGGCCGGAGCCGGACGAGGAGGCCGAGGCGGCCGCCGACGAGCCCACCCCGTGGCCCGAACACCGCGGCGACGACGAGGGGTACGACGCGACCGTCGACGAGGGCGAAAGCGAGGAGGCCGGCGTCAGCTTCGGTGGCGGGCTCACCCCCGAGGTGGACGACGACGCGGTCGACAGCGAGGCGGTCGACGACGACGCGGAGTTCATCGAGAACGAGCCGACGGAGCCGACGCCGGAGCCTGCGGCGGACCGAGAGCCGACCGACGGAGCGGGGGCGACCGACGCGGACGCAACGGGCGACGCCGCCGCAACCGGCCCCGCGGACGGCGCGACGCCCTCGACCGGTCGGGACTTCACCGATACGGAAGGCGCCGAACTCACGACGACGATGAACGAGGCGGACACCGAGTACTACTGTCCGGAGTGCGGCATGAGCCGGCCGGCCGACGGGAACTCGATCCGCGCGGGCGACAGCTGTCCGGAGTGCAAGGTCGGCTACATCTCCGAGCGCCAGCTGTGACGCCGCCGATGTGGCCCGGCGCTCCCCTCCGGCCGCCCCGCTGACGAAACAGGTTTACCGTCCCCTGCCGAACGCGTTGCCAATGAAGGAGTACAAGATGCGACGCGGCGAGCATCTGGACGACCGGATGCCCGACCTGAAAGCCTCCATCGAGGAGTACTTCGGCGAAGTGACCGGCACCGAGGAGACGAACGGCCAGGAGCTGTACGTCGTCGAGGACCCCGACAACCCCGTCTTCGAGCGCATCCTCGCGGGCGCCGCCGAGTACAGCGGCAAGAAGGACAAGCTGATGGTCCACTTCGAGGAGCGCGACGCCGAAGACGTCATCGCCGAGGGCAACGCCGACGCCGCCGCCGACGCGGTCGACGCCAAGAACGACTTCCTGCTCGAAGCGACCGGCCGCGACGCCAAGTCCCGCCGCGACTCCATGAAGCGCGCCGTCGAGGACGAAGCGCCGGATTACTAACGACCTTTTTCTGCGTCGGGTTCGCGCGGCGCAGGCGCCGCGCTCACCCATCCTTGAAAAATGTCGATCAAAAAGGGGCCGCGGTCGGCGCTGCGGGCGCTGCGCGCCCTCGCGCCGCCGCGGTACCTCGCGCTTGACCGCATCAGCACTGCATCAGCACCGCCACCGCACCAGCACCGCCACCGCACCAGCACCGCCACCGCACCAGCACCGCTACCGCACCAGCGCCGCCACCGCGACAGCGGTTACAGAAAACGCCACAGCGCCGCGGCCGCTGACAGAAAACCCTTCACAGCGCCTCGACCTGCGACAGAAATTTCGGTGACACCGCCGCCGTGGAGCGGAAAACGTGTCTGGGTCGCCGCGGTGTGCTCAGAGCGCGTTTTCGAGGGCGCTCGCGACCGCCCGCGCTTTTTCGGCCAGTTCGGTCGGGACGTCGCCGGCCGCGACCGCGGCGTCGAGCTCGTCGTCGTCCACGCGCCGGACGGTGCCGTCGGCCTCCTTCACCACGTCGACGTGGAGGTCGACGTACCGGATCGCGTCCGGAAACGCCTCGACCGGCGTACAGACGTTGACGTAGGTCCCCTTCGTGGCCCCCTCCGCGTCGCGGTAGACCGTCGGGTACCACCACCGGCCCTCCTTGAACGAGGTGTGCGCCGTGTCGCCCGCCTCCCGGCGCGCGTCGAGTTCGTCGTAGCTCCCGCCGGGCGTCATCTCCCGGCGCACCGACACCGACCCGCCCGGCTCGACCTCCGTGACGGTGCCCTCTCCGAGAACGATCCGGTGGCCCGCGGGCTTGCCGTGCTCGATGCGGACGGCGTCGCCCTCGTGGGGACCGAACTGCTCGGTCACCACGTCGAAGGGGAACGCCGCCTCCGGGTCCTCGCCCGGCGTGGGCTCCGTCAGCGCCTCCGCGAAGTCGACGCCCGCGCGAGCGCTCGCGGACCCGGCCTTGATCCGGTGGTGGCCGGGCATCGTGGGCGCGACCGCGCCGCGCTCGCGGTCGAGCGCGAACCGCGACTCGCGGCCGAACCAGACCCACGCGCCGGCCCGCGGCGCGACGAGGCGACCCGGCTCGCCAACGGGGTCGTCGGTCGCGTCCCGCACCGCCTCCGCGCGGTCGACGGCGCTATCGAGCGCCTCTCGAAGCGCGTCCATCCCGGCGTCGACCGCGGGAGCGTGCCAGACGATCCCCCAGTCGTCGGGCGGATGGAGGTCCAGCAGGTCGGCCATGCCGGCGAGTTCGCGGCCCGCGGCCTCGTCGTACGACTCCACGCGCGTCCCGCCGCCGGGGACCAGCGAGGCGAGCTCGCCGACGACCCTGATCTCGGCGTCGAGCTCCGGCCGGTCGTCGTCCCACGGCGCCGTCGCCTCGCGGACCTGCACCCGCACCGCGTCCCCGACCTCGACGCGGTCGTCGACGTTGCCGTAGGGGAGGTACCCCTCGACGGTCGCTCCCCGACCCTCTGCCCCGACCGCCGCCCCGAGGTCGACGAGAGCGCCGCCGCCGAGAGCCTCGGTTACCTCGCCGTCGAAGACCGCGCCCTCGGGCGCGGGGTCCGTCCACGCCAGCGCGTCGCGAGCGACCCCCCCAAGCCGGCCGGTGACCGCCTCGACCGCCGCGGGATCGCCGGCGACGCCGACGCCCTGCCGGTCGTCCGTGGTGGCGACCTCGACCGCCGGCGCGCCGCCTTCCTGAACCCGGTCGGCCAGCGGGGTCCCCGCGAACCGCCGCCGGATGGGCGGCGAGGCGTCGACCGCGTCGTGGCCGGCGTCGGCCAGCAGCCGCGTGAGCGCCGTGGCGTAGATGCCGCGGACGCGGACCGGCGGCGTCGCGAGGGCTGTCTCCCCGTCACCCCCGTCGTCGGTCGAAGCGTCCGCGGCGGCGTCCTCACCCGGCACGCTACAGGTCCTCCGGGTCGCGCGCGAAGCGAACGCGGTCGTGGACCGTCGGTCCGAGCGTCAGTTCGACGACGTCATCAGAGAGCGTGCGACCGTCCTCGACGTACGCGCCCCACGAGCCGAACGAGACGTACCCCCGCAGGTCGCCGCCGTGGGTGTACAAGTCGACGGCGCAGTCGGGGTGTTCCTGCGGACCGTCCGGGCCGTGGGCCGTCTCGAGGTCCGAGTGGAGCGTCTCCGCGTCGGCGACGAACGACTCGATGGCCGCCGCGTCCTCAGCCACGAGCTCGGCCGCGCGGTCGCTCGCCGCCCGGATCTCCTCGGTGTCGAGGCCGGCCTCCCGGAGCGCCTGCTGCGTGCGCGGGTCGAAGTGCATACCCCGCCTACGGGCGAGGGGCCCTCAAGGCTCACGGTCCGGCGCCGTTCGCCCGCCCCGGCGCCGTTCCCCCGGTCCGCCGATCCGGCCGCCGCCACCAGAGCTTAATCTGTGGCGGGCGACCGGTGACCCATGACGGACAGGAAGGATCCGATAGAGACCGCCTCCGACGGCTCCCGCGACCTCTACGACGTGGCGACGTGGGAGCCGCGGACGGCGCTCGACCGCGTCGCCGTCTCGGGGTACTGGCTGTTGACGCGGGGCGCGAAGGTCGCGGTGGTGCTCCTCGCGTTCCTGATCTTGCTCTCGCTCGGGATCCTCGGGGCGCTGTCGGAACCCGAAATCGGCCTGCTGACCGCGCTCTCCGCGCTGCCCGCGCTCGGACTGGCGGCGTACGTCCGGTACTCGGATGTGACCGAGGCGGAACCGCTCTCGCTGCTGGTCGCGACGTTCCTGCTCGCGGTCCTGACCGCCACCTTCGCCGCAGTGGTCAACAGCCTCGTGCAGGGAGTGTTCGGCCCCTTCGAGGGGCTCAGCATGGTGGTCTTCTTCTTCCTCGTGGTCGGACCGGGCGAGGAGGCGGTGAAGCTGCTCGCGGTCCGGCTGTACGCGTACACCGACGACCGCTTCGACGCGGTGATAGACGGCGCGGTGTACGGCGCGGTCGCGGGGCTCGGCTTCGCCACCATCGAGAACGCGCTCTACATCGCGCGCAACGTCGACGCCGCGGAGCTCGGCGCCGGGGTCGGGCTGGCGATCCTCGGCGCCGGCGACGGCATCGCGGCGCTCCGTGCGCTCGCGGGGCCGGGCCACGTCATCTACTCCGCGTTCGCCGGCTACTACCTCGGGCTCGCGAAGTTCAACCCCGAACACCGCGGCCCCATCGTCGTGAAGGGCGTCGTGATCGCGGCGTTGATCCACGCCACCTACAACTCGACGGTCGGCCTCGGCTCGGGGATCATCGGCGCCGTCACGGGGCTGTCGTCGCTCCCGGCGTTCCTCGTGTACGTCCTGATCTTCGACGGCGTGTTCGGCTTCGTCCTGCTCCGGAAGATCTGGCGCTACCGCGAGACGCACCTCGAGGTCCACGACGAGATCGAGGAGGACGCCGCTCCGGAGATGACCGAGTTCGAGGAGTGACTACCGGGCGTCGGGCGTGCGATATCGATTCGACGGCCCTGCCGCTACCGGGGTATCGTGTCCGAAAAAGTGGAAAGCCGTCGGTTCGCAGGCGGTGCAGCGACGGGTGCGGTCGGCGGTGAGTGTGGTGTCCTATCGGGGGACGCTCACATCGCGCCGCCCATACCGCCCATGCCGCCCATGCCGCCCATGCCGCCGGCGCCGCCGGGCGCGCCGCCCTCGTCGCCGCCGTCGTCGGTGCTTCCGCCCTTGAGGTCACCGGCCGCGATGACGTCGTCGATGCGGAGGATCATCGTGGCCGCCTCGGTCGCGGACTCGATGGCCTGCGTCTTGACGCGGAGCGGCTCGACGACGCCCTCGGCCTCCATGTCGATCACGTCGCCCGTGTAGGCGTCGAGACCGGCGCCGAACTCGCCGCCGTCGTGGCGGGCGCGGAGGTCGACCAGGGAGTCGATGGGGTCGAGGCCCGCGTTCTCGGCGAGCGTGCGCGGGATGACTTCCAGCGCGTCGGCGAACGCCTCGACGGCCAGCTGCTCGCGGCCGCCGACGGAGTCGGCGAAGTCGCGGAGCTGCAGCGCGAGCTCCGTCTCGGGGGCGCCGCCGCCGGGCAGCACCTTCCCGTCGAGCAGCGTCGTGCGGACGACGCCGAGCGAGTCCTCGATGGCGCGCTCGATCTCGTCGACGACGTGCTCGGTGCCGCCGCGCAGGATGAGCGTGACGGACTTGGCCTCTTCGACGTCCTCGACGAAGATGCGCTCGTCGCCGCCGACGTCCTTCTGGGCGACGGAGCCGGCGAAGCCGAGGTCGTCGCTCTCGATGTCGTCGAGGTTGGAGACGACGCGGCCGCCCGTCGCACGGGCGAGGCGCTTGAGGTCGTCGGACTTGGCGCGGCGCACCGCGAGGATGCCCTCGCTGGCGAGGTAGTGCTGCGCCATGTCGTCGATGCCGTCACCGACGAAGACGACGTCGGCGCCGACCTCGGTGAGGTGGTCGACCATCTCGCGGAGCTGCTCCTCTTCCTGGTCGAGGAACTGCTGGAGCTGGTCGGGGTCGGTGACGTTGACCTCGGCGTCGATCTCCGTCTCCTTCACCTCGAGGGCGCCGTCGAACAGCGCGACGTTCGCGTCCTCGACCGCGTAGGGCATGTTCTCGTCGACGCGCTCCTTGTCGACGATGACGCCCTCGACGAGCTCGGACTCGTCGACGGAGCCGCCGACGACCTTCTCGACGGAGACGTTGTCGGTGTCGATGCTGTCCTCGTCGGCGACCGCGGTGACCGCGTCGACGACGAGTTCGGAGAGGAGGTCCTTCGAGGACTCCGCGCCCTTGCCGGTCATCGCGGTCGCGGCGATCTGCGTGAGGGTCTCGCGGTCCTCCTCGGAGACGTCGATCGCCTCGTTCTCGAGGATCTCCTTGGCCTTCGCGGCGGCCTGGCGGTACCCCTGCGCGAGAGTGGTCGCGTGGATGTCCTGGTCGATGAGCTCCTCGGCCTGGTCGAGGAGTTCACCGGCCACGACGACCGCGGAGGTGGTGCCGTCGCCCACTTCCTCCTCCTGGGTCTCGGACACCTCCACGATCATGTTGGCCGCGGGATGGTCGATGTCCATCTCCTTCAGGATGGTCACGCCGTCGTTCGTGACGACGACGCCGCCCGTCGAGTCGACGAGCATCTTGTCCATCCCTTTCGGGCCGAGCGTGGTGCGGACGGACTCCGCGACCGCCTTCCCGGCCGTGATGTTCATCGTCTGCGCGTCCTTTCCGGAGGTGCGCTGCGAGTCCTCGGAAAGTACGATCATGGGCTGATTGCCCATCCGCTGTCGCTGTGCCATAGTACACCCACTGATTGTCTGTGGTTCTATAAAAAACCTTCGTCGACATCGTGCGAAAACGGCACACGGAACGCCGTAGCAACCGCATGCGTACTCTTCACATGGTGGGTTTATACGTCAGTCAGCCGCAAACGCCGACCGCGTAACGGCAGTTCGGAACGCGACGGCGCGGAAAGCGGGCCGAAGGCGGCTCGCGGACCGAAGGCGGCTCGCGGACCGACCGTCTCAGGGGCTCGAAAAGGAGAGGTCGTCGCCGAGCTCGTTGGACTTCCGCTCGAGGAAGGAGTACACCGCGCCGTGGGGAGCGCCGTCGACGAGCATCCCGACCGCGCGCCGGACGACCTCGACCTCCTCGGGGTCGCCGATGGCGCCGACCGTGGAGCCGTAGACGACCACGTCCGCGCCGGTCAGCTCCTCCAGCAGTTCGCGCGTGCGGCCGTTCTCCCCGATGACGCGGCCCTTCTTGCGCTGGAGGTCGTTGTCGTTGCGGGTGTGTTCGGACAGGTCGATCAGCTCGAACGTCCGGAGGTCGTCGTCCAAAAGCGACAGGGCGGCCTCGGGGGTGAACCCGCGGCCGATGGCGCGGACGATGTCCGGCGCGACGAGCCCCGCGACCGGGTCGCCGACGCTCTCGATGGCGACCGAGCCGCTCTCGGAGTCCACGTCCAGCCGCACCTCCGCGCGCTTCTCGACCTCCCGCATCGTCTCGCCGCCGGCGCCGATGAGGACGCCGATCCGGTCCTGCGGAACCGTCACGTGATTCATACGCTCCGGTAGCCGACGGACGGTTTTAAACGTGTTCCAGCGCCGCTCCGCCGGGAACCGCGGGGTCGCGCCCGAGCGGTCGACCCGTCGCCCGCCCGAAGCGCGGCGAGAGGACGCCCGCGCCGGGCGTCGATTCTCACGATCGAGAACGACGGCCGGTCGCGTGCGCCCGAATCGTTCGCGTCGTTTTCGGCCGTGAACGGTACGGACGGTCGACCCGGTTTATACCGGATCCGCGCGTCGAGCGCCGTGTATGCAACGCAAAACTGCACTCGTGGCGCTCGTCGCGCTGCTCGTCGGCGCGACGGCCGCGGTCGGCGCGGCGTCGCTCGCGGTCGACGTGAGCCAGTCGCCCGGCGAGACGGCGACGGTCACGGTCACCGACAACGGAACGGCCGTCGAGAACGCGACCGTGACGGTCGAACCGACCGACGAGAACGCGAGCTACGCGGGTAACGGCACGTACACGACCGACGCGAACGGGACGGTCGAGCTGCCCGCCCCCGACGAGGACGTCGAGGTCTCGGTGACGGCGGAGTACAACGGCACCACCGCCACACAGACCACGGTCCTCGAGGCCGCCGACGAGTCGTCGCTCTCGGTTGGCGTGAGCCAGACCGCGGGCGAGTCGGCGACGGTGAGCGTGAGCGAGAACGGCACGGGCGTCGCGAACGCCTCGGTCGACGTCGCGCTCGCCGACTCCGAGGACGCGGAGAACGTCACGTACGCGGGCACGGGAGCGTACACGACCGACGCCAACGGGACGGTCGATCTCCCCGCCCCCGAGGAGAACGTCACCGTCGACGTGACGGCGACCGCGGACAACGAAACCGCGTCGACGACCGCGACGCTGCTGGCCGCGACCGGCAACGGCAGCGAGGAGGCGTCGAACTTCGGCCAGCGGCTCCAGCAGTTCAAGCTCGAACTCGGCGCGAACGCCACCGGGCAGGACATCGCCTCGTGGGTCGTCGCGAACAACCCCGGCAACGCGCCCGACCACGCCGGGCCCGGCGCCGCGGACGACAGCCCGGCCGCGAACGCCTCGGCGAACGGCAACGGGAACGGCAACGGCGCCGGTGGCCCGCCGGAGCACGCGGGCGGTGACGACGAGGACGCCGGCAACGGAAACGGGGGCGGCCCGCCCGCCCACGCCGGCGGTGACGACGGCGACAAGGGGAACGGTAACGGAAACGGGGGCGGCCCGCCCGCCCACGCCGGCGGTGACGACGGGAACGACGAGGAGACCGACGAGGAGACGACCGAGACCGAATCGTAGCTCGCCCCGGTCATCCCCGCTAAATCCGCCGTCATAAACTGTCTAAACGATTTCTTCGGGTCGAAACGGCAGACGGTGTTTAAGTTACCCGACGCACACGAGCCGATGCGGGCAACGTGAGATCGGAGGCACACGGCGAACCGCGCAGCGTGGAACCGCTTCACTCTCCACCACCCACACCACCCACGCGGTTTCCACGGGCGAGGTTCGCGCGGGGCCGAAGCGGTCCGATCTCGGCCCGACACTTCTGACCGGTCCCGAACCGACCAGCGGCGGCACCGGCGCCGACACCGTCACCGCCTTCGGGCGCGTCCTCCCGGCCAGTGTCGGTAGCGTTTTGGGTGCGGTCGGCCAAGCCAGCCCCATGAGCGAACACTACGCGCCGGTGTCCGAGCACCTCTCGGACCCGGCGACGGCCCGCCGCGAGGGGCGACGGAAGATGGACTGGGCGCTGCAGCACATGCCCATCCTGCAGGAGCTTCGGGAGTCGTTCACGGCCGAGCAGCCGTTCGAGGGCGAGGTCATCGCGATGGCGATGCACGTCGAGGCGAAGACGGCGAACCTCGTGGAGCTGCTCGCGGACGGCGGCGCCGAGGTGGCGATCACCGGCTGTAACCCCCTCTCGACGCACGACGACGTGTCGGCGGCGCTCGACGGCCACGACCGGATCACCTCCTACGCGGTCCGCGGCGTCGACGACGAGGGCTACTACGAGGCCCTGCGCTCGGTCGTCTCCCACGACCCGACCATCACCGTCGACGACGGGATGGACATGGTGAAGATCGTCCACGAGGAGTACCCGGAGCTGATCGACACCATCGTCGGCGGCGCGGAGGAGACGACCACGGGCGTCCACCGCCTGCGCGCGATGGACGAGGAGGGGGCGCTGGAGTACCCCGTCTTCGCCGTGAACGACACGCCGATGAAGCGGCTGTTCGACAACGTCCACGGCACCGGCGAGTCCTCGCTGGCCACCATCGCGATGACGACGAACCTCTCCTTTGCCGGCAAGAACGTCGTCGTCGGCGGCTACGGCTACTGCGGGAAGGGCGTCGCCAAGAAGGCGGCGGGCCAGAACGCGAACGTCATCGTCACCGAGGTCGAGCCCCGGCGCGCGCTGGAGGCGCACATGGAGGGCTACGACGTACTGCCGATGCAGGAGGCCGCCGAGAAAGGCGACGTGTTCGTCACGACGACGGGCAACCGCGACGTGATCACCGAGGAGCACTTCGAGGTCATGAAGGACGGCGTCCTGCTCGCGAACGCCGGCCACTTCGACGTGGAGATCAACCTCGACCAGCTCGAGGACCTGGCGGTCGACACCTACGAGGCCCGCGACGGCGTCGAGGCCTACGAGATGCCCGACGGCCGCCGGCTCAACGTGCTCGCGGAGGGGCGGCTCGTCAACCTCGCCGCGCCCATCGCGCTCGGCCACCCCGTCGAGGTGATGGACCAGAGCTTCGGCATTCAGGCCGTCTGCGTCCGCGAACTCGTCGAGCGCGGCGACGAGTACGAGGCCGGCGTCCACGACGTCCCCGACGAGCTCGACCGCGAGGTCGCGGAGATCAAGCTCGCCGCCGAAGGGGTCGAGTACGACGACCTCTCGGCCGAACAGCGCGAGTACATGGGCAGCTGGGAACACGGGACGTAAACTACCCCTCCCTACTCCCTCGGCGCATACGCGCCTCGGTCCTTGAGGGTGGGGCTTTGATGTGGACTCGCGGCAATCAATCACCAGCAATAGGCCGGTGACTCTCGCCGTTCAACGTCCCACCATTCACACGCAGGTCTACTTCTGCGTCTCCGCTCCCCGACTTGGGCGAGGAACGGAGTCTGTGTGTCCGTTTTCGGGCGTACCGTAACCCGATATTTTTCGCACCGTTGTAGTCCGCGTTGACCTCGTACCCGCACTTCTGGCACTCAAAGTGTTCTCCGTGGCGGTTGTCCTCGTGCGTGAATCCACAATCCATCCGAGAACAGCGGTGGGACGTGTGGTTCGGTTCGACTTGTTCCACGGAGATGCCCTGTTCAGAGGCCTTGTAGGAGACGTACTCATAGAGGCGTCGGAACGCCCATACATGATGCCACTCCGCCTGCAATAGTCGATCTCGGATGTCGGTCAAGTCCTCGAACACAATAACGTCGCAGTCGTGTTCGACGGCTTCCGAGACGAGTTCGTTGGCGATCGTATGGATGTACTGTTTGCGCCAGGCCTCTTCACGCTTCCCGAGGCGAAGCAGGGCCTTGTGTGCGGCCTGCGTGCCGCGCCGTTGCATCTCTCCACGTCGCTTCTCGAACTCACGACACCAGTGGTCGTAGTCGCCCCCCTGCCAAAACGTGCCGGTTGAGGACACAGCGAGGCTGTTGACGCCGAGGTCGATGCCGAGGACCGTTTGGTCGGAGTGCCCGGTATCTGCCGAAACCTCTGCGTCACCGTCTACCCGCTGCGTTGAGATGTTGAGGTAGAACTCGTCGGTTGCCGCGTCGTACCGAAGCGTACTCTCGCGGAACTCGTAGTCCTCGGAGAGTACGTACCGCTCGTAGGGCGTCGGGCTGTCCGCCGGGAGAACGAACGATGGTTCGATCCGCCCCTCGACAGTTGCCAGAGACACCTTGTTGCGATAGAAGGTGGCGCTCCGCGTGTCGTAGTCCATCGTTTCGGCGGTGAACGTCGGACAAGAGACACGCTGTCCTTTCTTCCACCGTTCGATACACGCTTTGACGGCTTCGACAGCGCGTTTGATGGCGGCTTGGACGAGTTGTGCCTGTAGGTCCGTCTCCTCTCGAAGTTCGGAGTAGAGCGCGTCACGAACCTCTCGCTTGTTGGTGTTGCACTCGGTGTAGGAGGTGTCGGACCAACAGTAGTCGGCGGTTCGGTTCGCGCAGTACAGGTATTGCTCGGCGGTTCGGTGGAGTGCGTCGCGTTGCTCGTCGGAAACGGCGAGTTTCACGACGGCGGTTCGACGCACCACCATGACTTCAGAGAGTACCCGATGGTACTTATATGTCTGGGAGTCGGCCGGTCGCAGTATGCTGGTTATGTCGTCCCATGTCGGGTTACTCTCCGGCCTACTCGCTACCTTCGCTACGCTTCGGTCGCTCCTTGAGGCCGGAGGCTCCACCTCGAAAACGCTGATCGGGGCGACCGGGGCAACCTCGGCCGGTCGGTCGGGTGTT
Source organism: Haloparvum alkalitolerans (assembly GCF_050122995.1). GTDB lineage: Archaea > Halobacteriota > Halobacteria > Halobacteriales > Haloferacaceae > Haloparvum > Haloparvum alkalitolerans. The sequence goes on from NZ_JBNLIA010000012.1 coordinate 147,907, forward strand.
CCGACTCCTCCGCGGGCGATTCTCCGTCCTTCGCGACCGCCGACCCCGAGACAGACATTCGCACGCGCGGCAAGAGTTACACCTAAAAGTCCGGCCGTCAAGGCCCGACCATGGAGAACGTCATCTACCTCGCGCTGGCGTCGGCGGCCTGTCTCGGCTTCGCGGCGATGAACTTCGTGCTCAACGACGGCGGCATCCTCCCCGGCTGGATCCTTCTGGGCGTGCTGTTCGCGGTCGTCGGTGCCGCCACGGTCGTCTTCGGGGACGACGAGGGCGCGAACGGCGGCGTCGAAGCGTAGGCGAGCTGCCGCGGCGTGGGTCGACGGACGACGCCGCGGAGCCGAGGGCTTTTACCCTCGTCCGAGCAATCTCCGCCGATGACGGAACCGACGGAGGGCGAGCATGTCCGCGAACCGTAAGGGCGACCGCCGCGAGCGCGAACTGGTGAACGCACTCGACGAGGCGGGCTTCGCGGTCATGCGCGCGCCCGCCAGCGGCAGCGCGACGGAGCGCGAACTCCCCGACGTGCTCGCGGGCGACGGCGATCGCTTCTACGCCATCGAGGCGAAGTCCTCCGCGGGCGACCCCATCTACCTCTCCGGCGAGGAGGTGGAGGCGCTGCTGTTCTTCTCGCGAAACTTCGGCGCGAAGGCGCGCATCGCGGTCCGGTTCGACCGCGAGGACTGGTACTTCTTCCATCCCGGCGACCTCTACACGACCGACGGCGGCAACTACCGGGTCAAAAAGGAGACGGCGCTGGCCGACGGGACGGACTTCGCGGAGTTCGTCGGCGACTCCGAGCGGACGACGCTGGACGATTTATGAGTCCGCCTCACGCTCCGCGGTCGAGCGCGACGAGCCGCGAGGCGGGGAAGCCGTACCGCTTCGCGTCGCGGACCCCCGCGGTCGGCGAGAGCGCGTCGACGTAGACGGCCTCCACCACCGGCTCGTGGGCGCCGTAGCCGGCGTTAGTCGGATAGTCCGCGATGGGCCGTCCCTCGTCGGTCTCGTGGGCGTCGGCGCGCTCGTCGGTGACGCGGGTGACGATCAGGAGCTTGCCTGTCTCCCGGTCGCGGACCGCCGCGCCCGGTTCGGGCCGGTGGTCGGCACAGAGCTGCGGCCCGGTCGCCTCGAAGGGGACGAACGTCTCGGCGCCGCAGACCGCACAGACGCCGACGCGCTCGTCGGGGCCGGGGACGGTCCCGGCGTCGACCTCGCGTTCGACGCGCCGGAGGTGCTTGCAGCGCGCGCCGCGGATGGCGTGGTCGGGGCAGGTGCAGGTGCCGGCGTCGAGCGCGACGACGTAGGTGCCGCCATCCGTCTCGACGACGTATCGGCGGTCCCGCAGCGGGCGGACGGTCATCGGCTCGGTGCGGGCGCGGTCCTCGCGCGTCTCCGGCTCCGAGGTTCGAGGCGAAACGGACGGGATGCGTGTCGGGCCGGCGGATGACGCGGCTGTGTTGCTGGTTTGCGTCATGAGTGGGGCGAGGGTGAGACACCCTCGCTTCGTGTGGAGAGAGGGCCCGAACGCGTATAAACGTCCGGTCGGGCGGAGCGGATGAAGTGCCGAAACGGCGGGTTTCGACCCGTCTTTCGCGTGTTCTCGACAGTCGGCCGGGCGTCCGCGGTTTCGAAGTCCTTTTGAGCGGGCCGGGGGTACCCGCAGGCATGGATATCGACGCGGAACTCCGCCGGCAGGTCGCGGTCTCGCTGTTGGCGGCCGCGGTCTTCGTCGCGGGGCTGGTCGCGCTCGGCACCACGTTCGGCAACGGCTCCGAGGCGGGGCTCTCCGCGAGCGGGTCGCTCGCGCTGGTGGGACTGCTCGCCGGCTTCGTCCTCCTGATGGCGGGCGTCGGGGCGTACCTGATCCGAGTGAGCGACGAGGGGTAGTCCGACAGCCGGCCCCGTTCTGCGAGTACCCGACCGGAGAGCGTCGCGACCACCGGCCGCGCTCGCTCCGCCGCCCGGTTCGTCGTTCCGCCGCCCCGTTCGTCGCCCCGCCGCCCGGTTCGTCGTTCCGCCGCCCGGTTCATCGCTCCGCCGCCGCGCCTTTTAACGCCCCGCCGCGCGTTGCACAGGTCGATGACCGAGCTTCGGGTCTGTTCGTACAACGTGCGCTACGCGAACCCGGACGAGGGCCACGACGTGTGGGAGTTCCGCCGCGCGGGCGTGACGGACCTCGTCCGGTTCCACGCGCCCGACCTCGTCGGGTTCCAGGAACCGCTCCCGGAGCAGGTGGCGGACCTCGAGGAGGGACTCCCGGCGCACCGCCTCGTCGGTCGCGGACGGCGGGCCGACGGGGACGGCGAGGCGTGTCCCGTCGGCGCGCGGACCGACCGCTGGACGATAACCGATCGCGACACCTTCTGGCTCTCCGAGACGCCCGAGGAGCCCGGCGCCGCGTGGGGGGCGAACCATCCCCGGATCGTCACCTGGGCGCGCGTGGCGCGCGCCGGTGATGAGGGGGCCGAAGGCGGCGGCCGCGGCCCCGCGTGCTACCTGTTCAACACCCACTTCGACCACGAGAGCGCGCGGGCCCGCCGCGAGAGCGCTCGGCTGCTCCGGGAGCGCGTGGCGGCGATAGCGACCGACGCGCCCGCGGTCGTGGTCGGCGACCTCAACTGCCGGCCGGGGAGCGAGCCGCACCGGATCCTCACCGACGGCGGCCTCCGACCGGCCGCCGAGGCGGCCGACGTGACCCACGGCCCGGACACCAGCATTACCGACTTCCGGGGACCGATCCACGGCCGGCGCATCGACCACGTCCTCGTCGGCCCCGAGGTGACGGTCGAGGCCTTCGCGACGCTCGCGGATCTGGACGACCGCGGGCGCCACCCCTCCGACCACCTGCCCGTACTGGCGCGGCTTCGGATCTGACGGTGTTCCACGGAGGTTCTCGGAGGATTGAGAAGGAGTGGTGACTGGTGCGGGCGGATCGTGAAGGTCGCGTCCGGTTCGAACGTCGCATTTGGCTCTCTGAGACACCCATTCCGGTACTGTTGCAGTTCCTGCTGATCTGGACAGCAACACCCAGAAAGCCCCAGCCGGCTCTCCCTGCGACGTTTTTTCTGAGTCTGCTGTCGATCCTGCTGATCTGGACAGCAACACCCAGAAAGCCCCAGCCGGCTCGACCGGCCGCGGCACGCTCTGCGCGCTCGCGCCTCTCAGCAACGCCCGGCGCGAGTGCTTGAGGCGCCGGGGCCGGATCGAGCCGGCTGCCCCTTTCAGTCCCACCCACAGCCCCGCCCCGTACCGCAACCGCCCAGCTCCGCAACCGCACAGCTCCGCAACCGCACAGCAGCCTCACGCCTCCCCAGCCTCGCCGCAGCCGCGGTCGCGCGACCGCACCGTACCGCTGCGCGACCGCGGCTGCGGGCTCCCTCGCGCGCGTTTCTCGCGCGCGCCGACCGCACCGCCACGACCACTGACTGAACGGACGGCCGTTGCCGAACGCTCGAAATTCGTGGCTTGCGATGGCCACTACTCGGCGTCGTCGCGTTCGTCGTTCTCCTCTGGGTCTTCGGCGTCTTTGCCGTCTTCGGCATCTTCCGCTTCCCTCTCGTACTTCGCCAACGCGTCCTCCCAGCCGCGCGCGGCCGTCTCGTGGGTCTCGCGCAGGTCCGCGATGGGGGTCTCGGTCGCGTCGACGCGCAGGTCGGTGTAGTAGGGGTCCCCGCCCTCGCGGTCCTCGGTGGTCTCGACGATCAGCGCGGCCGACTGAACGGGGAGGTCCTCGCGCTTGTCCCCGCCCTCTGCGTGGCCGGCTTCGAGCGCGTCGATCAGCCGTTCGGACAGCGGCGCGTCGCCGAAGGCGTCGGACTCGTAGGCGGCCGCGGTCGCCTCGATCACCGCCTCGCCGGTCAGCAGGTTGCCCGCGACGGTGTAGTTCTCGCCGACGGTGTGGCCGAACCAGCCCTTGCACTCCTCGCCGGAGAACGCGAACGTCCCGTCGGCGTCGACGCCGTGGAGCTGACGGCTCTCCTTCCCGTCGTCGGCGTTCAGCAGGGCGGGCAGGGCGTCCTCGACCGCGAGCCCGTCGTCGAGGTACGCGAGCCCCTTCCGCCCGAGCTCGACGTTGACGAGCGACTGGGTGGCGACCGCCCCGTTCTCGGAGGCGAACGGACAGAGCGTCCCCACGCCGGGCAGTCGGGTGGTGACGGCGACGCCGAACCGGGTCTGTCTCTCGCCCTCGTCGTCGGTGTACTCCTCGCGGACGCAGATGCTGAAGGTCATGGCCGAGCCTCGCCCGCGAGCGGACAAAAATCCGGGTTTCGCGGAAGGGCGGACGGGGTCACGCGGGTCCCGGCAGGCCCGGACCGGCCCCGCGCCCGTTCCGCGTCGCTACACCCCCGCGGCCGCGAGCGCGTCTGACGTAAGACCTAATGCGGTCTCCCCGGCATTGGGGTGTATGGGCATCATGAGCAAGATCCTCGGCGGCGGGGGTAACCGGTCGGTCGACGACTACGTCGAACTCGACCTCGACGACTTCGCCGAGGCGGCCGGCGGCGCAGGGATCACGGTCCACATCGCGGAGATCGGCGACAAAAGCGACATCATCCCGATAAAGGACGCCGTCTACGACGGCGACTTCGTCATCGCGGACATCACGCGCCACTCCACCTCCGACCGCACGGTCGAGTACATCATCGACGAGCTGCGGCAGGTCGCACAGGAGGTCGACGGCGACATCGTCCAGAAGGGCGACGACCAGATCATCCTCGCGCCGACCGGCGTCTCCATCTCGCGACAGAAACTGGAGTAGCGGATACGCTTGTCCTCCCGCGCACTCCGTGGAACATGAGCAGGACGCCGCTGCGCGTCTCCGCCGGTGAACTCTCCGCGGACGAGATCATCGACCAGCTCCGCGACGGCCGGCGCGTGCTCGTCACCGTCGAGGCGTACGGGAGCGAGTCGGAGGTCGCGCTCCGCCACGACGGCGAGACGTTCTACTGCGACACGCCGACGCGACTCCACCGCCACGACGACGAGGCGGGCATGCGCGAGTGCATCGCTCACATGGGATACGCCCGGCCGGAGAACTGACTTTTAAGCGCACGGTCACGTACTACGCCCATGAGCGAACCCGAGATCGAGGACCTCGTCGGTGACTCCTCGCCGAGCTTCGAGCACGTCCTCTCGTGTGTGTTCGGCGTCCGCGACCACGAGAGCCGGACGTACGTCGTCCTGTTGAACAACCCCGGCAGCACCATCGCGGAGCTGGCCGAGGAGCTCGACCGCGACCGGTCGAACGTCAACCGCTCGCTGTCGACGCTTCTGGAGAAGGGGCTCGTCGAGCGCCAGCGCCGCCTGCTCGACTCGGGCGGCTACGTCTACCAGTACACGGCCGTCCCGCTGTCGGAGGCGAAAGAGCGGCTCCACGCCGCGCTCGACGAGTGGGTCGCCGACGTTCACGACGCCATCGACGGGTTCGAGCCGGAGGAGCTGTGACCGGCACCCGCCCCCGTCACGGCGCCGGCTCGTAGGCCACCACCGCGCCCGCGATGCCGTCGACCGCGAGCAGCCGCCCGCCGCCGACCGCCAGCCCGCCGTGGGCGGCGAGGTGGCCGCCCTCCTCGCGGATCGTCAGCAGCTCCCGGTCGGCGAACCGACCGGGGTCGCCGCGCCGGTTGACGACCACCTCCCCGCCGGCGGCCGCGACCGTGTCGCCGACGACCGCGGGCTGGGACACCTGGATCCCGGTCCCGCCGTCCGCCGTCCAGCGCCGCGAGCCGTCGCTCGCGTCGTGGGCCGTCAGGCTGCTGTCGGCGACGTAGACCGTCTCCTCCGCGGCCGCCACGCTCGTCCAGCTCCCACGGTCGATCCGCCAGCGGCGCTCGCCGTCGGGCTCGAGCGCGACCGTGCCCCCGATCCCGGTCGCCACGACGCCACCCTCGTCCGCGACCGGGCTCGCCATTGCCGCCTCCAACGGTTCCCGCCAGCGAGGCTCGCCCGAGGCCCGGTCGAGCGCGAGCAGGGTGCCGTCGTCGGGGAGGTAGACGCGGTCCCTGTCGACCGCGGGGGCGATCAGCGTCGTCATGTCGTCGCCGACGGCGTTGTACTCGTCGTAGCGGAGGGGTTCGAGCGGCCGGCGCCAGCGGACCCGCTCGGGGCCGTCCGCGTCGCCGTCGAGGTCGACCGCGAGCGCGGCGGCGTCCGTGCGCAGGTACGCGGCGCCGTCGGCGACGCTCGGCGCGAACCCCCGCGCCTCGAGTTCGACGCGCCACAGCTCGGTCCCGGTCGCGCGGTCGAGGGCGACGAGCGCGGGCGGGTCCTCGGTCCTGGTCGGCGGGTCGTGGGGGACGAGCACCGCGCCGTCGGTGAGCGCGAGACCGCCGGAGGGTAGCAGGTCGACCGGCTCCGGCCACCGCGGCGCGCCGTCGGCGGCGGCGAGCGCGAAGACGCCGTGGTCGCCGGCGGCGTAGACGGTCCCCTCCGCGATGACCGGTTGGACGTACGGCCAGCCGCCGATGCGGTGACGCCACGCGACGCCGACCGCCGCGGGAAGGGTCGCGTGGGGGGCGTGGTTGGCGTTCGCGGCGTCGCGTCCGACCTGCGGCCAGTCGCCCGAGAGGTCGGGCTCGCGGTCCTCGTCGAGGGCGGCACAGCCAGCGAGCCCGGTCGCGCCGAGGGCGGCGGCGCCGGACAGGAGGTCGCGTCTGGTGGAGGGCATCGTGCGGGCGTTCCGGCGGCGCGGATAAAGGCTTTCAGGACTCCGGGGGCGGTCGGCGCCGGGCGGCGCGGGTCGGTCCTGGTCTCGGCCGGCACCATCCGCCCCCACCGCCCGCCTTTTACGGGCCGGGCGCGGAGGGTTGGCCAATGAGTCTCGACCTCGACGCTCCGGCCTCCGAGGCCCCCGACTGCGCGGCCGACGGCGCGTGGCTCGCCTGCATCGAGTGCGGCGCGACGTTCGCCCCCTTCGACGACGTGCGCTACACGTGCGACGACTGCGACGGTCTGCTGGAGGTGCGGTACGCCGACCCGCCGACGTTCGACGACTTCGGCGCGGGCGCACCCAGCGAGGGCCCCGAGCGCGGCGTCTGGCGCTACCGCGCGGCGCTCCCGTTCGACCTCGGCGTCACGCTCCCCGAGGGAGACACGCCGCTCCACGAGGTCCCCCGCCTCGAGGCGGACGTGGGCGTCGACGCGCTCCGGATCAAACACGAGGGGATGAACCCCACCGGCTCGTTCAAGGACCGCGGGATGACCGTCGGCGTCCGCGTCGCGGAGGAGCTCGGCGTCGGCGCGCTCGCGTGCGCCTCGACCGGCAACACCTCCGCGGCGCTCGCCGCCTACGGCGGCCGCGCGGGCCTCGAGACGCTCGTCCTGCTCCCGGAGGGGAAGGTCGCGGCCGGCAAGATCGCACAGGCGAGCCTCCACGGCGCCCGCATCCTGGAGGTGGCCGGCAACTTCGACAGCTGTCTCGACATCGTGCAGGATCTCGCCGCGCGCGGCGAGGCGTATCTGCTCAACTCGCTGAACCCCTTCCGGCTGGAGGGACAGAAGACCATCGGCTTCGAGATCCTGGAGGCGTTCCACGCCGACTACGGCGCCTACCCGGACCGGATCGTGCTCCCGGTCGGCAACGCCGGCAACACGTCGGCCATTTATAAAGCGTTCCGCGAGCTGGTGCAGGCCGGCGCGCTCGACCCCGCCGAGGTCCCGAAGATCACCGGCGTGCAGGCCGAGGGCGCCGCGCCGATGGTCGAGGCGGTCGAGAACGGGGCCGACGAGGTCCGGCGCTGGGAGGACGTCGAGACGCGCGCGACCGCGATCCGCATCGGCAACCCCGTCAACGCGCCGAAGGCGCTCCCGGGGATCAGGAACACCGGCGGCACCGCGGTCGCCGTCTCGGACGACGAGATAACTACGGCCCAGCGCGACCTCGCCCACGAGGGCGTCGGCGTCGAGCCGGCCTCCGCCGCCAGCGTCGCCGGGCTCAGAAAGCTCCGCCGCGAGGGCGTCGTGGACGACGACGAGCAGGTGGTCTGTCTCACCACGGGTCACCTGCTGAAGGACCCCGACGCGGCCTACGCCGCCGGCGGCGACCCCGAGCCGGTCCCGAACGACACCGACGCGGTGCTCGCGCACCTGAACGACGCCTGACGCGTCGTCGCCCGACGCGTCGACGTCTGACGCGGTGCCGACTCGCCCCGGACCGCACCCTTTTCCCGCCGGGCGCCCGCACGACGGGCCATGAGTACGGTCGCGCTCGCGCTCGTCGCCGTCGTTCCCGTCGTCGCGTTCCTCGCGGCGACGGTCGGCCCGCTGTACGCCGCCGACCGGTTCCGCGAGACGCGGCCGCCGACCGACGCCGAGCGCCGGCGCCTCGACGCGCTCCGGGAGACGGCGTGCCTCGACGTGGGGCGCGTCGCGGTGTTCTCGCCGGCCGGCGGTGAGGATCCGGCCGACGCCGAGGAAGGCGGCGACCCCGCACCGGCCGAGATCTCCGTTCGCGGCCCGCCCGGCCGGCGCGTCCTGTTTCTGACGCCGGGCGTGTTCGACCTGGACGACGAGACGGCGACCGCCCTGCTGGCCGCGGAGGCGGGACGGCTGGCAACCCACTACAACGAGTTCCGGGCGGTCGCGACTGCCGCGGTGCTGACGCTGCTGGCGGCGGTGGTGACGACGCTCGTCCCCTTCGAGGCCGGCTTCACCGCGCTGGCCGCGGTCGGCTTCGTCGCCTTCTGGGCCGGCCGCCGGGTCCAGTACGCGGCGGACGCGCGGGCGGCCGACCGCGTGGGTGCGGAGACGCTCGCGGACGCCTTCGAGCGCGCGGCCGCGCTCCGCGGGGTCGAACCCGAGACCGGAACGTGGCGGACGTGGTTCGAGGTGCAGCCGCCGCTGGGGGACCGGATCGCGCGCCTGCGCGAGCGGTAGGCGTCGTCGCGCGGCGTCGGTCATCGCCGCCCCCGTCGCGGAGCGACGGAGTTAGGGGCCGGGACGGCGGAGTCGCCGGCATGGAGACGCTCGTCATCGCGGGCGGCCGGGTCCTCCGCCCGGACGGCCGCGTCACCGAGGACGACGTACTGGTCGACGCCGACGCGGGCACGATAGAGGCGGTCGGGCCGGACCTGGAGGGCGACCGTCGGCTTGACGCCGAGGGCGGCGTGGTGATGCCGGGACTCGTCAACGCCCACACCCACGTCGCGATGACCCTGCTGCGCGGCTACGCCGACGACAAGGCGCTCGACGCGTGGCTGCGGGAGGACATCTGGCCGGCCGAGGCCGAGCTGACTCCCGCGGACGTGGAGATCGGCGCGGAGCTCGGGCTGCTCGAGATGATCCGCTCGGGGACGACCGCCTTCGCGGACATGTACTTCGAGATGGACCGCGTGGCCGCGGCCGTCGAGCGCGCGGGCCTCCGGGCCAGGCTCGGCCACGGCGTCGTCACGGTCGGGAAGGAGGACGCGGCCGCGACCGCGGACGTGGAGGAGTCCATCGCGGTGGCGACGGAGCTCGACGGCGCCGCCGACGGCCGGATCCGGACGATGTTCGCGCCCCACTCGCTGACCACGGTGGGGGAAGCGTACCTGCGCGAGGGGCTGGAACTCGCGGCCGCCCACGACCTGCCGGTCCACCTCCACGCCAACGAGACGACCGACGAGGTCGACCCCATCGTCGAGGAGCGCGGCGAGCGCCCGGTCGAGTACGCCGAGGACGCCGGCGCGCTCGGTCCCGAGAACTTCTTCGCGCACGGTGTTCACGTCGACGAGACGGAGATCGCGCGGCTCGCCGCGACCGACACCGCGGTCGTTCACTGCCCGGCGTCGAACATGAAACTCGCCAGCGGGCTGGCGCCGGTCCAGCGGCTCCGCGACGCGGGCGTGACGGTCGGGCTCGGGACGGACGGCGCCGCCTCGAACAACGACCTCGACCTGTTCGACGAGATGCGCGACGCGGCGATGGTCGGCAAGGTCGCCGCGGACGACGCGGCCGCGGTCCCCGCGGAGGCGGTCGTGGAGATGGCGACCGCGGGCGGGGCCGCCGCCACCGGCCTCCCCGGCGGACGGGTCGAGGCCGGCGCGGCCGCGGACCTGATCGTCGTCGACTTCGACGCGCCGCACCTCACGCCGACCCACGACGTCGTCTCGCACCTCGCGTACGCCGCCCGCGGCGGGGACGTGCGCCACACGGTCTGCGACGGGACGGTACTGATGGAGGACCGCGAGGTGCTGACGCTGGACGCGGAGGCGGTACAGGACCGGGCCGCCGAACACGCCGCCGACCTCGTCGCGCGGGTCGACGCCGCGGAGTAGGCACGCGGGCCGACGCCGCGGAGTAGGCGTGCGCCGACGCCGCGGTTTCGGGCTCGACGCCCGTCCGCGGCGTCGGTCGCCGCCTCAGTCGACGATGATGTCGTCGCCGTCGACGGTCGGCTCCGGGTCGGACTGCATGTGCTCCTGATAGCGGTCGATCCAGCCGGCGAAGCAGTCGGGGCAGAGCCGCTGCGTGTCGATGTTGGCCCGGTCGACGCTGAGCCGCACCGTGCGTGCGAGCGCGTCCGGGGTCGCGTCGCCGCAGGCGTCGCAGGGGTCGTCCGGCGGGGCGTCGCTCATACCTCGTCGTCGGAGGGAACTGCCATAGTCGTTACGCGCCCGATACGCCGCGTTCGAGCGCTCGGCGCTACGTCGTCCGGAACGCGCGGTCGCCGGCGTCGCCGAGGCCCGGGATGATGAACCCGTCCTCGTTGAGGTGGTCGTCGATGGCGACGGTCAGCAGGTCGGCGTCCGGGAACCCCTCGCTCACGCGGACCAGTCCGTCCGGCGCGGAGACCGCCGAGAGCACGAACAGGTTCTCGTAGGCGTCCGCCTCCGCGAGGATGTGGTCGAGGACGGCACACATCGTCGACCCGGTCGCGAGCATCGGGTCGGCGACGATGATCGTGTCGTCGGAGCTGATCTCGGGGAGCTTCACGTAGTCGATGGTGATGGGGAACTCGCCCGCCTCGTTCATCCCGGCCTCCTCGTCGCGGCCCGCGGAGATGACGCCCTGCTTGGCCCGCGGGAACGCCTTCAACAGCCCCTCGACGAACGGCGTCGCCGCGCGGAGGACGTTGATGATCACCACGTCGTCGAGTCCCTTCACGCGCTCGCCGGTGGTCTCCTCGAGCGGCGTCTCGACGGGGACGTACTCCGTCTCCATCGCGCCGTCGATGATCTCGTAGCCGCAGATCCGACCGAGCTTCACCAGCCCCTTCCGGAACGCGACCTGCTCCGTCTCCACGTCGCGGAGCCGCGAGAGCGTGTCCTTCGCCAGCGCGTGCGTGATGAGGTGCGCGTCGTCTCGGTCCTCGATGGTCATTACCCGTGAGCGGGGTCGGCTGACCCTTAAAACACCTGTATCGCCCGTGTGGCTCGTCAGCGCGGGACACCCTGGCGTTCCTCGCGCTATCGACGTGCTCCGGCCCCTACTGCAACACGAGCACGTACGTCAGCGCGAACAACACGATCGCCGCGGTCGCGACGTTGACAGCGGTGTACGCCACGAGTCCGAGCAGTCCCAGGCCCCAGACGGCGATCCACGCGAACGTCGCCGACAGCACCGCGTTCATCCCCAGGAGAACGAGCGGGTCGCCCGACGAGGACTCGACCGCGTCCTCGAACCCCGCCGGGTCCTCCCGGTCCCCACTCCCGGCGCCTTCCCCCGCCGCGTCCTCGCGGTCGCCCCCGTCCGATTCGCTCATGCCACAGTCCGGGAGGAGCGACCACTTAATCGTTCGCCGCGCCGAGGCGTGCTGGTGATCCACACACTCATTGCGTCGCGGCCCGAACCCCATCCGTCATGCGCCGTCCCGCGCTCCGCAACGCGGAGGGAACGCCGGTCGACCCGGTGCCCGTGCTGGTGGTGGTCGCACTCGCGTTCATGGTCGCGGTCTCCATCGGCCCGATATACGGGCAGGCGTACGGGCTCTCGCTGGCGGCGTCGCTCGCCGTCTCCGGGGGCGCGTTCCTGCTGACCGCGGTCGGGGCGTACCGCTGGCTGGTCCGGGACGCGCGCCCCGCGGTGGCCGGCGAGGTCGACCCCGCCGACCGCTTCGCCACGCTGGTGTACCTCGCGCTGGTGCTGCTGGCGCTCTTCGTCGGACTGACGCTCCCCCTGTTGTGACTGCCGTGCGACTCGTTCGCACGAACGGGATGGTGTTTAGGCTCGCGCCGCCGAAGCGTTCGGTATGGGAATCGTCGACACGATCACCGAGACGCTGAAGTCGTCCCGGCCGCGCGCGCCCGAGGAGGGGGGCGACGACGGCTCCAGCGGCGCGTACTGGTGTGACGACTGCGGCGTCCGCGTCCGAGACGTCGAGGTGGAGCTCGAGGGGTTGGCCCTCGCCGACGACGGCACGCCGCTGTGTCCCGAGTGCGGCGAGTCGCTCCGGTTCGAGCGCGCGTCCGGCACCGGCTGCGCCTGCTGACGCGCCGACCGCGCCCGTCTACGGGGACGCGACGGCCGACCGCGTGCAGTGCGGGCGTGGCCCATCCCGCCGCCGTACCGTAACCGTCTTAAGTATAACCGCGGTACGTGTAGGTGAGTCCTGATAGGGTAGTGGACTATCCTCTTGGCTTGCGGAGCCAGGGACCGGAGTTCAAATCTCCGTCAGGACGTTTCCGCTTTCTCGGAGGACCAATCCCGGCGAGCGACCGCGCTGTCTGCCGCAGCCGTCTCGGCCTCTCGCCGGACCGCTCCCGTCTCTCGCTTGAGACCCCGCCGACTCCCTCATCTACTTGTATCGTCGTGGTGTGTCCCCGCACGTGTCTCGCACGGGAACCGACGGAGGCGACGACGAACCGGCAGCGCCCGGCGAGCGCGACGCCGACTCCGGGGCGGGCGACGAGCGCGTGGTCCTCGCGAACGGGCTGGCGCTGGACAAACGCGACGAGTTCGCGGCCCGCAAACACGCCGCCTCCGACTCGGACCTCCGGCGGATCGCGCTTCTCGGCCCCGCCTTCTGGACGGCGACCTCGCTGGCGAGCCTCCTCGCCGTCGTCGTCGGGATCGTCTTCCTCGTCAGCGACGCCGCCACGGGCGCGGACGTCGCGTTGGTCCTCCGCGCGGCGCTCGGCGGTGACCTCGTCGGACTGCTGTCGACGTATCCCATCGCCGTCGTCGCGGGAGCCCTCATCGTCGCTCACCTCTGGCACTACCTCGTGTCCCCGGTTCGCGGGGCAGTCGCCGAGCTCGGGTCACGCGTCCGGCGCGCGCTCGACCACCTGCGGCAGTTGCTGCTCATCGCACGCTGGGACACGCTGAAGGTCGGCAACTACTGGTTCCCGTTCACCACGCACCTCTCCGACCGCGACCCCCTGCTGGTGCTGGGTCGCGACGACGTCGCCGTTACGGGGACGTACGGCGACCGGCCGCACTACCGCAACGTCTTCGTCGACGCGATATACGTCCGCTTCCGCGGCGGTCCGCGCCGACTCGACCTCGAGCACGCGCTGTTCGACGACCGAGTCCGTCGGTTCCGGGCGATGCTGTTGGTCGGTCTCGCGATCCCCGTGGCCGTCGAGTCGATCGCGGCCGTGCTCGGTCGAACGGCCCCCCCGACGACGACCGCCGGAGTCGCCGGCGTGCTCGCCCTCGCAGCGGCGGTCGCCCCGTGGCGCGTGCCGTGGCGCGAAGCGGCTCCCGCCGCCGCCGTCGTCGGGGCGCTGTGGCTGGCCTCGAACGCGGGCCCGCTCCCGGAATTTCCGGTCCTGTGTGCGGCGGCATTCCTCGCGGTGCTCGCGCCGCTCGCGGCGACGCGAACGCTCGGGTTCCGGTCGCGCTTCTACGGGGAGTCCGCCGCGTTCTCCCGGTCCGACGTGGTGTTGAACGAGCCCGACACCGGGGAGGGACGCACGCGGCTCGGTAACTCGCTTCTCGGATACGGCGTCTTCTACGTGAGCGAGTACTTCCGCGAACTGCTGGGCTCCGACCGTCGGACGCGGGTGACGGCGGGAGCGGAACTGGCCGACGCGCTCGCGGCCGATCCCGACGACCACGCGGCGGTCGCCGCGGCGGCCGGGCTGGAGACGGCGTGGGCCGGCGGCTCGCTCAGCGGGGAGGAGACCGTGGACGTGGAGGTGGTCGGCGTGGACACCCTCGTCACGACGACGGATCCCCATCGGGGACCAGTCGGACGGGTGGTGGCGGCACTGCGTCGCCTCGCCGGCGAAGGTGACGACGACGTGACGACGGACCTGGACCGAACCGGGACCAGCCGCGGGATCCGGCTCCCGGTCAAGGCGTTCGCGAGCGTCGCTCACTCTCCCGGCCGGCTCGACGGGTCCCTCCCCGAGACGCCGATCTTCGCCGGCGTCGAGTGGCCGGAGGAGCGGGTTCACCACCTGTTCCTCGGCGGAGCCGAACACAACGTGGGGCTCCGAAAGCTCGTCCTCGCGCTGAAGGCGGCGGGCTACGAAAACGTCGACCTCGCCGAGAACGCCTTCGTGGACCCCGACGGGATCCAGTTCCCCGCGGAGTATTTCGTCTCCGCTGTGGTCGATAAGGACCTCCTGAGTCGGGACGACCCCGCATTCCTGCTGTTTCGGCATCCGTTCGACGGCGGGAGCCGGGAAACGGACGACGAAAACGCGAACGGGGGCCAGCACGCCCACGCCGTGGTCGGCCTCTCGGCGCTCGGATCGAAGGCCGGCTTCCTGTTCTGGAACGATCAGCGGCGACGGGGCTTCCCGGACCTCGACCCGGACGTCCTCTATCGGGTGACCTACGACGACGAGGACATCGACGACCTCGGCGACCCCTTCTTCGACGAGCGCGCGGCGGAACGGCTCCGGATCGAGGTCGGAGACGCCGAAATCGTCGAAGCCCCGACCGAGACCCGCCTGGGGCGTGCGGACCTCTCGATCGCGTTTCACGAGGACGCCGCGGGCGAGTCGGAAGCCGAGAGCGCGGAGACGGGGGACGCGAGGCGGGGCGGTGAGGGGTCGTGACCGCGGAGGAGCGCGGCGGGATGGGCGATCTGCTTCCCGAGGGCCACTCGGACGCCGTCTTTCTCAAGGGGCGGACGGCGGTCCACGACCGGACGCGGAACCGCTGGCTCGTCGCCGTCGACCCCCTCGACCCCGTAGTTGCGTTTCGTGACGTGCCGGGCGCGTACACCACCGTCAGGGAGATCGCGGCGCGCGAGTCCAGAACAACCGCGGACGGCGAGACGGTCCGCATCGAGGGGCCGTTCCTGATCGGCGCCGGCGTCGCGCTGCTGGCGGGCGACGACCTGATCTGCCTCCGGCGGTCAGGGGGGGCGAGCTTCGACCCGGGGGCGTGGACGACGCCCGCCGGTCGCCTCGACCACGCGCCCCTGGAGACCGCCTACCGCGAACTGTACGAGGAACTGCTCGTCACGGTGGGGGGCGATCCGGCCTTCGTCGCTCCGGACCCGGGTGCGGGTCCGGAGGCGGCGCTTCGAGACGTGTACGCCGGAACGGTCGCGAACGCGGACCTCGACCCCGACCCGACCGCCTGGGATCGGCTGCCGACGACCGTCCCGGACGCCTACGAGCAGCACCTGGCCGCCGTCGAGACGGTTGCGGGCGACCACGTCGAGCGAGCGTCCCTGCTCGCGACGTTCGTCGAGGACGCCAACACGCTGGAGCTACGCGCGGTCGCCCGCGTCCGGGACCGGCCGGGGCTGGCGTTCGCGGACGGGGAGGGAAGCCGGCCGGTCCGCCGGTTTTCGCCGACAGCGCTGCGCGCCGCGAGTGCGGACGACCTCGTTCCGTTTCTGCAGTACCTCCGCGAGACGGTGTACTGACCGACGCGGTTCCGCTCGTCCCCCGCCGACAGCCCTTCCAGAACGATACCCGTCTGCGGGGCGGATCGCCGGTCGACGTCCCTCGCCGAACCGTTTAACGGCGCGCGACTCCGACCGTTCGACGTGACGCGAGACGAAGACGCAACGAGCGGGGGCGTCGAGTCCGGGCGTGAGCCGGAGCCAGAGCCGGACCGCGAGCCGGTCTCTGTCGAGACCGCGCTCGACGCCGGGCGCGTGCTCCTCACTCAGGGCCACCTCCGTCCGGCGCGCGAGTCGTTCGAGCGCGCGTGGCGTCCGCTGCCGGCGGGGAGCGACGACGAGCGCCTGCTCCGCGGACTGATCGGCCTCGTCGACGCCGTCCGCGGTGCGCGGCGGGGCGATGCCGACAGCGTTCGGGCGGCGGCCGCCACCGCGCGGGAGTCGCTCGCGTCGGTACCGGCCGGTCACCGCGGGATCGCGGTCGGGGACCTCGGAGAGTACCTCGCGACGCTCTCGGCCACCGCGACGGACCCGACGACCGTCGAACGGGAGCCCCCCGACCTCGCGCCCGACGCGCCCGACCCCCTCGCCGAGCCGACCCTGGACGCGGTGCTGCTCGCGGTCGAGCCGCTCGCGGACGTCCTCGACGGCGTCGACCCCTCGGTCGTCGCGGACGCCGCGCGCTACGCTCGCGAGGAGCGCGGGACGGGCCGGACGCGCTACGCGGAGCTGCTGACCGCGTTCCTCGCCGACCCCGACCAGCGCGCGCCCGTGTACGCCCGGCTCCGGGACCGGGTCGAGCGCGAGCGCGCGAAGGAGGACGACGTGGCGGGACTGTTCTGAGACCGGTCGGGACCGCCGTCACTCGGCGGCGTCGAGCGCGCGGATGAACGCCGCGTAGAGGTCCGGCCGGCCGTACCAGCCGGCGTCGAGGAGGTCGTCGAACGCGTCGAGCGCGCGGGGGGCCGGAAGGTCGCCGTTCGCGACCGCGGTCGCCAGCACTCCGGGGACCGTCGTGGTCGGAACGCCCTCCGCGGCGGCGATCCGGCCGAGGTACGGCTCCTCCGCGACGAGGGCGCCGGAGACGAGGTCCGCGAGCGCGACGGCCGCGGCGTCGTCGTCGGCCAGTCGGTCGTTCGTGCGGAGGCGCTCGTACAGCGGCGCGTCCGAGACCGTGACCGCGCGGAAGGCGTCGGCGTCGCCGAGCCGGGCCAGCGCGCTCGCGGGGGGCGCCTCCGGCGCCGCGGCGGTCAGCGTGTCGAAGACCGTCCCGGGGACGAGGACCTCGTCGTCGACGGCCGCCAGGGCGTCCAGCCGGTCGGCCCGACCCAGCGCCGCCAGCGCGGAGACGGCGACCACGAGGGTCATCCGTCCAGTTCCGCGGCGACGCGCCCGGCGTCGACCCAGGTCACCTCCCGCTCTTGCAGGAGGTCGGCGAACGCCCACGGGTCCAGTTCCGCGATCTCGGCACCGCGCGCGAACGACACCTCGCCGGCCGCGAATCGCTCCACCGCGCGGTCGCGGCGCCACTCCGCGAGCGCGTCCGACAGCAGCCGCTCGGCCGCGGCGTCCCGCGGCACGTGCTCCGTCCGTGCGTATCGTGCGAGGTCGCCCGCGAGGTCGTCGTCGAGCGCCACCTCCACCCGTTCCATGCCTCGCTCTGACACGGGGGTGCGTGTTAAAGGATGCGTCCGGGGCCGCCCGAGCGGGACGCGGACGGTGCGGGGGCCGAACCCGTCAGCGCCCGTACGCGATCCGCTGTGCCGTCTCGTCGAGCCACGCGCTCGCCTTCGAGAGCCACACGGCGGGCGACACGCGACGGAACTCGTCCTCGTCGACCTCGATGCGCTCCCCGCTGAAGGGGTCGCTCCGGAGGCCGCCCTCGCCGCCTTCGCCGCCCTCCTCGCCGTCGATGGCGTCCAGCGCGTCGACGACCGTCGTCATCGAACACCGGCCGCACGTCTCGGCCTGTTTCTTCTCTCCCATGGGTCTGTCTACCACGCCGTTGGTGCGCCGGCGTGTTAAACGCATCTCCGCGTGTGCGGCGCGCACACGACCGCTCCGCGGTCCGTCGCCGCCGACCGGGGCCGACACGACCGGTCGCCGCCCGCGACGCTCGACCGCTCCCGACCGACGCCGACGGGCTTTTATCCGGGGTGTGGTATTTCCAGCCATGGGATATCGAACCGTGGACGCGGACGCGGTGGAGCCGGAGCCGGACCGGCCGAGCGAGTGCCGGAAGCTCGGCGGGCCGGCGGGGCTGGAGGCGATGGCGATCAACCGCTTCCGCGCCGAGCCGGGCGAGGAGATCCCGCTGGCGTACCACTACCACGACGAGCAGGAGGAGGCCTTCTACGTGCTCGAGGGGACGCTGTGGGTGGAGACGCCGGAGGGGACCCACGAGGTGCCGAACGACCACCTGTTCGCGGTCGACCCGGGCAGCCCACAGCGCGCGCACGTGCCGGCCGACGCGGACGCGGCCGCGACCGTGCTCGCGGTCGGGGCGCCCGCGGTCTCGGGGGACGTACACGCCTACGACCCCGACCAGGAGTGAGGGCATGAGCGGCGACTCCGAGCGCGTCGACTCCGGCTCGGCCGACGCCGACGCCGGCGCCGACCGCGCCGACCGCGCCGACCGCGTCGACCCCGACCGCCTCCCGCCGGAGATCAGGGAGGCCGTTCCGGACTGGGACGACGAGTACCTCGACCGCGTCGGCGACCGGCTGATGTACGGCTACGACCTCGAGAAGGACTACCGGCTCGACGGGGAGCGGTGGGACCTCTACGGCGAGATGCGCGTGCGCAACGAGAAGCAGTTCCTTCACCCGGCGCTCAGCTACGCCGACCACGAGGCCGAGGAGTACCTGTTCGCGCGCCGCGAGCAGGGCGTCACGATCCGCGAACTGGAGCGGCTCGTCGAGCGGGGCCACGACGTGGCCGACGAGCGCGTCGACCCGGACGAGGAACACTACGGCACGGACGTGACGTTCGCGCTCGTGACCGACGCGATCCCGGACGACGTCCGCGAGTTCGTGGAGGGGTTCCGCGACCGGACCCTGCTGAAGTTCGGCTACTACGGCCACTACGACGTGAACCTGATCGTCGTCGCCCCCGACGCCGAGGCGATCGTCGCCAGCGAGGCCGCCGACGCCGCGGAGGCGTTCACCCTCTGGGAGGACGTGAGCGAGGAGCGCGAGGGGTTCCTCTCGCGGTTCGCGCGGAAGTTCTGGACCTGAGACGGCGCCGCGGCTGGCGGCGGGAGAACGGGAGGAGGGCTGGGCGCGCCGGTCGCGCCCTCCGAACGCTTTCGAGTCGTCAGTCGTCCGCGGGCGCCGAGCCGACCCCCTCGCGCACGTTGGCGAGGTTGTCGTAGCCGATCTTGACCAGCGAGAGCGCCAGCCAGACCAGCACGAAGCCGAGAACCGCCTGGACGCCCGAAGAGACCATCGCGGCGGTGCCGTCCGCGCCGCCTTGCAGGATGTTCGTGTAGATGTTCCGGTACAGGGCGATGAACGTCAGCGCCGTGACGGTGATCGCCACCATCAGCGCCATCGGGACGCCGGTGCTAAGCAGCTGCTTGGACTCGTCCCAGTTGGCGAGCCAGATGGTCGCCGTCAGCAGCGCGAGCGCCGCCAGCAGCTGGTTGGCGCTACCGAACAGTCCCCACAGCGTCACCCACTCGCCGGAGATGACGAGCACGTAGGCGATGACGCCCTGCAGCACGGGGTTGGTGTACCGGCCGCGGGCGAAGCCGCCGAAGTCGCCCGAGAGCCCGGTCGTCGTCTCGCCCGCCGGCGCGCCGACGATCTCCTCCATCATGTAGCGACCCAGCCGGACCGCCGTGTCGGTGGAGGTGAGCAGGAAGCTCACGAGCACGAGCGCCATGAACACGGCGCCGATCGTCTGCGGGATGCCGAGGCTCGTGAGGATGATACCGCCGCCGGCAGCGAAGTTCGGCAGCGCGCCGCCGATACCGCCCGCGGTCGCGTCCGCGACGAAGCCGGCGACCGCCAGCGTCGACAGCGCCAGCGCCGCGAGCAGGCCCTCGCCGAGCATGCCGCCGTAGCCGATCAGGCGGGCGTCGGTCTCCTTGTTGAGCTGCTTCGAGGTCGTCCCCGAGGAGACCAGCGAGTGGAACCCGCTGACCGTCCCGCAGGCGATGGTGATGAACAGCAGGGGGAACAGCGGCCAGACCCCGGCCGCCTCGGTCCCCCAGAAGCCCTCGAACGCGCCGATCGACGAGTCGATGACGAGCGGCTGCGCCGGCGTCGTGATCAGCGTGCCGACGATGATCGCGAGGATCCCCCCGCCCACGCCGGAGTACAGCAGGAACGAGGAGAGGTAGTCACGCGGCTGGAGCAGCACCCACACCGGGAGCGCGCTCGCGACCCCGCCGTAGACGATGATCAGCGGGAGCCAGGCCGCGACGTTCGGCGTCAGGATCGCGTCCGCGGAGACGGTCGCACCGGGGATCCAGCCGCCGGCCCCGAGACCGATCAGCTCCGCGAGGACGAGCGTCCCCTCGGGGTACGCGCCGGCCTCGACGGCCGGGAACAGCGCGAACGGGTACTGGATGCCGACCCAGACGGACGCGAACACGCCGGCGACGAACAGCGCGGTCCCCGGGAGGAACGGTCCGTTGAGCTGGTACAGGTAGACGCCGAACAGCAGCGCCAGCGCCACGTACAGGAACGAGGTGGTCGTCACCTGCGGGAACGCGTTGAACACGATCCCCACCACGAGCGCGAACACCGCCACGACGAGGATGATCGTGAGGAACGCGAACCACAACAGGAGGTTCTTCCCCCGCTCGCCGACGTACTCGCCGACGATGTAGCCGATACTCTTCCCCTCGTGGCGGATCGACCCGCTGAGGGAGACGAAGTCGTGGACCGACCCGATCAGCGGGTTGCCGATGGCGATCCACGCCAGCGCGGGCACCCAGCCCCAGATGGCGCCGGCCGTGATCGGTCCGACGATGGGCGCGCCGCCCGCGATGCTCGAATAGTGATGCCCCAGTAGCACCGGCTTCTTGGCCGGTACGTACTCCTGCCCGTCCTCGTACTTGTGTGCCGGCGTCTCGTTGGCGTCGTCGAGTTCGACGAACCGGGAGAGGTACTTCGAGTACCCCAGATAACCCACGGTGAACGTTACCAGCACGGCAAGCACGATCCAGATTACTTGCGTCATTGTTACCCTACCTCACGCTAAACCATGAGGAAATGGGGACTTAAGTATTGCCACCCAAACCCGGCGAGAAAAGCCGCCGCTGGTGCCGGTTTCACCGGCCTCGGTCTCACTCGGCCGCGGGGTCGACCGCGGTGGGCGGCTCCGCGGCCGTCTCCACGTCGAGTTCCGCGGCCACGTCCGCGAGCAGGTCCCCCTTCACCTCGCTGGTTCTGGTCTCGATCTCCGCGACCAGCGGCGGCGCAAACTCCTCGCGCACGCGGGCGATGCGCTCGCGGTCGGTCGCGACGCGGTCCCGGAGGTAGCGGGCGCCGCGGCCCTCCTCGTCGGGGTCCGGCTCGGGTGTGAGCTTGTTCGCCACCAGCCCGCGGACCGCGAGGTCGCGCTCGCTCATCCCGTCGATGGCGCGGGCGGTCTCGTTGAGCGAGAGCTGGTCGGGGTTCAACACGAGGAAGAAGGCGGCGTCCTCCCGGAGCGCGGCGCCGGCGAACTCGAAGAACTCCTTCCGCTCCTGGAGCCGGGCCAGCACCGGGTCGCCGTCCATCACGCGCCGGGGCTCGCGGTTGCCGATGGCGGCCTTCTCGAAGAGGTCGATGCTCCGCCGGCGCTTGTGGGCCAGCCGCTCGATCCAGTCCTCCAGGAACTCCGGGAGCCCGAGCAGGCGGAGCGTCGAACCGGTCGGGGCGGTGTCGAAGACCACGCGGTCGTACGGCTCGGAGGCGCGCATCACCTCGACGAACCGGTCGAACAGCGCCGACTCGTAAGCGCCCGGCGTCTGGTGGGCCATCTCCAGTTGCCGGTCGATCTCCGAGACCATCGCCGGGGAGACCTGGTCGGAGAGGCGCTGCCTGATGTCGTCGAGGTGGGCCGCCACCTCGTCGTCGGGGTCGATCTCCATCGCGTGGAGTCCGTCGACCCCCTCGACGGGCGTCGGCTCGTCGCCGAAGCGCTGGTCGAACACGTCCGAGGTGGAGTGGGCGGGGTCCGTGGAGACGACGAGCGTCTCCAGCCCCGCGTCGGCGCATTTCTGTGCGTACGCACAGGAGACGGTGGTCTTGCCGACCCCGCCCTTGCCGCCGAAGAAGACGAACGGCTCCATCAGAAGTGGTACTGCTGGCCCTTGCGTTCGATCAGCGTGTCGCGGTCCCACAGTCGGCGCTCCCACGCCTCGAACTCGTCTTCGAGGTACGGAAGCAGTTCGGCCGTGTAGTAGGAGACCGGCGAGGGGATCCCGAAGGCGTCCGGGAAGCACGCCAGCAGGAACGAATCCTCGAGGTCCTCGGCCTCCTTCTCGATCTTCTCGTAGGCCGGGTGGCTGATCATCCCGTGGTAGAGCCCGCGGGCCCACTCGTCGAGGGTCGCGAGGAACCGGTCGATGCGCTCGGCCAGCGTCATGGATTCACACGTAGCGGTCGCCGCGGTAAAAGCTGTCGCGGCTCGGTGCTCGAGACGCCCGCCCGGACCGCGGCTTCAAGGTCGTTCCCCTCCACCGCGTGGGTATGAGCGACGCGATCCCGGTGACGATCCTCTCGGGGAGTCTGGGGGCGGGCAAGACCACCCTGCTGAACCACCTGCTGCGGCACGCCGGCGACCGCGACGTGGCCGTCCTCGTCAACGACATGGGGGACGTGAACGTCGACGCCGACCTCGTCGCGGAGGGCTCGGACCTCGACGTGGAGGGCGGCGTCGCGGAGCTGTCGAACGGCTGCATCTGCTGTGAGCTACAGGACGACCTCGAGACGGCCGTGGTCCGGCTCGCCCGGAATCGCGAGTTCGACCACCTGGTCGTGGAGTCGTCGGGCATCTCCGAACCCGCGCCCGTCGCGCGGCTGTTCACCACCGAGTCGCGCGTCGCCGCGCTGTACGACGTGAACGCGCTCGTGACGGTCGTGGACGCCCGGCAGTTCCGCGACGCGTTCGCGGGCGAGGGGACCCCGGAGCGCCGCGCGGACCCGGACGCCGACGAGCGCCCCCTCTCCGACCTCCTCGTGGAGCAGGTCGAGGTGTCGAACGTCGTCCTGCTCAACAAGGCCGACCTCTGTACCGACGCGGAGCTCGCGGAGGCCGAGGAGCTAATCGCGGCGCTCCAGCCGGACGCGGAGACCATCCGCACGGAGTTCTCCGCGGTCGACCCCGCCCGCCTGCTGGACGTCGACCGCTTCGACCCGGACGAGGTCGGCGACCTGCCGGGCTGGAAGCGCGCGCTCGCGGACGCCGAGGGCCACGGAGGACACGGCGAGGGGGGGCACGGCGGGGACGGGAACGACGAGGGCGACCACGCCCACGACGGCCACGACGGCCACGCCCACCGCCACCCGGACGAGGTGTACGGCGTCACCTCGTTCACCTACCGGCGGCGGCGCCCCTTCCATCCCGGCCGGATCGCCGACCTCCTGCGTGACCTCCCGGAGAGCGTCGTCCGGTCGAAGGGGACGCTGTGGGTCGCGGGCAACGAACACCGGCAGGTCGTCGGGCAGGCCGGCCCCTCGGTTCGCGTGGAGGCGCCCGGGCCGTGGATCGCCAGCCTCCCCGAGATCGACCGGGAGCTCTACCGGTCGAACCGGCCGGACCTGGAGTGGCACGACGAGCACGGCGACCGGCTGACTGAGTACGTCGTCATCGGCACGGGAATGGACCGCGAGGCGGTGACCGAGGCGCTGGACGACTGTCTGGTCACCGACGAGGAGTGGGCGAGACTGGAGGGCGGGGGGTCCCTCGACGCCGCCGACCCCTTCCCCGACGAGCCGGGCGCGGAGGTCGCGCTCCGCGAGCCGGGAGCCTGACCGTTCGCTCGGAAGCCGGCGCAGTCACGCGTCCGGACGCGGCGGTCGCGGACCGGAGCTGTCTCGGCGCTGTGCGACCGCGTATCTGAGGACCGACTGCGGAGTAGAGAGGGCCCGCTGGGGCTTTCCGACCGTCGCGTTCCGAGCAACAGGAGCGACGCGTCGACCCCTCGGTTGAGAAACCCTCATACGCGCGAGCCCCCACCGACCGGTATGGACAGACGGCGCTTCCTCCGGACCGGCGCGCTGGGCGTCGCCGGAGTGGCGTTGGGCGGCGCGGCGGCCGGCGGGTTCGGGGACACGGCGGCCGCGGCGACCGCGAGCGAGCAGGAGTCGACCGCCTACGCCCCGATCGGGCGGCTCGACCTCGACGCCGCTTACGAGGCGGTCGTCGCCGAGGACGGGGCGACCGCCTTCGTCGCCACGGGCGACGGGTTCGTCGTCGTCGACCTCTCCGATCCCGCCGATCCCCGGCCGGTCGCCGAGCGAGGGAACCTGCTCGCCGACCGCGAGAACGGCCCGCTGACGCGGGTCTGGGACCTCTCGGTCGACGGGAGCGACCTGCTGGTCGCCGGCCCCGCGAACCCGAACCGGAGCGTGAACGCCGCCGTGCGCTTCGACGTCTCCGACCCCGCCGACCCGGAACAAGTCGCCGTCGCCGAAGTGGGGTTCCCGGTCCACAACTGCGCGCTCGCGGACGGGGTCGGCTACCTCACCGGCAACGACCGCGACCGGAACCCCCTCGTCGTCGTCGATCTGAGGGAGGATCCGGGGGAGAACGGGAGCGCGACGGCCGGCGAGGAACTCGCGCGCTGGTCGGTTATCGACGCCGACCCCGCGTGGGACGACGTGCGACAGACCCTCCGCGTGGTCCACGACGTGAGCGTGACCGACGGCGTGGCGACGCTGGCCTACTGGGACGCCGGCACGCACCTGCTCGACGTCTCGGACCCCGCGGATCCGGCCTATCTCGGCGGCGTGACGCCGCACGAACCGGGAGAACTGGCCGCGCTGTCGGCCCACGGGGTCACCGTCGAGAACTCGGCGCTCCCGGGCAACCACCACTATGCGGAGACGGACGAGGCCGGCGACCTGCTGGCCGTCAACGCCGAGGCGTGGGCGGTCGAGACCGGCGACGGACTGCGGGGCGGCCCCGGCGGCGTCCACCTCTACGACCGCTCGGACCCGGGCGACCTCACTCGACTCGCGACGGTAGAGCCCCTCGAAAGCCCCGACCCCACGGGCTCGGGCGTCTGGACCACGGCGCACAACTTCGAGCTCCGGGACGACCGCCTCTACACCGCGTGGTACGAGGGCGGCGTGACGCTCCACGACGTCTCCGACCCCGCGGCTCCCGCGGAGTTGGCGCGGTGGCGCGACCCCGCCCACGCCAGTTTCTGGACCGCGCGCGTCGGCGTCCCCGGCGAGTTCTTCGTCGCCCCGAGCACGAGCCACCGGCCCGCGCAGGCCGCCCTCTACACCTTCCCCGACCGCGCCGGCGAGCAGGCCGACCCGCCCGCGCTGCGCGACGCCCTCCCGGACGCGTCGACCGAGACCCCCGCGGCCGCACGGACGCCCGCGGACGCGACCGAAACGCCGCCCCCCGAGACGACCGCGACCGACGGCGCCGCCACGACGGACGGCGAGGCTCCCGGGTTCGGGGTCGCGACCGCTGTCGGCACCGTCGCGGGCGTGGCGGGGGGACTGCGCGTCCTCAGGCGGGTCCACGACGACGGACGTGCGGAATAGTGACACAGTTGCTTGCAAGGAACGGCCGGCCGCCCGAACCGCAAGCTTCCAAAGGCCCCGGCGCCAACTACGGGCAATGAGCGACGAGAGCCTGGCGGACCGGGTGGAGCAGTGGATGGTCGGCCAGATGCCGATCATCCAGATGCACGGCGGGACGAGCGTCGTGCGCGAGGCCGACGCGGAGACCGGCGAGGTCGTCGTCGAACTCGGCGGCACCTGCTCCGGCTGCGGCATCTCCAACGTCACCGCCGAGAACATCCGCCGCGACCTCATCATGGACTTCGACGAGGTGACCGAGGTCCACGTGAAGGTCCCCTCCTCGGGCGACCAGGGCGCCGCCACCGTCGAGGGCGGCCGCGGCGGCGACCTCCAGCACGAAACCGAGAGCGCGGAGCACTTTTAGAACCGACCGTTTTCCCGCCGACCTTTTTCTGCGTTGGGTTCGCGCGGCGCACAGCGCCGCGCTCACCCGTCCTTGAAAAATGTCGATCAAAAAGGGGCCGCGGTCGGCGCTGCGGGCGCTGCGCACCCTCGCGCCGCCGCGGTACCACAACCCCCGACAGAAACCGCAACCCGACCTTTTTCTGCGGTCGGGTCGCGGCGGCGCAGGGCGCCGCCTTGACCGCTCCCTTGAAAAATGTCGATCAAAAAGGGGCCGCGGTCGGCGCTGCGGGCGCTGCGCACCCTCGCGCCGCCGCGGTACCACAACCCCCGACAGAACCGGCACCACACAGCCACAGCACCGCACCGCATCGACACCGCACCACCACAGCACCGCCACAGCACCGCACCGCATCGACACCGCACCACCACAGCACCGCCACAGCACCGCA
This sequence comes from Haloparvum alkalitolerans, assembly GCF_050122995.1. Classification (GTDB taxonomy): domain Archaea; phylum Halobacteriota; class Halobacteria; order Halobacteriales; family Haloferacaceae; genus Haloparvum; species Haloparvum alkalitolerans. The sequence continues at coordinate 174,189 of NZ_JBNLIA010000012.1, forward strand.
CCGCATCGACACCGCACCACCACAGCACCGCCACAGCACCGCCACCGCACCGCGACCGCGGACGGCAGAGATTGTGTGTCGCGGTACCGTGACACATAATTAAGACGATCCGGCACGTATTGCCGCGTATGGCCTCCGAAGAACCCGTATTCGCGGACGTGACCATCGGACAGAGCGTCTACGACGACGAGGGGAACGAACTCGGATCGGTGCGCGGGGTCGACGACGACGGCTTCTACGTCCGGTCCCCGGACAGCGGCGAGGCGCTGTCGCTCACGCAGGCGCGGGACGTGTTCGGCACCGCCTACGTGATGTGGCGGTGCTGGGAATGCGGCGAGATGGGCGAGATCGGCGACCAGCTCCCGGCGAACTGCCCGAACTGCGACGCGCCGCGAGAGGAGCTCTACTACTGGGCCGAGGACTGACCCGGCGCGCTTCTGACCCCGTCGGTCAGTGCGTGACAACCCCTCACAGGTTCCGAGAGCCGGCTCTAGCGGCGCGAGAGGAGCGCTTTCGAAGGCTTTATTCGCGGCGCGGAGGTGATATCCGACAAGTAACCATGTCAGACAAGCCCGCCTCCATGTACCGGAAGATCGACAAGCCGTCGTACACGCGCCGTGAGTACATCACGGGCATTCCGGGCTCGAAGATCGCACAGCACAACATGGGCGACCTCTCCACGGACCCGGACGACTACCCCGTCGAGATCAGCCTGCGCGTCGAGGAGACGCTCCAGATCCGCCACGGCTCGCTCGAGAGCGCGCGCCTGTCGGCCAACCGGCACCTGCTGAAGGAACTCGGCGAGGGCAACTACAAGATGGTCCTCCGCAAGTTCCCCCACCAGGTCATCCGCGAGAACAAGCAGGCGACCGGCGCGGGCGCGGACCGCGTCTCCGACGGCATGCGACAGGCGTTCGGCAAGCCGGTCGGCACCGCCGCCCGCATCCAGAAGGACGAGGCCGTCTTCACGGCCTACTGTACGCCCGAGCAGGCCCCCGTCGTGAAGGAGGCCTTCCGCCGCGCGTACAACAAGATGTCGCCGCCGTGCCGGATCACGGTCGAGCGCGGCGAGAAGCTGCTGATCTCGTAAGCGACTCCCGTTCTCCCGGTTTTTCCGACGGTTCCAGCGACCGCGTTTCTTCCCCCCCCGGCGTCCTCGTCGGGAAGTGCTTATCAGTCGCGGCGCGGTGCGTACCGGTATGTACGATTTCGCCGTCGTGGGCGTCGGCCCGGCCGGCGCGCGCTTCGCCCGCCGCGCGGCGGAGGCGGGGTACGACGTGATCGCCTTCGAGAAGGGCGAGGTCGGGACCCCGCTGGCCTGCTCCGGGCACGTCTCCGACGACGTGTGGGAGTACGTCCCGGACGCGGCGCGCGAGGAGTTGCTGCAGAACGAGGTGTACGGCGCGCGCTTCCGCGTCGGCGGCCCCGACTCGAAGCCCTACCGCTTCTACAAGGAGGAGCGCGTCTCGAACGTGATCGACCGCGTCGGGCTGGACCGGACGCTCGCCGACTGCGCCCGCGAGGCCGGCGCCGACGTGCGCGAGGGCCACACCGTCACCGGCGTCGACGAGCGCGAGGACCGCGTGGCGCTGGACGTGCGGACGGCCGACCGCGTCGATGGGGGGATCGAGACGGTCGAGGCGCGGATGGTCGCGGGCTGTGACGGCCCCGTCTCGCGCGTCCGGCGCGCGGTCGGCCTCCCGGAACCGGACGAGAAACTGCACGGCGTCCTCGCGTTCGACCGCGACCCGGATCACGGCGACTTCGTGGACGTCCACCTGACGGCGCCCACCTTCTTCGCGTGGCGCATCCCCCGCGGGGAGGCGGGCGTCGAGTACGGGCTCGCCGCGCCACCGGGCGTCGAGGTGAACGAGATGTTCGACGCGCTCACCGACGCCTACGACGTGGAGACGGACCACTTCTGTTCGGGCGCCATCCCCGTCGGCCCGCCGGAGACGGTGACGACCGACCGCGTCTTCCTGATCGGCGACGCGGCCGCGCAGACGAAGCCGTTCACCGGCGGGGGGATCCGCTACGGGATGGCCGCCGCCGACGCCGCGGCGGGGGCGATCGATCCCGCCGACCCCGCCACGCTCGCCGACTACGAGGCGGCGTGGCGCGACGAGTTGGCCAGGGAGATCCGGCTCGGAAAGCTCATCAGGAAGTGCTACTCGCTGCCGGAGCCGGTTCAGCGGCTCGGGCTCCGGGCGCTGTCGGGCGAGATCGGCGTCCACATGGACAGGCCCTCCTCGTTCTTCTCGCGGACGCATCTGCGCCGGCTGCTGCGCTGAGGGGGAGTCGCCGGCTCGCCCCGACCCCCTCCCGGTCCGCTCGACTGCGGCGCCGCGAACGCAGTCCGTGCGGTCAGTCGTCGGCTCCCGATCCGGTCCCGGCGTCGTCGAGCGCCGGGAACCGGAGTTCGACGACCGCGCCGCGGGGCTCCGCCTCCCGGTAGGAGACGGTCCCGCCCACGTCCTCCACGGTCCAGCGGACGAGCCAGAGCCCGATCCCCGAGGCGTGCTCCGTCGGCGTCTCGGCGGTGCCCACGAGCGGCCCCCGGTCGGCCTCCGAGATCCCCGGTCCGTTGTCCGCGACGCGGAGGACGGCCGCGGAGCCCCCGCCGCCGGCCTCCCGCTCCAGTGAGACCCGCACGCGCGGGTCGCGGTCGCAGTGGACGACCGCGTTCGTCAGCAGCTCCTCGACGGCGACCGCGACGCTGTCGTTCGCGAGCACGGAGACGGACGCGAGCGTCGTCTCGATCCCGGCGTGGGGATACTCGTCGCGGATCTCCTCGGCGGCGGTCGCGATCACCTCGTCCAACCGGACCGGCTCCAGGTCGACGTCCCCGCGCAGCGCCGAGCGGAAGCGCCGCGCCGCGTTCGACAGCGACAGCAGGTTCTCGGACGCCTTCTTGATGCGGTCGACGTGGTGGGCGATCTCCCCTTCCCCGGCCTCGATCCCGGACGCGTGCCCGATCACCACGTTGAGGCGGTTGCGGAGGTCGTGTCTGAGCACGCGGTCGAGCACGGCGAGCCGCTGTTCGCGCTCGCGCCGGTCGGTCACGTCGCGCTGGAACCCGAGGAAGTACTCCACTTCGCCGTCCGGGCCGTGGATCGGCGTCACGTCCAGCGCGTTGTACCACTCGCTGCCGTCCGCGCGCCGGTTGAGTATCTCGACGCTGACGGGCTCGCCGGCCGCGATCGCCTCGCGCAGGCGGGCGACCGTCTCCGGGTCCGTGTCCTCCGTCTGGAGGATCCGCGGGTTTCGGCCGAGCATCTCCTCGCGCGAGCGTCCGGTGAGCCGCTCGAACTCGTCGTTGACGTAGATCAGCGGATTGTCCGGAAGCGACGGGTTTGAGATCGTGATCCCGATGGTCGCGTCGTCCATGGCGCGCCGGTAGAGCCGGAGCTGATCCTCCCGGGCCTGCCGGCGCGACACGTCGTGAACGATCACCTGTACCGTGTCCCCGTCGACCGCGGTGGTGGCGATCTCGACCGGGACCGGGCGGTCGTTGCGGCGGATCCGCGCGTCGACGAACTCCGCCTCCCCCGCAGCGTCCGGGTCCGCGATCAGCCGTCGAACGGGGTCGCGGCAGTCCGGATCGATGATGGAGACGAACTCCCGGCCGGCGAGGTCCTCGGGGTCTGTTCCGAGCAGCCGTCCCGCCGCCGCGTTGGCGTAGGTGATCGTCGCGTCGGCGACCAGGAAGGCGGCCGCCGGCGCCTGCTCGATCAGCCGCCGGTAGCGCTCCCGGCTCTCGGCGACCTCGCGCGAGAGCGACCGGGCGCGCGTGACGGTGTTCAGGCGCCGCTCCAGGACCGCGCTTCGGAGCGGGGTCGACAGCACGTCGGTGACCACGGTCGCGAGGTCCTCGGGGAGCCGCGCCAGCACCGCCCCCGGATCGCCCTCCGCCACGAGCAGACACGGCACGAGCGTCGCTTCCCGCTCCCGGATCCGACGGAGTCCGTCCGCGACCGCCCGGAGCGTTCCCGGGTCGGCGAGGCAGCACTCGAAATCCAGCCCCTCGAGGTCGGCCGGCTCGGCGATCACCGGCTCGTAGCCGTGCTCGTCGAGCCACTCCACGAGCAGTCGGCGGTCCTCGCCGGGACGGAGACAGCAGACGACGCGCGGCCGCTCCGGGTCGTCGCCGTCGGTCGGCGGCGAGTCGATGCGGTCTGCTGCCCTCGCTCCCGGTGTGGGGTCACTCATCGTGCGGTGTTCACGCTCACTCGCCGGTGAACTCCGGCGTCCCGGTGAGGATGCCACGCAGGTTCCGGAGCGGCTCGCCGAGAACGATCCCCTCGTCGGTGATCTCGAACTCCCGGAGCGTGCGCTCGAAGTCGCTGGCGCGCATCTTCAGGACGCCCGCCGCCTTCCGGAGTTCGCCCTGCATCTCCAGATAGCGGAGGAACAGCATATTGTCCGCGAGGTAGCTGATCCGGTCGCTCGTCGGTTCGAAGTCCCCCGTGATCGTTCCCACGTCGTCCACGAGGATCGCCGTCACACCCATGTTCCGCAGGTACCGGCACAGCGCGTGGATCTCCCGGAGCAGTTCGTCCGACTCGCCGCGGATCGAGAGGCGGTAGCCGGAGAGGCCGTCGATCAGCACCACGCGGGCGTCGCGCTCCTCGACCTCCTCGCGGACCGCGTGGGCGAACTCGTCCGGCGAGACGGAGAGCGGTTCGACCTCCTCCAGCGCGAGCGATCCCTCACCGGTCATCTCCCCGACCGGGATCCCGACGCTCTCCGACCGGTGGGTGAACGTCGCGGCGTCCTCCTCGAAGAGGTACGCGACGGAGCGCTCGCCGCGGGCGGCGGCCTCCTTCAGGAAGTGCGTCGCGGTGGTCGACTTCCCCACGCCGCTCGGCCCGGAGATGACCGAGACGCTGCCGCGCTGGATCCCGCCCGACAGCATGGCGTCGAGGCGCTCGACGCCGGACGAGATGCGTTCGTCGGTGAGCGAGCGCCCGTGGTCGGTCGGCACCAGCTTCGGGAACACGGACATCCCGCCCTCGTCGATCCGGACGGTGTGTTGGCCGGACTGAAAGCCGGAGCCGCGGAACTTGGTCACCTCGACGGTGCGGCCCTTCTCGGCGTGGCTCAGGTGAACGCTGCCGTCACAGAGGAACTCCAAGTCCTCGACGCTCCCGGTGGTCCCGGGCTGGGTCGAGAAGAGGACCGTCGCGCCCCCCTCAGTGAGGTAGCGCATGAACGACGCCGCCTCCCGGCGGAACTGGTAGTCGTCGCGCACGAGGTGTCTGAGCTGCGTCAGCGGGTCGACGAACACGCGGTCGGGATCGACGCGGTCGACGGCGTCGACGATGGCCGCCGTCACCTCCTCGGACTCCACCTCGTCGGCCGCGAACACGCCGTAGGTGCGGTCCTCGGCGAACACGTCCGCGCCCGGCGAGAGGTCGAGGAACTCGATCCCGTCGAGGTCGAACCCCAGCGACGCCGCGTTCTCGCGGACGCGCTCGGTCGACTCCTCGAAGTTGACGAACAGCGTCGACTCCCCGCGGTCGCGCCCCGCCGTCAGGAAGTGGTAGCCGAGAATGGTCTTGCCGGTCCCCGGGCCGCCCCGGAGCATGTACGATCGGCCGGAGAGGAACCCACCCCGAAGTACCGAATCCAGGCCGGGAATACCCGTCGCCAGCCTACCTACCTCTGACATATTAAACCAGGAGGGGATAGGACCTATTCAATGTGTGTCATAGCCAGAATGAAATTATTCGGATAATATTTACTCCTCAGTCCTCGTAACGTGGCAGACGGGCGGACCGAACGCTCCCGTCGACGAACGGGAGATCCGATAGTTCTGCTGACACTTCATCACCAGCGACGCGCACCGCGAGGTCGGTCGCGTCGAGATCGTACTCGACCAGCGCGAGCGCGATCGGCTCGTCGAGCGTGGGGCTCGCGACGGCGCGGGTCACCTCGCCGACCGCGGCGTCGCCCGCGAACACGGCCGCGCCGGCGTCCGGGAGGGCGTCGTCCGGGGAGTCGGCGTCCGCGTCCGCGTCCGGCTCGCCACCCAGCCGGAGTCCCACGAGGCGGCGGCTCGGGCGGCCCTGGTTCTCGACGCGCGAGACGACCTCCTGGCCGACGTAACACCCCTTCTCGAAGTCGAGCCCGTTCCGCAGGCCGAGGACGTTCGGGACCGTCCCCTCGAGTTCGTACTCGAAGAGGGGGGTGCCCGCCTCCGTCGCGAGCACGTCCCACGTCCGGTAGCCGAACGGCGCGGCGTTGAGCCCCCGGTTGACCAGCGTGTCGAACACGTCGCCGGCGTCCTCGGCCGCGCAGACGACCTCGTAGCCGTCCTCGCCGAGGGGGTTGTCGGTCGCGATCACCGTGACGCCCGCGTCCACCATCGTCCCGCGCTCGAACGTCAGCGCGGGTTCGGGCGCGCCCGCGTGGTTCAGCACGGAGGCGACCTTCTCGGTCGCCATGGGACCGTGGACGCCGAAGACGCCGAACTCCGCGGAGGCGTCCCGCAGGTCCACGTCCTGGATGAACACCTTCGAGGACCAGTCCTCGAGGAGGGGCTCGGCGCGCTCCGGCGGCGTGAACACCAGGAGCCGCTCGCCGGCGTTGTAGACGTACATGTCCGTCTCGATGCCGCCCTGCGGGTCCAGCAGGAGCGCGTAACAGCCCGCTCCGTCCTCCGCGGGCACCCGGTTGGTGACCGCGTTGTCGACGAACTCGACGCGGTCCTCGCCCCTCACGGCGAGGACCCCGTACCCCATCTCGATGGTGCCGACGACGTTGCGCACCGCGCGGGCCGCGCTCTCCGGCCGCCCGTAGTGGTCGACCACCTCGCGCCCGCCGCGGTCGCGGAACGTCGCGCCGTGGTCCGCGTGGGCGTCACTGACCAGCGTCATGAGCGGAGCAAGTGGTGGCGCGGGGAAAAGGGCGCTGGATACGCGGTGTCCGTGAATGCGGTCGTGGATCCTGCTTATCGGAAGGAGAGTGTTCTGAAAGTCGGAGCCGGCTCGACCTAATACTGATCTGCTGCAGACTCTGCTGCTCGGAACAGCACCACCCGGAAAGCCCCAGCCGGCTCGACCGGCCGTCGTGAGACGGTCCGGGCTGCCTGCAGTGGCGGGCTGCCGGGCTGCGACTCACGGGCTCCCGCTCGTTCCTCGCGGGAACGCGACACACGCTGCGCTCCTCGCTCCGCGCCTGGCGAGACAACCCGCGTCTCGCCGCTCTCCGGCGTGCAGTAGCGCGCTGGAGACACCGCTCGCTGCGGTGCCTGAGACGAAGTCTCAGACTAGCGAGTGCTTCGCTCTCGCGTCGCTTGCGGAGCCGGGACCGGATCGAGCCGACTGCCCCTTTCAGTCCCACCCACCGCGACCGCACCGCAGCCTCACACTCCCCAGCCTCGCCGCAGTCGCGGTCGCGCGACTGCGCCGCTGCGCGACCGCGACTGCGGGCTCCACCGAAAATCGGAGATTTTCGAGCAGCCGGCGTGCGGTAGCGCACCGAAAACCGCAGGTTTTCGAGCCGCCGTTCGCTCCGCACCGCGCTCACGGCGACGCCGGCGACCTCGCGCGCGTTTCTCGCGCGCGCCGACCGCACTGCACGTACAGCACCACTTCCGGCGGGCCGAACGTTTTTCGCGGATGCGGCGGAACTCCCGCCGTGAGTGCAGTCGGGTCGGGTGGTCTGTGCGACTCGGTGTCGCGTCCGGCGGGTCAGGCGTCGAGAATCAGGGCTGGCTCTATAACCGGGAGCGGTCGCCCGTCCCGCCGGTGAGCGCGCTGGCGAGGGCGCCCTTCACCACCACCTCGTCGCCGAGGTCGGTGAGTTTGATCTCGGGGAGGTTGATGAACACCATCTCCGAGAGCTGCTCGCGGACCGGGTCGAGCACCAGTTCCGGGTTGTTCAGCGCGACGGCGCCGCCGACCGAGACGACCAGGGGCGCGTACGCGTGGATGACGTTGGCCAGCCCCATCGCGTTCCAGTGGGCGACCTGTGCGACCACGTGGTCGGCGAAGTCGTCGTCGCCGGCGGCGTCGAAGACGTCCTTCGCGGAGAAGTCGGGGTCGTCGACCGGTAGGCTCGTCTCGACGGGGTCCTCGGCGTGTAGCTCGCGGGCGTATCGGGGGATGTTGTTGCCCGAGCAGTAGGCCTCCCAGTGGCCGTCGGAGCCGCAGCCGCACCGCATGAAGCCGTGGGGGTCGAGCGTCATGTGGCCGACCTCGCCGGCGTTGCCGTCCCAGCCGGCGAGCACGTTCCCGTCGACGGAGACGCCCGCGCCGACGCCCGAGGAGATGGTGAGGTACACCATGTCGTCGGGGTTGCGGTCGGCGTGGAACCGCTCGCCGATGACGCCCGCGTTGGTGTCGTTGTGCAGGTGCACCTCGTCGGTGTCGAGCAGCTCCGAGAGGGGGCCGGTCAGGGGGATCCGGTCGATCGCGTCGGGGAGGTTCGCCGGGTTCTCCACGACGCCGGCGGCCAGGTCCAGCGGGCCGATGGAGCCGATCCCGGCCGCGGCGACGGTCGTCGGGTCGACGCCCGCCTCCGCGCAGGCCTCGCGGACGACGCCGAGGACGGCCTCGGTCACCGCGATGCCGGTCGGCCCGCGCGGGGTCGGGCGCTTCGCGGAGCCGAGGATCGCCGCGTCGCCGTCGCCGACGACCGCACGGACGTTGGTCGCGCCGAGGTCGACGCCCACGTAGTGCATCTACGCGTAGGGGGGCTCCGGCGGCACTTAATTGAGACGCTTCCGGGCGCTACTTCGTCCCCTCGCGGACGAACGTCACCGGGCACGGCGAGGAGAGCATGACCTCCTGGGCGACGCTCCCGAAGACGGCCTTCCCGGTGGGGGAACGCTGGCGCCCGCCGACGACCACGCGGTCGGCGTCGGTGTCCTTCGCGACGTCGACGATCTCCTCGCCGCGGTGGCCGACCGCGCCCCGGATCGCGTAGTCGACGCCCGCCTCGTCCATGATCGTCGTCAGGTCGCGGATCGTCGCGTGGCGCTTGGCCACGCCGTCGGGCGTCGCCTCCTCGCTGTCGGGGTCGATACTCAGCTTCTCGCAGGTGTCCTCGAACTCCTCCCTGGTGAACACGTGCGCGAGAACGACCTCCGCGTCGCAGGGGCCGGCCACGTCCGTCGTCTCCTCGCCGAGTCGCTCCACGCGTTCGCGGTCGTCCGCGCCGACCGCCAGCAACATCGTGTCGATGCTCATGCCAGCCCCTTGCCTCCCCGATAACTTAAAACCACCGTCCGTTTACTCGATTTTGAATTAATTTTCAGACCCGAGTTACCACCTCACACGACGAGGCTTTGCCGGTGCGGACGGATCGTCGGGTATGATCGAGCCGGATCTGTCCGGGCGGGTTGCGCTCGTCACCGGGAGTGCGCGGGGGCTTGGACGATCGATCGCGCTCGCGTGCGCCGAGGCGGGCGCGGCCGTCGCGGTCCACTACAACACCAGCGAGGCGGCCGCGGTCGCGACCGCGGAGGAGGCGCGCGAGCGCGGCGCGCCGGCCGCAACCGCGGTCGGGGCGGACGTGACCGACCCGTCGAGCGTCGACGCCGCCTTCGACGCGGTCGCGGAGGAACTCGGCGCGGTCGACGTGTTGGTGAACAACGTCGGCGACTTCGCGCCCGAGCACTGGGAGGCGATGAGCGTCGCGACGTGGGACCGCGTGCTGGAGACGAACCTCAAGGGGACCTACCTCTGCACGCGCCGCGCGCTCCCCGCGATGCGCGAGGCTGAGTGGGGACGCGTGGTGAACGTCGGCTACGCCGGCAGCGACCGCGCGCTCGCGAACCCGAAGAACCTCCCGTACTTCATCGCCAAGACGGGCGTCCTGATGTTCACGCGGGCGGTCGCGCGGGACACGACCGACGACGGCGTCACGGTCAACGCGGTCTCGCCGTACGTGGTGGAGTCGAGCGACGAGTTCCCCGACGAGGCGCCTCGCGGGCGGTGGGCCACCTTCGAGGACGTGCGGCAGGCGGTGCTGTTCTTCCTCGACGAGGGGTCGGCGTACCTCTCGGGCGAGAACGTGGAAATCGACGGCGGCTGGCTCCCCGAGCGGCTCTAAGTCCCATCCCGATCGTCGTCCGCGCCGGCGTCACGGCCGCGGGTCGCTCCGTCGCCACGGTCGTCCGCGACGCCATCACGGTCCGCCGCGTCCGTCGTCGCGACCCCGTTCCGATCGCCACGCTCCAGCGCCGCGACGAGCGTGACGAGGTTCTCGACCGCCTCGTCGGCCAGTTCCCGTCCCTTCGCGGCCGTGGCGCTCGTGGGGTCGCCCAGGTTCCCGGTGTCGGTCAGCGCCGCCATGTCGGTCGCGGTGAGCGCCCACCCCACGCGGTTGTCGCCGAGCGCGTCGTAGTCGGTGAGCGGGAGGCTCTCCGCCGGCGGGTCGACCGCCTCGGCCTCGTCCATGCGGACGAGGTCGGGGAACAGCTCCAGCATCAGGCTCGTCTCGAACTCGGAGGCGTGGAACGTGACGCTGCTGTCGCGGACGCGCGCCGCCGCGTCGGAGAAGACGTCGATCAGGGGGACGTGGAACGCCGCGAGGTCGAACTCCGTCCGGAGGTCCCGCACGACGACCTCGAGTTCGGGGTCCTGTGCGAGGTAGTGGCCGTTCAACAGGAGGACGTTGTCGATCCCCCACTCGGCCGCGGAGCCGGCCACGTCGCGGACGTAGCGCCGGAACGTCTCGCTCTCGACGGTGAACGTTCCCGGCTTGAAGGTGTGGTGCTCGCTGACGCCGTAGGGGACGGCGGGCGCGAGCAGCGCGGGCACCTCCTCGGCGACGCGTTCTCCGATGGCCTCGGGCATCAGCGTGTCCACGCCGAGCGGCATGTGGTGGCCGTGCTGTTCGGTCGCGCCGACCGGCAACAGGAGCGTCGACGTCTCCGCGGTCGCCGCCTCCACGTCGCGCCAGGTCATGCGCTCCAGCCGGAACTCGTCCAGGCCAGCCTCGGACTCGGTCATGTCCCCCGATGCGGTCGCCCGGAGGTAAGCGGTTTCGGCACGGGACACGGCCGCGAACCGATTTTTGAACCTCGGAATGCGGTGCTGATGCGGTCGCGGTGCGGTGCTGATGCGGTCGCGGTGCGGTGCTGATGCGGTCGCGGTGCGGTGCTGATGCGGTCGCGGTGCGGTGCTGATGCGGTCGCGGTGCGGTGCTGATGCGGTCGCCTTGAGGTCGTGGTACCGCGGCGGCGCGAGGGCGCGAAGCGCCCGGAGCGCCGACCGCGGCCCTTTTTGATCGACATTTTTCAAGGACGGGTGAGCGCGGCGCCTGCGCCGGCGCGACCCGACGCAGAAAAAGGTCGGTTTACATGAAGTCAGCAATCCCGCTCTGCTTGTTGGTGTCGTCCTCGAAGACGGACTCCAGCGATTTCTCCAGCACGTAGAGCCGCTGTTTCGTGTAGTCGCGGCAGCCGTACCGTTCGGCGACCTCGATGGCGGTGTCCATGTACTTGTTGACGGAGCCCTCGTGGACGGTGAGGTTGACGCGGCCGCCGCACTCGCGGCAGTCGCCCGACAGGGGCATCCGGCGGTACTTCTCGCCGCAGTCCAGACACCGCGTCTCCTGTCGCGAGAAGGCCCGGAGGTTCCCGATCAGGTCCGGGAGGAAGTGGTACTCGATGACGCGCTCGGCCACGTCGGTCTCGTCGACCGCGCGGAGCTTCCGGGACAGCTCCAGCTGGGCGTCCATCTTGTCCATCATCGAGCCGAGGGTCTTGTACGCCGAGAGGTCCGGCCCCATCGCGATGTCCGTCGTGTCGTGGCTGTGCTCGAAGCCGCGGTACTCGTCGTCGGTGCCGAGGGTGTCCTCGCCGAGCTTGATCAGGTCCTCGACGCTCTCGGGGTCGGCCATCTCGACGGTCGCCTCGTAGAACTCGCGGGGGTACTGCCGGACGATGTCCATGTTGTGCGCCTCGTCGTCGATCTCCGCGGGGTCGATCCGCGAGGACATCACCAGCGGCGCGTCCATCCGGCCGCCGCGTTTGTCGGGGAGGAACTCCTTCGAGAAGTTCAGCAGACCGTCCATCAGGAGCATGACGCAGTCCTCGTCGCCGTCGCATTGCTTAACTGACATGTCGTTTGCGACAAGCGAGTGCGTCTCCGCGACCGTGAGACAATAGACGTGGTCGGCGTCGCTTTCGACGGTTCGGATGTCGTCGATCTCCTCAAGCAGGTACTCTCCAGACCCGCCGTCGAACACGCGACGACTCCGTGGTTCGATCTCCGTAGTGCGCCTCTGCAGACGATCCTGCTTCCGGGTCATGTGAACGTTCACGAGTTCGGAGAACCAAACGGCGTCCTCCGAGGAGATCCCGATGACGTAGCTCTGTGCCGTCAGAGAATCGTAGTCCTCCTCGTAGAACTCGGGGAATTTCACGTGTAGCGGCACGCGCGTCGGCCGCTCGACGGTCGCCTTTATTCCGAGGGCGGAGAGGAGTGCGAGCACGTCCTCCTTGAGTTCGGCGCTGACAGTCGTCGCCTGAACGAGAAGCGAGTCGGCATCGACGTTTCCGTCGCCGCTGACGTACCCACCGAGATACGCCGCGATCACCTCTTCGGACGCGTCGAATATCGGTGCCGGAACGCGTTTCGTGTGCGCGTCGTTCCCCGCGTTCAGAACCGTGTCGAAGAATATCCGGAGAAGACGCCCAGAAACCGTCACCTTCGCGTGGTTCTCCTCGTACGGTTCGACCCCGAACTCGTCACGAAGGGTCCGCAGGAAGAACTGGCGTGCCTCCTCTTCGGTCCCGCAGATCGTCGTCTGATGGATCGTTCCCTCCGGGGTCTCCTGTTCCCGGGCAAAGCCCTCCGCCGCGTAGTATCCGAGGAGCGTCGCGACTCGCTCGTCGAGTTCGACGAACCGATCGATCTCGGTCCGGTCGCGCTTCACTCCGAGCGTCACGTCCTCTGGCACGAACGCCAGCAGGTCGTCCACGGACGAGAAGCATTGTTCGAGGTACGACACCGGGAAGCTGCCGCGGTAGAGGTAGTTGCTCAGCGTCTTCTTGTTCGTCCCGAAGACCTCCGTCATGCTCTGCAGCGGGTAGAACTGTCCCTCCCAGTCGTCCGCGAACGTTCCCTCAAACAGGTCGTAGAGACAGTCCTTCTCCATCCCCTTCACCATGAGGCGGTCGTTCGCGATCTCCTCGGTCTCGATGAACTCTTCGAGCAGATCGAACCGCTTTGTAGACTCCGTCCGTCCGTCCCGGTCGACCGAGCTGGGCGTGACGAGCCGGTCGGTCGCGTCGAGTTCTCGCGCCTCCTTCCCGACGAGTTCGTCGGCTTCGCCCTCGTACACGTGGACCTCGTGGTCCGGTGTGAGTTTCAGTTCACGGCCCGATCGCGTGCGAATACGGATCAGGTGGTCAGGTGCGGGATGCTTACTCACGGCCTCGACCCGCTGCATCTCCTGTTCTCCGTTAGCGCTCATCGACGGGACACGAACCTCGGACTCGACGCCGTCGAGCCTCCCGACGACAGTTCCGAAGTCGTCCTCTTCGACCTCGGAACGCTCGAGATAGCGCTCGACGAAGTCGGCGATCTCCGCGTGGTGTGACGTTCCGGACTTGTCCTCGTACCACACCTTCGTCTCGGGGTGGAAGCAGTTCCGGCGCTTCGCCGCGTGGAAGTACGGGTGAGCATAACCCACCGCCGCCGAGGTGAACCCCACGACGCGGCCGACGGTCGCGGCGCTGGTGTGGGGGGCCATCCCGAAGACGAGTTCGCCGACGAGCTCGTCGCGCTCGTTGACGTTGTAGAAGGCCGGCAGGTCGTAGAACTGCTCCAGCAGGTCGTCGACGAAGTCCGCGGTCTTGAGCATGTGCTCGGCCGCGCCGTCCGAGAGGACGATGTCCTGCACCTTCAGCTCGACCAGCTGGTCGTCGTGGCGCAGGGGTTCGCCGTCGATGTCCGTCTCGTACCCCAGCTCTCGGAAGTGGTCCGCGGTCACGTCGAGCTCCGCGGGGCGGACGGACGTGACCGGGAGGTCCGTCATGTCGTAGCGGACGGTGCCGTCCTTGAACGACGTGACGCCGTTCTTCGCGCGGAGGACGCCCTTCTCGATGGCCTCGGGGGTCTTGTTCGTCGAGGTGAGCCCCTTCACCCCCTTCAGGATCTCGAAGGCGGACTCGCGCTCGCCGACCGACTCTAGCGCGTCGCGATAGGCGGCGTGCACGTCGATCTCGCGGCGGTCCGCAGCCGTGACCTCCCACTCGCAGCGCGGGCAGACGACACGGCCGGCCTCGTCGGGCTCGCACTCGGTGCCGCACTGGCCGCACTCGTAGTGCGGTTCGGTGTGGGTCCCGCAGTCCGGACAGGCGTTGCGGTAAGTGTGGCTCTCGCAGTCGGGACAGACCCGATCCGCGACCTCGACGTTCAACACGCCGCGGCGACCCTGGTCGTCCATCTGTCGGGACGCCTCGGCTACGTCGCGCTGCGTCCCGCCGGCCTCGCCGATGGGGAACAGGGTGTGAACCGCGGGGGAGAGGTCGCGGCTCTCGGACTTCTCCGGGCGACCCATCCGGTTCCCGATCCGGGTCGGCGCGCGCTCCCGGATCTCGAAGGGCGCGACCTCGTTGACGGCCTTCGTCGCGTTCTCGCCGTCGGCCCAGTTCAGGGCGGCCTCGGAGAGGTCCGACTCGTCCCACTCCTTCCGGAGCCCGTCGCCGAGCCCGAGCGAGTGCGCGAGCGGGCGCCACTCGGGGATCCGCAGGGAGTCCGGCGTCTCGGTGTGCGTGACGAGCAGGCGCTCAAGCGCCGCGCGCGTGGTGTCCGTGTGCTCGATGGCGAGGACGCCCTCGACCACGTCGCCGTCCGCGACCGCCTCCGCGAGCGTCAGGAACGACGCGACGCTCACGTCGTGCCAGAGGTAGGTGTAGTCGGGGTGGAGCGGGCAGTCGTACTCGCGCGCCCACTCGAACGCCTCCTCGACGGAGGGGTGCTCCAGGTCCACGCGGGGGTCGTCACGGAGCGCCTGCACGTCCGCGCCCGCCGCCTCGAAATCCTGTACCCACCACTCGAAGACGTAGGAGGCGGGCGCGAGCGGGTGGTTGTTCTCGACGAACTCGCCGTAGTTGACGAGGTACTCGCCGAGGTCGAGGATCTTCTCGACGCCGTTCCTGACCGCCAGCGCCTCCTCGGGGTCGTCGATGTGGCGCACCTCGCCGTTGGCGAGTTTCACGGTCGGGCCCTCGATGGAGTCGACCGGGACGACGCCCGCGGCCTTCCCCGGGCGCTCGGTCTTGATCTGCGTCCCGGTCGCGAGGAAGTCGTCCACGAGGTGCATCGTCGCGGGGTGGACGCCCGCGGTCGCGAACCCGTGGTTGCGCGCGCGGCCGTATCGGAGCCGGAACCCGCCCGACTCCGAAGGGTGCGAGAACACCGGCCGTCCCGCGATCAGGTCGCGCAGGTACTTCGTGGCGGGCTCGACGCGCTCCGGGCCGGCGGGTTCGTTCCCTTCCGGTTCGTCTTCGGACCCGGCCTCGTCAGCGACGGTCTCGCCCGCGCCGTCCGCGTCGGCGGCCGCAGACCCTTCCGAGTCCTCGGCCTCTCCCTCGGCCTCCGCCCCGTCGCTTTCGGTCTCGTCGCCGCCGTCCTTCCCGATGGTGCCGTCGATGAGGTCCTGCAGCCACGGCCAGTCGATCTCGTCGAGCTCGCGGGTGTAACGCTGGATCTTCGGGGCCTTCAGCGCGATCCCCTCGGCCAGAACCAGACACATCCCGCCGCGGGCGGAGTTGGTGTCGACGCGTTCGAGGTCGCGGAAGCCGGACACCTCCTCGTCGCCGGTCGCTTCGCCGTCCAGCATGATCGGCATGTGCTCGGCGATGAACTTCGTCTCCTTGTCCTTCGGCGTGTACTGCAGGCCGGTCTCCTTGTCGTACAGCGCGACCTCCTCGGCGTAGCGCTCGACCTCCTCGGACCGAGCCTTGTACTCGTCGATACCCAGCAGCGCGCGGGCGTAGTCGCCGACGAGCACGGACAGCGCCTGTGCGGTCCCGCCCGCCGAGCGGATCGGGCCGGCGTAGTAGACGTTGATGAACTCCGTGCCGTCGTCGTTCTCCAGCAGCTCGACGCGGTCGATCCCCTCGATGGGTGCCGCGACGACCCCTTCGGTCAGCAGCGCGACCGCGGTCCGGACCGCGCCCTCGACCTTGCCCGCGCGAGAGTCGTAGTCGCCGACGGTCCCCTCGACGAAGTCCGTCACCAGCTCCAGGGCCGCCTCCTCGCGGGACATCTGCCCCTCCAGCTCGCGGACGCGCTCCGCGACGCCGTCGATGCCGAGGATGTTCTCGACGCGGTCCGCCATGTCCCGGGCGACCGGGATCTCGATTTCGGCCTCCGGGTCCTTCCCCTGCGCCTTCGCGGCCTCGGCCACCTCGAACGCCTCGTCCAGCCGGTCCTCGATCCGCGCGAAGTAGCGCTCGTCGTCGGGCCGCACGTCACCGCACCCCCCGCCACGCGCCCGCGGGCATCACAGCCAGAGGTCCAGGTCGGTCGCCTCGTCGTGCGCCCGCTCCAGCGGCTCCTCGAACGCGCGCAGGTACACCTCGCCCGCCCACACGGTCGCGGAGTCGAGGTGGCCCGCGAGCGCCTGCCCGCTCGGCCGCGAGAGCACGGCGTGCGTGTGCGCGAACGTCTCCCCCTCCAGCAGCGAGACGTTCCCGACGCAGGCGGCTACCTCCAGCGGCTCGTCGAACGTCACCGACTGGTACTCCGTCTCCTTCTGGTCGTAGAACCAGACGTCCGCGTCCTGCACCGCGCCCATCGCCGTGAACCAGCCCGCCTCGACGTCCTCCGCGCGGGCCAGCGACTCGATCTCCTCGCGCCAGTCGGCGCCCGTCTCCAGTCGAGCGACGTACTCCGCGCTCGACTCGACCTCCCGATAGTTCATGGAGTCGAGTGACGCGCCGCGAGCAAAAAGCGTTCCCCGTCCGCCGCACCTCGCCCTCGGACGTGACTCGATGGCGCATTTCTGTATCGCGCTATCTGATTTATCGGGGCGTCGGCATCGGCCACGGTCGAACACGACGCCCCGGACGAAATCCGCGTTACAACCGTTCGAGACGGCGATCTACGCCGTTTCCGGAGGCGGGACTGTCGCACGCACGGATGGCACTCAGTCGTGTGCCTCCGAGTGCCTCGGTCGTGCTGTCGGGAACGGCTCGAACAGCGCGGCCGCTCCGGAGGTGAGAAAAACGGGAAGAAGACGGCCTCAGAACGGGGCCTGCGGGCCTTCGTCGTCCTCGCCGTCGGACTCGCCGGGGAACGAGGGACTCATGCCGCTGTCACCGCTGCTGGTGCCGCCGAGGTCGCCGTCCGCGCCGGCGCTCATGCCCGTGTCGGCGTGGACCGTGTCGATCTCCGGGATCTCCTTGACCATCCGGGACTTGATCGCCTGGATCGTCATCGGCGAGATGCCGCAGCCGGAACAGGCGCCGCCGAGCTGGATGTGGACCTCGCCCGCCTCGCGGTCGAGGTGGCTGATGGCCGCGTCGCCGCCGTGCATCTGGATCTGGGGGAAGTTGCGCCGCAGGAAGTTCGTGATGCGGTCGCGCAGGTCGTCCTCCGCGTTCGCGGGTTCCGTGCTCATACGCGTGCTTGGCAGTGTGGCGGCTTATGCCTTTGGTTCAGGTGTGCGCCGCGCGGACGAGAACCCGCCACGTCAGGGCTTCTCGACGCCCAGAACCCGGTGGAGCTCCTCCTCGATGGTCTCGACGTACACCTCGAGCGTCTCCTCGAACTTCTCGTCGTCGACCAGCACGCCGGTGAGCCGCTCCCGCGGGTTCTCGGGGAGTTCGACCCGGAACTCCCCGTCCTCGTAGAACGGTTCCGACTCGTTGAGCACCATCTGGTCGATGCCGTGGATCAGTTCGGAGTCGTACCGCTCGTTCATCTGGTTGAAGGCGTTCTTGTACGCCCGCTGGAGTTCCTGGAAGTAGTGGACGTACTTGTCCTCGAATTTCTCGGGATCGAAATCGGTCATGGCCGACGCTCCGCCGCGGCCGGCAAAAAGTCGGCCGGTACGCGTCTCGAACGCTCGGATCCGTGTACGGCTCGCACGGCATAAACCTCTTAGCGCGATATGGAACGATTGGGTCTGGTCTCCCGTCGGCTCTTGAGTTGGTCTCGGAACCCTAACTGATAGCGATACTGAGTAGAGTACGGTAGTTGTGCTGTTTTTCTGTCAGATTATGCTTCCATAACTGCTGTTGAGCCTGCTGCTCTAGACAGCAACGTCTAGAAAGCCCCAGCCGGCTCG
>NZ_JBNLIA010000013.1:0-139017 GCF_050122995.1 Haloparvum alkalitolerans
GGCGGCGCGGCCGCATTGCGGTGCGGTTCGCGGCCGCGCCGCCACCGAGGCTGGGGAGGCGTGAGGCTGCGGTGCGGTCGCGGTGCTGTGCGGTTGCGGTGGGTGGGACTGAAAGGGGCAGCCGACTCGATCCGGCCCCGGCGCCTCAAGCACCGCAGCGAGCGGTGCGGGGAGCGAGGAGCGCAGAGCGTGCCGCGGCCGGTCGAGCCGGCTGGGGCTTTCGAGGTGGTGCTGTCCCGATCAGCAGGATCAGTAGCAGACACAGAAAACGCGTCGTAGGGAGAGCCGGCTGGAGCTTTCTGGATGTTGCTGACCCAAGCAGCAGGATCTGCAGCAGATCCATAGTAGCCAGAACCGGTCGAGTCACCCCGAGCCGCTCACCGATATCGGCCGCGGCCCTCGACCGTCCGCAGTCGCTCCAGCACGGCCGCGTCGCCGACGCTGGCGTACCCCTCCTCGACCGCGTCGACCAGCGCCTCGGGCGCGGTCGCGGTCCCGTAGACGGAGCCCTCGAAGACGTGGAGGTCCATGGCGTGGTCCTCGACGTGACCCGAGTGGTAGCCGAGGCCGAAGTCGATCAGGTACGCGCGCTCGTCGTCCACGCGGACGTTCCGGGTCGTCGGGTCGCCGTGGACCAGCCCCGCCTGGTGGAGCCGCGCGAGGTGCTCGCCGACCTCGCGGGCGCGTTCCGGCGAGAGCCCAGCCGCCAGGTCCGCGTCGCCGACGTGCTGGAGCGTCAGCGTCGCGTTCGGGAGGTCCACGTCGTGGACCAGCGGGGTCGGGACGCCGACGCGGCGCGCCTCGCTGGTGAGCCGCGCCTCCGCGGTCGTGCGCTCGCGTCTGAGCGTCGCGTCCAGCTCCGGGTGCCGGTACGCCTTCGCGACGCGCCGCTTCACCACGCGGTCCGTCTCGACGAGTTCGACGACCGCCTCCGCACCGCGATTGGCGGGGGCGCCGCTCGCGGACGCGTCGCTCGCGGAGTCGGTCCAGCCGGCTGCGCCGGGCGATACGTCCGAGGTCGGGGCCGTACCCGTCCCCGGCTTCGCGGCGGTCGTCGGCGTCCGCGCGACCGCCTCGTCGCTTCGCCACGTCACCGGCACCTCGTCGGGCCGGAAGTCGGGATCGACCGCGGAGTCGGGGACCGCGAGCGTGTCGCCGGCCGCGGCCATCTTCGCGCCCAGCACCGCGATCATGCCGGCGTTGTCGCGCAGGAACCGCGGCTCGGGCGCGTGGAAGTCGGCGCCGCGCTCGCGGCACATCGTCGCCAGCATCTCCCGCAGGCGGTCGTTCTGCCCGACGCCGCCGCCGAGCACCAGCTCGTCGGCGCCCGTCAGCGAGAGCGCGCGCTCGGCGACCTCCGTCAGCATCGCGAAGACGTGCTCCTGGAGCGAGAAGCAGACTGCCTCCACGGCCTCGCCGTCGTCGTAGGCGGCCTTCGCCGCGGACATGATCCCCGAGAAGGAGAAGTCCATTCCCTTGACGACGTACGGGAGGTCGAGCAGGTCGTCGGGGTCGGCCTCCGCGGCCGCGGCCTCGACCTTCGGCCCGCCGGGATGGCTCCAGCCGGCGTGGCGCGTGAACTTGTCGATGGCGTTGCCGACGCCGGTGTCCATCGTCTCGCCGAGCACGCGGTAGCGCCCGTCGTGGAAGCCCAGCAGGTGCGCGTTCGCGCCCGAGGCGTTCAGACACACCGGGCTCTCGAAGCCCGACTGGTGGCGCCCGATCTCCAGGTGCGCGACCATGTGGTTGACGCCGACCAGCGGCACGTCGAGCGTCCCCGCGAGCGCCCGCGCGGCGGTCCCGACGGTCCTGAGACAGGGGCCGAGGCCGGGACCGCGGGAGAAGGCGACCGCGTCGACGCTGTCGGGGCCGTACTCCGCCTCGGCGTAGTCGAGCGCCTCGTCGACGACCTCGGGGATCGCGTCGGCCATGTGCTCGGCCGCCTCGCGCGGATGAATGCCGCCGCTCTCGGGTTCGTAGGCGTCGGAGAAAATCGCGGTCTCGTCAGCGTCGGCGTCGTGGACGGCCGCGCTCGCGCACCACGCGGTGCCCTCGATGCCGAGAACGATCATGCGGCTGGCCGATCAAGCCTCTTCGGCTTCCGCGTCCGCGTCCTCGGCGCCGATCTTGTTGCGTTCGAGCATGTGCTCCTGCTCGACCTCGGTCGCGAACTCGGCGCTGTCGTACACCTTCGCGTAGCCGACCGTCTTGCGCATGCCGAACTTCGTGTCGAGCTCGTGGACGACGACCTCGTCCGAGCCCTTGTCGAGCGTGGCCGCCAGCGAGTCGCGGACGGAGAGGCGAGAGGGCGTGGCCTCCTCGTGAACGATCTCGAATCGAACGTCCGTACGGTGCAGCATCGGGTTCTCCTCCTCGGAAATGATGTCGACGTCCATAGTCAGTTACCACTACGTCCCTTCGAAAGCAGTAAAAGGATTTCGAAGCGGCCCCCTCGCGGCCGGACGCGCGTCAAGCGCGGCGGTCGCGGGGCCGGGACCTCGCCGGCTCCTGCCGGTCACGCGTCCGCGACGCCCAGCGCCGCGAGCGCGCCGTCGACGTCGCCGTCCAGCGCGCGGAACAGCGCCCGGGCGTCGTCCACCTGCTCCGGCGTCACCTCGACGCGGACCATCCCCTCGCCCGGCTGACCGTAGACCACGCTCGACCCGATCGGGGCCGCGACGATGGCGGGCAGCGCCGCCAGGTCCTCCTCGCCGATCACCTCGATGAGGGTCCGTTCCGGCGCCAGGAGGGCCTTCCCGAGCGCCTCCAGCAGCTTCAGCGAGAGCTCGCCCGCGGGGTTCTCGACGACGACCCGCCGCTCGCCCGCGCCGTCCAGCGCCTCGCGGATCTCGGCGGCCACCTCTTCCCGTTCGGTCTTACCGTCCACGAGCGCCACGTCCGGCTCGCGGCCGGCGTTCCTGAGGTGGTAGGTGACCACGTCGCCCACGGCGATCAGCGGGGCGTCGGGCGCGGCGTGGGCCTCGCGGGCGGCGTCGGCGTCCGCGATCAGCCGCTCGGCGTCGGCGTACACCGGACCGAGCGGCTCCTTGAACGCGTCCCGGAGGTCCCGCGGTAGCGAGAGCATCGGCGCGGGTCGGTCAGCGGACCTTCAGCGCGTACGACCCGGGCTCGGAGACGTTCATCTCCGTGGCGATCTCCGACTCCTCGGGATGGTTGATGATGACGTAGCCGGCCCAGTCCTCGGTCAGCGAGGAGGAGCCGCACAGATCACACGTCTGCGAGTCGGGGTCGTTGACGTAGTGGCACTCCCGGCAGGCGATGCGGTCCTCCGCCATCAGTCGGCCTCCTCACCCGTCTGCTCGCGGTGACGGCGCTCCGACTCCAGCCACTCGTGTTTCCCGAGACCGGGCTGTTTGGCCGTCAGCCCGATCTTCGAGTCCCGCGGGTTGCGCTCGTCGATGCTCTTGGTGACGACGCGCACGCGGACGGCGTCGTCCACGCCGAGCACCTTGTCGGAGTCCGAGGAGGCGAGCTGCTGGTTCGCCCCGTCGAACGTGAGGTACTCGTCGGTGATCTGCGAGACGTGGAGCAGTCCGTCGACCGGACCGATGCCGACGAAGGCGCCGAACTCGACGGTCTCGACGACCGTCCCGTCGACGACCTCCTGCATGTCCGGGTCGAAGGTGAGCGCGTCGAACTCCACCTCGTAGTAGACGCCCGGGCGGTTGGGCAGCACCGCCCCCTCGCCGACGTCGTGTACGTCGATGACGCTCACGACGCTCCCGACGTCCTCGTCCATTCGTCCTTCCAGTTTGTCCTGGAGGAGTGCCTTCACCCGGTCGTCGGTGACGTCCGCCAAATGCTTTGGCGGCACCTCCACCGTGTCCTTGAGTCGAACTCGCTTGTACATGCGTGGGCTATGGTTCCGTTATCGCCAGTGTGTTCCGACCCCTTAAACCGATTACTGGTACGTCCCGCGCCAGCACTCGGTCCTGCAGGGGGCCGTCGTTCGTCACGACGTAGTCGACCCGGCCGGCCGCGGCCAGTTCGACGAGCGCGTCGTCCGCGTACGATGCCTCGGTCTCGATCCGCTCGCCGCGCCGCGCCAGGTCCGCCCCGACGCTCGCGGCCTTCGCCTCCTCGCCGGCCCCCTCGCGGAGCCGGTCCAGCTCGGCCAGCACCGCCACGGGCACGACGACCGCGTAGACCCCGAGGAGCCGGTCGAGCTCCTCGAACGGCCGGACGTTCGCCTCCACCGGCGCCATCAGGGCGCTGGTGTCGAGCGCGACGGTCGGGGCGGCCTCCGGCTCCGCCTCGGCCTCGACCGCGTCGGCGTCCTGCTCCGACGCCCCGCCGTCTGCGTCCGTGTCGTCGTGGTCCGGGTCGGCGCTCGCCACGGCCTACTTCAGCGTCCCAACGCCGATGAGCCGCCACCGCGCGCCGACGCGGCGGTTGATCGCGATCTGTGCGCCCTCGGCCGCACAGACCGGACGCTTCAGGTTCACCTCGCACTCGCCGCCGCGCGCGCTCGTGACGGCGCCGACGGTCGTCGCGGTGCCGACGGTGAGCATCAGCGGCTCGCCGGTGGAGATCTCCTCGACCTCCCCCTCGCCGACGATGCGGTCGAGCAGGTCGACGTCCATCTCGAACGCCTCGCGCGTCGGCGGCAGCGTGCCGGGTTCGCCGGCGACCTGCCCCGCCAGCGCGTCGCCCTTCGTCAGGCTGGGGTCGAGCCCCGTGCCGACGCCGAGCAGTCCGCCGGGCGAGGCGGTCTCGACCTGCTCGTTGCCGGACTGTAGCGAGCGGACGCTCGTCTCCAGCGGCTCCCAGCGGGTCTCGCCGCCCTCCTCGACCTCGCGGCCGGGGCGGAGCTGTAAGTCGTCGCCGACGTCCAGCGTCCCCTCGACGAGCGAGCCACCGACGACGCCGCCCTCCAGTTCGTCGAACGTCGCGCCCGGACGGTTGATGTCGAACGAGCGCGCCACGAACATCCGGGAGTCGGCGTCCGGGTCGCGGTCGGGGGTCGGGATCTCCGTCTCGATGGCGTCGATGAGCAGGTCGAGGTTGACCTCCTGCTGGGCCGACACCGGGACGATGGGCGCGCCCTCCGCGACGGTCCCCTCGACGAACTCCTGGATCTGCTCGTAGTTCTCGACCGCCCGGTCGCGGTCGACCAGGTCGACCTTGTTCTGGGCGATGACGATGTTGTCGATGCCGATGATGTCGAGCGCCATCAGGTGCTCCTCGGTCTGCGCCTGCGGCACGTCCTCGGTGGCGCTCACGACGAGCACGGCGCCGTCCATGATCGACGCGCCCGACAGCATCGTCGCCATCAGCGTCTCGTGGCCCGGCGCGTCCACGAACGAGACGGTGCGGACGACCTCGCTCTCGGAGCCGTCCTCGCACTCCTCCTCGACGGTGTAACACTCGGGCTCGTCGACGCCGGGACAGCGACGGAACGTCGCGTCCGCGTAGCCCAGCCTGATGGAGATTCCGCGCTTCATCTCCTCCGAGTGCTGGTCGGTCCACGAGCCGGACAACGCCTGTACGAGCGTCGTCTTCCCGTGGTCGACGTGACCGACGAGTCCGATGTTCACCTCCGGTTGTGTGTTAGGTTGTGTCACCATAGACCTCCTGTGAGAGTAATCTTGCGTGAATTTCGCCCCGTGCGAGTGATAAAGTTGCTGTTATCGGTGCGGTCGCGGCTTGCGGATCCGCCGCGTGGTTCGACGGTCGCAGCGACCGCGGGCGGCCTGCCCCTCGCGCTCCCGGACGGCGACCGACAGACGAAAGACGACCGCACACGACGATCCGACCATGAGCGAGGAGCGCGAGCCGGTGAAGCCGAGCGACCTCGGCGGCGAGGGGCCGCCGGTCGAGGAGAAGCCCTACAAGATCGTCTTCGAGGCGAACAAGTGCTTCGGGGCGGGGCGCTGTGCCGAGGCGTCGGACAACTGGGAGCTGGACCTGGACACGGGGCTCGCGCGGCCGAAGTCCTACTACGTCGGCGAGGACGAACTGGCCGAGAACGTCCGCGCCGCGGAGCTGTGCCCCGCGAAGAAGGACCAGGGGATCATCCACGTCGTCGACCGCCGCACCGACGAGGAGATCGCGCCGGACCCCCACGGCGACGGGACGCTCTCGGTCGACTGGTAGGGCGTCGGCGCCGGCGTCCGATCAGGCGCCGCCGTCCGCGTCCCCGACCGAGAGCAGCGCGGCGCCCGCGGCCACCGCCGCGAGGCCGGCCGCGAGCAGCGCCGTCTCTCCGGTCAGCCCACCACCGACCACCAGCGCGCCGCCGAGCGCGACAAGCAGCCAGACGACCGACCCGCCGTCCGTCGCGTTCATAAAGAGCCCCTCGCGGCCGCCCCGTAAATCGGTGGCGGAGCGAGGGACGGCCAGGCGGACGGTCTCCGCCGCACCGAAAGCGGTTTCCCCGCGCCCGCGGATGGTTCAGAACGCGCGGGGGTGGCCGAGCCTGGCCAAAGGCGGCGGGCTTAAGACCCGCTCTCGAAGGAGTTCGAGGGTTCGAATCCCTTCCCCTGCATTCTCCGACCGTTCGTGGCTGAGGCGGTGAGCCTGCACTCACGGCGGGAGTTCTGCGGGATCCGCGAAAAGTGTTCGTACGGCGACGGCTGCGGTGCCGTGGCGATGCCTGGTGGCGCAGTCGCGCGACCGCGGCCGGGCGAGGTCGGGGAGGCGCGAGGCTGCTGTGCGGTCGCGGGGCGGTGAGTGGGGCTTTCTGGATGGCGCTGTCCCCAGCGGCAGGGTCGACAGTAGTGACAGAACCCTCGTGGGGAAGCCGGCAGAACGCGATCCGCGGGATCTGCGACGGACCGAACGACGACGGGCCGAACGGCGACGGCCCCGGACGCGGGCCTTACGTGTCGCGGACGTTCCGCCCCTCCGGCGCGCCGAACGACTCGGAGCCGGTCACCGGGTCGCGCTCGTAGACGACCGCGCCGCGGCGGACGGTGAGCTCCGGGAAGACGCCGCGCCAGCCCTCGAAGGGCGTCCACTCGGCCTTCGAGTGGAGCGCACCCGCCTCGATCTCGCGGCTGGTGGCCAGGTCCACCAGCACGAAGTCGGCGTCGCGGCCCGCCTCGATCCGGCCCTTGCGGTCGAGTCCGAAGATCGCGGCCGGGTTCGCGGCGGTCACGTCGCGGACGCGCTCCAGCGGCAGGTCGCCCTGGCGAACGGACGCCAGCAGGAGCGGGAGCATCGTCTCGACGCCGGGGACGCCGCTCGGCGCCGCCGCGAGCCCCTGCTCCTTCTCCGCGACCGTGTGGGGCGCGTGGTCGGTCGCGACCACGTCGACGGTGCCGTCGCGCAGGCGCTCGAAGACGGCCCGCCGGCGCTCCGTGGCGCGGAGCGGCGGGTTCATCCGGCCGTAGGTCCCGAGCCGGCCGGCGTCCTCCCGCGAGAGGAACAGGTGGTGCGGCGTCACCTCGCAGGTGACCGGGGCGCCGTCCGCGGCCGCCTCGGCGACGGCGTCGATCCCCTCCGGCGTGGAGGTGTGGGCGACGTGGATCCGGCCGCCGGCGTCCAGCCCCGCCTCGATCGCGCGCTCGACGGCGACCGCCTCCGCGGTGGCCGTGCGGTAGGCGGACCAGCGGTCGGCGTCCGCCGCGCGGCCGATCCCGCCGAGGTCGCCGTCCATCGCCTCGTCGTCGAACAGCGTCGCGTCCTCCGCGTGGACCGTCACGGGCACGTCGCGCTCCGCGGCGGCCGCGACGGCCTCCGCGAACAGGTCGGCGTCGATCCCCATCTCGCCGGTCGAGTCCGCGAGGAACACCTCACCGAGCGCGAGGAGGGGGGCGTCGAACAGCGCGTCGGGGTCCCACTCCGCGGTGACGCCGCCGTTGATCCCGTAATCGACTAGCGCGTTCCCGTCGGCGAGCGCCGCCTTCTCGGCGAAGGCGTCGCCGTCGACCGTGGGCGGCGAGGTGTTCGGCTGGTCGACCACGGTGGTGACGCCGCCCGCGGCCGCCGCTTGCGAGCCGGTGGTCCACGTCTCCTTGTGGGAGCCGCCGGGCTCGCGGAAGTGGACGTGGACGTCGACCGCGCCCGGGAGCATCGTGCGCCCGCGGGCGTCGACGACGCGCTCGCCGGGTTCGGGTTCGAGCCCCGACTCGACCGCGGCGAACGCGCCCTCGCGGACCCGCACGTCGCGCACGCGTCCGTCCGCCAACTCGGCGCCGGTGATGAGCATACGCGAGGGTCGGCGGGAGGCCTCATAACGAACGGGGTTCGGGCGCGGTGCGGTCGGCGGAGCAGTCGCCGCAGTCGCCTCAGTCGTCGCGGCGCTGCCGCATGCTCTGTCTGGTGAACTGCGGCTTCGCGCGGATCCCCCGCCGCTTGCGGAACGAGCGGTAGAGCGCGACCGCCAGCGGCGCCGACAGCGCGAGCACCACCAGCGCGAGCCGCCACGCCTCCGCGAACGAGTAGAGGATAGTCGCCGAGAGCACCCCCACGGCCAGCAGGACGGAGTAGGCGATCCGCATCGCCAGCTTGTCGAGGACCTTCGTCTCGTCCTCCAGCGTCACGTTCACCGAGAGGTCGCCGCGGTTGACGGTGTCGAGGGTGTCGTCGAGCTTCGGCGGGACGGTGAACAGCGCGCGCGTCGTCTCTTGGATCTGATCGCCGGCGTCCTCGGCGAGTTCGCGGGCCGTCTCCTCGTAGTAGCCCTGCTCGCGCAGGTAGTCGGTCGCGGTCTCGATGAAGTCGAAGTCGGGGTCGAGCGTGACGCAGACCCCCTCCACGACCGTCGCGACGCGCAACACGAGCGCGAGGTTCCGCGGGAGCCGCAGCGGGAACTCGTAGATGGTCGACTCCACCTGTTCGATGATCTGGTTGACGCGGTACTGCTCGATGTCCTCGCCGCGGGCGTCCGCGATGGCCAGCTCCAGCACCTCGCCCATCACCTGCCGGTCGGCCTCCGGCGAGAGCGTCCCCAGCTCGATCAGTGTGTCGAGGATCGCGTCGGTGTCCTTGCTCGCCACGGCGACGTAGAAGTCGACGATCTTCGACTGGACGAAGGGGTCGACGGTGTCCGACATGCCGAAGTCGTAGAAGACGATCGCGCCCGACTCGTCGACCGCGAGGTTGCCGGGGTGCGGGTCGGCGTGGAAGACGCCCTCCTCGACGATCATCCCCAGGTACGCGCGCTGGAGCGCCTCCGCGAGGACGGTCGGGTCGTGGCCGTCCTCTCGGAGCTGTTCGACCCGGTTGATCTTCGTCCCGGGGACGTACTCCATCGTCAGCACGCGCGGGCCCGACGCGCCGGGGTACGACGACGGGATCCGGATCCGGTCGTCGTCCGCGAAGTCCTCGCCGATCTCCTCGAGCATGCGGCGCTCGCGGCGGTAGTCCATCTCCTCGCGGATCGTCTCCGCGAACTCGTCCGCGAGGTTCTCCAGCGAGAACGCGCGGCCGCCGCCGAGGAACCGCTTCAGGAGGGGGAGCCCCCACCGGATCGCGCGCAGGTCCGCCTCCACGAGCGGCTCGATCCCCGGCCGGCGGACCTTCACCGCGACCTCGTCGCCCTCGTAGGTCGCGCGGTACACCTGCCCCAGGCTGGCGCCGCTGATCGGGTCGTCGTCGAAGTCGTCGAACGTCTCCGCGACCGGACCGAGCTCCTCCTCCAGCACCGTCTCCGCCTCCGAGAACGGTGCCGGCGGCACGTCGTCCTGCAGTTCCTCCAGTACCTCGATGTACGCGGGCGGGAGGATGTCCGGCCGCGTCGACAGCAGCTGGCCGAGCTTGATGAACGTGGGGCCGAGCGTCAACAGGATGTCCAGGAGCACCGCGGCGCGCTCCTTCTGCGTCTCCTCGTCGACGGTCCGGCTCCCGCCGAACAGCAGGAACCGCTTGCGGTCCCGCCAGTAGGCGGCGATCAGCGGCGAGAACCGTCGGACGACGACGAGGAAGCGCCAGTAGGCGCGAAGGTTGACCAGCGTGACCACCCGTCAGTCGTCGACCGGGATCTGCCGGCGCTCGCCGTCCGTGCGCTTGGGGAGCGTCACCTCGACGACCCCGCGGTCCATGGCGGCGTCCGCCTCCTCACCGACCGCGTCCGGCGGAAGCGGCAGCTCCGTGTCCAGGAACAGCGGTCGGTCCTCGCGCACGTAGCGGAACGCCTCCGGGGTCCGCTTCTCGCGGCGGGCCTCGATCACGAGGCGGCCGCCCTCGGCGACCACGTCGGTCGTCTCGCTCGTCGCGCCGGGCAGGTCGAGGACCACGAGATACGCGTCGTCGGACTCCAGCAGGTCCGCGAACACGGCTTCCGGAAGGTCCCGAAGCGCGTCGCGTAAAGCAGACATACCCGCACTTGGGGTGGCGCGTCGAAAAAGGGTGGGGTCGACACGCGGAGCGCTACGGAGCCGCTTCTGTCTCGGTCGCCGATCCCGGTCTTGGAACGGCACCACCCAGAAAGCCCCACCCACCGCCCCGCGACCACGCGGCAGCGCGCGATAAACGGGCAAACGTCCCTCACCAAGCGGGCCGGTTTCTCGACCGGGGTCAGAGGTCGTGCGTCTCGCCGTCGACCGCGAGCGGCTCCGCGAACGCCTCGTCGGCCGGGTAGAAGTGGGCGAGGTGGACGAGCCGCGTCTCGTCGGCGTTCAGGTCCTCGCCGAGCGCGAGCGCGCCCTCCCGCGTCATGTGCTTCGTGCCGAACGTCCGGGGGACGCCGTCGGGGCCCTCGTGGCGCCCGCCGAGCGGGTGGTGATCGCACAGCGACGCCGGGACGATGGCGTCCGCCAGCAGGAGGTCGGGGTCCGCGAGCGCCTCGCGGGACGCGTCGGGAACGTCGTAGCTCGTGTCGCCCGACAGCGAGAGCTTCGCCCCCGTCTCGGGGTCCTCGATCGCGAGCCCGTAACAGCGCAGCGGCGGGTGGTCGACGGGGACGAAGGTGAGCTCGAGCCCGCACGCCTCGAACGGTTCGAGGGGGGGCCGCGCGTGGACGCCGATGCGGTCCTCCAGGTAGTCGTACTTCCGACGGATCGTCTCCGCGACGCTCTCGTCGGTCGCGGGGTCGGTCTCGTCAGGGGCGTGGACCGGGAGCCCGTCGAAGACGCGGTAGACGTTCCCCAGCCCGTCGAGGTGGTCGAAGTGGATGTGGGTGACGACGCCCGCGTCCGGCAGCGGCACGTCGTTGTCGAGGAACTGCCCCCGGAAGTCCGGACTGAAGTCGACCAGCAGCGACTTCCCCGCGCGTTCGTTCTCGACGTGAACGGAGAACCGGGAGCGGGAGACGCCGCGCTCGCGGGCGGCGACACAGGTGTCGCAGTCGCACCCGACCGTGGGCGTCCCCGTCGTGTCGCCCGTGCCGAGGAGCGTGACCCGCATACGCTGGGTCCGAGGACGCGCTGGCTCTTAGTGTCGGGGGTCGCGGCGACCGGGAGTCGCGGCGACTGCGGGTCGTGGCGATCGCGGGCCGAGACCGGATCGCCGGCGACCCGCCCGACTAGACCACGCGGTTCGCGTACCCCTCGCCGCGCGTCTGCCGCCGGAGGCTCTCGGCGACGATGGCGCCCACGCGCTCCCCGTACTCCCGGTGCGCGGCCGCGGCGTGGGGCGTGACGATCACCTCCTCGCGGTCCCACAGCGGGGACGACTCGGGGAGCGGCTCCTCCGCGAACACGTCGAGCGCGGCGCCGCGGATGCCGGATCCGGCGTCCGCCGCGTCACCCGCCCCGGCGTCGTCGGCGTTCTCCTTCCCGGCGCCGTCCCCCCGTTCCAGCGCCGCGACCAGTGCCTCCTGGTCGACCACGCCGCCGCGAGCGACGTTGATCAGGTACGCGTCCGACCGCATCGCCGCGAACTCGGCGGCGCCGATCAGCCCCTCCGTCGCGGGCGTCAGCGGCACCGCGAGCGCGACGAACCGCGCGTCCGCGACCGCCTCGTGGAGTCGGTCGCTCGGGTACACCTCGTTCACCCCCTCCACGGGCGTCGGCGTGCGCTTGACGCCGACCACGTCCATCCCGAGCGCGTCCGCGCGGGCGACGATGCCGCGGCCGAGCCCCCCGAGGCCGACGACGCAGATCCGCTCGCCGCGCAGCGAGAACGGTTCGTCGTGGGCGGGCCACGACCACTCCCGCTCGCGCTGCCGGTCGCGGTAGACGTGGAGCCGGCGCGCGAACGCCAGCATGTAGCCCGCCACCGTGTCGCCGACCGAGTCGCCGTGGATGCCGTTCGAGTTCGTGAGCGCGACCCCCTCGCGCTCGAAGCGGTCGAAGGGGAACCGGTCGACCCCCGACTGCACCGAGTGGACCCACTCCAGGTCCGTCTCGAGGAACGCCGCGTCGTACGCGAACGTCACCAGCGCGTCGCAGTCGGCGAGCGAGAGCGACGGCGGGGCGTCGTCGGCACCGTCCCCCGTCTCGTCGCCGTTCTCGCCCGTCGCGTCGGTGGAGCCGCCGCCGTACGCGCCCTCCTTCGAATCGGGGACGACCCCGACCGTCACGTCGAGGCCGTCGGCGGCCGCCGCGTCCGCGAGGTACTCACACAGCGTCGCGGGCGGGAACACCGCGT
Source organism: Haloparvum alkalitolerans (assembly GCF_050122995.1). GTDB lineage: Archaea > Halobacteriota > Halobacteria > Halobacteriales > Haloferacaceae > Haloparvum > Haloparvum alkalitolerans. The sequence continues at coordinate 12,496 of NZ_JBNLIA010000013.1, forward strand.
CGACCGAACCGTGTACGCCGAGCGTGTCGACCATACCCACGCTGGGACGACGACCGACATAAAAGAAACCGTGGCGGCGACCGCGGCCCGTCGTCCACGCTGACCCGCGCTCGCGTGACCTACCGCAGGAACTCGATCGCCGCGCCCTGCCCGAAGCCGACGCAGAGCGTGGCGAGCCCGCGCTCCGCGTCGCGCTTCTCCATCTCGTGGAGGAGCGTGACCGGGAGGCGCGCGCCGGAGGCGCCCAGGGGGTGCCCGATGGCGATAGCGCCGCCGTTGACGTTGTAGATCTCCTCGTCGACGCCGAGTTCGCGGCGGGCGTACTCGCACTGGGAGGCGAACGCCTCGTTCAGTTCGACGAGGTCGTAGTCGTCGATCGTCGTGCCCGCGCGGTCCAGCAGGCCGCGGGTGGCCGGAACCGGGCCGATCCCCATGACGGTCGGGTCGACGCCGGCGACGTTGTTGGTGCCGACCTCGGCGAGCACGTCGAGGCCGTGGTCCTCGGCGAACGCCTTGCTCGTCACGAGCGTCCCCGCCGCGCCGTCGGAGATCTGCGAGGAGTTGCCCGCGGTGACCGTGCCGTCGCCGGTGAACGCCGGCGAGAGCGACGCGAGCGTCTCCGCGTCGGTGTCCGGGCGGATGCCCTCGTCCTCGGTGACGGTCCCCGCCTCGGTCTCGACCGGGACGATCTCGTCGTCGAACCGCCCCTCCTCGGTGGCCGCGGCCGCGCGCTGATGGCTCCGGGCGGCGTACTCGTCCTGCGCCTCGCGGCTCACGTCGTACTCCTCGGCGACCTTCTCGGCGGTCATCCCCATCTGCAGTTGGAAGACGTTGTACCGGTCCTGCAGGTCCGGGTGGAGGTGCTGGTAGGAGTCGCCGTCCATCGGCACGCGGGACATGTTCTCGACGCCGCCCGCGACGATGCAGTCGCGGTTCCCCGCAGCGACCGCGTCCGCCGCGGAGATGATCGCCTGCATCGAGGAGGCACACCAGCGGTTGATCGAGGCGGCGGGGACGTTCTCGCCCAGTCGGTCGGACAGGAGGGCGATGACCCGCGCGACGTTGTTGTCCTGCTCGGTGCGCTGCTGGGCGACGCCCCACATGAGGTCGTCGACGTCGTCGCCGTTCAGGCCGGCCTCCTCGAGGATCGTGTCGATGACGGCGATCGAGAGGTCCTCGCTGCGCACGTCCGCGTAGACGCCGCCCTCCTTCCCCTGCGGGGTTCGCCGCGCTGCCGCGATGACCGGTGTGGTCTCGTCGCTCATGGGTCCGACGACGTTCGTCACGGTCTTAAACCCGCGTGGAACCCTCGAAAATCCTCTCGAAGTTTGTCGTTTATTCAGCGCCGCGAGGGACGGCGCCCGCACGCGACGGTCGCGCGTGCGTCAGCCTGTCGGGGCGCACCCCGGTTCGACGCCCTTAAGCGGCCACCGCACCTACTCTTTCCGGATGAGTGACCCGGCCCTCGACGTGGTCGAGTTCGTCTTGACGACGCACTTCTACACGGAGAACCGCGACCTCGACGAGAACGATCTGCCCCCGCGCTTCCGCCAGGTGTTCTGGAGCGACGGCGCGGACGACGAGCGACCCGGCGGCGTCGAGCGGCCGCTGACGGCGACCAGCGAGAGCACCCGCACCGCGACCGGCGTCGAGCGGCCGTGGGAGGCCGTCTCCGACCAGCTGTTCACCCAGCGCACGGAGTTCTCCGGCGAGATCTCGCTGACCCAACCCGAGATGGCGCTGGAGTGGTACGCCGACCGCGCCGGCGAGGAGCGGATCGCCAGCAACCCGACGCTTGCGGCCGCGCTCGCCGACCACCCGGACCTGACGCCGCCCGTCTCCCGCGAGGACGCCCGCGGCAACATCCGACCCATTCAGGCCGACCGCGTCTGGATCGACGCGCTGCTCGACGAGTACTTCGACGAGGACGAGGACGCGGAGATGCTCGACCTCGTCAACGTCCGCGCCCCCGAGGAGATCGAGACCACCCTCGACGACCTCGTGCTCACGGGCGATCAGGAGGGCGAGATCCAGAAGATCGTCAAGGCGATCGAGCACCGCGAGTACCTCGCGAGCATCGGCCTCCGCGAGATCGGGAAGCTCCTGTTCGTCGGCCCGCCGGGAACCGGCAAGACCACCGTTTCGCGCGCGCTCGCCCACGAACTCGGGCTCCCGTTCGTCGAGGTGAAGCTCTCGATGATCACCAGCCAGTACCTCGGCGAGACGGCCAAGAACGTCGAGAAGACCTTCGAGGTGGCCAAGCGGCTCTCGCCGTGTATCCTCTTCATCGACGAGTTCGACTCCGTCGCGAAGACGCGCCGCTCCGACGAACACGCCGCGTTGAAGCGCGCGGTTAACACCCTTCTCAAATCGATCGACGACATCTCGCTCGTCCGCGACGAGGTGCTCCTGATCGGCGCGACGAACCACCCCGACCAGCTCGACGCGGCCGCGTGGCGCCGCTTCGACGAGATCGTCAACTTCCCCAAGCCGGACCAGGGCATGCGCGCGGACATCCTCCGCGTGGTCACCCGCGAGATGGACATCGCGGACTTCGCACCGGAGGAGGTCGCGGACGTGACCGAGGGACTCACCGGCTCCGACCTCCGGATGGTGCTGCGCGAGGCCGTCCTCGGCGCGCTCACGGAGGACCGCCGCACCATCACGCAGGAGGACGTGATGGCGGCCGTCCGCGACTTCGAGGAGCGGGACAACCTCAAGAACATGGACATGATCGAGGGCGAGGGCGCCGAGCTGACCGGCGCCGCCTCCGACGGCGGACACTCCCACGACGACGAGGGACACGACCACGACCACTGACGGCCGAGAGGCGTGTGGGCCCCCGCGACGGGGGACGCTCCCGACGCTCGCCGTCACCCGCCGTTCCGAGGATTATCAGCTCTCGGAAACGTAGTAGCCTATTTACATTTCAGCGACATAGCGTGTTCCATGTCGGTCCCACCGGGAGGCGGCCCGTTCGAGGTCCTTTTGCTACCACCGGACCGGGAAGGGGTCCTCAACGCTCGAGCGCTCGAGCGGTCGCTCCCGGACGCGAACGTCCGGCTCGCGTCCTCACTCGCGGACGCCGCCTCTCGGTACGACGCCGCGGTGGACTGCGTCGTCTCCGGGTTTCGGGTGCCGGGCGGAACGGCCATCGACCTGCGCGAGCGGGCGGGGCTCGACGCCGACCGAACGCCGCACGTCGTCGTGGTGGAGGCCGAAGACGGCCGCGTCCCGGTCGAGGCGGTCGGAGAGCAGTTCGCGGATCTGGTTCCAGCGACCGCCGAGGACGACGCGACCGCGGCGGTCCGTGAGAGCATCGAAACGGCGGTTTCGGAGCGCCGTTCCCCGCGCCTGGCCGGGGACTGGCCGTCGGACAGGCGGGCGCTGAACGACCGGAAGGCGAGCATCCTGGACCAGTTCTTCACGAAGATCCCGCAGCACCTGTTCGTCAAGGACGCGTCGGCCCGCAACGTCATGATAAGCGAGGCCGCCGTCAGCCGCCGCATTCACCGGCTGAGCGACGACTATCTGGGCAAACGGGACATCGACGGCGTCGTGCCGGTCGAGGAGGCACGGGAGCCGTACGAGGACGACCTCGCCGTCATCCGAACCGGCGAGCCGATCCTCGAGAAGGAGGAGTACTACCCCACGAGCAGTCGGTGGTTCCGCACCTCGAAGGTCCCGTGGGAGGAGAACGGGGACGTCGTCGGCGTGCTCGGCGCGTCACAGGAGATCACGGAGGAGAAGAAGCGCGAGCGGCAGCTCGAGATCGTCAACCACCACGTCCGACACGCGATGCGGAACGACCTGAACGCCGTCGCGGGGTGGATCGACGTGGTCCGGAACCGCGAGGACGGAGACCGCCATCGAGAGGACGGAGACCGCCATCGCGACGACGAAATTCTCGACCGCGTCTCCCGGATCACGGATCGGCTGTGCAACAGGGTGGAGAAACAGCAGGCGATCGTGGACGCGGTCTCGGCCGAGCCGGAGCCGGCGCCGCGGGATCTCTCCGCAGTCGTCGAGGGCGAGCTTCGAGCGGTCGCCGACGAGTACGAGTCGCTCCGCATCGACGCCGACATCGAGCCGGACGTGACCGCGGTCGCGGACGAGGGCGTCGATCAGGTGGTCAGAGAGCTGATCGAAAACGCGGTTCAGCACTCGGAGGGGCGGGTCCCGGAGATCGGCGTCACGCTCCACGGAAACGGGGACCGAGCCGAGATCCACGTGCGGGACGACTGCACGCCGATCCCGACCTACGAGCGGGAGATACTGACGGGAGAACGGGAGATCGACCAGCTCAACCACAGCTCGGGGCTCGGTCTCTGGCTGGTTCGGTGGCTCGTCGAGAACTCCGAGGGCCGGGTCGAGTTCGGACGAACGGACGTCGGGGGGAACGACGTGGCCGTCACGTTCCCGTCCCCGGGGTAGCGGCGCGGACCGATCAGGCCGCCAGGTCCGAGAACTCGGCCGCGGAGGTCCGGGTTCCCTTCGAGATGACCACGTCGCCGACGCGCAGCGTCGTGTCCAGGTCGGGACCGACGAGCCACCCGTCGTCCGGGCGGCGGATCGCGAGCACGCTCTGAGAGACGTCCGTCGCGGGGACGCCGGCGACCACCGCCGTCCCCGCCAGCTCGCTGTCCTCGCGGACGGTGACGCGCGTGAGGATCTCGTCGGACTCCTTGACCGCGAGTTCGACGACGGGGTGGACGTCCAGGTCCCGCAGCACGCCCTCAGTGATCTCCAGGGCCGCGTCCGAGATGGTCTCGGTGGCGACGCCGAGGTGGATCAGTCCCCGCAGCGAGACCGGGTCGTCGGCCTCCTTGGCCGCGCGGAGGGTCCACGCCTCGAAGCGCGACTGGAGCGCGTCGACCTCCACCTCCAGGTTCGTCACCTCGTCGGCCAGCTCCTCGTTGTCGAACAGCACGGAGCCGTACGCCAGATCGACCGCCAGCTCCGAGAGGTTCTTCATCAGCACCACGGAGTCGACCGCGCGCTCGAGGTTCTCCACGTCCGGCTCGGCCGGCTCGGCCGGCTCGTGCGGATCGCCCGTGGTGTGCTCGTAGACGCCGTCTATCGCCTCCTCCGGCCCGCGAAGGATCGTCACGTCGTCGGCGTGCAGACGCGTCTTCGGACCGGGGTTGAGGATCCAGTCGTCGGCGCGCCGGATGGCGATGACGCGGACGCCCGTCTCCGACTCCAGGTCGATGTCCTGGAGCGTTCGCCCGGCGTACGGCGAGTCCTCGGTGACGGTCGCGCGGACGAGCATCTCGACGGCCTCCGAGAGCGCGCCGCGCATCGCCTCCGGGAGCCCGATCTCCTCGATGACGATCTTCGCGATGTCGCCCGCGGCGTCGGAGACCTTGTCGGCGCCGGCGACGACCCCGAGGACCGGCGCGAGCGCCTCCGCGTCGTCCGGGCTGCGCGCCGCCATCATCAGGCTCATCCGAGCGCGTAACTGGAGCACGTCCATCTTGTTCTCCAGTTTCAGCACCTCCCGGGCGACGTTCGGACTGCGGTGGAGGACCGCCGAGTAGGAGAGGTCGATGAGCAGCTCCGCGGTGTCTTTCATCTCCACGAGCAGGTCCTTGACGCTCGTGGGCTCGTATTCGACCGTCTCCGGGGGCCCGCGCCCCTCGAATCGTCCCATGGCCGACAGTCCACACGGCGTGGCAAAAGCCTTGTCACGACCGCCCTCGGGCGGTTCCCGGCGGCGACCGCGGACGGTCGCGGTCGGCGAGCCCCCTACGACTCGACCGCCGCGAGCGCCTCGCGGGCGCGCTCGGTCGGGCGGTACGCCGGGTCGGCACCGGGCGCGGCGTCCGCACCGGCCGGCCCGTCGCTCGCACCGGCCGCCCGCTCGGCGAGGTCCAGCAGCGCGAGCCACCCCAGGAGGTCCGCCGTCCGGTCGCGCCAGATGTCCGTCCACTCGGCGGGGTTCTTGTACTCCTCGTAGGTGGGGACCGCGTCCCGCACGCGCTCGAAGACGGCGGCGGCGTCGAGCGCACCCTCGCCGGCGTCGGCGGCCGCGACGAGTGCCCGAAGCGCCTCCGGCGCCAGGCTCACCCGGCGCAGGAACGCGTCCCGGAGGTGGTCTGGGTCGGGGTCGGCAGGCAGGCGCTTGAACCCGGCGTCCGTCTCCGCGGCGAGTTCGAGCGCGCGCAGGAAGGTGAGCCACGTCCGCGCCACGTCGCGCGTCTCGTAGCCGCACCGCTGCTGGAGGCGGGCACAGCAGTCGTCCTCGTCGCCGGGGACGAGCGGCACCGCGCGCTGGGCGTCCGCGACCGCGTCGAGGTCGGCCGGCGGCGCGGGCAGCAGCTTGAACCGGGCGTCGACCATCGTCTCAGGCCTGGCCGAACGACTCGGCGAGCAGTTCCTCGTCGGTCTCGCCGCGGACGTAGGTCGGGCCGTTCACCACGTCGACGGTGACCTTCGCGGGCGCGAAGACGGTCTCGGGGATCTCGTGGAAGTCGTAGTCGGCGTCCGCGAAGATCTCCGCGAACGGGCGGCCGTACTCCTCGCCGGCCGTCGAGACGACCTCGCCGAAGCGGTCGTCGTCGCGGGCGACCTGCAGGTACACCTCGCCGCCGTACGCGACCGCGTCGTTGGTGCGGCCCATCGCCTCGTCCTCGTCGTAGGTGACTGGCGCGACCGGCGCGCGGCCGGAGGCGGTGAGCACGTCCGTCGGCTCGTAGCCGAGTTCGAGCAGGCGCCACACCGCGAGTTCGGGGGCGCGGGCGGCGGCCGTCACCGATCCGACGGTGGAGCCGGTGGCGTACGTCGGCAGGAAGACGCCGGAGGGCTCGACGCCCGCCAGGTCGGCGACGTGCTCGGCGACCTCGTCGGTCGGGAGCTGCGTCGACTCGACCGCGAGCGTCGCGAACTCCGACTCGTCGTAGTAGCCGACGCGCTCGAACTCCGTCTCGCGGCCCACGAGCGCGCGGGCCGGCCCCGAGCCGAGCCCGGAGTAGTCGTCGAACTCCAGCTCCCAGCCGGCCTTCTGCGAGCAGAGGAGCGCGACCGCGGGGTGGTCGGTGGTTACCTCGACGTAGGGGCGAGGCGCGCCCGCGACCTCGTCCACCGCGGTCGTCACGTTCGCCAGCCCGGCGGTCTGGATCTCGGTCAGCAGGACGCCGGCCTCGATGCCGCCGTCGGCCTCCACGCCGAAGTCGATGGCCGTCGCCTCGGAGTCGAGGTCGTACGGCGTCACGTTGAGCTCGCCCGCGAAGTCGAGGGCCTCGTCGACCAGCTCGATCGCGGTCCGGTTGATGCTCTCCATACCCCGTCTGGGTCCTCCTCGCCTAAGGGGTTTGTCAGTCGACGCCGCGGTCGGTCGGGACCCGAACCGACCGAACCGCCCTTGTGCGTCCCGCACCGACCTCGACCGTGCACCCCGTCGAGCGCTTCCAGACCGGCCTCCTGATCGTCGCGATGGGGGTCGGGATCGCGCTCGGGCAGCGCGCCAGCCTCGCGGCCGCGGCGGACCGCGCGGTCCTGCCCGCGCTGCTCGGCGTCCTCTTTCTGACCTTCCTCGGCGTGCCGCTCGGGGCGGTCCGCGGCGCGCTGGCGAACCGCCGGTTCGTGGCGACGAGTCTGGGGTTCAACTTCCTGTGGACCCCCCTGCTCGCCGCCGGGCTGGCGACGCTGTTCCTGCGCGACCATCCGGACCTCTGGGTCGGCCTGCTGATGTTGCTGGTGACGCCGTGTACCGACTGGTACCTCGCGTTCACGGACCTGGCGGACGGGAACGTCCCGCTCGCGACCTCACTCCTGCCCTACAACCTCCTCCTGCAGGTGGCGCTGTTGCCGGTCTACCTCTACGTCTTCGCGGGCGCCGCGGTCGACCTGCCGGTCGCGGCGCTGGTGGAGGCGGTGCTGTTCGTCCTCGTCGGGCCGCTCGTCGGCGCGGCGGTCGCGCGCCGGGCCGGCGCACGGCTCCGGAGTCGCGCCTGGCTCGCGCGCGTCGCCGACCGGACCGGCCCCGCGCAGGTGGTCCTGCTCGCGGTCGCGGTCGGCGCGATGTTCGCCTCGCAGGGCGCGCTCCTCCTGGAGCGACCGCTGGTCCCTGTCCTGATCGGCGCTCCCCTGCTGGCCTTTTTCGCGGTCAACTTCCTCGCCGGGACGCTGGTGAGCCGCGTGTCGGGGTTCGACTACGAGGACCGGGTCTGTTTCGCCTGCACGACGCTCGCGCGCAACTCCCCCACCGCGCTTGCGGTCGCCGTCGCCGCCTTCCCGGACCGGCCCCTGATCGCGCTCGCGCTGGTCGTCGGACCGCTCGTGGAGCTGCCGCTGTTGAGCGTGCTGACCAGAGTGCTGCGCGCGACGCGCGGGGACGGCTCCACCCCGGCGTCGGCCTGATCACCCTACCGGTCGCGCCGCGCCTCGCGGCCGAGGTGCTCCTCGACCGCGGCGACCTTCTCGTCTGCTGAGGCGTCGACGGTCCGCTTGTCGTCGACCTTCAGGAACGTGGAGACGCGGTCGCCGTCGACCGCCTTGTGAGCCGCGCCGACCGCGTCCAGCAGGGTGTCGACGTCGTCGGCCTCGATGACGGTCCCCATCGGGTTCGTCTCGTAGGCCACGTCGTAGTCGTCGAGCGCGGCCACCGCCTTGGCCACCTCGCCGGACATGCTGTCCTCGATCACCGGTGCGACGCTCAGGAGTGCGACCACGGTCATGGGTGATAATTCGGCCGAGGACGACATAAATGGCGCCACGGCCCGTCGCGCGCGAGTCAGAAAGTCCGGCTCAGAAGGGCGCCTCCGGCCCCTCGTCCGGCTCCGCGGCCGGGTCCGTGTCGGGGGTTTCGAGCCCGTACTCGCGCTCGTACGCCTCCAGTCCGCCGCGGAGGCTCTCGACGCGCGCGTCCGCGGTGCCGGCGTACGAGCCGATCAGCCGCGCCGCCTGCTTGCTGGAGACGCCGTGGGGGCAGACCGTGACGACGCGGTCGGCGCCCGAGAGCGCCTCGACCCGCGCGGAGAGCTCCGTGAACGGCAGGTTCTCGCTCCCCGGGATGTGCCCGCGTTCGAAGGACCGCGGCTGGCGGATGTCGACGATGCGGAGGCCGTCCGGAGTCGGATCGGCGTCGCTCGAGTTCCCCTCGGCGGAAGCGTCGAGCAGGGCGGCCAGCTCGTCGGGGTCGATCTCGCCGTCCATCAGGGGAGCGGGCAGAGGCTCGCCGTGAAGACGGCGCGCTCGTCGGTGTCGTTGCGGGCGCCGTGGACCGCGCCGCGCTCGTGGGGGACGACCGCGGGCGCCGAAAGCGCGGCCTCGTGGTCCCCCTGAATTACGGTCGGCTCGCCCTCCAGCACGTGGAAGACGTTGGTCGAGTCGGCGTGCTCGTGGGGATCGAGTTCGGCGCCCGGGCCGAGCGCGAACAGCTTCACCAGCACGTCGTCCGAGACGAACAGTTCGGCCGTCTCGACCTCCCCGTCCGCGGGGTCGAGGTCGGCGACAGCGTCGGCGTAGCGGTCGAGCGTCATGGCTCCCGGTTGCCGGCGCGCAGTGAAAAGGTGTCGGGGGCGTTCCAGTCGGCGGGCCCGCCGCCGCGGCTCGCTCGGAGCGGCGGCGACGGTCGTGTGCCTCGGTGCCCGCGGCTCTCCGAATCCCGATTCGCCCGGATCCCTAACCCCGGAGCGGCACAAGCCGGTCGGTCGCCGACCGGGTCGTGCCGTTCCAACGGGAGAGTCGCGGCGGAGGGAACCTCATGCCATCGTGGTGAGGCGAGGCGTCCGTCGATGCGGGGAGTGCTATTCCGCGGTCGCGGTCCCGCCCTCGGTCCCCTCGTAGGTGACCTCGATGCCGTCCGGCACCGGCTGGAGGATGTACGTCCCCGTCTGGCCCCGCTTGACCGGCGTGAAGTCGGCGGTGAAGACGGTCCGGGTGTTCTCGCGGACCTCGAACGACTCGTTGAACGTCAGCGGCGCCTCGCCCGGCGTCTCGACGGTCGCGTCGCCGCCGTCCGCGAGCGTGGCGTCGATCTCGTCGGCCACGTCGAGCTGGAGGAAGGCGTACTCGGCGACCTCCAGCTCGTGCTCGCCGACGAGCTGCGTCTCGCCGTTCTGGAGCTGGACGAGGTCCGCCTCCTGCGGCTCGTCGAACTCGTGGTACTCGCGGCCGGACGAGTCCTCGTCATCGTCGTCCTCGCCGTCCTCCGTCTCGGTCGCCGTCGACTCGCCGTCCGCGTCCTCGGCGGTCGACTCCTCGTCCGTCTCGCCGTCGCTGTCGTCGTCCCCGGCGTCGGCCCCCTGCGGACCGAGCCAGATGCCTTCGACCGTGACGACCAGCGACTCGAAGTCGCCGATGTCGCCGGGCTGGTCGGTGACGCGCGTCGCGAGCGTCCCGGTCGCGGTGCCGATACAGCCCGCGAGGGCGGTCGTGCCGAGCGCCGCGGCGCCGGTCGCGCGCAGGTAGCTCCGCCTGTCAAGTGTGGGTGTGTTTCGGTTCATGTCTGAATATGGATGACTGAAAGCAAATGGTTGTCGGCCGACGGCGGCTTACGCGTCGCCGTCCGTCTCGTCGTCGTCAGCGTCCTCGGTCTCCTCGTCCTCGGTTTCCTCGTCGTCCGACTCGTCGCTGTCGTCGTCAGTCTCTTCGGTCTCCTCGTCAGCGTCGTCCGCGTCTTCCTCATCCGCGTCGTCCGCGTCTTCCTCATCCGCGTCGTCAGCGTCTTCCTCATCCGCGTCGTCAGCGTCTTCCTCGTCAGCCTCCTCGTCCTCGGACGGGGTCACGTCGCTCAGCGCCGTGCCGAGGTTGTCGATCTCGCCGTCGAGGAAGGCGTGGATCGTGTCGTGGATCTGGCTCACGTGGTCCGGGACCTGCTCGGGCATGTCGCTCGGCGGGCCCGCGTTCCCGGGGCGCTCGGAGGCGTTCGGGCCGCGGTCGGTCCCGTTCGCGCTTTCGTTCGCGCTCTCGTTCGCGTCGGCGTCGTTCTCCTCGTCGGCCGCGTCGTCAGCAGCGCCAGCGTCGTCGGCCGCGCCGGAGCTGCCCGGCGCGTCGCCGGCGTTCTCGTTCGCACTATCGTTCGCGTTCGATGCGTCCGCGGGCATCGCGGCGCCGGCCGCCGCGCCGATACCGGCGAGGGCGACCATCGCGACCACCGCGACGACTGTGAGCTTTTTCGCGTTCATCGCACTCTCCCCTCGCTGCGGGAGGTACTTGAAGGGGGTAAGCGCCGAAGTCGGGTTTCGGCAGTTTGAGCCCGTCTGAAGCCCATTTAAGCCCGATTAAACGCGGTTCCCCCGTCCGCGTTTCGGCGGCCGGTCTCAGCGGCCCGGGTCGGTGACCGCCCGGTCGGCGCGCGCGCCGGTCGGGCCTCGGGCGACCGCCGCCGATCGGAGCACCACCGAAGGAGCGCCCGGTAGGAGCCCCGGCGGGAGCGCCCGGTAGGAGCACCACCGTAGCCACCACGCTTACGCGACGGGCGACCCATGCGGCGTCCATGACGAGCGACGAAGCGGAGTCCCGGGACCGACCCCTCCCGGATCCCTGGACCGAGGTCGAGTCGCCCGACCACATCGTGTCGAAGTACAGCCCGCGGGAGCCGGCGCTGTTCGAACGCGCCGACCGCGAGCGCGCGGTCCACATCCGCCCGGACGAGCCGGACCTCCCCCACGCCGACCGCCGCGAGTGGGTCGTCGGGCTGGTCCGGGGGGACGCGGAGAACTTCGTCGACGCCGAGCCGATCGCGCGGGTCCACGGACGCGGGGACGCCTACCACGTCGCGGTCGCGTTCGCCGAGGCGTACGAGGAGGCCGTTCCCGACACGGGCGACGACGCGGCCGCCATCGCACACGCGAGCGAACGGGCGGAGCGGGAAGCCGACCGCCTCGCCGAGTGAGCGGTCCACGAAACGGACAGCCTCAGGCCTCGTCCGCTCGCTCGACCTCGATCGCCACGTCCGCCGAGTCGACGCCGATGCGCGCGAACTGCGTGCGGACGTGTTCCTTCGCGGCCGCCAGCGCCGCCTCCCGGGTGTCGAACCCGCGCGGCGACGGCTCCTCGAACGCGACTCGGATCTGGTCGCCGTCGACGAGCAGCGGGGAGCCGCCGCTCTCGACCTCGTAGAAGGAGTCGCAGACCCAGACGTAGGGGGCGTCCTCGTCCGGCGCGCCGGCGTACGTCGGCGGCTCCTCGCCGCGCTCGAACACCGTCCCGGTCAGCTCGGTGCCGCCGCCGCGACCGCGCACGAGTATCATGGCCGAAACTACGCACCGCGGGAGCAAAAGGCGTCGGTTGCGGCCGCGGCACCGGGGTCGGAGGTGCGAGACCGGCGGGACGCGGGGACCGGCGAGGCGCGGGGAAAGCGATTTGCCCGTGGGCGGTCGTGTGACGGGCATGACCTTAGAGGACTTCGAGGAGTTCTCCGGCGACGGGGACGACGGCGCCGACGCGGACGGCGCCGGCGCGGCGACCGGATCCGGAGACGGCGCCGGGGGCGACGCCGAGGCCGGAGCGGGCGGGGGGGGAGCGGACCCGGCCGCCGCGGACGCGGGCGCCACCGCGGACGACGGCTTCGAGCGCTACGACGCCGACCCCGCGGGCGAGGACGCCGGCCTGGGCGTCGTCTCCGTCTCGCAGGGGCTCCGCGTCGCGGAGGACGCCGAGGAGACCGTCCTCCGCGCGTTCGTCACCGCGGGGAACCGCGAGTCCGTGCGCCTCGGGAAGTACCTGCTCGTCCCCTATCCGGACGGCGAGCGCCTCTTCTGTCGGATCACGGGACTGGAGTACGCACAGGAGTTCCAGTCGGACGACGCCACCGAGATCCACGCGCGCCGGCAGATGCGCCGTGAGGAGTTCTCCGAGCGCGACTACAAGTTCGTCGCGGAGCTGGAGCCGGTCGCGGTCGTCTCCGGGTCGGGCGAGGACCTCTCGCGCCGGATGACCGACCGCGTCCCGAAGCCCGGCGCACTCGTGCAGGAGGCCGCCGACGCCGCCGAGATCAAGACCGGGCTGAAGATCCCGGAAGACGGGGTCTTCCTCGGCCATCTCTCGGTCGGCGGCGAGAAGATCCGGACCGCGGCGAGCCCCCCGACCGTCGACTACCGCGTGAAGGACGACTACGCGGACGGCGACCCCCTCGTGTTCAGACACACCCTCGTCGCGGGCGGGACGGGGTCGGGCAAGACCCACGGCTCGAAGAACGTCCTCCGGCAGTACCTCGACGCGGAGCGGACCTATCCCATGGACGACGGTCGGGAGGCGCGGATGGCCGTCGTGCAGTTCGACCCGCAGGACGAGTACGCGCAGATGCACGACGACAATCCCGATCTCGGCGACGCGTTCGCGCGCCGGCTGGAGCGCGAGGGGGTCGCGTACGGCGGCCACGACGACACCGTCGCGCTGATCCCGACCTCCCGGAACGCCAACTACCCCGGCGAGGGCCACCGCGCCGAGCAGGTGCCGTTCACCATCCCGTTCTCGCTCGTGTCCGACATGCCGTGGCTCGTTGCCGGCTCCAGCCTCAACGACAACCAGTACCCCGCGCTGTTGACGCTGATCAACCGCTTCTTCCGCGACTACGGCGATTCGGGCACCTACGAGCAGTTCCTCTCGTATCTCGACGACCCCGCGCTCCAGGAGGAGCTCCACGAGTCCGGCCGCGTCCACGAGGCGACCTTCGACGCGGTCAAGCGCCGCGTCCGCGGCGTCCCCGGCGGCGTCTTCGACGGCGACGCCAAGCCCATCACCGAGCTCGACCACACGCTCGTTCGTCCGGGCGGGCTGACGGTGGTGCCGACCTACCACCTGCCCACGTCCCGACAGAAGGAGATGTACGTCCTCGCGGTGTCCGCGTTCCTCATCGACGACAAGCTCTCGAACGACCCCGACAGCGACCGGATCAAGGAGACGCCCCTGCTGGTCGGGATGGACGAGGCCCACAACTTCCTCGCGGAGGGCGACAACGTCCAGTCGCGAAAGGTGATCGAGAAGTTCACCGAGGCCGCAAAGCAGGGCCGTAAGGAGCGACTCGGCCTGTTCCTGATCACGCAGGACCCGCAGGACGTGGCCGAACCCGTCTTCAAGCAGATCAACACGAAGATCGTCTTGAACCTCGGCGACGAGGACGCTATCTCCAGCGTCAACATCCCCTCGAACCTCGCCGGCAAGGTCCCGTACATGGAGAAGGGCCAGATGGTCGTTTACTCCCCCGACAACTCCGAACCCGTCGAGTTGACCGGTCTTTCGAAGTGCGTGACGCGGCACGACTAACTCCGACCTTTTTCTGCGTCGGGTTCGCGCGCCGCGGGCGGCGCGCTCACCCGTCCTTGAAAAATGTCGATCAAAAAGGGGCCGCGGTCGGCGCTGCGGGCGCTGCGCGCCCTCGCGCCACCGCGGTACCACGAACTCGACAGAACACCGCAACCGCGACGCCTCAGCACCGCAACCGCGACGCCTCAGCACCGCAACCGCGACGCCTCAGCACCGCAACCGCGACACCTCAGCACCGCAACCGCGACACCTCAGCACCGCAACCGCGACGCCTCAGCACCGCAACCGCGACGCCTCAGCACCGCACTGCGACCGCAGGAGCACTGTACTCCAACGCGTTGCGTTTGTGGGGCCGGGTTAGTCGGTGGCCACCGGCGTCGAGACCGCGGTCGCGTCGGCTTCAATCGCTTCCGGGCCCGCGATCGGGAGCGCGTGCAGGTAGTCGTCCAGGTCCAGCGCGAACCGCTCGTCGGTCGCCGGGTCGACCCAGCGGAGGTCGAACTCCGACCCGTGTTCGGCACCGCCGTCACGGACGACGTGGGTCCACGCGTCGCGCGGTTCGTGGACCGTCGCGTGGAAGAAGTGGCGGACGTACCGCCTCGGCGGGTCGCGCCGCCGCGTCCACACGTCGCTCACGAGGTGCGAGACGTCCGCGAGCGTCGCCAGTCCCGTCTCCTCGCGAACCTCGCGAAACAGAGCCTCGCCCGGTCGCTCGCCCGGTTCAAGCGTCCCCTTCGGGATCTGGAGGCCGTCGTGACCCGGCCCCTCGAAGACCAGCACCTCGCCGGTCGAGCGCGTCACGTACGCGCAGGCCTTCCCGACGTACGTCGGATCTTTTTGGTTCATGTTCACACGAATCACGATCAAACTCATAAATCCCCTCTGCGGTAGCGTATAAGGAACCCAAAGGATCGGCGTAACCGCGAATTTTCTCGGCACTCGTAGCCCGAGATCGTCCGCATTCGGTTCTGGTGCGGTCGCGGTGTTGCTGTGGTGCAGTCGCGGTGCGGTGCTGATGTGGTCGCGGTGCGGTGCTGATGTGGTCGCGGTGCGGTGCTGATGTGGTCGCAGTGCGGTGCTGATGTGGTCGCGGTGCGGTGCTGATGTGGTCGCAGTGCGGTGCTGATGCGGTCGCGGTGTTGCTGTGGTGCGGTCGCGGTTGCGGCGCTGACGTGGTCGCGGTTTCCTGTCGAGGTCGTGGAACCGCGGCGGCGCGAGGGCGCGAAGCGCCCGCAGCGCCGCCCGCGGCCCCTTTTTGATCGACATTTTTCAAGGACGGGTAAGCGCGCCGCCTGCGGCGCGCGAACCCGACGCAGAAAAAGGTCGGGGTGCTACCTGACGACCGTCACGGGGCGGTCGGCGTTGCGCATCACGGACTCGGCGACGCTCCCGAGCAGGACGCGCGAGACGCCGGAGCGGCCGTGGCTCCCGATGACGATGCCGTGGGCGTCGATGTCGTCGGCGACCTCGACGATCGTGTGCGCGGGACGACCCACCTCGACGCGAGTCTCGACCGCGCGGTCGACGCTCTCCGCCGCGTTCGAGACGATCGTCTCGCCGCGCTCGCGGGCGGCCTCGTACCACTGCTCGACGGCCCCGGGGAACGTCCCCTCCGGGGTCGAGGCGGCCTCCGCCGGGTTGATCACGTGGAGCAGCGTCAGCTCCGCGTCGGGCCACTCGTCGGCCGCGAACCGCAGCGCCTCGGCGGACTTGTCCGACCCGTCGACCGGAACGAGGATCCGTTTGCTCATGGCCGGGGGATCGCTCGGCGGCGTCAAAAAAGGCCGGCATGCGGCGAGCTGTCGCCGGTCGGGAGCGACGCGTGCCGTTCAGAAGATGTTCGCCTGCTGGTAGACGGAGATGCCGTTGTCCGTGATCTCGTACGGCTTCGTCTCGCGGGAGTGGTTGGCGTCGCGGATCTTCTGTATCTCGACCGCGAGCCGCGTCTCCCGGAAGTCGGAGGGGCGGACGTACTGGAGGACGAACACCGCGTCGGTGAGGTACTCCACGATGCCGTGTCTGGAGGCGTAGGCGTTCTCCTCGCTGGCCTCGGAGGTGAGCATCGTCGTCACGCCCGCCTCCTTCAGCGACCGGGTGAAGTCGAACACCTCCGAGCGGCGCTTGGCGGGGTGGTCGTACATCATCTCCAGCAGCGAGACGGAGTCGAGCACCAGCCGTTCGGCGCCGAACTCGGAGATGAGGCGGGAGAGGTCGTTCCGGATCGACGCCAGCGAGTTCGCCATCTCGATGGGGTCGAGCGCGACGACCGCGAGCAGCCCCTCGTCCTCGTACTCGCGGAAGGGCCAGCCCTTCTCCTCGGCGGTCGAGAGGATCGCCTCCCGGCTCTCCTCCAGCGTGATGTAGACCGCCTTGTCCCCGTTCCGGAGCGCCTCGTGGAGGAACTGCAGCGCGAACGTCGTCTTGCCGGTCCCCGCCGAGCCGATGGAGGCGATCAGCGAGCGCCGCGGGACGCCGCCCAGGATCATGTCGTCGAGCCCCTCGATGCCGATGTTGATGCGCTCGATGTCCGACTCGAACTCCGCCTCGTCGAAGTCGGTCCCCCCACCGAAGCCGCCGCCCCCACCGCCACCGAAGCCGCCGCCCCCACCGCCACCGAAGCCGCCGCCCCCACCGCCACCGAAACCGCCGCCCGCGCCTCCGCCGTCCTCGCCGTCACCGAACTCCGCGAACCCGAACTCGTCGCCTCCACCCCCGGTTTCGGGTGCGGTTCCGCCGGCGTCCGGGCCGTCGTCGCCGCCGAAGTCCGCGAACCCGAACTCGTCGCCTCCGCCGGCGGGGGAGCCTTCGGAACCACCGAACCCTCCCCCCTGGTCTCCTGCCGACTCCCCGGGATCGCCGAACCCCTCCGCGGTTTCCTCGGTGCCGGGGAATCCCTCCGCGGACTCCTCCCGGTCGCGGTCGAGGCCGTCGCTCTCGGTCGAGCCGTCGGTATCGGCGGTATCAGCGGTGTCGGCGGTATCAGCGGTGTCAGCGCTATCGGCGGTGTCGGCGGTGTCGCCCTCGCTTTCGCTCGAGTCGGGTTCGTCGTCGGCCGCGCCGCTCTCGCCCTCGATCTCGCGCAGCGCGCGTTCGAACCAGTCGTCGTCCTCGCTCATGGGAGCGGCGTGCCGCGTCGCCGCGGCGTCCTTGTTCCCCGGACGGCGGCCGTCGGCTTGAAGGTTGCCCGCCGACCCGTACCCGGTCCGCTTTAGTCGCGGGGTGGCCAAGGCCCGGTCATGCAGGTCGGGATCGTGGCGCAGCGCGAGAACCCCCGCGCCGCCAGCCTCGCGGACGACCTCCGGAGCGCGCTCCGCGAGCGGGAGGTAGGGGTGTGGTTCGACGAGGCCACCGCGGCGGCGCTCGACGCGCCGGAGGCCGGCCGTCCGATGGACGCGTTCGACGGGGCCGACCTCGTCGTCGCCGTCGGCGGCGACGGGACGTTCCTGTTCGCGGGGCGCCACGCCGGCGGGACGCCGATCCTCGGCGTGAACCTCGGCGAGGTCGGCTTCCTCAACGCGGTCCCGCCGGACGACGCTCGGGAGACGGTGCTCCGCGAGGTGGACGCCTATCGCGGCGACGGGATGAACCCCCGAGAGGTCCCCCGCATCGCGGCGCGCGTCGAGCGCGAGGGATGGAACTCCGACCCGGCGGCCAACGAGATCGTCGTGCAGGGGCCGCGACGGGGCCACGGCGGCGGCACCGACTACGAGGTCCGAGTCGACGGCTCGCTCTACTCCGGCGGCCACGCCGACGGCGTCCTGATCGCCACGCCGACCGGCTCGAGCGCGTACAACCTCTCCGAGGACGGGCCGCTCGTCCACCCGAGCGTCGACACGCTCGTCGTCAACGAGATGTGCGCCGCCGAGGGAATGCCGCCGCTGGCGGTCGAGGCGGACAGCACCGTCACCGTGACGCTGACGGGCGAAGGAGCCACAGGCGTCGTCATCAGCGACGGCCGCAACCCGAAGGAGGTCGACGCTCCCGTCTCCGTCACCGTCGAGCGCACCGATCCGCCGATGCGGATCGCCGGCCCGAGCGCGGACTACTTCGAGGCGCTCGGAAAGCTCTCGTGAACCGCCCCCTCGGACTCGCCCCGTTCGCGGGCGAGTCGCGACTCGACTGCGGACTCGTGGCCGCGGGCGGCGTCGCCGCCTTCGCGGCCGGCTACCTCGCCACGGCCCTCCTACTCGGCGGCGTCGGCGTCCTCGACCACGGCGGCGACAGGGCCGCCCGCCGGCTCGCGGGCGCCGGCGGGTCGGTGCTCTGCTGGAGCTACTTCGCGGTCGCGTTCACCCGCGCGAAGGGCGGACCGGTCCTGAACGCCGTCGCCTATCCGGTCGCGACCGCGGTTCTCGCCCCGTTCGCGCTCCGCTGGGCGCTGTTCGGTCCGGACTGGGCCGGCCTCCGCGAGCGCGTCGGCTTCTTCCTGTTCCGGCCGGACCTCCTGCTCGACGCGGCCGCGCTGCTCGTCCCCGGCGCCGTGACGTTCCTCGCGCTGCTGTCCGCGTGGGGGGCGACCCTGAGCGACGCGGAGATCGACGCCTGGCAGCGCGAGCACCTCCGCGAGGAGTTCTACGACGCGTTCGTCGAGGCGTCCGACCTTGACGCGGAGTGAGGAAGGCCAGAAGACGTCGGGAGAGCGCGAGGTAGGTCCGGTCTTGTCTCTGGCGTAGATCCCGCGGACCGGCACTGCGACACTCGGAAAGTCCCAGCCGACTCCCCTGCCACGTCGGCGTTTTTTGTTTTTGCTGTCCTTTCGGCTGCGTGGAACAGCAACACCCAGAAAGCCCCAGCCGGCTCGACCAGCCGCGGCACGCGCTGCGCTCCTCGCTCCCCGCCGCGCGGGACAAACCGCGTCCCGCTGGCCTCCAGCGTGCAGTAGCGCGCTGGAGACAACGCCCGCTGCGGTGCTTGAGGCGCCGGGGCCGGATCGAGCCGGCTGCCCCTTTCAGTCCCGCCCCGCACAGCACCGCAACCGCCCCGCCACCGCCCCGCAGCCTCACGCCTCCCCAGCCTCGGGCTGGACGCGGCCGCGGAACCGCACCGCATCGCGGCCGCGTCCAGCCCTCCCTCGCGCGGTCGCGGCGACACAGGGTCGCCGCGGCGCGCGCCGACAGCACCGCAACGCGACCGCAACCGCACCGCACTCCCCCAGACGTTTTTCAGGAATAACGAGCGACTCCCGCCGTGAGTGCAGCCGGAGGTGCTGATGGAGATGAATCGGGCGAGGGCTCTCGGTTAGCGCCGGCTGGTCTCCACCGTCTCGACCGCCCGTTCGAAGTGGTCCTCGCGGATGCGCACCGCGTCGGCGTGCTCGTTGGCCGCCTCGCCGTGCTCGTCGGTCACGTCCTGGATCGCCAGCAGGGCGGCCTCGCGGACGACCGCCGTCAACTCGGCGCCCGAGTAGCCTTCCGTCTCGCCGGCCAGGCGGTCGAGGTCCACGTCCTCGGCGAGGGGTTTCTCCCGGGTGTGCACCTCGAGGACCTTCCGTCGCGCCTCGCGGTCCGGGTTCGGCACCTCGACGTGGGTCTCGAGGCGGCCGGGTCTGGTCAGCGCCGGGTCGAGTGCGTCGCGGCGATTCGTCGCCGCCAGCACGACGACGTTCGGGTTGTCGGCGGCGCGGTCGAGCTCCGTCAACAGCTGCGAGACGACGCGCTCGCCAACGCCGGAGTCGCCGCCGCGGTCGCGGTCGGTCGCGACGGCGTCGATCTCGTCGAAGAAGAGGATCGTCGGCGCGGCCTGTCGGGCGCGCTCGAACACCTCGCGGACCGCCTTCTCGGACTCGCCGACGTAGCGGTCCAGCAGTTCGGGCCCCGCGACCTGCACGAAGTTGACGCCCGATTCGCCCGCGATGGCGCGCGCGAGGAGCGTCTTGCCGGTCCCGGGCGGCCCGTACAGCAGGATCCCCGTAGGCGGCGCGGCGTCGGCGGCCTCGAACAGCGGGCCGTACGAGAGCGGCCACGTCACCGCGCGCTGGAGCTTGTGCTTCGCGTCGGCGAGCCCGCCCACGTCCGAGAAGTCCGTCTCCGGCGTCTCGGCGACGTGCTCGCGCATCGCGCTCGGCTCGACCGCGGCGTGTGCCGACTCGAAGTCGGCGCGCGTCACCTCGATGCCGGTCAGGTCCGCCTGCGCGTCCTTCTCGCGAACGCGCCGGAGCGCGGTCAGCGCGGCCTCCTGTGCGAGGCTCTCGAGGTCCGCGCCGACGAAGCCGTGGGTGCGCGCGGCGAGCCGGTCGAGGTCCACGTCCTCGGCCAGCGGCATCCGACGCGTGTGCACGTCGAGGATCTGCCGGCGGCCGGCCTCGCCGGGGACGCCGATCTCGATCTCGCGATCGAAGCGGCCGCCTCTGCGGAGCGCGGGGTCGAGGCTGTCGACGCGGTTCGTCGCGCCGATGACGATCACGTCCTCGCGGGCGTCCAGCCCGTCCATCAGCGAGAGCAGTTGGCCGACGACCCGGTTCTCCAGGTCGCCGGCGTCGTCGCGCTTGCCGGCGATGGAGTCGATCTCGTCGAAGAAGACGATCGCGGGCGCGCTCTCGGCCGCGCGGTCGAACACCTCGCGGAGGCGCTCCTCGCTTTCGCCCTTGTACTTGCTGGTGATCTCCGGCCCGTCGACGGTGAAGAACGCGGCGTCGACCTCGTTGGCGACCGCGCGCGCGATGAGCGTCTTGCCGGTCCCCGGCGGCCCGTGCAGCAGGACGCCCTTCGGCGGGTCGATGCCGAGCCGGGCGAACACCTCCGGCTCCGAGAGCGGCAGTTCGATGGTCTCGCGGACGAGCTCCAGCTCCTCGTCGAGCCCGCCGATGTCCTCGTAGGTGGCGCCGACGCGCTCCTCGTCCGCGCCGTCGCCGGACCCGGCCGACCCGGCCGACCCGGTCGCGGGCTCGGACGGACCGGTCGCCGCGCCGCCGCCCCCGCCGCGACCGTCCGCCGTCCCTCCGTCCGGCGGGGAGTCGGGACGGTCGGATCCCGTCGAGGGCGGCGGGGACGCGCTCGGCACGCCCTCGCCCGCGCTGCCGCGCTCCGCACCGACGACGCGCACGTCGGTCCTGTCGGTCACGCGAACCGTCCCCTCGGGGCTGGTGTCCGCGACGGAGAACCGGAGGCCTCCGAGTCGCTCGACGTGGACCGACTCGCCCTCGCGGAGCGGGCGGTCGCGGAGATCGCGCGCGAGCACCTCCTCGACGCGGTCGCGGCTCACGTCGACGGTCGCGAGCGCGTCGGGCGCGCGCAGCGTGACGGTGGTCGCGTCGTTCACCTCGACGGCGGTGACGCGGACGGTGTCACCGACCTTCACGCCGGCGTTCGCGCGCGTGTCCGCGTCCACGAGGACGCTGCCCTCGCCGGCCGAGGCGCCGCCGGGCCAGACCTTCGCCACGGTGGCGCGGTCGCCCTCGATTCGGACCGTGTCGCCGCTCAGGACGCCGAGGCGCTGCCGGGCCGCGTCCGGGAGGCGGGCGATCCCCCGACCGGCGTCGCGCTTCTCGGCCGCGCGGACCGTGAGTTCGATACCCGCTGTGTCGCTCATGGCTCACGCTTTCCCCGGACGGGACTTTACGCTTGCCCGCTCCGCGCGGGCCGTGAGAATCCCCCGGCGCGACGGGGGATAGCCTCAAGGCGTCCGCGGGCGCATGTCGAGACATGGTCACGACTACCGAGAAGAACGGCTCGACGTGGTACGCGTGTGAGGTCTGCGGGATGCTGTTCGGCGAGCGGGAGGACGCCGCGGACCACGAGACGGCGTGTGACGGCGAGGACCCCGCTTACCTTCAGTAGGTGGCCGTCTGCCGGCTCGGAACCCCCCTCACTCCGGGAGCGACTCTTCCGGCGGCGCCGCATCGACGACGGTCAGGTCCAGTTCTTCTCCCGCGCGGTCGTAGGCCGTCACGTCCTCCGGCGTCCACGGGGGGACGGCGACGAGCACGACCGCGGCGAGGTCGTCGGCCTCGGTCAGCGTCGCGTCGCCGTCGGGATGCGAGACGAACCGCGCGCCGCCCCCGTCAGCGGGCGTGCCGATCTCCACGCCGAAGATGGAGGAGACGGTGTTCCCGGCGGCCGCGAGCCGAAAGTGCGTGAGAACGGGCGTCGAGGGATCGAGGTCCGCGACCTCGGGCTGGTGGGCGTCGAACTCGCCCGCCGGCGTCGGCGTGAGCCGGATGCTGACGGACCCCGGGGCGGCGTCGGCGGCGTCCTCCAGCAGGACCGCGAGCAGGTCCGCGGTGACGTGGACCATCTCAGACACCCAGGAGCGACCGCACGGTC
Organism: Haloparvum alkalitolerans; assembly: GCF_050122995.1. Taxonomy (GTDB): domain Archaea; phylum Halobacteriota; class Halobacteria; order Halobacteriales; family Haloferacaceae; genus Haloparvum; species Haloparvum alkalitolerans. Next base: position 34,968 of record NZ_JBNLIA010000013.1, read on the forward strand.
TTCGCGTACAGCCGCGGGGCGGACCGGCGGGAGCCGGAGAGGGCCTCCCGGAGCGCCTCGGTGGCGTTCTCGTGAATCCCCTCGCCGTGGCCGACGAGAACGCGATCGGGGTCGAGTCCGCCGAGGACCGTCCGCGGCGGGACGACGCGCAACATCGGGTGGACGCCCAGTCGCTCTCCCTCGACCCGGAAGAACGGGGCGGTACCGACCGCCTCGGGGACGATCAGCGTCTCGCCGTCGAAGAAGGCCGCCTCCTGCCACGGCGGGACCGACGAGTTACGGACTCGGAGGGTTCGGAACCCGGTGTCCGCGAGGCGGCGACCGAACTGCTCGACCGGGGCGTCGAGGTCCGCCTGAACCCCGGTCATCCACTCGGGGACGTGGACGGCGACGTCGTGTCTCCGTGCGACCGCCGCGGCGTCGCGCTTGTGTCTGTCGAGCCCGAGCACGACGCCCGCAACGGACCCCAGATCCGCGAGTAGGTCGTCTACGTCCTCGCCGTCGACGGGATCGAACACCCACACGTCGGGCTCGCCGGTGTCGGACTCCTCGTCGTGCACCGCGACGGCGTGGCTGGCGCGTTCCATCTCCTCGTTCGGATACGCGATCCAGCCGACCCCGCTCTCGTAGCGGTCGATCGGTTGCACGGCCGTCGTGCCGGACCCCTTGAAGCTCATTGCCGAAAGTTGGGGTCGCTCCCGGATAAACCCCGGCCGGCGGTCGTGATCGAACCCTTCGTCAGAGCCGGTCGCTGTCGATGTCGACCGATGGCGGCGTCACGACGAGAAAGCCGCGGAAGTGCATCAGCTCGCCGCCCATGTCGCGGATCTGGCGGGCGAATCCGGCCGCGAGCTCGTTGAGGTCGCCCTCGATGGAGAGCACGAGCACGTTGCCGTACTCGACGTTGCGGACCCACTCCTCGGGCTCGGTACTGCCGTCGAGCACGCCGAGGACGACGCTGCCCGACCCCCCGGCCTCCTCCAGTTGGTCCTCCGCGTGACGCAGGTCGAGGTCCCACTCGCTCATACTCGACGGTCCGCGGGAGGCGAGAAAAGGGTTCCCCCACGCGGCGCTTCCCGGTACTGGCGGACTAGAGGTCGATCCGGTCGCCGATCTCCGCGATCTCCAGCGTCCGTGGATGCTCGAAGCTCGCGGCGTGGCTGTGGAGCGCGGTCGGGTCCGCGGTGAGCCCCTTCCACATGTCCCAGTGGGTCGGGAGCAGGCGGTCGAGTTCGAGGTCGCTGGCCGCCTCGACGATCTCGTTCTCGTCGCTGTACCACTTCGTTCTGACCGGCTCGCCGGTCTCCTTGTCGGGGACGTTGCCGACGGTCCCGAACGCGAGGATGCCCAGGTCGATGTCGTACGACTCAGCCAGCCCCGCGAACGACGGCGAGGGCTTCGTGTCCCCGCCGTGGAAGATCGTGCCGGACTCGTGCTCGATGACGTAGCCGACCGGGTGCGTGGCGTCGGCGTCCTGCGTCTCCACCACGTCGATCGAGAACTCGCCGACGCGGAGGCTGTCGCCCTCGGTCACTTCGACGAACTGCTCGTCGCTCACCTCCCAATCGTCGGTCCAGTGTTCCTCCTGGCGCGCGACCGCGAGCGAGTCGTCGGGCGCGATCAGGTCGCAGTCGGTGTTCGCGAGGATGGGCGCCTGCGAGGGGCCGTGGACGTGGTCGGTGTGCTCGTGGGTCGCCAGCACCGCGTCCGCGGTCTCCACGTCCTCGGGGTCGAACGGGACCGGGATCATCCGGACCGTTCGCGGCGGGTCACCGAGGCCGACGTAGGGGTCGATCCAGAGGACGGTGCCTTCCGAGCCCTTGATCGCGAAGCCGTTGCAACCGAGGTACCACAGCGCGACGGTGTCGGGGTCGGCTTCCGCGACGGCGCGCGGCAGCCAGTCGCCCCAGTCTGAAGCGGGCATGACCGTGTCTGCACGCGGCCGTTCCGTAACCGTTGCGGAGTCGGCGACGTCGCTGGCAACGCGGGCAACGCCGCTGGCAACTGCCGTCCGAGGGCGACCCGCCGGAACCGCGCCATCGGGCGCTCTCTCGGGCGGTTCGGATCCCGGCTCTTAAGTACGAAACCCCGGTTAGGTCGGACATGGAATTTTGCGACGAGTGCGGATCGATGATGAAAGCGGGGGAGGGGGAAGACCACTGGGTCTGCGACTCCTGCGGCTACGAGAAGGGCCGCGACCCGGAGGCGGAGGAAGCGATGGAGACGACCCAGGGACAGGAGGTCTCGGAGATAATCGACACCAGCGACGTCGAGGACAAAGGCCTCCCGACGACGACCGTCCACTGCCCGGAGTGTGGCAACGACCGCGCCTACTGGTACATGCAGCAGATCCGGTCGGCCGACGAGTCCGAGACCCGGTTCTTCGTCTGCACCGAGTGCGAGCACAAGTGGCGCGAGGACGACCACTGAACGCGGGTTCGGACGACTCGACTCACGCCGCGCCCGTTCTTCTGTCGCGTTCTGCGGCCGCGTTCTGCGGCCGCGTTCTGTGTCCCGTTCTGTCGCCGCGTTTTGTCTCCTCGTTCTTCGGCCGCGTTCTGTGCCCCGTTCTGCCGCCCCGTCCTCACCGCCGCCAGACCGGGGTCCGGTCCGACTCGGCGTCGCCGGTCCCCCTGCCGTCCGCGACCCCGCGGTCGTCGTCCGCGAGCGATTCCGCGAGCACCTCCGCCAACTCCGACGGGTCGCAGTCGGCCAGCCCCGCGTGGGCGACGCGCAGTCGGGAGTGCGGATGGCCCCGGTCGCCGGGGACTTTGATCGTCTTCACGATCCCCCGATCGACGAGCGTGTCTCGCGGTGCGATGAACTGCTCGCGGGCGGCGATCCCCGCGCGTTCGGCCCACTCGCGCACGTCCCCGAACAGGTGGTCGGTCCGCGCCCCGACCACGAGTGACAGGGCCAGCACGTTCGCATCCGCCCGGCGGTCCAAACGGTCCGCGCCCGCCACCGCCGCGTCCAGTTCCGCCGCGAACGCGGCGGAGAGGTCCTCGCGGGCGCTCCCGCGGAGACCCGCTCGGGACGGTCCGAGCCCCTCGAACGGTTCGGCGGCGTCGACCCGCGCCAGCGCCGCCTCGCGCAGCGCCGCCGCCGGCTCGCCGTCGGACAGCAGCGTCGGCTCCGGGGCCGGGCCGGCGACCGCGAACGCCGTTCCGTCGGCCGAGAACACGGCGGGATCGGTCGCCGCGCCGACGCGAAGGTCGAGCGCTTCCGTCTCCCGAAGTCCCTGAAGCCGAGCCGACAGGACGAATTCGTCGGCGACCCCCCCGGTGGCGGCCGGATGCAGGGCGACGCGCCAGGGAGCCTCGACGGCCTCGTCGGGCCCTCCGACTCCGTTCGCGTCCGCGTCGCCGTCGTCGGGGATCGCTCCGACGACCGCCCGGAGAAGTCGCTCGTCGATGCCCGTCGCTACGACCGCGTGCCGGCCCCGGAGCGCGGCCGCGATGCCCTCGGGAACGGTCATGGCCGTTCCTGTCACGGCGCGAAGATAATCTTTCCCCCGCCGTGGTACCGACGGAGCGCAGCCGAGCCGTTCTGGACCGCCCGACGGGTCAGGGGCGTCGGGCGAAAAGCAGGTAGCCCGTGTGCCCCACGCCGGCCGTCGACGGCCGGGAACCGCGGTCGGAGAAGTCCATCTCGCGCTGGATTGTCTCCAGCGTCTCGACGCCCTCGAGGTCCGCCTCGCGGGCCGCGATCGCGGCGTCGCGGGTCCCCTCGACGAACGGCGAGTAGACGGCCAGAAAGCCGCCGGGGACGAGCAGGTCGGCCGCGCGCTCCACGACCGCGGGCGCGTCCGCGGTGTCGAGCGTCAGGAGGTCGAACCCCTCGCCCTCGGCCAGCGCGTCGACCTCCTCGGCGAGGTCGCCGGTGTGCACGTCGACGCGGTCCTCGACGCCCGCGATCCGCATGTTCTCGCGGGCCACGTCGGCGAAGTCGGGGTCCTTCTCGTAGGTGGTCACGTCGGCGCCGATGCGCCCGAGGTGCGCCGAGAGGATGCCGGTCCCGGTGCCGGCGTCGAGCACGCGGTCGCCTGCCGAGGCGCCGGTGTGCCCGATCAGCAGGCCGATGTCGCGGGGCATCATCGGTGCCCCGGTGCGTTCGAGGTGGTCGAACAGGTCGGGGCCGCGAAGCTCGCGGACCTCGAACGTCTCCCCGAGGTGGGTCTCGACGGTGTCGCCCGCCGTCACGTCCTCGGGGACCTCGAGCACGCCGAGGTCAGTGCCGAACTCCTCGCCCGGTTCCAGCAGGTACTCCCGGTCCGCGTGGACCAGCAGGTAGGCGGCGTCGGTCACTCCAGCCGCGCGATGGCGGCCGCGAGGTCGCCCTCTTCGGCCTCCAGCGCCTCGATGGCGTCCTCCTCGGGAACGCCCGCTCGCTCGGCGACGATGTGGACGTCGTCGTCGGGGATCTCCAGGCCGCCCTCCTCGTCGTCCGTCCCGTCGCCGCCCTCGATGGCGGACTGGCCGCCGCTCCCGGAGCCGCCGGTGCCGGCCGCGACGCTCTCCGGTTCGCCGACGATCTGGTAGGTCATCTGCCCCTGCGCGTCCATGCGCGTCACCTGCGGGGCGTCGAAGACGAGGTCCTCCTCGTCCGTGCGGACGACGACCTCCTCGGCATCGATCTCGGTCACGTCGATGCCCATCTGCTTCATCATCTGCTTCATCTTGCGCGGGTTCATCCCGCCGCCTCCGAACATACGCGTCCGTTCGGCCGCACGGTACAAAAAGGGTGACGAAGGGCGCTGCGGAGGCTTCGGAGCCGGCATCCTCCGCGGCCGGTGAATCGAGACAACGCTTAACACCGTCCGGCCGTCACCTCAGGCGATGGCATCCCCGGGGTTTTCTCCCCTCCGAAACGTCAGCAAGCCGGAAGTCGCCGTGTTCGTCTCCGGCGTCGCGAGCATGGGACTGGAGATCCTCGCGGGCCGCGTCGTCGCGCCCCAGTTCGGCAGCAGCATCTACACCTGGGGGACGATCATCGGCGTGTTCCTCGCGGCGCTGGCCGCGGGCTACTACCGCGGCGGCCGGCTCGCGGCCCGGGAGGCGAGCAGCGCGGGACTGGCGCGGCTCCTGCTCGGGACCGCACTCTGGGTCGCGCTGCTGGTGTTCGCGGGCGACCTGCTCGTGCGGTCGACGGTCCCGCTCCCGCTGCCGAGTCGCGCGGCGTCGCTGCCCGCTGTCGTGCTGCTTTTCGGTCCGCCGACGTACCTGCTCGGGTTCATCAGCCCCTACGGCGCCGAACTGCTCGACAAGGACGGTATCGGCGAGGCCTCGGGCCACGTCTACGCGCTCGGCACCGTGGGCAGCATCGTCGGCGCGTTCGGGACGACCTACCTCCTCGTGCCCGCGCTCGGCGTCGACGCCATCGGCTTCGCGTTCGGCGCCCTCCTCGTCGCGACCGCGGCCCTGCTGGTGGCTCCCTCGCCGTCTCGGGACTCCGTGCTGTCCGTCGCCGGCGCGCTGGTGATACTGGCGGCCGCGCTCGGAAGCGGGTCGGTCGGCGTCTCCCCCGCCGGGCAGGTGATCCACGAGGAGGAGACCGCCTACCAGGAACTGCAGGTCGTCGACGGCGCCGAGACGCGGACGCTGTACCTCGACGGCGAGCGCCACAGCGCGATGGACCGCTCGGACCCGACGCGACACGTCTTCGACTACACGCGCTACTTCCACCTGCCGTACCTGTTCGCGGACGACCCCGACGAGATCGACCGCGTGCTGTTCGTCGGCGGCGGCGGATTCTCCGGCCCGAAGCGGTTCGCCGCGGAGTACGACGCGACCGTCGACGTGGTCGAGATCGACCCGGCCGTCGTCGACGTGGCGAAGGAGTACTTCACGGTCGAGGAGTCCGAGGACCTCCGGATCCACGAGGGCGACGGCCGGGAGTTCCTCCGCGAGACGAACACCACCTACGACCTGATCGTCCTCGACGCCTACAAGAAGGACAAGGTGCCGTTCCACCTCACCACGCGGGAGTTCATGGCCCTGACGAGCGACCGACTCTCCGAGGACGGGATCCTGGTCGCGAACCTGATCTCCGCGCCGAGCGGCCCCGCCTCGCGGTTTTACCGCGCCGAGTACGCGACGATGAGCGAGGTGTTCCCGCAGGTGTACGCCTTCCCGACCGCCGGGCCCGGCGCGGTCCAGAACATCGAACTCGTCGCGACGAAGGACGGCGACCGCGTGAGCCAGGCGACCCTCCGCGAGCGCAACGAGCGCCGGGAGATCGGCATCGACCTGTCCGAGGAGATACGCAACTACCGCGCCGAAGAGGACCCCGGCGACGTGCCGGTGCTGACCGACGAGTACGCCCCCGTGGACGCCCTGCTGGAACCGATGGTCGGCCAGCGGTACGTGATCGAGGAGCGCGAAGCCGACGATGAGGACGACCAGTCGACACCGCGACCGCGGGTCGCCGACCGGGCTTCCCTCGCCCCGGTTGCCGTTGCCGACGGCCGTTTCTGAACCCGCGGTCGGTTCCGCTTCCATTTCTGAACCCGCGGTCGGTCCCGGCGCCATTTCTGAACCGGGGGCGGGACCCCGCGGTTTCAACACCCGGCGCGTCGAGGTGGCGATATGTACCTCGCAGATCGGACGTGGCCCGAACTCGGCTCGTACGTCGCCGAGGAGTCGGTCGCGGTCGTTCCGCTCGGCTCGACCGAACAGCACGGTCCGCACCTGCCGCTGGCCACCGACCATCTGATCGCGGAGGCGCTCGCGGCGGCCGCGGCCGACCGGACGGGCTTCCTCCGGACGCCGACGATAAATATCGGCGTCAGCCCGCACCACCGACAGTTCCACGGGACGATGTGGGTCGACCCGCCAGAGTTCCGCGACTACGTCGAGAGCTTCACGCGCAACCTCGCGTACCACGGGATCGACCGCGTCGTCTACGTCAACGCCCACGGCGGCAACGTCGAGCACCTCCGCGAGGTCGGCCGCCGGCTCCACGAGGACGGCGAGGTGTACGCGGTCGAGTGGATGTGGGACGAGTCGATCCCGGGCCTCGTGAACGACCTCTTCGAGCGCAACGGGCCCCACGCCGGCCCGAAGGAGACCGCGATGATCACCCACATCGCGCCGGACCTCGTCCGGGAGGAGAAACTCGAGGCGGCCCGCGACGAGGGGCTCGTCGACCTGCGGGACGCCGAGACGGTCGTCCACGGCGCGCGGACGTTCTACGACGCGGCCGACAACTCGCCGAACGGCGCGTTCGGCGACCCGACCGACGTGACGCCCGAGAAGGCCGCGGAGCTGTTCGAGGCCGCGGCGGACCAGCTGGTGCAGCTGTTGGAGTGGCTCGACGCGCAGCGGATCGAGGACCTGCTCCCGGAACCGCACGTCGACCCACAACCGGGGAGCCGCCGGGAGCGGTAGGTCGGCTCCGCAGCTCACGGATCGAAAAGGACCGCCTCAGCCGACGTGCGTGGAGACGGCGATGCCCGAGCCCACCGGCAACAGCACGGTCTCGAAGGCGTCGTCCGCGCGGACGGTGTCGATATACTCGGCGATCCCCCGCGTCTCCTTGTCTCCCGGCGGGAGCGACACGCCCTCTTCGACGTACGCCAGCAGGTCGCCCAGGTCGATGGGCCCTTCCAGCATGTTGTCCGCGACGACGACGCCGCCGTCCGCGAGCCGGGGTTTCGTCGCCTCGAACGCCTCGACGTAGCGGTGTTTCTCGTTGTCGATCAGGACGGCGTCGAAGGGGCCGTCGTAGTCCGCGACGGTCTCCAGCGCGTCGCCGACCGCGAACGTCACGCGGTCGTCCCAGCCCGCCGCGGCCATGAAGTCTACCCCCGCCTCGGCCTCGTCGGCGTCGAACTCGGTGCAGACGACGCGGTCGGCGCCGCCGCGGACGAACCAGGAGGCGGAGTAGCCGAAGCCGGAGCCGAACTCGAAGACGGTCGCCGCGTCGGTCAGTCGCGCGAGCGTGCGGAGGACCCCGCCCGCGGCCGGCCCGATGATCGGGAACCCCTGCTCGGCCGCGAGGTCGGCCATCTCCGCCTGCACGTCGGTGTGGGACTGCGCGGTCGCCGCGAGAAAGCGTTCGGTGTGGTCGGGGAGCACGTCCATGGGTCGCGCTCCGGCGCCGGTGCTGTTAAAACTGACCGCCGGAGTGCGCCCGCGGCCGGAACCGGGCGTCCGTCGCCGCGCGCTCGCGGTGGACTTTTTAAGGCCGCGGGCGGTAGCAGGAGACATGATCTCACTCGACGAGGCGGTGACGGCGCGCCTCGAGTCGCACGGCGAGCGGTTCGAGGTGCTGGTGGACCCGGACGCGGCGCTGGCGATCAAACGCGACGAGTTCGAGGGCGACCTGGAGGACGTGATCGCGGCCGAGGACGTCTTCGAGAACGCCTCGCGCGGCGACCGCCCCGCCGAGGAGGACCTGGAAGAGGTGTTCGGCACGACCGACCCGATGGCGATCATCCCCGAGGTGATCCGCAAGGGGGAGATCCAGATCACCGCCGAACAGCGCGAGGAGATGCAGGAGCAGAAGCGGAAACAGCTCATCAACACCATCACGCGCAACGCGGTGAACCCCCAGATGGACAACTCGCCGCACCCGCCCGAGCGGATCGAGCGCGCGCTGGAGGAGGCCGGCTTCACCGTCGACCCGATGGAGCCCGTCGAAAACCAGATCGACGACGCGCTCGACGCCCTGCGGCCGGTCATCCCCATCCGCTTCGAGGAGGTGACGATGGCGGTGCGACTCCCGCCGGAGTACGCCGGTTCCGGCCAGGCGCAGATCCGCGAGTTCGGCGATCTGGAGCGCGAGGAGTGGCAGAACGACGGCTCGTGGGTGGGCGTTCTCACGTTCCCCGCCGGGCTCCAGAACGAGCTCTACGACAAGGTCAACGAGCTCACTTCCGGCGAGGGCGACGCGCGCGTCATCAAGGACAAGGACGAACTCAGCACTCGGTGATCCCGTGCTCGGCGACGACCGCACGTCCGACGGGGAGTCCGCGGAAACCGCACGCGCCAACGGGGTGACCCGGACCCATTCCTGAAGTCGTCGGCGTGGACATCAGCGGCCGCCACGAGGAGGACGGCGAGTACCTGATGGTCGCGGCCGCGGTCCACGCGCGGATCGACAGCACGCGGATCCGCTCCGTCGAGGGGATGGGCTTCGCCACCGTCCGCGAGGGGCCGACGCTGGAGGCGACGCTCGCGCTCGTCGCCGAGGCGGTCGGCGACCTCCCCGAACCGCCCGAGGGCCCCATCGTCTCCGAGCGCGGCGAGTTCTACGAGGAACCGGCGGACGTGGTCGGGTTGAGCTTCCAGCCCGAGTTTAAATACGTCGAGAGCATAGGTGAGCGTGAAACAGTGCAGGCAGCCCACCACGCCGCGTACGCCGCCCGCGACCTCCTGTTATGACGGGGGAGCGTGCAGTCGTCGCCAAGCGCGTCGACGCGGGGACCGCGGACCTCTCGGAGATCGAACAGCTCGCCGGCGCCGCCGGCTACGAGGTCGTCGGCCGCCTCTCCCAGACCCGCGAGGAGGACGCCGCCTATATGTTCGGCGAGGGGAAGGTCGCGGAACTCGCCGCCCTCGTCGAGGAGACGGAGGCCTCGGTCGTCATCGTCGACAACGACGTCGGCCCCTACCAGACGTTCAACATCGGCGGCGAACTCCCCGAGGACGTGGAAGTCGTCGACCGGTTCACCCTCATCCTCGAGATCTTCGGCCAGCGCGCACAGACCCGGAAGGCGCAACTGCAGGTCGAACTCGCGGAGCTCCGCTACGAACTCCCGCGCGCCGAGGCGAAGGCCTCCCTCGCGAAGCGGGACGAGCGCCCCGGATTCATGGGCCTCGGCGAGTACGACGAGAGCGTCGAGCGCGACATCAAGCGACAGATCTCGGAGATCCGCGACGAACTCGCCTCCATCGCGGAGAAGGAACAGCAGCGCCGCGAGCAGCGCCGCGCGTCCGGCTTCGACCTCGTCGCGCTCGCCGGCTACACGAACGCCGGCAAGTCGACGCTGATGCGCCAGCTCGCGGCCGAACTCGACGTGGACGAGAACGTCGACCGCCACCCGGACCTGGAGACGACCGCGGAGTCCGAAGACGATCTGTTCACCACCCTCGGCACGACCACGCGCCGCGCGGAGATGGACCGCCGCGACGTGCTCCTGACGGACACGGTCGGGTTCATCTCGGACCTCCCCCACTGGCTGGTGGAGTCGTTCGAGTCGACGCTCGACTCGGTGTACCGCGCCGACCTCGTCCTGCTGGTGGTCGACGCCAGCGAGCCGGTCGAGGAGATGCGCGAGAAGCTCGTGACGTGTCACGACACGCTCTACGAGCGCAACGAGGCGCCCGTCGTCACGGTGTTCAACAAGGTCGACCGCCTGACGGAGGAGGAACTCGACGAGAAGCGTGCCGCCCTCTCGGCGCTGGCACCGAACCCGGAAGCGGTCTCCGCCAAGACCGGCGAGGGCGTCGCCGCCCTCCGCGACCGCGTCGAGGCCGAGCTGCCGGAGTGGCGGACCGAGCGGCTCGTCCTCCCGCTCTCCGACGACGCGATGAGCGTCGTGTCGTGGATCCACGACCACGGCCACGTCGAGGAGGAGGCGTACGCCGGCGACCAGGTGACGGTCACCTTCGACGCGCGGCCGACGGTCGTCTCCCGGGCGCGCTCGAAGGCGGCGGAGTTGGACGCCGCCGAACCGGCCGAGTCCGCCTGAGGTCGTCGGTCGTCCCCGACCGCGGGTCCGCCCGCGACCCGCCTACTCCAACTCGCGCTTCTCTTTCGCGACCACTTCCACGTCCGCGATCCGGGTGTCCGGGTAGTTCCCGCTCGCGTCCTTCTCGGCCGCCTTCACCATGTCCCAGACGACGTTGAGCCCCGTGGAAACGCCCTCCAGCGCCTCCATCTCGCAGCCGGTCTTGCCGGTCGTCTCGACCGCGACCTCCAGGACGACGCGGTCGTCGCGCACGTCGAAGTCGGTGTCGGCGTTCGTGATCGGGATCTGGTGGCACATCGGGATCGTCTCCCAGGTGTGTTTGACCGCCTGCACGGCGCCCACGCGGGCGGTCGCCAGCACGTCGCCTTTCTCCACCGCGTCGGCCCGGATGGCCTCGACCGTCGACGCCGTCAGTCGGATCTCGCCGCGCGCGACCGCCCGGCGCGCGGTGTCGGGCTTCTCGCCCACGTCGACCATCTGTACGTCGCCCTCGGCGGTCGTGTGGGTCAGGTCGTCGGCGGCGTCGTCGCCGGCATCGGCAGCGTGCCCGTCGTCGGTCCCGGCGTCGCTCGCGCGCTCGTCACTCATTACGGAGTGCCTGCGGGAGCCGGTCGATTAAGTCCGTCGCCACGAGCCCGTACCCCCGTTCCTCGACCGCGGCGTCGCCCGCGCGCCCGTTGGCGTACGCGCCGACCGCGGCCGCGTCGAGCGGGCCCTGCGTCGCCGCCAGCGCGCCCACGGCGCCCGCGAGCACGTCGCCGGTCCCGCCGACGGTCATGCCGGGGTTCCCGGTCCGGTTGACGCGCAGGTCCTCGCCGTCCGTTATCACGTCGTAGGTGCCCTTCACGAGGAGCGTGTGGCCGAGCTCCGCGGCGAACTCCCGGACCAGGTCCGCGCGCTCGCGCCAGTCCTCCGCACTCGGACCGCCCATCCGCCGGAGTTCGCCCTGATGCGGGGTACAGACGAGCGTCGCGTCGGTGTCGACATCGGGGACCACCTGCAGCGCGTCGGCGTCGACGACCGCCCGGCCCTCGTAGGCGCCGAGGAAGCGCTCGACGAACGAGAGGGTGGCGTCCGCGTCGCCGAGTCCGGGGCCGAAGACGACCGCGTCCTGTCCGGCCGCGAGGTCCGCGATCCGGTCGAGGTGCGGCGGCGCGAGCGTCTCGCCCGGGAAGCCGTGCACGATCAGGTTCTCGGAGAACCCCTGCACCTCCCGGGCGACGGACTCGGGACAGGCGACGCGGACGAGGTCCGCCCCCGCGCGCAGCGCCGCCCGCGCCGCGAGCGTCGGCGCGCCGGTGTAGGGACCGCCGCCGACCACCAGGACCTCGCCGTGGTCCCCCTTGTGACTCTGCGGATCGCGGTCGAGGCCGAGCAGGTCCCCCGGGCCGGTGAACAGTTCCGCGGCCTCTGGGATGCCGATGTCCGCGACCGTCACGGGCACGCCGAGTTCCGGGAGTCCCGGCTTCGCGTCGTGGAACGTCACCACGCGGTCGGCGCGGACGGCGACGCGCTCGCCCGCCTCGTTCGCGGCGACGTCCCCGGTGTCCGCGTCGACGCCCGAGGGCACGTCGACCGCGACGACCGTCGCGCCCGCGTCGCCGAGGTCGGTGATCCGCCGCGCGGCGGTGCGCTCCGGCTCGCGGAGCGCGCCGGTCACGCCGGTGCCGAGCATCGCGTCGACGACCACGTCCGGGTCGCCGAGGTCCAACTCCGCCGTGTCCATGACGGTCCGCGCGTCGACCTCGGCCTCCAGAAGCGCGTCCCAGTTCTCGCGGGCGATGTCGGTCGTGATCGACTCCGGGCGGCCGAGCAGGTGGACGGTCACGTCGAAGTCGGACAGAAACCGGGCCGCGGCGAAGGCGTCGCCGCCGTTGTTGCCGCGGCCGCAGACGAGGGCCACGGACGCGCCCGGCTCGGCGTGTGCGCGCACCTCGCGCGCGACGGCGTTGCCGGACGACTCCATCAACTGCTTGCGCGGCACCCCGAGCGCGGCCGCGTTGGCGTCGACCGCGGCCATCCGGTCTGCGGTGATCATGGAGAACGCTTCGCCGGCATCGGGATTAAGCGTGGGGGCGGCGGACTCCTCACCGCTTTCGCGGCCCGGTCGTCCTGCGCGTCGTCGGCCGCCGTCCGCTACGCGCCGTGGACCGCCTTCCGGAGCGCGCCCTCGGTCTGTGCCCCCGTGAGGCGCTCGGCGGGCTCGCCGTTTTTGAACACCAGCATCGTCGGCAGTCCCTGCACGCCGTACTGCCGACAGACCCCCTGATACCGGTCCGCGTCGACCTTTATCACCGCGGCGTCGGTGTTCGCGGCGAGCCGCTCCAGCGGCTCCTCCATCATCCGACAGGGACCGCACCAGTCGGCGTAGAAGTCGACCAAGGCGACCTCGTACCGGCCCGCGACCTCCGCGAGCGAGCCGCCGGTGAACGCGACCGGCTCCGCGGGCGTGCCGGCTCGGTCGTCGGCGTCCTGACCGCCCTCTCCGGCCTCTTCGCCGAGTTCGCCCTTCTCCGCCTTCTCGCGGAGTTCCTGCAGCTTCCGCTCGCGGATCGCCTCGATGTCGTCGCTCGCGTCGCCGGCGGTCGCGTCGCCGACGCCCGCGTCGCTCCGTTCGCTCATGGACCGGGATACGCGCCTCGGGAACATAAGGGTTCGACGCGCGTGCGCGGTCGGCGCAACGCCTTCGGGGGAGGGACACGTTGGTCGGGCATGAGCCGCGACGACCGCGACCTGGACGCCTGGATCGAGGCCTACTGGGGGTGGGCCGGGGTCGCGGCGTTCCTGCTGCTATCGGTCGACCTGCTCACGTCGCTCGGCGCGGTCGCGGTCGTCGGGGTCGAACACGAGTCGAACCCCCTGATGGCGTGGCTTCTGGTCCAACCGGTCGCGGTGCTGGCCGGGGTCCACCTCGTGGCAGCGGGACTCATCATCCTCTTGCTCTACGGATTGCAGGAACTCGTCAAGGAGGCGCCCAGCCCCCAACAGCGCTTCCTGATGGTCGCCGCGGAGGCGTTTCTGGGGCTCCTCGTCGCCGCGGGCCTGTTCCTGCTCGCGAACAACCTCTCGGTCATCGTGCTCGGCGAGAGCCTGCTGTGAGGGGTCGCGGTCCCGGGCGGCCGCGACCGGCCCGGTCTGAAGAGTTTAAACCCGATGGGGCGCAACCCCGGGGCAGTGACTGACGCCCCGCCGTGGACCGACGTGTTCGGCCACCCCGAACCGTACGCCGAGCAGGCCGACGGCATCGACGCCGCCATCGACGCCGCCGACGAGGGCGGCTTCCTGGCGCTGGAGGGCGCCTGCGGCACCGGCAAGACGATGCTCGCGCTCACCGCTGGCATCGACCGCGTCCGCGACCCCGACTCGCCCTTCGAGCGCGTGTTCGTCCTCACGAGCGTCAAACAGCAGCTCCGCCAGTTCGAGACGGACCTGGAGACGATCAACGCGAACCTCCCCGACGACTACCGGCCCGTCTCGGGACTGACGCTCGTCGGGAAGGCGGACGTCTGCCCGTACGCCCGCGAGAACCGCGGCGGCGTCGACCGCGAGAACGTCTACGAGCGCTGCGAGGGGCTCCGCGAGCGCACCAGGAACCTCGTGGGCGACGGCGGACCGACGACCACGGGGAACCTCGTCTCGGAGGCGACCGCGCAACAGGTCGGACTCGCGGACTCCGGGAGCGCAGGCGGCGGTGCGGAGTACCTCTCGGTCGACGGCGAGCCCACCCCCTACCGCCCCGACACCGAGGAGTACGGCGACACCGAGTTCTGTCCCTTCTACGCCGGCTTCCTGGACGACCTGCCGGAGGACGGCGAGCAGGCCGAGGCCGTGCCGTTCGACCCGACGGAGAAGGGCCACATCGACGCCGACGAACTCGTGAAGCTCGCCGCCGGCCACGGCTCCTGTCCCCACTCCGTGATGGGCGCGCTCGTGCCGGAGGTGGAGGTCGTCATCGGCAACTACTACCACGCGTTCGACCCGACGACGACGGAGACGTTCACGGGCGCGCTGCTGGACGACTCGACGTTCGTCGTCTGCGACGAGGCGCACATGCTCGAACCGCGCGTCCGCGACCTCGTGAGCGACCGCGTCGCGGACGCGAGCCTGCGCGACGCGGAGAACGAGCTCACGCGCGTCATCCAGCCCGTGAAGTTCGACGACGAGGGGAGCTACACCGACGACGCGGACCTCGTCCGCGGCGAGCTGGCCGACAGCGACGTGACGGTCTCGGAGATCGAGCGCGTCCGCGAGTTCTACCGCGACCTCCGCGAGGAGCTGGACCGGCGCGTGGTCGAGCACCTCGACCGCGAGTCGCCCAGTTGGCGCGCGCACCTCGCGGACCTCGAGGACGCGGAGCTCCCCCTCCGGGACCCCGAGACGCCCGGGCAGGACGAGATAACGGCGTGGGCGAACCGCGAGGGGTACGAGGACCGCGTCTGGGCCAGGTGCGGCGCGGTCGGCGCGGTCGTCTCCCGCGTGCTCGACGAGCTGGAGGGCGAGGACAAACAGCGCGCCGCGCCGGGGGTCGGCCGGACGCTGAACGCGTGGTACCGCGAGGACCACGAGACGTTCTTCCGCGCCGTCGAGCTGGAGCGCACGTGGGACGAGACCGAGCCGCCCGAGAGCTGGCGGCGGGCGTTCAACGCCCGGCTCGCGCTGTACAACTGCCTGCCGAGCCGCGCCATCGGCGAGCGCCTCGGGGAGTTCGGCGGCGGCGTCCTGATGAGCGCGACGCTGGAGCCGCTCGACGTGTTCCGCGAGGTCTCCGGGCTCGACCACCTCGCGGAGGCGGGCCGCCCCATCGTCGAGCGTACCTACGGGCTGACGTTCCCCGAGGAGAACCGCGCGAGCTTCGCGGTCGACGCGCCGAAGTTCACCCACGACAACCGCGGCGCGCCGGGCGAGGCGAACCCGACGCGGACCGCCTACGTGGACTCGACCGCCGAGGTCGCGGGACGGGAGGGGAACGTCCTCGTCGGGATGCCCAACTACCGCGAGGCGAAGTGGATGGCCGGCGAGCTGGACGAGCGCCTCGACAAGCCGGTGCTGTTCGACGAGTCCTCCGGCGACCGCGCCACGGAGTCGCTGAAGGACGACTTCTTCGCCGGCGGCGAGAAGGTGCTGGTGACGAGCCTCCGGGGCACGCTCACCGAGGGCGTCGACTACCGCGGCGACCGCCTCGAGGCGGCCGTGGTCTGCGGCGTCCCCATCATCAACACCGCCCGACCGCGGACGCGTGCCGTGGTCGCTGCCTACGACCGCCGGTTCGGCGACGGCTTCGAGACCGCGCTCACGGTGCCGGCGGTCAGAAAGGCGCGGCAGGCCGTGGGGCGAGTGATCCGGGGGCCGGAGGAGCGCGGCGTCCGCGTCCTGCTGGACGCCCGCTACGCGCGGAACTCGTGGAACGCGGTCCGCGAGTACCTCCCGCCCCACGAGCGCGAGGAGTTCCAGCCGGTGAGCCCGGACATGCTCTCGTTCGCTCTCGATCGGTTCGAAGAGGACGAATAAGGTGGATCGGGGCGTAGTGACCATGGTGTCGGACGGGACGTTTCCGTCGAAACCCCTGCTGCTCCGGACAGCAACGCCCAGAAAGCCCCAGCCGTCTCTCTCTACGACGTGCGAGGGTTTTCTGGTTCTGTCGCAGATCCTGCTGCTCTAGACAGCAACATCCAGAAAGCCCCAGCCGGCTCTCCCTACGACTGATCTGGATCTGCTACAAATGCTGCTCTAGACAGCAACATCCAGAAAGCCCCAGCCGGCTCTCCCTACGACTGATCTGGATCTGCTACAAATGCTGCTCTAGACAGCAACATCCAGAAAGCCCCAGCCGGCTCGACCCGCCGGGTTCCGGCAGACGGTCCGGGCTGCCTGCAGTGGCGGGCTGCCGGGCTGCGACTGCCGTCGTCCCGCTCGTTCCTCGCGGGACCCTCGCTGCGCGCTCGCGCCTCTCCGCAACACCCGGCGCGAGTGCTTACGTCGTCCGGGCGGGATCGAGCCGACTGCCCCTTTCAGTCCCACCCCGCACAGCACCGCACCGCGACCGCACCGCAGCCTCACACCTCCCCAACCTCGGCCGCGGGCCGGCCGCGAAACCGCAGCGCGGGACAAACCGCGTCCCGCTGGCCTCCGGCGTGCAGTGGCGCGCCGGAGACACCGCAGGCGGCCGGCCCGCGCCCTCCACCGAAAATCGGAGATTTTCGAGCAGCCAGCGTGCAGTAGCGCGCTGGCGACCTCGCGCGGTCGCGGCGACACAGGGTCGCCGCGGCGCACGCCGACCGCATCAGCACCGCCTCGCGGCGGACGAACGTTTTTCGCGGATCGGGCAGGACTCCCGCCGTGAGTGCAGCGCGACCGCGCCGGGTGCGGCGCATCGCCCCGCCGGTCGTCGGGGTCGATATCGCGGGCGTCGGCTGACGTTATCGATGGGCCTGACGCCGTCCGAAGGCGATCCACAGAAAAGCCTCGTCCTCGCCGGGTTCTCGAAAACCCGTTCTCAGTCCCAGGTGATCCAGACGAGGAACGCGAGCGCGGCCGTCTCCAGCACGTGGAGCGCCATCATCGCGCGCCACGCGATGGCGGGCACGTCGGTCGCGAACCAGCCGGAGAGCATCGGGTCGACCAGGTAGATGTACAGCGAGAGGGCGTTCTCCGCCAGCAGCAGGAGGGCGAACACGGCGAGTCCCAGCGTGTGCTTCGTGCGGAACTCGAGGTAGTTGCGTCCCCACACCGCGATCAGCGCGAGGAGCAGGAGGACGTTGACGCCGGCCGCGACCCGGGCGACGTCGAACCAGAGACTCATCGTACCCTCCCTAGCGCGACCCCGCTTAAAACGACTTTCCCAAATTCGTTCCGAGTACCGCCCGAAACGGTCGCTGAAGCGGCTCCGTCGGCGAGCGGTGTCGTCCACGCCCGGCGGTCCGTACAGTCGTCAGCCATCCGTGTCCACCTGTTCCATGATCTCCTCGATGGTCTCCCAGTTGTTTCGCGCGCGGCCCGTCGGGAGGTAGACGGCGCCGTAGTCGTCGCCGCTCGTCTCGACCACCCCGTTGTCCATCAGCACGTCGAGGTGGTGTCTGACGGTCTTGTAGTCCAGGTCGAGGTCCTCGGCCAACTGGTTCGCGTTCCGGGGACGCTCCTCGAGCGCCCGCAGCAGGCGCACGCGGTTCGGCCCGCCGCGCGTACCCGTCAACACGTACCAGAGAACCCCCTCCATCGTCACGGTCGACGGCCCGCCGTCACCTAACTCCATCGACGGGCGCGGCGGACCGAGGGGGACCCCGCGACGGTCACCGGTTCCGGCTCACCGGGAACGCCACGCGGTCGGGATGGTCGTTGAACCGGTCGAGCACGCGCTCGTAAAGCCGGTTCTTGGCTCGCTGGCCGCGTCGCGGGTGGGTGAGGTACCGCAGCCGGAGTTCGACCCACGACTCCCCCTGCGTGACGTTCACCGAGGGGCCGTCGTGGACCTCCAACTCCACCGGGGTGTCGGCGAGCGCCTCACGGTAGGCGGCGATGCCGCGGGCCATCTCCTCGCCGAGCAGGTCCGTCGCCTCCTCGCGCATGACCTCGCGCGCGAAGTCCAGGTCCGTCTCGTAGGCCACCTGCACCGCGATCTCGTTCCAGACGTACGGGGAGCCGCCCCCGCCGAAGTTGACCACCTCCGAGGAGAGCACGACGCTGTTGGGGACCGTCACCACGCGGCCGGAGGGCTGGTTCGAGGAGACGAGTTCGCCGTTTATCTCCCACAGCGTGGTGACGAGGAAATCCACCTCGATCACGTCGCCCTTCGCCTCGCCGATCCGGACGCGGTCGCCGACGCCGTAGGGCTGTTTGACGGTGATGTACACCCACGCAATCAGCGACAGGAGGGGTTGCTGGAGCGCGAACGTGATCGCGAACCCGACGACCCCCAGCGAGAAGAGGAGGCCGAGCCACTGCTGGGTCGCGACCGCGAGCACGCCGACGCCCCCGACGGCGCCGAAGAGGAGGCGGAGCACGTTCCGCGCGTTGTGCGCGCGACGCTTGTTCCCCGAGGACCGCGCCAGCCCGAGCGCGAGTCGGTAGGCGCCGTAGCAGACCAGCACGACCGCCGAGGCGAGCAGGACCTTGGCGGCCGCGACGTCGATGTCGTACCCGCCGAGCGCGGGCAGGGTCGCCGCGGGCGCGGCCGTGGTGACGACGCCGGCCGCGAGCGCACACAGCGCGCCGGCGGCCACGGACCCGACGGGAACGAGGCGGTTCACGGTTCGGTCGTTCCGGGGCAGCGACAAAACCGTTGCGTCGCCGGTGGCCCGTCCCGCCGTTCCCGGGCGGCCGGTGATGGCGCACACCGTGCCGCCACCGGGAGACTTTCGACGGGGGGCGGCCAACGCCCCGCCGTGAACGACCGGACACGCGCGCTGGTCGTCGCCTGTATCGCCGTGTTCCTGCCGGTACTGGTGTGGTACAACTACTCGGCGGTGCTCCCGACGGTCTCCGCGGACTGGGGGCTCACGGGCGCGCAGGCGGGGATCGTCTTCGGCGCGTTTCAGGCAGGCTACCTCGTCGGCATCCTCCCGTTCGGCCGCCTGGCCGACGCCTCCTCGCCGCGGTACGTCCTCGCGGGCGGCGCGGCCGGGACCGCCGTCTTCGGCGTCGCGTTCGGCCTGCTCGCGGAGGGGTTCCTCGCCGGCACAGCGCTCCGGTTCCTGGCCGGGGTCTGCATGTCCGCCGTCTACGTGCCGGGGATGCGCCTGCTCAGCGACTGGTTCCCCGCCGCGGAGCGCGGCCGCGCCATCGGCATCTACGTCGGGACCTTCTCGCTGTCGAGCGGCGTCTCCTTCGTGCTCACCTCGCGGATCGCCGCCGCGACCGGATGGGAGAGCGCGGTCGTCGCCACCAGCCTCGGCGGGCTCCTCGTGGCGCCGCTCGTCGTCTGGCTCCTCGACGACGCGCCCGGACGCTCGGCGACGAGCCGGGGGATCGACCTCTCGCTGCTCCGGAACCGGGAGTACCTCCACGCGGTCAACGCCTACGCGTGGCACACCTGGGAGCTGTTCGGCGTCCGGAACTGGCTTTTGGCGTTCCTGCTCGCGGCGCCCGCGTTCGCCTCGGGCGGGGCCTCCGCGTCGCTGGCCGGCCTGCTCGTCGGCGTCGTCACGGCGATGAGCGCGGTCGGGAACGTCGTCGGCGGCGCGCTCTCGGACCGGATCGGTCGCCCGACCACGGTGGGGATCGGCCTGCTCGGAAGCACCGCGATCCTCGTCGCGCTCGGGTGGCTCGACTGGCTCCCCCTGTGGGCGCTCGCGGCGGTGCTCCTGGTCCACGGGACGCTCCTCAGCGTCGACAGCGCGCCCGCCTCGACGCTCGTCACCGAGGCCGTCGACGACGAGCAGGTGGGCGCGGCGCTGTCGTTGCAGTCGTTCGTCGGGTTCCTCCCCTCCGTCGCCTCGCCGGTCGTTTTCGGGGCCGCGCTCGACGCCGGCGGCTTCGTCCTCGCGTGGCCGACGCTCGCGGTCGCGGGCCCGCTCGGCCTCGCGTCAGTGGTCGCGCTCCGGCGGCGCGCGCGTCGCCGGTCCCCGGCGTCCGGTTCGGCGTAGGCCGGGACCGCGTCCTCGGCTCACTCCGCGCCGGCGACCTCCGCCATCGCGCCCGCCAGCACGCGCGTCGCGTCCGCGCAGTCGTCCCAGTCGGTCCACTCGCGAGGGTTGTGCGAGACGCCGTCCCGCGAGGGCGCGAACAGCAGCGACGCGTCCGTGACGCCCGCGACGTGCATCGTGTCGTGGGCCGCGCCCGAGTGGATATCCATCGTCTCCAGCCCCGCGGCGGTCCCCGCCCGATGGGCCGCCTCGCGGAGCCGGTCGCTCATCGGCGTCGGGTGCAGGTCGAACGGACGCTCGAAGGCGGTCTCGACGCCGCGGTCGGCCTCCAGCCGGGCGAGTTCGTCGCGGACCGCGGTCACGACCGTCTCCATCGAGCGGTACTCCACGTCCCTGATGTCGATCCCGAGGTCGACGCGCCCGGGAACGACGTTGGTGGCGTTCGGCGACACGTCGAGCGAACCGACGGTCCCCACCGCGGTCGGGCTGGAGGCGTCGACGACCGCGTTGGCCGCGGACTCCACCTCCAGCACCAGTTCGCTCGCGGCCGCGAGCGCGTCCGTCCGGTCGCCCATCGCGGTCGCGCCCGCGTGGTTCGCCTCGCCGACGACCGTCGCCTCGCAGTGAGTGATTCCGGTGATCGTCGTCACCACGCCCGCGGCGGCGCCGGCCTCCTCCAGCGCGGTGTCCTGTTCGATGTGAAGCTCGTAGAACGCCTCCCAGCTCCGGGGGTCGAGGGTCCCCTCCCCGGCGTAGCCGATGCGCTCGAGCGCCTCCCCGAGCGTCTCGCCCGCGTCGTTCTCCAGCGCGAGCGCCTCCTCGGGCGTGCGCTCGCCGACCGCCACCGAGGAACCGAGGAGCCCGTCCGCGAACGTCTGGCCCTCCTCCTCGGTGAAGTTGACGACCAGCACCGGGCGGTCGGGCTCGACGCCGGCGTCCTGCATCGCGCGGACCGCCTCCAGCGCGGCGTAGGTCCCGAGCGGGCCGTCGAAGATGCCGCCCTCCGGGACCGAGTCGAGGTGGCTCCCGGAGGCGACGGGCGCCGCGTCGGGGTCCGCGGAGGGAGGACACCACTCGCCCGCGACGTTTCCGACCGCGTCGACGCGCACGTCGAGGCCGGCGTCCTCCATGCGCTCGACGAGGCGGTCGCGGGCCTTCCGGTTCGCCTCGGTTCCGGTCCGGACGGTGCGGCCGCGCTTCTCGGGGTCCTCGTACTCGACGGCGCCGAACACGCCGTTCGCCTCGATGTCGGCGCGGAGCCGGTCCGCGTCCACTGCGTCGTGCATACCGGCCGTTCGGCCGGGACCGGCAAGGGCGTTGCCGTCGCGGCACGTCGCGAGACGGAGCGGCCGGGTTCGGATCCGTCCGGTGTGGGACCGGCCCGGACTCCGTCCAGCGTCTGACGGGCGCACGACGCCGACACAACTCCTTTAAGCGCAGCCGGTGACCGTTATCCATCATGTCGTCTCTCACCGACCTCCTCGACGATGTCGTCGACGATGTCGACGCAGTCTTCCTCTTCTCGCCGAGCGGCTCGTTTTACGAGCGGCTCGCCGACCTCGACGAGGAGGTGGTCGTCGTCGCCCCCGAGAACGCGGTCGATGCCGAGACGTACGTCGAGCTCCCGCTGGAGTTCGACAACGTCCGCGACCGGATCGAGTTCGCCATCGAGGGAGCGCTCGAACAGGACCTCGTCGAGGAGGGGGACGCCGTCGTCTGCTCCGTCTCCGTCTTCGACGGCGACCCCGATTCGGTCATTCGCGTCCGCGCGACCGACAGCCACGAGTCCGGCATCTACGACCTGTTCGTCAACTCCCGGGCGGACCCCGGAGTCATCCGGGACGTGTTCGAGGTCGCGGTCGAACTCGGCAAGAAGGGACAGAAGGGCAAGCCCGTCGGCGCGCTGTTCGTCGTCGGCGACGCGGGCAAGGTGATGAACAAGTCCCGACCGCTCTCGTACAACCCGTTCGAGAAGTCCCACGTCCACGTCGGCGACCCCATCGTGAACGTGATGCTGAAGGAGTTCTCGCGGCTCGACGGGGCGTTCGTCGTCTCCGACTCCGGGAAGCTCGTCTCGGCGTACCGCTACCTCGAACCGGCCGCGGAGGGCGTCGACATTCCGAAGGGGCTCGGCGCGCGCCACATGGCCGCGGGCGCGATCACCCGCGACACGAACGCGACCGCCATCGTCCTCTCGGAGTCCGACGGGCTGGTCCGGGCGTTCAAGGGCGGACGACTGGTTCTGGAGATCGATCCGGAGGAGTACTGATGGTCGACGCGGCGTCCGCCCCGGTCGCGGCCACGGGACTCGCCCAGATATCGGGCACCGACGTGTACGACGTACTGCCGCCGCACGTGTGGCTGGCGCTTTTCGTCTTCGCGGTCGGGCTCGTTCTGAGCTACCTCGTCCAGGTGGTCAACCGCCGACTGCTCGTCCGTGCGGGGGTCCCGGACGCGATCGAGGGAACCGCCTTCGAGCGAACCGCCCGGGAGTTCGGCACGTCGACGGTGACGATCATCGCCAAACTCTCCGGCTACTTCGTCCTCGGAATTGCCGTGATCGTCGCGCTCACGGTCGCGGAGATCCGCTACGTGGAGTTCTTCTGGTCCGGCGTGGCCACGTTCATTCCTCGCCTGTTCGTGGCGGCACTCGTCCTCATCGTTGGCGTCGTCGTCGGGGACAAAGTGGAGCTGTGGGTCGCCGAGCGGCTTCGGAGCGTCAAGCTCCCGGAGACCGGCTTCCTCCCGACCGCCGCGAAGTACAGCATCGTCTACGTCGCGGCCCTGATCGCGTTGAGCCAGATCGGCGTCGCGACGCTCGCGCTCGTCGTGCTTCTGGCCGCCTACGCGTTCGCGGTCGTCGTCCTCACCGCGCTCGCGACGAAGGACCTTCTCGCCTCGGCGGCCTCCGGCATCTTCCTCCTGCTCACGCAGCCGTACGGCATCGGCGACGAGGTGAAGGTCGGCGGCCGCCGCGGCATCGTACAGGAGGTGGACCTGTTCGTCACCCACATCGAAACCGACGGCGAGGAGCACATCGTTCCGAACCACACCGTCTTCCGCGACGGCATCGTCCGGATCCGGGACTGATCACTCCTCCGGCGAGTCGTCGCTCGCGTCCGCGCCGCCGTCGGGCGCCGCGGTCGACACGACTTCGGCCGGGACGCCGGCGACCGTCGTGCCCGGCGGCACGTCCGACGCGACCAGCGAGTTGGCGGCGACCTGCGCGCCCTCGCCGACCGTCACGCCCGGAAGCACCACCGCGCCGGCACCGACCATCGCGCGGTCCTCCAGCACCACGTCGCCGAGTCGGTACTCGTCCTGCAGGAACT
This sequence comes from Haloparvum alkalitolerans, assembly GCF_050122995.1. Classification (GTDB taxonomy): domain Archaea; phylum Halobacteriota; class Halobacteria; order Halobacteriales; family Haloferacaceae; genus Haloparvum; species Haloparvum alkalitolerans. The sequence continues at coordinate 58,574 of NZ_JBNLIA010000013.1, forward strand.
CGTGACACAGCAGCGTCGCGTCGTAGCCGACGATGGCGTCGTCGCCGACGGTGATCCGCTCGGGCCAGAACACGTCCGGCGTGGACTCTAACCCCCACGCGACGCCCTCGCCGACGGTCACGCCGATGGCGCTCAGCAGGCGGTTCTTGAGCCGGAGACTCGGGCAGATCCGGGCGAGGACGATGATCACGTAGTTCCGCATCACGACGAGCGGGGACTTCGCGCTCGGCCACGACCACAGCGAGTTCCGCGGCCCGGGCGTTCCGTGTCTGTCGAGCCGGTCGCGGCGCTGCCCCCTGTTCCCCCCGCCGTCGGCCGCGTCCGGGCCGTCGTCGGTGGTCCCGGTGTCGTCGACCGTGTTGTCCGCGTCGCTCACGCGTCCCCGTTCGCGGGACGCCGCTAAAAGGCTCACGAGGGTTCAAAAGGAATGCCGCGCCACTCGCCCCGTGACCTGAAGCGGGTCCGCGGCGGTCGAGACGGGTGCGCGACGCGCCGCCGCGGTCGAGGGGCGTCCGGCTAGACGGGCCGGAGCGTGCGGTCCCACGCGTCGCCTGTTCGCCCTATTTCCTTCCCCCAGCCGCAGGCTCGCTACTCTCCGCCACGGATCTCCGCCATGTGCTCGACGCGCCGGTCGAGCAGGTCCGGCTTGCCGATGTCGTGTCGGATCCGGACCCGGTCGCCGGCGACCGAAAGCGCCGCCTCCGCGTCCGCCTCCGCGGCCGCGATGGAGTCGCCGAGTCCGACGACCGCGAACGCCCGCGAGGTCGTCGTGTAGAGGCCGTCCTCGCGCGCGTCCACGCTGGCGTAGAACAGCAGCGCGTCGCCCACGCTCTCCTCGTCCACCTCGATGCGCGCGCCGGCGTCGGGGTCCGTCGGGTAGCCGTCGGGCACCGCGTACTTGCAGACGGTCGCCTCGCCGGAGAAGGTCAGCTCCGGGAGCGACTCGCCCGAGCGCGCGGCCGTGAGCACGTCGAGGAACGGCGTCTCCAGCACCGGCAGCGTGTTCATGGCCTCGGGGTCGCCGAAGCGCGCGTTGAACTCCACGACCTTCGGCCCCTCGTCAGTCAGCATGAACTGGCCGTAGAGGACGCCCTTGTAGTCGGGCAGCGCGTCGACGACCGCCTCGATCACCTCGGCGGCGTCCTCGTAGTCGCCCGGGTCCATGAACGGTAGGTGCATCGTCGTGTCCGAGTACGACCCCATGCCGCCGGTGTTCGGCCCCTCGTCGCCCTCGTAGGCGCGCTTGTGGTCCTGCACCGCGGGCGTCGTCCGCACCTCGCCGTTCGCGACGAACGCCTGTACGGTGAACTCCTCGCCGACCAGCCGCTCCTCCAACACGACACGGTCGTAGTCGGACTCGCGGAGGTACGCCTTCGCCTCGGCGGCGGTCACCTGGTCGCCGATCACCTTCACGCCCTTGCCGCCGGTGAGGCCCGCCGGTTTGACCGCGAGGTCGCCGTCGTAGGCGTCGATGTAGTCGCAGGCGGCCGCCATGTCGTCGAACGTCTCGAAGTCCGGGCAGCCGGGGATCCCCTCCTCGGCCATGAACCGCCGCTGATAGGCCTTGTCCGTCTCGATGCGGGCCTCGGCCTCGCGCGGGCCGAAGGTGTACACGCCGGCGTCGTCGAGCGCGTCCGCGACGCCCGCCGCCAGCGCGGACTCCGGGCCGACGACCGCCAGGTCCGCCGCCACCGACTCCGCGAACGCGACGATCCCGTCGGCGTCCGTCTCCTCGATCGTCTCGAACGATGCGGCCAGATCAGCGATGCCCGGGTTCACGTTGCTCGCGCAGGCGCACAGCTCGCAGTCGTCCGCCAGCGCACGGGCGATCGCGTGCTCGCGGCCGCCGCCGCCGACCAACAGGACGGTCTCGGTCATGGTCGGGACGTTTGCACACGAGAGTGTAAACGTTACTCTTGAAACGGACGAATATGGGCACATACTTGTTCATAATCCGCCACGGCGGTCGATCCATCACGGCCGCCGCCCTCGGCGCGGAGGGCCGCCTTTTCGTACGTGGCCCGCCAACCGCCGGCCATGAGCGACCCCACGGACCGCAACCGGCTCGACGAGGAGGCCAGCCCCTACCTCCGACAGCACGCCGACAACCCGGTCCACTGGCAGCCGTGGGACGACGCGGCGTTCGCGGCCGCCCGCGAGCGCGACGTGCCCGTGTTCGTCTCCATCGGCTACTCCGCGTGTCACTGGTGTCACGTCATGGAGGAGGAGAGCTTTCAGGACGAGGACGTCGCGGCGACCCTCAACGAGGAGTTCGTCCCGATAAAGGTCGACCGCGAGGAGCGGCCGGACGTCGACAGCGTCTACATGAGCGTCTGCCAGCTCGTCTCCGGCGGCGGGGGGTGGCCCCTCTCGGCGTGGTGTACGCCGGAGGGGAAGCCCTTCTACGTCGGGACCTACTTCCCGCCGGAGCCGCGGCGCAACCAGCCGGGGTTCAAACAGCTGTGCGAGGACGTCGCCGCGTCGTGGAACGACCCCGAACAGCGCGCCGAGATGGAGAACCGCGCCGAGCAGTGGACGGCGGCCGCGAAGGACGAACTGGAGTCGGTGCCGGACCAGCCGGGCGAGTCGCCCGGGACGGACGCGCTGGGGGAGGCTGCGACAGCCGCGCTCCGCAGCTACGACGAGCAGTACGGCGGCTTCGGAGCCGACGGCCCGAAGTTCCCGCAGCCGAGCCGCGTCGAGGCGCTGCTGCGGTCGGCAACCGCGGCGGACGGGGGCGACGCGGCGCTCGGCGCGGCGACCGGCACGCTCGACGCGATGGCGTCCGGGGGGCTCTACGACCACGTCGGCGGCGGCTTCCACCGCTACTGCACCGACCGCGCGTGGACGGTCCCCCACTTCGAGAAGATGCTCTACGACAACGCGGAGCTCGCGCGGATCTCCCTCGACGCTCACCGGATCACCGGCGACCCGTCCTACGCTCGCGTCGCACAGGAGACGTTCGCGTTCGTCGAGCGCGAGATGACCAACGCCAAGGGGGGCTTCGTCAGTACGCTCGACGCTCGAAGCCTCCCGCCCGAATCGCGCCGGACCGACCTCGAGGAGACGCCCGACCCGGTTGAAGGCGCCTTCTACGTCTGGACGCCCGAGGAGGTGCGCGCGGTCCTCGACGAGCCGGACGCGTCGCTCGTCTGTGACAGGTACGGCATCGAGCCGGGCGGCAACTTCGAGCGCGGGACGACCGTCCTCACGGTCTCCGCACCGATCGCCGCTCTCGCGGACGAGTACGACCTCGACGAGGCGTCCGTTCGGGAGCGGCTGATGGACGCCCGCGCCGCGCTGTTCGACGCGCGCGAGAAGCGTCCGAAACCGGCCCGCGACGAGAAGGTGCTGGCGGGCTGGAACGGTCGGATGATCTCCGCGCTGGCCGCGGGAGCGACGGTGCTCGACGGTCCGGTCGCCGACCTCGGCGGCGGAGCGCTCGCGTTCGTTCGCGACCGCCTCTGGGACGCCGACGCGGGGCGGCTCGACCGCCGGTGGCTCGACGGCGACGTGGCCGGTCCGGGCTACCTCGAGGACTACGCGTTCCTCGCGCGCGGCGCGTTCGACCACTACGGCGCCACCGGCGACGTGGACGCGCTCGGGTTCGCGCTGGATCTGGCCGACGAGATCGTGGCGCGCTTCTACGACGCGGACGCGGGGGCGCTCTACTTCACGCCGTCGGACGGCGAGGAGTTGCTCGCGCGGCCGCAGGAGCTCGCGGACGGTCCGACGCCGTCGAGCGTCGGGGTCGCGGTCGGCCTCCTGCTCGATCTGGACGGGTTCACGGTCGACCGCGACTACCGCGGCGTCGCGGAGGCGGTGCTGGACACGCACGCCGACCGGATCCGGTCGAACCCGCTCCAGCACGCCACGCTGGCGATGGCGGCGGACGCCGCCGAGACCGGCGGCATCGAGGTGACGATGGCGGCCGACGACCTCCCGGACGACTGGCGGCGGGTGCTCGCGGGACGGTTCCTCCCCGGAGCGGTGATCGCGCGGCGTCCGCCCACCGAGGCCGGGCTTGAGGAGTGGCTCGACCGGCTCGGACTTCCGGAGGCGCCGCCCGTGTGGGCCGGCCGCGACGCGGCCAACGCGCGCCCGACCGCGTACGTCTGTCGTGGATTCACCTGCTCGCCGCCGCGGACGGACCTCCGCGAGGCGCTCGACTGGCTCTCCGAGTAGTTCCGTTCGGGACGGACCGGAGGGCAGGCCGCGCCACGGCGAGTTCTGCACACCCCGGGTCGTTTTTACCCTCGGGCCGCGCCTATCGGCTATGGAGCGGTACGACCTTCTCTATCGGCTTTACGACGACTTCGACACGGAGACGCTCCGCGAGTACCAGTTCTTCGTCGACCTGTTCCCGCCGGTCGACTCGCGCGTCGCGCTCGAGCACTGGGAGGAGGCGAGCGACGAGCTGGAGGGTCGGAAAGCCGAGATCAGGAACGCGCTGCCGCGAGGCGCGACGTTCGCGGACGTGGCCGCCTACGCCGACCGCGAGGCCGCCTTCACGGCGCTCGACCTGTTGAACAGACACGGCCGCGCGGTGAACGCGCTCGTGCTGGACGTGGACGAGACGCTCCGCTCGGCAGGCGGGACGGACAACGAGATCCCCCGCGAGACGCTCCACCTGCTGACGGAGTTCCACGAGCGCGGCGTCCCCATCGTCATCTGTACTGGCCAGACGCTGGAGAACGTCAAGGGGTTCATGATCCAGGGGCTCGGCAACGAGTTGGTCCACTCCGGCACGTTCTCGATCGTCTATGAGTCGGGCAACGGGGTTTTCACCCCCGGACAGGGCTCGCGGACGAAGCAGTTGCTCTACGAGGAGCTGGACACCGAGGTACGCTCCGTCTTCGACGAGATCCGCGCCCGCGTGCTCCCGGAGGCGCCGGAAGACGTGCGCCACGGCTGTCACCTGCAGGGCAACGAGTTCAACGTCACCCTCAAGCCGAACTTCGAGACGGGGAGCCCGGACGCGGAGCGGGTCATCGACGCCGGAATGGTCCACCTGATCGACCTGCTCGGCGAGGCGGTCGTGGACGCGCTCGGCGGTGCCCCGGCGGAGGACGCCGCTGCGGCGACCGGCAGCGCCTGGGCGCGGGCGCACTACGCGGACTCCGACCCCGAGATCCGCGAGGTACTGGAGGAGGAGGGCGCCGCCGCGGACGTCGCGCCGGACGACGTGCCCGCGAGCGTCCGCGAGCTGTTCGAGCGGATCGACATCGGCTACTACCACGCCGACGCCGCCGAGATCACGTCGCTGGAGCTCAACAAGGTGGCCGGCGTCGAGGCCGCGCTGGACGTGCTGGGCGTCGACGACCCCTTCGTGCTCGTGATGGGCGACAGCAAGTCGGACCTGCGCGTGATGCGGTGGGCGGCGGAGAACGACGCCGGCATCGCGGCCGCGCCCGACCACGCCTCCCGGGACACGCTCTCGCACGTCCTCGAGACCGACGAACTGGTGTTCGACCGCGGCCAGTCCGCACAGATGCTGCGGACGGTGTACGTGCTCAACCTGCTGGCGCGGCTGGACTGACCGGGGCGGAGTGGACGGGAACTGCACCGACTCCAAAGATTTACCCTGTAGCGAGTAAAGGACACAGTCATGAGCCGAAACTACGAGTCGCTCCACGACCCGAACGCGGAGTACACGATGCGGGAACTCTCCGCGGAGACGATGGGGACGACCGGCACGCGAGGCGGCGGGCGCGACGTGGAGATCACGGACGTCCAGACGACGATGGTCGACGGCAACTTCCCGTGGACGCTCGTCCGCGTCTACACGGACGCGGGCGTCGTCGGCACGGGCGAGGCCTACTGGGGCGCGGGCGTTCCCGAACTGATCGAGCGGATGAAGCCGTTCGTCGTGGGCGAGAACCCGCTGGACATCGACCGCCTCTTCGAGCACCTCATCCAGAAGATGTCCGGCGAGGGCTCCGTCGAGGGCGTCACCGTCACCGCCATCTCCGGCATCGAGATCGCGCTCCACGACCTGGCGGGCAAGATCCTCGACGTGCCGGCCTACCAGCTGCTCGGCGGCAAGTACCGCGACAAGGTCCGCGTCTACTGCGACTGCCACACCGAGGAGGAGGCCGACCCCGAGGCCTGCGCCGACGAGGCCGAGCGCGTGGTCGAGGAACTCGGCTACGACGCGCTGAAGTTCGACCTCGACGTGCCGTCCGGCTTCGAGAAGGACCGCGCGAACCGCCACCTCCGCCCCGGCGAGATCCGTCACAAGGCGGAGATCGTCGAGAAGGTCACCGAGCGCGTCAAGGACCGCGCGGACGTGGCCTTCGACTGCCACTGGACGTTCTCGGGCGGCTCCGCGAAGCGGCTCGCCGCGGAGCTGGAGGAGTACGACGTGTGGTGGCTCGAGGACCCCGTCCCGCCGGAGAACCTCGAGGTGCAGGAGGAGGTCACGAAGTCCACGACCACCCCCATCACCGTCGGCGAGAACCGCTACCGCGTCACCGAGGAGCGCCGCCTGATCGAGAACCAGGCCGTCGACATCATCGCGCCCGACCTCCCGAAGGTCGGGGGCATGCGCGAGACCCGGAAGATCGCGGACGTGGCCAACCAGTACTACGTCCCGGTCGCGATGCACAACGTCTCCTCGCCGGTCGCGACGATGGCCTCCGCGCAGGTCGGCGCCGCCATCCCGAACAGCCTCGCGGTCGAGTACCACAGCTACGAGCTCGGCTGGTGGGAGGACCTCGTCGAGGAGGACGTCATCGAGGACGGCTACATCGAGATCCCCGAGAAGCCGGGCCTCGGCCTGACCCTCGACCTCGACACCGTCGAGGAGCACATGGTCGAGGGCGAGACGCTGTTCGACGAGGCGTAGTCCTCGTCGGACTTGCCGAGCTTTGCTCGGCAGTGTTCGACGAAGCCTGACTTCGTCGAGCCAGCGAACCGCGTTCGCGTCGTTCGACGAGGCGAAACGCACGTCGTTCTGTCGGCCGTTTTCTGTCGGCCGTTTTCTGTCGGCGGGTTTCTGTCGGCGGGTTCTCTCCCCGAGTTCGCTACTCCGCGATCCAGACCGGGTCCAGTCCCCGCTCGTCGAGTTCCCGCTCGATCCCCTCGATCCGCGGTGCGATAACGTCTGGCTCGTGGCTGTCGGTCCCGACGGTCACCTCGACGCCGCGCTCGGCGAGCGTGTCGAGAAAGGCGGGCGCAGGGTGGAACTCGCCGTAGCCGTCGAGCAGGCGGCCGGCGTTGATCTCGGGGACAGTCCGAGATGCGGCGAAGGCGTCCGCGACGCGCGCGTAGTGCTCGTCGGTCGCGAACCCGCGGAGGTGCGGGTTGCGCTCGATCAGGTCCGGGTGGGCGGCGATCGCGAACAGCTCCGAGTCGACCAGCGCGACCAGTTTCTCGAAGTAGCGGTCGACCAGGTCGCGGCGCTCGGCCTCCGGCTTGTCCGCGAAGTGGGGCCTGATGTGGACGTTCGTCCCGTCGAGGTCGTGGACGCTGCCGACCGCGTAGTCGAACGCCGCCTCGTAGAGGAACTCGCCGATCGCGTCCTCGTGGGCGGGGTGGTAGTCCATCTCGACGGCGTCGAACACCGCGATGTCCGTTCGTTCGCGGGCGTCCGCGATGGCCGCCCGGCGGCGCTCGTAGGTGATGTCGAGGTTGAACCCGAACGCACGGCGGTGGCGCTCGGCGTCCGCGTCGGGGAAGACGTTGCAGTGGTCGGCGATGCCGACGCCGTCGAGGCCCGCGTCGGCGGCCGCGTTCACCATCCACCGGAGGAACTCCCCGTCCGAGTAGTTCGTGTGGACGTGGTAGTCGTACACGGTCACTCCTGTGAGTGCGGGGGTCTCGTAGCTTACGGACGCGTGCGGGTCGGTGCCTCACCACGCATCCTCGACCGGATCCGGTCGGGCCGGCCGCGAGCTACGCATTTATGCCGCTCGCCGGCAACCATGTTCACGTATGCCACACCACGAGTGCGGTCACGAGAAGGACCACGACGAGCCGGCACGCGACTACGAGGTCGACCACCACCTCTCGGACGCGGAGCGCAACATCCACCGGGCGTGGGACAACTCGCTGGACCCCGTTCTCACCGTCGAGCCGGGCGAGGTGGTCCGGTTCGAGTGCCGCGACGCGGTCGACCGACAGCTCGACCTGCAGTCGACGGACGACGACTTCGCGAACGTGAGCTTCGACCCGGTCCACCCCCTCACGGGACCGGTCGCGGTCGAGGGGGCCGAGCCGGGGGACGTGCTCGAGGTCGAGTTGCTGGACCTCCAGCACAAGGGCTGGGGGTACACCGGCTTCATGCCCGGCGAGATGGGGCTCGGCCTGCTCCCCGAGGACTTCCCCGACGCGAAGGTCCACGTCTGGGACCTGCAGGGGGACAAAGGGACGTTCGTGAACGGCATCGAGGTCGAACTCGACCCGTTCCCGGGCGTCATCGGCGTCGCGCCGGGCGCGGACGGCGAACACGACACCCTCCCGCCGTACGACACCGGCGGGAACATGGACGTGAAGCACATGACCGCGGGCTCGACGGTGTACCTCCCTGTCGAGACGGAGGGCGCGCTCTTCTCGACGGGCGACTGTCACGCCGCGCAGGGCGACGGCGAGGTCTGCGTCACGGGGATCGAGGCGCCGATGTTCGTCACGGCGCGGTTCAACGTCCGCAAGGACATGGACATCGAACAGCCGCAACTCCGCACCTCCGGGCCGTTCACCCCGACCGGGCGCGACGAGCCGATGTACGCCACGACGGGCATCAGCGACGACCTGATGGACGCGACGAAAAGGGCGGTCAGACACATGATCGACCACCTCGAGGCCGAGCGCGACCTGACGCGCGGCGAGGCGTACATCCTCTGCTCGGCCGCCGTCGACCTCAAGGTGAGCGAGGTCGTCGACGCGCCAAACTGGACCGTCACGGCGTACGTCCCGGACAGCATCTTCCCGGACGAGTAGGGCGTTCGCCCGGTCGAACCACTCCTCGTCCTCGGCCGTCGGTCTTACTCCGCCCCGTCCGTCCCGAGTCGCTCCGCGATGGCGGCACCGGCGGTTCTCGGGTCCGGATCCTCGATCCGGACCGCGTCGCCGACCGCGACGGTGCCCGGTTCGACCACGTCCGCGCAAAGCCCGCCGCGCTCCGAGAGCGCGCTGGCGAGGCCCTCGGCGCCCGCCAGTTCCTCCAGGTGGGCGCAGGGCGGACGGCGTCTCGTGGGCCGAACCACGGCATCGCCGACCGCGACGGTCGCCTCCAGCAGGTCGTCGAGCCCCTCGCCGACCCCCTCGACGACGACGTTCCTGCGGTGCCGGCCGTCCGTCACGTCGATGCCCGTCTCCGCCCGCACCGCCGCGAGCGCCTCGGCCGCGACCAGCGTCACGGCGCAGGCGTCCACCTGGAAGGTGCCCTCACCGGCGTGATAGCGGTCGCCGACCACGCCGCCGGCGTCGACGTCGACGCGGTCGCGACGCTCCGGCGGCGCGCCGCTCTTCGGTGCCGTCACGAGGCCGGTGACGCGGCCGGTGACGCGGTCGGTTTCTGTCCCGTCCATGACCCGACGTCGGCGCCGCGGGACAAAAGGTCGCCGCCCCGGTCCCGTGGGGCTTCGGGAGTCCCACTCGCCCGACGTTCGTCGCGATGGCAGGCTACTTGAGGGCCCCCACAAATCGTTCACTATGGTCCGAGTAACTGTCTGGAACGAGTATCGCCACGAGCGCGAGAGCGAGACGGTCGCCGAGGTGTACCCCGACGGGATCCACGCGGTTATCGCCGAGTTCCTCGAAGACGCCGGCCACGAGGTCGAGACCGCGACGCTGGACGAGGGGCCCGAGCACGGACTGACCGAGGAGGTCCTCGCGGAGACGGACGTGCTGACGTGGTGGGGCCACGCCGCCCACGACGAGGTCTCGGACGCGGTGGTCGAGCGCGTACAGGAGCGCGTGCTGGAGGGGATGGGCCTGATCGTGCTCCACTCGGGCCACTACTCGAAGATCTTCAAGACCCTGATGGGGACGACCTGTTCGCTCAAGTGGCGCGAGGCCGCCGAGACGGAGCGGCTCTGGACCGTCGAGCCGAGCCACCCCATCGCCGACGGGATCGGCGAGTACATCGAGCTTCCCGAGACCGAGATGTACGGCGAGCGCTTCGACATCCCGGCGCCCGACACGCTGGTGTTCAACTCCTGGTTCGAGGGCGGCGAGGTGTTCCGCTCGGGGTGCTGTTACCGCCGCGGCAACGGCAAGGTGTTCTACTTCCGGCCGGGCCACGAGACCTACCCGATCTACCGGAACGAGGACGTTCAGCAGGTGCTGATAAATGCCGTCGACTGGGCCGCACCGGGCGACGGTCCGACCCCCGACTTCGGGAACGCGGACCCCATCGAGGACATCGACACGGACGACGAACGCACGGTTCACTGAGGACGACGGCGCCGCTCGCGTGCGGCGGTTCAGAAAACGCGTGGCGGTCGCTCGGGGCTGTTGAGCGACCGCCGCTACGGTGCCGGGCGTTGAAAGGTGACCGCCTCGCGGGAACCGCGAGACCGTCAGTGTACCCGACACCGGCGGCCGGTCGAGTAGTGGTCCGCCGCGGCCGGGGATAAACCCTCGCTTCCGGCGGCGTCGCGCTCCGGGTCAGTCGGAGTCACCGACGACGACCCGGCCGGTCATCCCCGCGAACTCGTGGGGTTCACACACGTAGTCGTACGCGCCGGGCACCTCGAACGTGTGTCGGTATTCGTACCCCGCGTCCTGCACCTCCGGGACGCCGGCCCAGTCGGCGCCGTCGGGTTGCTCGGTGACCGCGACGTTGTGCCCGCCGCCGCGCCAGACGAACGCGACGGTGGTTCCGGCCGCGACCCGCAACTCCGCCGGTTCGAACGCGAGCGAGCCGTCCGGCGCCACGAGGACGGTCTCGTCGGCGTCCGCGGCGGTCGACCCCTCCGGCTCGGTCGTCGTCGGTTCGGTTTCGGTCGGTTCGGTTTCTGTCGGCTCGGTCGTCGTCGGTTCGGTTTCGGTCGGATCGGCCCCGTTCGGTTTGGTCTCGGTCGGTTCGGTCGTCGGCGTCTCCGCGTCGCTGGTGGCTGTTCCGTCGCCGTTCGGGGTGCCGAGACAGCCGCCGACCGCGGTCGCGCCCGCGACGCCGACCGCGACGAGCACGTCCCGTCTGTCCGCGTTCATGACTGCTCCGAGCCGCGGTCGACCCATGAGTGTTTGCCGAACTCTCTCCCAAATTCGGCCGGTCGCTCCCGTCCTCCACGGGTACACGGCGGGGGAGCGACCGGACCCGGGATCACTCCGGCCGGTGGACCTCGCCCTCGCGGTCGTCGGCGTCCTTCCGCCTGAGCGCCGCGGCCGCGTTGCTCGCGTCGTAGCCGAACAGCACGTCCTTCGCGTACGTCTCGACGACCTCGGTCGCGTGGACGAGGTCGTCCACGTCGACGTTCACGGCGTACAACTCGACCGAGAAGGGCGTCTCCGGCGGGGCGCCGTGGAGGTCGTAGTCGCCCCCGAGGCGCGACCGGAAGCCGCGTGCGATGGTCTCGACCCAGTAGGTCGTCGCGTACTCGGTGTCGTACAGCGGGACGACGAACTCGTCGACGTGCTCGGCGAGCGCGTCGACGTCGAGGCCCGCCCGCTCGCGGAGGTGGCCCGGGTAGGGGTCGGGGTAGAGGGTCAGGAACGTCCGCCCGGGGATCCGGTCGCTCGCCTCCGCGACGAAGTCCGTGATGACTGCGGCGCGCCAGTCGCTCCAGTCGTCGTGGTCGCTCTCGGCGAACAGGCGCTCGCAGCGGTCGCAGCGACAGAACCCCTCGCGGGGGAACCCCACGTCGTCGAGGCGCACGTCGCCGTTCTCGGCCGCGCAGTCCTCGATGATCTCGAAGAGGCCCTCGCGGTACTCCGGGTGGGTCGGACAGACGTACGCCCAGTCGAAGTACTCGCGGTCGCGGGTGGCGGGCTCGCCGCGGTCGTCGACCGGGACCAGCTCCGGGTTCTCGCTGGCGGCCGCGTTGTCCCCGAAACAGGAGACCATGTTGACCGCGTTCGGGAGCGGCGCCGACGCACGGCCGGTCACATCCTTCACCTCGTAGAACCCCACGTCGAACTCGCCGCCCTCGACCTCCTTGGCGTTCCGCGTGACGACCCCGTACATGGACGCCGCTAGCGGGCGACGGCGCTTAAAAGGGGTGTTCGAGACTGCAGCCGACCGGCCGCGGTCAGCGAACGGCCGCGTTCACGGCGGAGCGGTCGCCGCGGAGGGCTATTCGACCCCGACCGGCTCCTTGTCGCCGGCCGTGAGGAAGTACGCGAGCGTGACGAACGCCAGCACGATGAGCAGCTTCGCCTTCGTGGACATGGACGACGGTTCCGCCCCGACGGGCTAAAAACTACCGGGGAGCGGGCGGATCCCGGGGCGCAGCCGAAGAGCGCTCCGACCTACACGTCGATGTGGTCGGCCAGATCCTCGCGGAGGATCTCGTCACAGTAGCCGCACCGGACGCCGTCGGGGACGACCGCGAACCGCGACTCGACCGGCTCGTCGGCGTTCGTGATGCAGTTCCGGTTCGGGCACGAGAGCACGCCGGCCACGGCCTCGGGGCGTTCGACGCGGTTCTTCTCGACCACCTCGAACTCGCGGACGATGTTGATCGTCGCCTCGGGCGCGATCAGCGAGAGCACGTCCACCTCCGACTGGCTCAGCTCGCGGTCCTCGACCTTCACGATGTCCTTCCGGCCGAGCCGGTCCGAGGGGACGTTCATCCCGATGGAGACGCCGAACCCCTCCGAACCGTCGATGCCGAGGATCGCCAGCACGTTGAGCGCCTGGCCGCCCGCGACGTGGTCGATGACCGTCCCGTTCCGGATCTTCGAGACGCGGAGCTCGTGCTCGCTCATTCCTCGTCACCTCCCGCGCGCAAGAGCAGTTCGTCCAGCAGCGCCATGCGGACCGGGACGCCGTTGTGCGCCTGCTCGAAGTAGCGCGCGTGGTCCGTCTCGTCCACGTCGGGCGCGATCTCGTCCACGCGCGGCAGGGGATGCATCACGGTCAGGTCGTCGTCGGCCGCCTCGAGCGTCTCGGCGTCGATCCGGTACTGGCCCGCGACCTTCCGGTACTCGTTCTCGTCCGGGAATCGCTCGCGCTGGATGCGGGTGACGTAGAGCACGTCGAGCTCCGGGAGTACGGCCTCCAGCTCGGTGTGTTCCCGGACCTGCGCGCCGGCCTCGTGGAGGTCGAACCGGACCGACCGCGGGAGCTTCAGCGACTCCGGGCTGATGAAGTGCTGGCGCGCGTCGAACTCCGTCAGCGCGGTCGCCAGCGAGTGGACCGTCCGTCCGTACTTCAGGTCGCCCATGATCCCGACCGTCAGGTCGTCCAGCCCGTGGTTCTCGCGGATCGTGTGGAGGTCCAGCAGGGTCTGGGAGGGGTGTTGCCCGGCGCCGTCGCCGGCGTTGATCACCGGCACGTCGACGAACTCGGAGGCGAGCGTCGCGGCGCCCTCGCTGGGGTGGCGAAGGACGATCGCGTCCGCGTAGCCCTCGATGACGCGGACGGTGTCCGCGAGGCTCTCGCCCTTCTTGACCGAGGAGGACTCCACGGAGCCCATGTCGATGGTCTCGGCGCCGAGCCGCTTGGCGGCGGACTCGAAGCTCATCTTCGTGCGCGTGCTGGGCTCGAAGAAGCAGAGCGCGAGCACCGCCCCGTCGTGGCTGTCCCGGAGCGCGCCGGGGTCGGCCGCGACCTCGCGCGCCCGGTCGAGGGTCGCCTCCACGTCCTCCCGCGAGAGCTGCGTCGCGGAGATGAGGTGGTCCTGTCGCATTGTCTGAGTCGGGTGGTCGCAAGGACTTGAATCCCTCGGGTGCCGCCTTCCCGCGGTTTACACAGGAACGTGAATCCCGATGCGGACGGAGCTACGAATATCGAAACGCGGTGCCGATCCCCGGAGCGCGTGGCCCCCGGATCCTCAACAGACCGGCTTGGGGTCCATCCCCATGCCGGAGAGCGCGGTCTCGTAGTCCTCGTAGGCGGCCTCGATCGTCTTGACGGCGGCCGCGCGGGCGCGCTCCACGTCGTCCTCGCCGTCGCAGAGGTCCGCGAGCAGGTCGAGGCCGGTCGCGAGGCATTCCTCCACGTCGGCCTTCAGGTCCCGGAACAGATCCGCGCGCGCCGCGTCCGCCTCGTTGACGAAGAAGCTCACCAACTGCGTGTGAGTTCGGAGGCTCACCAGCGGTCGCCCGACCATTCCGGCCGCGACGCGCTCGATCGTCCCCTCCCTGTCCCGCAGCGACGAATGCATCGCGCCGCGCGCGGGTTCCCGGTCGCCGTTCTCACCCTCCCCGCTCCCTCCGCCGTCCTCCTCGCCGTCCACCTCTCCGTCCTCCTCACGGTCTTCCCCGCGGCCTCGGACCGCCCCTCGTTCCGCCTCGACGCGCTCCAGGTGGTCGGCCTCCCGCTCCGCGACCGCCGCGAACGCCTCGCGCGCCCCCTCGTTCTGCTCGTCGTCCGCCCACGCCTCGAACAGGTCCCGCGCGGACGCCTCGGCGGCGGTCGCGGCCGACAACACCGACGCCTCGTCGAGTTGCGCGCCCGTCAGCGCGAGCAGGAGCTTGTTCGAGCCGAGCCTATCGAGTTCGGTCCGCGTCTCCGTCTCGACCGTCTCCCGGAACGCCTCGGTGTCCATACCGCTTCCTCCCCCGCCGTCGGCTTCAAAACTGTGCCCGCCGTACGACCGAGCATGAGCGACGTTCCCGCGACTGACCCGGCCGACCTCGCCGAGGCGCTCGCGTCGGGCGAGCGGGTCGGCGTCCTCGACGTGCGCGACCGCGACGAGTACGAGGCGTGGCGGATCGACGGGCCGGGCGTCGAGAGCGCCCAGGTGCCCCACGTCCGCTTCCTCGAGGCGAGCGTCAACGGCGATCCCGCGGACCTCGTCGCGGACCTCCCGGAGCCGCTGGTCGTCGTCTGCGGCCGCGGCGAGGCGAGCGCCGAGGTCGCGGGGCTGCTCCGCGAGGCGGGCGTCGACGCCGCGAACCTCGCGGGCGGGATGGCGGCGTGGGCGCGCGTCTACCGCGTGCGACCGGTCGTGGAGGAGAGCAGTACGACGGGCGAGGGGACGACGGACGACGTGACCGTCCTCCAGTACGACCGCCCAGCGTCCGGTTGTTTGGCGTATCTGGTGGTCGCGGGCGCGGAGGCCGCGGTTATCGATCCCCTCCGCGCCTTCGCGGATCGGTACGCGGACGACGCGGAGGACCGGGACGCGAACCTCGCGGTCGCTCTCGACACCCACGTCCACGCCGACCACGTGAGCGGGGTCCGCGACGTGGCCGAGGCGACGGGCGCGAGGACGGTGCTCCCCGAGGGTGCCCGCGACCGCGGGCTGGCGTTCGACGCCGACCTCGTCGCGGACGGCGAGACGGTCGCGGTCGGCGACGCCGTGCTGGAGGCAGTTCACGTCCCCGGCCACACCTCCGAGATGACGGCGTTCCGGCTTTCGACCGCCGAGCGCGACCTGCTGTTCGCGGGGGACCTGGCGTTCCAGCGGAGCGTCGCGCGACCGGACCTGGAGGCCGGCGACGAGGGCGCCCGGGACCTCGCGCGGGACCTCCACGAGAGCCTGACCGGGACGCTGTCGGCGCTCGACGACGCGACGCTCGTACTCCCGGCCCATCGGGATCCGGCGTCGACGCCGGACGCTGAGGGACCCGCGGGGGCGGTGTTCGGCGCGACGGTCGGGACGCTCCGGGAGCGGCTGACCGTCGAGGACGACCCCGAGGCGTTCGCGGACCGGGTCGCGAGCGACCTCCCGCCGCAGCCGGCCAACTACGAGGCCATCGTCGCGACGAACCTCGGCCGGGAGGCGATGGACGACGAGCGGGCCTTCGAGGCGGAACTGGGGCCGAACAACTGCGCGGTCGATGCGGACTGAGAAGGAGTTCTGGAGAGTACCGACCGCTCAGTCGTCGTCGGCCGCGGCGCCCGCGGCCTCGCCGTCGGCGGCCGACGCGTCCTCGATGCTCGGCGGGTACTTCCCGCGGTCGAGCTTCAGGTCGGACTGCGGGCGGGCCATGCAGGTGAGCGCGTACTCCTCGGCCTCCTCCTCGGTGAGGCCGCGGGCGGCCGGCTGAGTCACCTCGCCCTCAACGATCTCCGCCGAGCAGGCCAGACACATGCCGACGCGGCAGGAGTACTCTTGGGCGATCCCCTCCTCGATGCAGGGTTTGAGGATCGTCTCCGTGTCGGCGATCTCGATCGTCTCACCGGTGCCGACGAACTCCACGGTGTACTCGGTCATGACTCCGAGATTCGCAGGTTCGCGGCAAAACTCTTGCCATGGATCGTGTCCCTGACCGACCGACGGGATGGTGGTGCTCGTCGTGAACGTGGTTCGGTGGCTCTGCACCGCTCGCGCTACGTTGGTGTTTGCGTGATCAAGCGTTCTACTGCGCTTGTTGCCAACACCCAGAAAGCCCTCGACCGCTCGCAGCTTCTCAGCGGGATATCCGCGCTCTCCGCAAAGCCCGCGCGGATAGGGCCCGTCTGAGAAGCTGCGACCGGCCTCGCCCTTTCAGTCCGCCAGGAGGTGGTTTATGAAGTCAGTCGTCGCAGTCGGTTGCTCGGTGATCGCCATGCCGGCTGTCGAGGTGAGCGTGGCCTCACGCCACCCCAGCCTCAGCCGCCCGCGGCCTCCGCGTTGCTCCGGCCACGGGCGGGCTTCCCTCGCGCGCGTCACTCGCGCGGCGGGCGAGAGGCAAGCTCTCGCTGCTCGCAGGCGTGCAGTGGCGCGCCTGCGACGCCGGACGTGGGACAGCCGGCGGGGCGACGCACTGAGCTCGGGACTAAAAGGTTGCACTCACGGCGGGAGTTCTGCGTGATCCGCGAAAAACGTTCACCCGCCGGCGGTGCGGTCGCGGTGGCGTGCTGTCGGCGCGCGCCGCGGCGACCGCTTCGCGTGTCGCCGCGACCGCGCGAGGGAGGTGGCCGCGTGGCCGCATGTGGTGCGGTTTCGCGGCCACGCGGCCGCCGAGGCTGGGGAGGTGTGAGGCTGCTGGGCGGTGCTGTGCGGGACGGGGCTGAAAGGAGCAGCCGGCTCGATCCGGCCCCGGCGCCTCAAGCACTCGCGGCGGGCGGTGTCTCCAGCGTCGCCGTGAGCGCGGTGGGGAGCGAACGGCGGCTCGAAAATCTCCGATTTTCGGCGCGCTACCGCACGCTGGAGGCTCGCGAGACGCGGTTTGTCTCGCCAAGCGGGGAGCGAGGAGCGCAGCGTGTGTCGCGTTCCCGCGAGGAACGAGCGGGAGCCCGTGAGTCGCAGCCCGGCAGCCCGCCACTGCAGGCAGCCCGGACCGTCTCACGACGGCCGGATCGAGCCGGCTGGGGCTTTCTGGGTGTTACTGTCCCGAGCACCAGGATCGACAGCAGTGTCAAAAACGTCGTCCAGAGAGCCGGCTGGGGCTTTCTGGAGGTCGCTGTCCAGAGCAGCAGGACCGAGAGAAAAATCGGAGCATCAGCTCACCTAGCGGAGATCCCCTCTAGGGACTTTTTGAGCGCTTCTGACTCGATCAGCAGGATCGCCACCTTCGACCACCACGCATCGATCGTCCGGGTTCCGCAACGACTAATCCCCCGCCGGTCGCCTTTCGGCGTAATGAGCATGAAGGCCACCGCGCGAGCCCACCCGATCCAGGGGCTCGTCAAGTACCACGGGATGCGCGACGAGGACCTGCGACTCCCGTACCACGACAGCATCAGCCTCTGTACCGCGCCGACCGCGACCACCACGACCGTCGAGTGGCAACCGGACGCGGCCGAGGACACGTTCAAGGTTGGCGGCGAGGAGCTGGAAGACCGAGAGGCCGAGCGCGTCAAACTTGTCACCGAGCACGTCCGCGAGCTGGCGGGGTTCGACCACCGCGTGCGCTTCGAGAGCGAGAACTCCTTCCCCTCGAACATCGGCTTCGGCTCCTCCTCGTCCGGCTTCGCGGCCGCGGCGATGGCGCTCGTGGAGGCGGCGGGCCTCGACATGACGCGCCCCGAGATCTCGACGGTCGCGCGGCGCGGTTCCTCCTCCGCGGCCCGCGCGGTGACGGGCGCGTACTCCGTCCTCGAGAGCGGCTACAACGACGAGGACTGCCGCGCGCGCCGGCTCGACGTGGGCGAGAGCGCGGACGGCTTCGACCCCGAGGAAGACCTCCGCATCGTCGCGGCGCACGTCCCGGCCTACAAGGAGACGGAGGAGGCGCACCGCGAGGCGGCCGCGAGCCACATGTTCGACGCGCGGCTCGCGCACGTCCACGAACAGCTCGACGCGATGACCGACGCGCTGCGCGAGGGCGCCTTCGACTCCATCTTCGAGATCGCGGAGCACGACTCGCTGTCGCTGACCGCCACGACGATGACCGGGCCCTCGGCGTGGGTCTACTGGCAGCCGGAGACCATCGCGGTGTTCAACGCGGTTCGCGAACTCCGCGAGGAGGGCGTCCCGGTCTACTTCTCGACGGACACCGGCGCCTCCGTCTACGTCAACACGAAGGCGGGCTACGCCGACGAGGTCGAGAGCCGGATCGCGGAGATCGGCATCGACACCGACGTGTGGGAGGTCGGCGGCCCGGCCCGCGTCCTCGGCGCGTCCGAGGCGCTGTTCTGAGGGCGTTCTGAAGCCGTTTCGAGCGCGTTTCTGAAGCCGCGACTCAGAGCCGATCCCGGACGTCCGCGGCGAGGTCGACCATCGCCTCCTCCGCGGTGTCGACGCGGTCGGTCAGACTCAGAAAGCCGTGCGCCATCGCCGGGTAGTGACGGTGCTCGACGGACACGCCGGCATCGGAGAGCCGCTCGGCGTAGCGCGTCCCGTCGTCGCGGAGCGGGTCGAAGCCGGCGGTCACGACGGTCGCGGGCGGCAGGTTGGATAAGTCGTCCGCGCGCAACGGCGAGACGAAGGGGTTCGCGGCGTCGACCGGGCTCCGGAGGTACCGATCGACGAACCACTGCATGTCCGCCCGCGTCAGCAGGGGGCCGTCGGCGTTCTCGCGGTAGGAGGAACTGTCCGTGCGCGCGTCGGTGACCGGGTAGATCAGGAACTGTCCCGCGATGTCGGGGCCGTCGAACTCGCGGGCGTGCAGACACGCGACGGCAGCGAGGTTCCCGCCCGCGGAGGTGCCCGCGACGCCCAGCCGGTCGGGGTCCGCGCCGAAGGCCCCGGCGTTCTCGGCGACCCACTCCAGGGCCGCTGCGGCCTCGTCGGCCGCGACCGGGAAGGGGTGTTCGGGCGCGAGCCGGTAGTCGACCGAGACGACGACCGCGTCCGCGCGGTCGGCGAGGCGGCGACAGACGCCGTCGATGGAGTCGAGCGTCCCGAGCGTCCAGCCGCCGCCGTGGAAGTAGACGAGCGTGCGGGCGGGCTGGCCGTCGGTGTGGGCGCCCTCCGGCTCCGGTCGGTAGACGCGAACCGGGACCTCCCCGTGCGGCCCGTCGAAGGCGAGGTCGCGCACGAGCCCCATCGCCGGCGCGTCGCCGCCGGAGAACACCTCGTCCTCGACGCGGCGCGCGGCGTCGACCGACAGCTCGTGCCACTCGGGGACGCCCTCGGCCTCGATCTCCTCGATCACCGTCGCCAGCTGCGGGTCGAGCGAGTCTGCGCGCATGTGCCCACCGAGACGGTGATTCTTTAAAAGTCGGTCGCCCAGATCGAACGATGACGGTCCGGCTCACCTACGAGGACGGCACGGTGCGCGTCGACGCCGACGCGGTCGACGAGCCGCTGCCGCCGCTGCCGGGCGTCGAGGAGGACCCCAGAACCGGCGACCGGCGCGCGCCCGCGTACCGGTACGCCGCCGTCTCGAAGGCGCTCGAGGTGGCGGGGCTCACGGTCGACGACCGCGTGCTCGACCTCCCCGAACTGGACCTCTCGACGGGCTACGACCTGCGGGAGTACCAGCGCGAGGCGCTCGCGGCGTGGCGCGACGCGGGCGACCGCGGCGTCCTCGAACTGCCGACCGGCGCCGGAAAGACGGTGATCGCCATCGCCGCGATGGTCGAACTCGGCGTTCCGACGCTGGTCGTCGTTCCCACGGTGGACCTGCTGGACCAGTGGCAGCGGGAACTGGAAGCGGAGTTCGACGTGCCGGTCGGTCGGTTCGGCGGCGGCGAGCAGCGCCGCGAGCAGATCACGGTCTCGACGTACGACTCGGCGTACCTCAAGGCCGAGGACGTGGGCGACGCGTTCGGATTCGTCGTCTTCGACGAGGTTCACCACCTCGGCGGGGAGGGGTTCCGCGACGCCGCCCGCCTGCTCGCGGCGCCCGCCAGACTCGGCCTCACCGCGACGTTCGAGCGTCCCGACGGCGCCCACGAGACGGTCGCGGACCTGGTCGGCGACCGCGTCTACGCGCTCGAGGTTGACGACCTCGCCGGCGACCACCTCGCCCCCTACGACGTGCGCCGGATCGAGGTCGAGTTGACGCCAGCGGAGCGCGAACGCTACGAGGAGAAGCAGGGAACCTTCGTGGACTACGTCCGCGAGGCCGGGATCACGTTCACCAGCGGGAGCGACTACCGCGAACTGGTGATGCGCTCGGGCAACGACCCCCGCGCCCGCGAGGCGCTGCTCGCCAAGCAGGACGCCCGCGAGATCATGATGAACGCGGAGCACAAGCTCCGCGAACTGGCGGACATCCTCGAGGAACACGCCGACGACCGCGTCATCGTCTTCACCGCCCACACCGACCTCGTCTACCGGCTCTCGGACCGCTTCCTGATCCCGGCGATCACGAGCGAGACGGGCGCCGCGGAGCGGCGGGAGGTCCTCGAGCGCTTCCGGGACGGTACCTACTCGCGGATCGTGGCCGCGAACGTCCTCGACGAGGGGGTCGACGTGCCGGACGCCAACGTCGCGGTCGTCCTCTCCGGGTCGGGCAGCGAGCGCGAGTTCACCCAGCGGCTCGGCCGGATCCTGCGCCCGAAGGAGGACGGCGGCCGCGCGACGCTGTACGAACTGGTCAGCGCCGAGACCGCGGAGGAGCGGGTCGCTCAGCGTCGGCGGTGAGGTCGCTCCGGCGGAGGAGTACGGTTGGGGGCCGGCAGGGCGATCAGGACTCCACCTCGGCGAACGCGCTCCCGTTTCTGTCGAACGTCTCGTAGTCGACCGGCACGGACAGCTCGACCGTCTCGGAGCCGCCGGCTGGGACCGTCACCGGCGCCGTCTCCTCGTGGTCCTCGTCGGGGACGCTGACGCTGACGACGACCGTCCCCGAACGCTCGTTGGTCGCGTCGTTGGCCACCGTCACCGTCACGAGGAGTTCGCCGTCGCCGTCCTCCGAGAAGGCGAAGTCGCTCACGTGGAGTCCGGGGTCGCGCCCGTCGGACTCGGAGGGGTCCTCGGACCGCGCGTCCTCTTCTCCCGGCGGGTTTCTGGGCCCCGAGGGGGCGGCCTCGGAGACGCAGCCGGACAGAAGGACCGCGCCGATCCCGAGGCCGCCCGCTATCGCGTCCCGTCGTCGCATGCGCGTATCGTTCCCGCGTGCAACCATAGGCGTTGTCCTGCCGGTCGGGACGTCGTCGGCCCGCTTCCCACGACGGCCGCGGGACCCGCCAGCGCTCGCCTCCGCCCGCCTCGCATCCCGGCGCCTTTTATCCGACGGCCGCGAACGACGGACGATGCTGCGAAAGGACCTCCTGCGTGTCTCGCGTTCCGGGGGCGGGTATCGCCCCGAGTTCGTCGGTCGGGAAGCCCGGCCGCTCGCGGCGCGCGTGCTCGGGACGTTCGCGGAGGCGGTCGGCGAGACGCGGGCCGAACTCGACGACCGGCTCGACGCGCTGGAGGCCGACGCGGACGACTTCAAGCTCGTCCGCGGACTCGCGTCGCTGGCCGAGCGGGACGCCGCCTTCGAGACGCGCGCGCCCGTCCCGCCCGAGCGCGCTCGGCGCGTCGCGTTCGAGACGGCCGAGGCGGTCGGCGTCGTCACCGAGTCGGACCGCGAGACTGCGGTGGGCCGGGCGGCCGACCGGCTCGGGGTCGAGCCGGACGCGGTCGAGGCCTCGCTGTACGCCGACCGCGACGCCAACGAGGTGCTCGCCGGGTTCGACCCGCGATGGGACCCCGACGGCCTGATCGAGCAGTACAACCTCTCGCTCGCGCAGACGGCGCTGTTCGACGCGACCGAGGTCCGCGTCCGGTCGGCCGACCCGAAGGCGCTCGTCTCCGCGGTCAAGCGGCTCCGGCTGATGTACGAAATCCGGAAGACAGACGCCGGCCGGGAAGTCGTCGTGACCGGCCCGGACGCGCTGTTCCGCCGGACCCGGCGGTACGGAACTGCGTTCGCCCGACTGCTCAGAACCGTCGCCGCGGCCCCGGAGTGGCGCCTCGAGGCGACCGTCGACGACCGCGGGACGGAGCGCCTGCTGACGCTCTCGGACGGCGACGTCTCGGTTCCGGGCGTCGAGCCGCTCGCGGAGCCGAGCTTCGACAGCGGCGTGGAGGCCGAGTTCGCCGGGCGGTTCCGGGCGCTCGACCTCGACTGGGAGCTCGTCCGCGAGCCGGAGCCGCTCGAAACCGGAAACCGGGTAATGATCCCCGACTTCGCGTTCGACTACGCGCACGCGGACTTCCGCGTCTTCTTCGAGGTGATGGGGTTCTGGACGCCCGCCTACGTCGAGAAGAAGCTCGACCAGCTCGACCGGCTGGAGGACGTGGAGATGGTCGTGGCCGTCGACGAGAGCCTCGGCGTCGGCGAGGAGATCGCCGCCCGCGACCACCGCGTGGTCTCGTACGCGGGCGACGTGCGCGTCAAGGACGTGGTCGACGTGCTCCGGGAGTACGAGGCCGACCTGCTCGCGGACGCGGCCGCGGCCCTCCCCGAGTCGATCGTCCCGGACGCCGACGCGGTGACGCTCGCCGCCCTCGCGGACGAGTACGGCGTCGCGGTCGACGCGATGGAGCGGCGGGAGTTCCCCGACCACGAGCGCGTCGGACGGACGCTCGTCAGGCCGGCGCTCCTCGACGAGTTGCGGGGTCGGATCGAGCCGGGGATGGACCTCGGTGCGGCCGAGGAGGCCCTGCGAGACGCGGGTATCGAGGACGCCAGCGCCGCGCTCTCGCGGCTCGGCTACCGGGTCGCGTGGGAGGGGCTTGGCGGCGGAACCGTCCGCGAGAAGGACGACGAGTAGAACGGCGAGGGATGGTCGCTCGTCGACCGCCCGCGGGCGTACCCTTTTGTCCGATAGCGCGCCACTCGCCCCGTGACCTGACGACGCGCCGCGCAGCGGGCCACTCGGTCGGTGCGACACGTCGCCGCGCGGACTCGCTCGGAGGCCCACCACCGGCTCCATCCCGTGTCGCCTGTTCGCCACCCTCGTTCGTCGGCGGCTCCGCGCGCCCCGCGTCCGCTACTCGGCCAACGACCCGAGGTCCTCGCGACTCCCCTTCGGCACGCGCGACCTGAGTTCGCCGTGCAGGTAGAGCCCGACGCCGATCGGCTCCGTCCCGCCCGCGATCTCGTGGGCCGCGATCAGGTAGCCCCAGTCGCCGTCCCACCGATCCAGCTCCTGGTCCTCGCCGGCCGCGAACCGGCGGGCCTCCTCGTCGTCCAGCACGACGACGTTCCGGGTCGCGTGACGCCCGAACCGCGAGGCGGCGCGCGTCGTCGGCTTCCAGTGTTCCTGTCGCGTCCGCAGGAACGTCATCCCGATCGCCTCGATCCGGACGCCGTCCGGCGCGTCGCCGTTGTAGATCCAGATCTTCCCGGCGCCTTTCTCCCAGAAGGAGTAGCCGTCGAACAGCGATGGGTCCACGCCGAACCGCTCGACCCACCAGTCGACGACCTCCTCGCGCGTCGCCCGTCCGGGAACCTCGCGCTCCGCCGCGGTCGCCGGCAGTCGGTCGAACCGGTGGCCGTCGTTGGTCGGCTCGTCGCTCACGCCGCCACCTCCTCGTCCGCGGCCGATTCCTCGTCCGCCGCGGCCTCGGCGTCCGACTCGCCGCCGACGCGGAGCTTCGCGCAGAAGAACCCACCCGTGTCGTTGTGGTGCGGATAGACGCGGTGAGTGCGCTCGACGCTCGGATCGAACGTCTCGCCGTCCCACTCCGTGACGCCGGGAACCGTCTCCAGCGGCAGGTCGAACGGAACGAGTTCGCAGTCCTCCGCCTCGAGGACGTGGTCCAGCACCGCCTCGTTCTCCTCGGGCGCGAACGTGCACGTCGAGTAGACGACGGTGCCGCCGGGCTTCGTCGCCTGCACCGCGCGGGTCAAGATTCCCTTCTGGATCCCTGCGACCTGCTCGACGTGGTGGAGGGTCCACTCGTCGAGCACGTCAGGGTTCTTCCGGCAGGTCCCCTCACAGGAGCAGGGGGCGTCCACCAGCGCGCGGTCGAACGCGTCGAACGCGAACGGCTTCAGGGAGAAGTTGCGAGCGTCCTGGTTCGTCACCGCGACGTTCGTGACGCCGAGCCGCTCGGTGTTGTGTCTGAGCGCGGACAGCCGGCCGAGGTTGCTGTCGTTCGCGACGACCGTCCCGGTGTCGTCCATCGCGGCCGACAGCTGGGTCGTCTTGCTCCCCGGCGCCGCGCAGGCGTCCCAGACGCGCTCGCCGGGCTGCGGGTCCAGCGCGAGCCCGGGCAGTACCGAGACCTCCTCCTGTCCGTGGAGCCAGCCGTGGAAGTAGGCCCAGTTCGTGCCCGGACTCCGGTCCGGGAGCCGGAAGAGGTCGTCGTGCCAGTCGACCGGTTCGAACGTCACGCCCTCCTGTTCGAGCGCACCGACCGCCCGGTCACGGTCCGCCTTGATCGTGTTGACGCGGACGACGGAGGGGAGCGGCCGGTCGCAGGCCGCCCGGAACGCCGCCGTGTCGTCGACGAGCGGCTCGTACCGCTCCAGTGGGTTCATACGCGCCGTTTCGCGCCGGCGGCTTTGTCGGTTTCGGAGGGGCACCGACATCGGTCGAGGAGGGTCCCAGCGAGTCGCGGTCGACGGGGGGCTATTTACTCGCCTGGGCCCCTACGGATCGTCATGGCGCGTATCAACGTCGTCGCCGACGACATCGACCTCGCGGAGCCGCTGCTCGTCGAGGGACTGCCCGGCGTCGGCCTCGTGGGGAAGATCGCTGCGGACCATCTGGTCGAGGCCTTCGAGATGACTCACTACGCCAACGTCCACTGCGAGGGACTGCCGGCCGTCGTCACCTACGGCGAGGACGATCCCGGGTTAACGAGCCCCGTGCGGCTGTACGCCGACCGGGATCGGAACCTCGTGGTGCTCCAGAGCGACGTGCCCGTCTCGCCCACGGCCGCGACGGAGTTCGCGGACTGCGTCTCCGGCTGGCTCGACGAGGAGGGCGTGACGCCGCTGTTCCTCTCCGGGTTGCCCCGGGAGAAGGGGCCCGAACCGCCGGCGATGTACGGGGTCGCGAGCGGCGAGGGACGTGAACTGCTCTCCGACGCCGGGATCGACGATCCAGCGGAGCCGGGGTTGGTCTCCGGACCGACGGGAGCGCTGCTGTCCCACGCCGTCGAGCGAGGCGCGACCGCGGTCGGGCTCGTCGTCGAATCGGACCCCGAATTCCCCGATCCCGAGGCGTCGCGGATCCTGATCACGAAGGGGATCGAGCCGCTGTCGGGGGTCGAGGTTCCCACCGACGACCTCGTCGATCACGCCACGGAGATCCAGCGCGCGAAGGAGCAGCTCGCGCGCCGGATGCAGAACGCCGAGGAGGAGAGCACGCAGGCGACGCCGCTGCGGATGTATCAGTAGCCGGGGCGTCGCCCCGTTGGGGGCTGCGGCCCGTGGCGCCTCAATCGCGTTCCAGCTCGTCGAGGATCGGGCGGTACTTGAGTTGGACCTCGTCCCACTCGCGGTCCGGATCGGAGTCGGCGACGATCCCGACGCCGGCGAACAGCGTCGCGCGCCGGCGCGCGACGACCGCCGACCGGATCGCGACCGCGAAACTCCCGTTGCCGGCGGCGTCGATCCACCCGACCGGCGCCGCGTACCACCCGCGGTCGAACGGCTCCGTCGCGCGGATCGTGTCGAGTGCAGCGTCCGGTGGGAGCCCGCCGACCGCCGGCGTCGGGTGGAGCGCCTCCACCAGGTCGAGGACGTGGTGGTCGTCGTTCAGTTCCGCCGTGATCGGCGTGTGAAGGTGTTGGACGGTCGCCAGTCGCTTCACCCGGCGCTGCCCGGTCGCGATCGAGGCCGCGAAGGGGTCGAGTTGGTCCCGGATCGCGTCGACGACGATCTCGTGTTCGTGGCTGTTCTTCGCGTCCGCGAGCAGCTCCTCGGCGAGCCACTCGTCCTCTTCGGGCGTCTCGCCGCGACCGGTCGTTCCCGCAAGCGCGTCGGTTTCGACGGTCCGTCCGCGAAGCGAAACCAGTCGCTCGGGCGTGGCGCCGATGAACGCCGTCCCTCCGGCGTCCGGCTCGATGCAGAAACGGCGACAGTCCGGGTACGCCTCGGCGAGCCGTTCGAGCGTCGCTCCCCACGGCAGGTCCGCCCCGAGATCGGTCTCCAGCGCCTGTGCGAGCACGACCTTTCGGAGCCGGCCGGACTCGATCCGGTCGATCGCTTCTTCTACCCC
This sequence comes from Haloparvum alkalitolerans, assembly GCF_050122995.1. Classification (GTDB taxonomy): domain Archaea; phylum Halobacteriota; class Halobacteria; order Halobacteriales; family Haloferacaceae; genus Haloparvum; species Haloparvum alkalitolerans. The sequence goes on from NZ_JBNLIA010000013.1 coordinate 85,110, forward strand.
GGCCCGCCAGTCGGTGAGCGTCGTCGTCCGGCGCCGCGCCTCGATCCCGGGGCGTGGCGGTCGCGGCGTCTCGTCTTCGAGCCCGGAGAGTGACTCGCGCTCCGCGTCGAGGCGACGCTCGACCGCGTCCGGATCCGCGTCCGGTCCGGCGGCGTTGACCGTGAGCCAGACGCCGTTGTCGGCGAACGTCACCTGCACGCGCGGGAAGACGAAGCGGGCGTCGGGAAATTCGGACCACGCACCACCTCCGTCGTCTGCCCCGGTGGGTTCGGGCACCGCGGCCGCCTCGCTCTCCGCGACGGCCCCGTCGCGTTCTCCGCGGTCGGCGTGGAACGAGAACCCGCCGAACAGCCGGGGACGTGCGGCCTCGGTTCCGGCGTGAACGTCGCCGGAGCGGAACAGCGCCTCGGCGGCGTCGCGGACCGCCACGAACCGATCGGAGCTATCCGCGGTCAGGGTCGCGGCGGCGCCGCCCGCGACCACCGTCGCCTCGCCCGGGGCGCTCCAGACCGTCCGCGGCGCGTCCAGCGCGTCGAAGGCGGCGCGGAACGCAGGCGGGTCGATCCGGGTCGCCCGGCTCACGAGCGTCGGACGGTCGGTCGAGCGTGGCGACTCCATTAAAAGACGGTCGGGTCCCCGGCTCCTTTACCCTAACTATCGGAGACGTGCGAAGAGGTCAGCTGTACCGCTCCTCGTTCCACGGGTTCGCCGTGTTCGAGTAGCCGCGCTTCTCCCAGTAGCCCCGCTCCGGTTCGGTGAGGAACTCCACGCCGTCGACCCACTTGGCACCCTTGTAGGCGTACTTGTGGGGCGTGACGACGCGGAGCGGTCCGCCGTGGTCCGTGGGGAGCTCCTCGCCGTCGTAGTCGTAGACGAACAGCACCGCATCGCGGTCGCACTCGGAAAGCGGGAGGTTCGTCGTGTAGCCGTCCATCGCGTGGAACATCACGTGGACCGCGTCGTCGTCCACGCCGGCGCGCTCCGCGATCTCCGGAAACGGGACGCCGGTGAACTCGCAGTCGAACTTGCTCCAGCCGGTGACACAGTGGAAGTCCTGTCGCTGGGTGACGCTCGGGAGGTCCCGGAACTCCTCGTAGGAGAACGAAAGCGGCTCCTCGACCGCGCCGAAGACCTCGAACGCCCAGTCCTCGCGCGTCCACGACGGCGTGCCGCTCTTCGAGAGTACCGGGAACCGGTCGGTCTTTCGCTGCCCCGGCGGAAGCCGCTCGTCGCCGTACTCGCGGTAGAGCTGGGTGACGTCCTCGACCATACACGGGATCGGGCCCCGGTTTACGTATGGTTAACGACTCGCCGCTCGTTTCGAGAACACGAAGGCAATTTGCCCGAGTAGAAACCTCTGTTCACACAGCCCCACTATCTCTTTGCGTCTCCCCCGGGACTCGCCAGCAGATTTATATACACCGTCCGTTTACGCGGGAACAGAGAATGCCCAACGTCGAGATAACCGTTCCCGAGCACCTGGAGATGCAGATCGCCCAGATGGTCGAGAAGGGCGAATTCCTGAATCGCGAAGAGGCCATCGAGGACCTGCTGTCGACCGGTATCAAGGCCTACAAGACCAGTGGTCCGACCGACGAGGAGGAGGGGCCGTCCTTCGAGGAGGAGGGCGGAATGATGGGTCACGAAGACGAGTACGTTTTCTGACGTGCCGCGCTGAATCACCGCGAGACGTTCCGAGGCGCCCGCGAGCGTGCCCGCGTGCGAGGATTCCCCAATAACTCTTAAAGGGGTCTCACCCCTTCGTGGAAGCATGCACAAGGAAGAACTCCTCGAGCTCCACGACGAGATGGTCACCATCATGGAGTACTTCGAGCAGCGCGAGAACGTCGACGAGGACCTCTTCGAGCCGTACCACCAGCTGGACGTCGACCCCTCTCACGTTCACAAGTCCAAGAGCGAGCACAAACACGCCGTCTTCGTGCTCGGGAACGCCCTCGCGACCGCGATGAGCGAGGACGAGTTCTCCGCGGCCGGCCGCGTCGGCAAGCGCATGCAGGAGCTGGCCGACGACGCCGAGAGCAAGATCTGATCGCTTCTTCCGGTCCCGGCCGGCCGCGCTAACCGCGACGCCGGCCGCGCCATTCATTAGCGCGCCCGTCCGAACACGGGCACATGGTGCTTGACGCGGTGCCGGTTCACCGGCTGGCCGTCGTCGTCGCGTTTCTGGCCGCTTTCGGGGTCGTGTGGGCGATCGACCGCCCGCGCGGCGCCTGGGGGCGGCGCCTCAGGTCCCGGCTGCTGCTCGGCGTGCCGTGGGGGACGCTCCTGGCCGTCGCGTTCGTCGTCTGCGTCTATCTCTTCGTGCAGGGTGGGGCCCGGAATCCCTACCGACCCGTGGTCATCCCCTTCCGCGCGTGGTCGTACCTTTACCCGGAGGGGATGATCTGGGCCGGCTTCGCGCACGCGAACTTCGGCCACGTCACCGGCAACTTGCTGGGGACGCTCGTCGCCGGGACGCTCGCGGAGTACGCGTACGGCCATTTCCCGCATGGTCGCGGCACGTCGTCGTTCTCCTCGCTTCGGCGGAACCCCTACGTTCGCGCGTTCGCGTTCGTGCCCGCAGCGGTGTTCGTCTGCGGGCTGTTGACCGCGCTGTTCGCGCTCGGCCCCGTCATCGGCTTCTCGGGCGTCGTCTTCGCGATGTGGGGCTTCGCGCTGGTCCACTATCCGCTCGGCGCGGTGGTCGCGCTCGCGGGCTCCTCGCTCGTCCGCCTCCTGTGGAACGCGTTCCGCAACCCCGTGATCGAGGCGTCCGCGGGGCCCTCCTACTCGGCGCCGTGGTGGGCCGGGATCGCGGTCCAGGGACACGCGCTCGGGCTGTTTCTGGGCGTTTTCGCGGGGCTGTACGTGCTTCGTCACCGCGACGAGCGGCCGAGCGGACTGCGTCTGTTCGCGGGGACCCTTCTGTTCGGTGCCTCGCAGGGGCTCTGGGCGGTGTACTGGTACCTCGGCAACGAGAGCTACCGGCTCTTCCGGGCGGTCGGAACGAGCCTGGTCGTCGTTCTGGCGGTCCTCGTCGCGGCCGCGGGCGCCGCGAGCGCGGCGCCGCTGCTCCGGCGGTGGGCGGTCGACCGGCCGGAGGGGTTCCGCGAGGCCGCCCGGTCGGCCTCGCCCCGGGCGGTCGCGCTCGTGGTGCTGTGTCTCGGCTTCGGCGTCGTCGTCGGCCCCGCGGTCCCGGTCAACATGATGACCACGACCGACGAACCACTTCCGGGCGACCCGGTCGAGATCGAGGGCTACGAGGTCACCTACGCCGAGGACGTGCGCGACCAGACGGTGTCGGTGATCGACGTGGAGGCGTTCAACCAGTCGACCGCCGTCAACACGTCCGGCGTCATCGTTCGCAACCCGGACAGGCACATCTGGACGACCGCGCTGACCAAGGGCAGGCTCGCGCAGGACGGCGCGGGCCAGGTCCGGGTCGGCGGGACCGGCTGGCGGGAGGACGTAGACGTGCGGCGGGCCGGCTGGCGCGCCGTCGGGGGCGACCCGACGTACCGGATCGACCTCGTGCACGACGGCGAGACGAGGACCGCATTCGTCTCGGAGCCGAGCGAAGCCGAGGCGACCATCGACGGTCGGAACGTGACGGTCGCGGCCGTCGAGGGCGGCTTCGACCTCCGGGTGGCGGCGGGGAACGAGACGGCCAGCGCCGCGCTCCCGGCGACCAACGAGTCCGTCGTCGTCGGCGGGATCGCCTTCGAGCGCGAGGACCGGCGGCTCTACGCGGAGCGCGGCGAGACCCGGGTCCGGATCGCGAACGCCGAGCGATACACCTGAGCACGCTCCGGAGACGGGTTCTCAGACGCCCGCCGGGCGGATCAGTCCGAGCCGCCGTCCCACGCGATGCGGAACACCTCCGCGTCGATCTCGGTCCGGTCGGCGGTGTGGTGCTCGAACTGCCTGTCGAGCTCGAAGCTCGCGCCGAAGGCGTGGGTCACCGTCCCACCGTTGTCGGCTGCGAAGGACTCCACGAACTCGCGGCTGCCGGCGTTGTGAACGGAGTAGGAGACGGCCGAGACCTCCGCGGCGGTCGCGAGGAAGGCGCGGTCGGCGTGCTCGTTGCCGGTCCGTGCGCCGAACGGGGGGTTCATCACGACGGTCGCGGGGTCGGGGACGGAAAGCGGCGCGCGCGTCGCGTCGCCGCGGACCCAGTGGACGGGGGCGCTGGCGGCGACGCGGCGCTCGTTCTCGCGGGCGACCGCGAGCGCGCTCGGGTCGAGTTCGAGTCCGACGACCCGGGCGGGACCGCGGAGGGCGGCCGCGAGCGCGAACATCCCGGTGCCGGCGCCGAGGTCGATGACGGTTCGGGCCTCGACGTCGCCGTGGAGGTCGGCGAGGTGGACGACGTGTGCGGCCAGCTCCGGGGGCGTGGGGTACTGTTCGAGGGCGGCGCGCGGGTCGTCGAAGCCGGCGACGACCGCCAGCTTGGTCTCGAGCGCGCGCTTGGTTGCCATCAAGCCGAAGTCACGTCGGCCTCGCCCGTAAGGGTGAGGGTCACGCCCTCGCGGTCGGCGCGCTCGGCCAGCGCCGCGAGCGCGGGCTCGACCTTCGCGGGCTCGGCGACCTCGTCGACCGCGAGTTCGATGCGACCGGCGCCGAGGAACGCCGCGGCGCGGACGTAGCCGCGCAGCCGGTCGGCCTCCTCCTGCGTGGCCAGCGAGCAGTCCTCCGCGAAGCAGGCGTCGACGGACAGGGTCGCCGGCTGGTAGTTCTCCGCCGACAGCGCGCTCTTGAGGTCGCGTAGGTACTCGGGCGCGGTGCTCTCCAGGTCCGACCCGTCCACGACGACGGGTTCGACGTCCGCGGGGCGACAGCCGCTGATCGGGGCGTCCACGCCGGCAGACTCGGTGGTGCTCATACCCACCCATATTCGGTAGTTATACAAAAGTCTTTGTGAATGTTTGGTGGTAATAACCCGTCGAACTGGCGCTCCCCCCGTCGCGTGGGCGGCCGGTCGACGCGACCGAGCACCGGACGTGAACGCGACCGGCCTCGTCGCGCCGGCCGACGGTCGACCCACCTCCAGACACGGTCGGGGAGGTGCCGGTTCCGGGGGTTTAGACGCCCCAACGGTGCGTTTCCGGACACGCCTCGATCACCGGCGGTCGAAAACAGTCGTGAATCCGTCACAAAGGTTTAAATGAGCGACTGACCACAAATCTTATAATGGAACGCCCGACGCGGCAGCGCCAGCAGCAGCGGGAGACCGAACAGGAGGGCGAGGAGGCGGTCACGTGTCCCGAGTGCGACTCGGCGGAGATCGTGACGGACGCGGACCACGAGCTGGTGTGTGACGACTGCGGGCTGGTGCTGGACGAGAACCAGATCGACCGCGGCCCGGAGTGGCGGGCGTTCAACCACTCGGAACGGCAGTCGAAGTCCCGCGTCGGCGCCCCGATCACGGAGACGATGCACGACCGCGGGCTGACGACGACGATCGACTGGAAGGACAAGGACGCCTACGGCCGCTCGATCTCCTCGGAGAAGCGGTCGCAGATGCACCGGCTGCGGAAGTGGCAGGAACGCATCCGAACGAAGGACGCGGGTGAGCGGAACCTCCAGTTCGCGCTCTCGGAGATCGACCGCATGGCGTCGGCGCTGGGCGTGCCGCGGTCGGTCCGCGAGGTCGCGTCGGTCATCTATCGACGCGCGCTCTCGGAGGACCTGATCCGCGGCCGCTCTATCGAGGGCGTCTCCACGGCCGCGCTCTACGCCGCCTGCCGACAGGAGGGGATCCCCCGCTCGCTGGACGAGGTCGCGGAGGTCTCCCGCGTGCCGCAAAAGGAGATCGGACGCACCTACCGCTACATCTCTCAGGAGCTCGGTCTCGAGCTGAAACCGGTCGACCCGAAGCAGTTCGTCCCGCGGTTCGCCTCGGCGCTCGAACTCTCCGAGGAGGTGCAGGCGAAGGCGACGGAGATCATCGACGTCTCCGCCGAACAGGGGTTACTCTCGGGCAAGTCCCCGACCGGCTTCGCGGCCGCGGCGATCTACGCCGCCTCCCTGCTCTGTAACGAGAAGAAGACCCAGCGCGAGGTCGCCGACGTGGCGCAGGTGACCGAAGTCACCATCCGCAACCGATACCAGGAACAGATCGAAGCGATGGGCTTCCGGTAGTCGGTCGCGCACGCCTCTTCTCAGGTCCGGCTCGGCCGACGACCGGACTGCAACCTACGTCGCCACGAACACGACGACCTCGCGGTTCCAGAGCCCGAGCCGAACCGTCTCGGCCTCGTGGTCCGGGAGCCGGTCGGCCACTTCCGTCTCGTGGGCCGGGTCCGCGATCACGACCGCGGGCTCGCCGGACAGGTCGGCGGGTCGGGTGACGCTGTCCGTCGCCGCGCCCGCGCGTTCCGTGTACCACGGGAGCGGCAGGCGCTCGCCCCACGCCTCGCGCGCGCTCTCGGGGGTTATCGGCGGCCGGTCGGTCACCGACTCGTCGTGGAGGTAGTAGCGCTCCCCGACGTAGACGACGCGCGCGTTCGCGCCCTCGGCGCCCGCGAGCGCGGCCTCCATCTCCGCGGCGAGCGGTTCGAGGTCGTCCGCGGGCTGGCCGAACTGCGCGGTCGAGGCGTCGGGGCTCGACGGCCCGTACACGTCGTCCGCGAGCACGACGCCCGCGTGGACGCCGACCGCGAGCAACAGCAGCAGCGCCGCGGTCGCGCGCGCCGCGTCGCCGGCGTCGACCGCCTCGCTCCCCCATCGGACCACCAGCGCCAGCCCGACCCCCGCGGGGACCGAAAGCGGGACCAGCAGATGGACGAGCGTCCACGGCGCCACGACCTCGGCGACGACCGGGTAGGCCACGACCCCGAGGCCCGCCCAGACGGCGGTGAACTCGACGATCGGCCGACGTCCGCCCCCGAGGACGCCGTACCGGTCCGCGAGGAAGCCGCCGACGGCGACGAGAAAGAGGGGGGCGGAACTCGCCAGCAGGGTGCTCACTCCGTCCGACAGAAACGGAATGAACTCCGTGCCGGCGCGGTTGGCCACCCTGACCGCGAGGAACGCGTGAACCGGGTCGACGTAGGTCCGCTCCGCGAGCGCGACCGGATCCGCGAGTAGCCCGGCACCGCGGGGTGCGAACAGGAGCGCCCACGTCCCGAGGAAGACGAACAGTGCACGCGCGAGCGGCGTCGCGCGCTCGACCAGCCAGCCGCCCCGCGCCGCCAGCGCCGTCGGCACGGTTCCCCCTGCCCCCGTCACCCGACGGTGGTCGACCGTCACGACGCCCGCCACGACGGTCACGAACAGCGTCGCGACGGCGAACCCGGAGGTGGCGGCCGCGACCGCGACCAGCGCGGCCGCGGCGTAGAGGTAACGGTCGCGGTCCGTCGCGACCCAGCGCAGGACGGTCCCGACCGCCGCCAGCGCCGCAGCCGCCGCGATCAGGTCGGCCCGGAGGAACCGTCCGTAGTAGACCAAAAGCGGGCAGAACGCGAGCACCACCGCGGTCGCGACGGTCTCGTCGTCGCGGAGGCGACCCCGGAACAGCAGCGCCGCCGCGGGCAGCAGCCCCCCGACGAGCGCGACGGGCAGGCGCGCGAGCCAATCCGAGGCGCCGCCGAGACGGACGAGCCACTTCCCGGCGTGATACAGCAGGGGGCCGCCGGCGACGGGCCGGTACTCGTAGACGCCGGTCTCGGCGTAGCGGAGCGTCCAGTAGCCGACGCGGGCCTCGTCCCAGTGGAACGGCCGGGAGCCGAGGCCGACGACGCGCGCGACGAGCGCGAGCACCACGACCGCGACGACGGCGATCCGGACCCGGTCCCGGCTGTGAGCCATACGCGTGGCGTTTTCTCGCCCGATAAGTAGGTTTTCGGTTCCGCGTCGACGCTCGCGGTTGCACCCGGTGCGGCTTCCCGCCGGCGCCCTCGCTCCGCCCCGACGGACGGTCCGTGTCGCAAGGCTCAATCGCCGGGAGCGCGTCCTCCCGCCTATGTCCGTCCTCTCGTCGCTGCCCGAGCGCCCGTTGAAGGAAGCGGAGGTCGCGTCGCTGAACCGGTCCGAAGGAGTCGACCTCGCGGTCGCCACCGAGCCCGACGGCCCGACCGCGGGCCTGGTCGTCGCGACCGACGGGTGGGTGAAGGGGCTCGCGTTCGACGGGGAGTACGGGGAGGCGGCCGGGTTCGAGGGGGAGTGGACGGTCGTCGAGACGGCCGACCTCGACGAGGCCGAGCGCTACGAGGGACTTCGAACCTGCGAGGACGCGGTGGTCGAAGCGCTGGAGGGGGCCTCGGACGCGGCGTAGGAGCGCTTACCGCCCGCGACGGTGCGGCGGACCGACCGCGCCCCCGCGCCGTCGGGGAGTGCTTTCTAATGGGGGGCGCTCGTATCGTCTGGCGCATGTACGACAACATCCTCGTTCCCACCGACGGAAGTCCGGCCTCCGACGCGGCCATCGACCACGCGGTCGACCTCGCGGAGCGCTACGACGCCCGCGTCCACGCGCTGTACGTGGTCGACGGCGCCGCCTACTCCACGCTGGAGGCCGGCGCCCAGGTCGTCGTCGAAGCCCTCGAGAAGGAGGGTGAGGAGGCCACCGACCGCGTCGCCGAGGCGGCGGCCGACGCCGGCGTCGAGGCGGTGTCGACGGTGACGACCGGCACCGCGTACCGGTCGATCAGCGACTACGTCGAGGAGAACGATATCGACCTGATCGTGATGGGCACCCACGGACGCCAGGGACTCGACCGCTACCTCCTCGGCTCCGTCACGGAGCGGGTCGTCCGCACCGCCGACGTGCCCGTGATGACCGTCCGCCAGGCCGACGAGGACTGACGCGACCTGGGTCGACGCCTCCGGCGGGTTTTTGATCGAGAGTCCGCGCCGTCGACCGCGTCGAACCGCCGACCGCAAGGCAATTATGACGGCTCCCGAATAGCCGAGGCATGCGCGACTGGCTCTCACACCGGGTCGCCGCGACGCCGGACGCGTCCGCGCTCGTCCGCGCCGAGGACGGCGAGACGTGGTCGTACGGCGACCTCGACCGGCTCGTCGCCGAGACGGCCGGCCGCCTCTCCGTGCTCGGGATCGAGCCCGGCGACCACCTTGGCGTGCTCTGTTCCGCCCGCGTCGGCTACGTGGGCCTCGTTCACGCCGCGATGCGGCTCGGCGTCACTCTCGTTCCGCTGGGCGACGACCTGACGCCGCGCGAACTGCGAGAGCGCACGGCCCGCGCCGAGCCGACCGCGCTGGTTTGCGGTGCCGAAACGGAAGGGAAAGCCGTCGCCGTGGTCGAGGACGGTGCCGAGGAGCTGCCGCTGCTCAGCGTCGACGACCCCGACCACGAGCGCGTGAGCGCGCTCCACGACGCCGACCCGGTCCCGATCGATCCGCCGACGTGGGAGCTCGACGACCGACTCTGCCTGCTTTTCACCTCCGGGACGACGGGCGAGCCGAAGGCGGTCGAGCTGACGGCTGCCAACGTGCTCGCCTCGGCGGTGGCGAACGCTTTTCGGCTCGGCGTCTCGCCGGGAGACCGCTGGCTCGTCACGCTCTCCCTTCATCACATGGGCGGGCTCGCCCCGGTCTATCGCTGTGCGCTCTACGGGACGACGCTGGTGCTCCGTCGCTCGTTCGACCCCGGCGGCGCGGCCGACGACATCGACCGCTACGACGTGACCGGCGTCTCGCTCGTTCCGACGATGCTCACGCGGATGCTCGACAGCCGGGGGACGCTCGCGGACTCGCTGTCCACGGTGCTCCTCGGCGGTGCCCCGGCGCCGGACGCGCTGATCGAGCGCTGCGAGAACTACTCGATCCCCGTCTACCCCACCTACGGGATGACCGAGGCGGCCTCCGGCGTCGCGACCGCGACCCCCGAGGAGGCCGTCGACCGGCTCGGGACGGTGGGCCGACCGCTCCTGGGGACCGACCTCACGGTGGTGGACGACTCCGGGTCCCCGGTCGGCGTCGGGGAGACGGGCGAGATCGCCGTCGACGGGCCGACGGTGACGCCGGGGTACTACCGGGACCCCGACGCCAATCGCCGCGCCTTCGGGGAACACGGGCTCCGGACCGGCGACGTGGGATACCGCGACGAGGACGGGTATCTCTACGTGTTGAACCGGCGCGACGACCGGATCATCACGGGTGGCGAGAACGTCGAACCGGGGGAGGTCGCGGCCGTCCTGCGCGAGCACCCGGGCGTGGCCGACGTCGCGGTCGCCGGCCTCCCGGACGAGGAATGGGGCGAGCGCGTCGCCGCGCTGGTAGTTCCCGTCGGAGACGACGAGGAGGCCGATGCCGAGTCGGAGCCGAACGCCACCACGACCGCCGCGACCGGCGACGACGAGCGCCCCGTCGACCCGGCCGCACTTCTGGGGTTCGCTCGCGAGCGTCTCGCCGGGTTCAAGCTTCCGCGAACGGTCGGGTTCGCCGACGAGTTGCCGCGGACCGTCTCGGGGACGGTCGACCGCGGGGCCCTCCGCGAGCGGCTTCTGGAGGCGGGGTTCGAGCCGGAACGGCCCGACACGGGGTTCGACGCCGCGGGGTTCGAGCCCGCGGATCCCGAACCGGCCGGTGCGGAACCCGCGGACGCGGCCGATGTGGAGTCCGCGGACGCGGCCGATTCGGAACCCGCCGACCCGTCGTCGCCCGACCGCGGTTCGTCCGAGCCTGCCGACGCCGAACCGCACGATGCCGACCGGTCCGACGGCGAGCGCGCCGACGGAGAGCGTTCCGATCCCGAAGAGCGCTGACGCGGGCGCGTTCTTCGGGGCCGTCCCGACCGAATAAACGAGCGCACGATTTATCGTTGTTCCACGAGGGTTTTGGTGACACGAGTAGAGGACTACTCATGGAGCTACTCGACGACACGATCGTCCCCGAGCACGCCCGCGAGGTCAAAGCGGAGGCGCGGGCGTTCGCGGCGGACCACATCGCGCCGAACGCGGAGGAGCGCTTCCGCGCCGGCGAGTACCCCTGGGAGATCCTCGAAGCCGGCATGGACGCCGGGCTCGTCGCGCAGGACATCTCCGAGGAGTACGGCGGCAAGGGGTACGACCTCGCGCAGATCCTCGCCATCGCGGAGGAGTTCTACCGCGCGGACGCCGGCATCGCGCTGACGCTCCAGCTCGCCAGTTTCGGCTGCGAGATGGTCGAACAGTACGGTTCCGAGGAACAGAAAGAGGAATATCTCCGCCCGGTCGCGGAGAACGACCAGATATCGGGGCTGGCGGTCTCCGAGCCCGAGACCGGCTCCGACCTCGCGGGGATGACGACGAGCGCCGAGAAGGTCGAGGGCGGCTACGAGATAACCGGCGAGAAGTACTGGGTCGGCAACGCGGTCGAGGCGGACTGGCTCACCGTCTACGTCAAGACCGGCGACGCGGAGGACCGCTACTCCAACTACTCGATGTTCATCGTGGAGACCGACCGCGACGGCTACGAGGCCGAGCACATCCCCGAGAAGATGGGGATGCGCGCGTCCAAGCAGGGACACATCGTCTTCGAGGACTGCTTCGTCCCCGAGGAGAACCTCGTCGGCACCGAGGGTGGCGGCTTCTACATGCTCGCCGACTTCTTCAACCACGGCCGCGTCGTCGTCGGGGGCCACGGGCTCGGACTCGCGGCGGCGGCCATCGAAGAGGCCGAGGAGTTCGTTCACGACCGGAGCGCCTTCGGACGGACAGTCAACGAGTTCCAGTCCGTCCAGCACATGCTCGCGGACATGCGACTGGAGTTCGAGTCCGCCCGCGCGCTCACGTGGCGCGCCTGCGAGAAGGTGATGGACCACGACGACGCGGGCTACTGGGCGGCGCTCGCGAAGACGAAGGCGACCGAGACCGCGGTCGACTGCGCCGAGCGCGGGATGCAACTTCACGGCGGCCGCTCGATCCTCACCGACCGGCGCATCGCTCGTGTCTACCGCGACTGCCGCATCCCCGTCATCTACGAGGGTGCGAACGAGGTCCAGCGCAACCTGATCTACAGACAGAGCCGCTGAACCGCTCCGGTCCCCCTGATCGCCCGCGCCCCTCCACGACCACTGCCACCGATGCGACTCGCGTCCCCGTGCGGACCCTTTTGTCCGATAGCGCGCCACCACCCCCGTGACCTGACGACGCGCCGCGCGGCGGGCCACTCGGTCGGTGCGACACGTCGCCGCGCGAGTCCGTTTCCGGGCCGGAGCACCTCTCCCGGCCCGTCCTGCCCCGTCCCGTGTCGCCTGTTCGCCATCCGGACCCCCCTTCCCGAGCCGGCGTCCGACCGACCGTCCGTTTCGCGCCGCGGCCTTCAAACGGAGCGGCGCCCTATCGCTCCCCGTGCTCCGGATCGACGCCGACGTCCGTGAGGAGGTGATCGCCCACGCTCGGGACGGGGTCCCCGAGGAGGTCTGCGGCGTGCTCGGTGGGACGCGCGAGACTTCCGCCGATACGTCCCCGAGCGGCGGCACCGGGCGGACGGACCGCGTCGAGACCGCGCGCCGGGTCGAGAACGCGGCCGCAGACCCGCGGACGCGGTACGAGATGGCTCCGGTCGCCCTGCTGGAGGCGATCGAGGCCCTCGAGAGCGCCGGCGACGACGTGGCGGGGTTCTACCACTCCCACCCTCGCGGACCCGCCGAGCCGAGCGCGACCGACCGCGAACGAGCGACGTGGGACGGCTACTGCTACGTCATCGTCTCGCCCCGGAGTGACGACGCGGCCGCGGCGACCGGCACGACCGGATCGACGTGGGCCGTCCGCGCGTGGCGCTGGGACGCGGACGCCGGTCGGTTTCGCGAGGAGTCGGTCGTCACCGAGTGACGCACCGCAACCTGTTTCCCGGCACGGCCGCTAACGACCGGAGAGATGGTCGAGGAGATAACCGCCGAGGAGCTTCGGGAGGAACTCGCGGAGAACGGGCCGCAGGTCGTCGACATCCGGCCCGCTGCCGCGTACGAACGCGGCCACATCCCCGGGGCGATCAACGTCCCGCTGACGGAACTGCCGCGTCGCGTCGACGAGGTCGACTGGGACGACGAGGTCGTCACCGTCTGTCCGGTCGGTCAGTCGTCCGTCCAGGCCGCGCGACTCATCGGTAGCTACGAGGGCGCGGCAGACGCGACCGTCAGGAGTCTGGCCGGCGGCTATCGCGACTGGGACGGCGACCTCGAGAGCGGCGCCGCGGACGACGAGACGCGCCTCTGACCGCTCCGGCGTCAGGGCTCCGAAACGGTCGGTTCCGTGGCCGCAAGTTCCCGATCGGCAATCCAGCCCCCCGTTTTGTCCTCCACTCAGCAACGGGTTTAGAAGCCCTCGGCCCCTACTACCGGGCATGAAAAAGACGGAACTCGTTCACTTCCACAACCTGCTCGGCACGCTCGCGACGGAGCTGCACGAGGAGGGTCCCGTCACGGAGACGGACCTCGCCGCGTACAGGGAACTGGAGACGTCGCCGATGACGATCCGGGGCTCGCGGTCGGAACACGAGCGCGCGGTGCTGACGCTCGCGTCCGCGCTGGCCGAGGGCGTCGAGCGCGGGTCGACCGACCCGGACGCCGAAGCGCGCCGGACGCCGGTCGCCTGATCGGCGGCGCCCTTCTCCCGACGAAAGCTCCTTGACTGCGGCCGTGGACGGGACGGTATATGCGACTGGAGGATTACTGGGGGGTCGGCCCCAAGACGAGCGAGCGGCTGACCGAAGCGCTCGGCGTCGAGCGCGCCGTCGAAGCCATCGAGTCGGCCGACGTTCGCGCGCTGGTCGACGCGGGGATCACGCGCGGCCGAGCGACGCGGATCCTCCGGCGCGCCAACGGGAAGGCCGGCATGGACGTGCTCGCGACGGGCGACGCGCGGGACGTGTACGACCGACTGCTCACGCTCGCGGCCGGCTACGCACTGACCGAGCACGCGGGCGACCGGATCCGCGTGATGACGCCCCTCTCGGACCGCGAGGCCGTGGTCGACAGGCTCGACCGCGTGCTGGCCGCACGAGACGCGTGGGAGGACCTCGACGGTGACGACCGCGACGCCGTCGTCGAGGCGTTCGACGCGTTCGACGCGGAGGACGGCTCCGACCGGGCGGCCGTCGAAACCGCCCTCGCGCTCCGGGAGGCGGGGCTCACCGGGTCCACGTTCGACGCGCTCGCGGACGTGGACGAGGACGCGCTCCGCGAGGCGGCGGGCGCGCTCGGCTACGTCCGCGAGACCGACGACGGCGTCGAGGTCGAACGCGGCGCGGACGACGAACTCGACCGGCTCCGCGACCGACGCGACGCGGCCCGCGAGCTGTCGGACTCCGCGTTCGACGTGATCGACAGCGTTCGAGAGGAGAGCGTCCGGGACTTCGAGGCGTTCAAGGCCGGCGTGGTCGACCACGTCGCGGACGAAACGGGGATCGAACCGGCCGCTATCCGCGCGGCGGCGCCCGACGAGGCGGTCGACGCCGCCGACTTCGTCTCCGGAACGCTTCGGGAACTGGTTCGCGAGGCGGAGGCGGACGCCGCGGAGCGCGAGGAGGCGGTCGCGGCGGACCTGCGCGCGAGCATCGAGGCAGCGGAGACCGACGTGGCCGCGGCCGTCGACGCGGTCGACGACATCGCTTTCGAGCTGTCGCTGGGACGGTTCGCGACCGCGTACGACCTCGCGAGACCGACGCTGGTCGAAGACGGCGTGGCCGTGCGGAACGCGCTGAGCCCCTTCCTCGACGACCCGAATCCGGTTTCGTACGCGGTCGGCGAGCACGGCCTCCCCTCGGCGGGGTTCGCTGCCGGCGAGCGACCGCCCTCCGGCGATCGCGTCAGCGTACTCACCGGCGCGAACTCCGGCGGGAAGACGACCCTGCTGGAGACGCTGTGTGCGGTGACGCTGCTCGCCTCGATGGGGCTTCCCGTTCCCGCCGAGGCCGCGGAGGTCGGCCGGTTCGACCGCGTCGTCTTCCACCGCAGGCACGCCTCCTTCAACGCCGGCGTGCTGGAGTCGACGCTGAAGTCCGTCGTCCCGCCGCTCGTCGAACCCGGTCGGACGCTGATGCTCGTCGACGAGTTCGAGGCGATCACCGAACCGGGGCGGGCTGCCGACCTCCTGAACGGACTCGTCGGCATCACCGTCGAGGAAGCGGCGCTGGGCGTGTTCGTCACCCACCTCGCCGACGAGTTGAGTCCGCTGCCGGA
This sequence comes from Haloparvum alkalitolerans, assembly GCF_050122995.1. GTDB lineage: Archaea > Halobacteriota > Halobacteria > Halobacteriales > Haloferacaceae > Haloparvum > Haloparvum alkalitolerans. Next base: position 100,234 of record NZ_JBNLIA010000013.1, read on the forward strand.
CGCCGCCCGTATCGACGGCATCTTCGCCGAGGGGCTGACGCAGGACCTGGACCTGCGGGTCGACTACCAGCCGCGGTTCGGGACCGTCGGCAAGTCCACGCCGGAGTTCATCGTCTCCCGGCTGGTGGCGAACGCGGACGACCGGCTGGTCAGACGGGGGTTCGAGAGCCTCGCGAGCGCCGTCGGAGAGGAGGCCGTCCAGCGGACCCTCTCGGACGCGCTGTGGTCGCCCGAGGACGGTCGGTGAGAAGGGGTCGCGCCCGTCAGGAGGAGTCGGTCGGGGTCGCCGTGGTCACGTCGACGTCCGCGGGGTGGTCGAGGTTCCCGGTGAGGTCCGCGACGACCGGCTCCTCGTCCTCGGCGCGGTTCTGCGGGTAGACGGCGATCGGCACGAGGAAGTCCTCTTCGTGGCGGACGGAGCCCACCTGCACGAACACCTCCACTTCCTGCCCCTCGAACTGCGCGACCGCGTCGAACTTGGTCGCCTCGTACTCCGTACCGAACGGGGCGTAGGTCAGCGTCTCCGCCTCGCCGCGGACCTCCAGCGACTCGTAGTTCGAGGCGAGCAACTGGACGAGCCGCTCGTTGTCGTACTCCGCGACGGGGTTGAGCGTCTGGCCCGCGATCTCGACGGCGGGCGTCGACAGCACCGCGAACACCGCGACGGCCGCCTCGCCGATGGGCCCGAACTCGACGGTCTTCTCGTAGGTCGCGACGTAGTTCGTCGCCTCGACGCTCCGCTCCTGTCCGGCGACCTCGAACTGCTCCTCGATGACCCGCTCGGCGACCTCCTGCAGTTCGTAGTCCGTCCCGTCCGCGGTCGAGGCGCTGACCACGGCCGGCTCCGCGGACACCTGATACGCTCCCTGGCCGGTCACGAAGTCGAGGCAACCGCTCAGCGCCAGCACGGACGAACTGCCGACCACTCCGAGCACGCGACGTCGTGAGTGCATGCGCGGCCTTTTGAGAGTTCGCGGGATAAACTTCGTGGCCGTTTCCGTCAGTGGACGAACTAGTCGGGGTGTGAGTTCCCGTTCCGTGACGTACGTTTACTCGCTGGTGGATTTGGACTCGTCCCGACCCACATTCATCGCATACAGGACAGAAAATACAACTATTGTGGACATTTTCTGTCCGAGCGTGTGATTTTATGTTTGAGGATGGCGTGAGCGTTTCGTATGTCAGCCGAATCCCCCACGACCGTCGAGCCGACGTGGAACGATCCGAACGAGTGCCCCTTCTGTGGCGCCGCGCTGGCGGACCCCGGTGCGGGCTTCGTCGACCACGTCGCGGAGAACCCGGTCTGTGACCGCGGCTTCGAGACGTGGCGCGACCGCGTCGCCGGCGACATGGGCGGCGAGTGGTCCGGGTAGGCCCCGTACCTCGCCCGAGCGCGATCAGTCCGCAGCCGGACTCGGCGCGTCGACGAGCCGGTGGAGAAGCTGTGTCGCGGGCGCCTTCGCGAGCGGCTCGTTCGCGTTGCCGCAGTGAGGCGACTGGACGCACGCGGGACAGCCGTCCGCGCAGTCACAGCCCTCGATGAGGCGCGCCGTCCGGGCGAACAGTTCCTCGACCCGCTCGAACCCCCGTCGCGTCAGCCCGACGCCGCCGGGGTAGCCGTCGTAGACGAACACCGTCGCGGCGTCGGTGTGGGGGTGATACGGCGTCGAGAGACCGCCTACGTCCGCGCGGTCGCACAGCAGGTGGAAGGGGAAAAGCGAGATGACGCCGTGCTCGGCCGCGTGAATGCCGCCGTTGAAGCCGTGCTCGCCGTGGTCGGCGCGCACGTCCGTTTCCACGTCCTCCGGAACCGGGAAGTAGAGCGCCCGCGTGCGGAGCGTGGTCTCGGGAAGGTCGAGCGTCTTCTGCCCGAGCGACTCGCCCGTCGAGGAGTCGCGGCGCTCGAACCCCGTCACGCGCTCGGTGACGGTCACGTCCGCGAACCGGACCGGCGTGTCCGGCCGGGCCGAGAGCGGGCGCTCGTCGAGGTCCTCGTTCACGACCACGTCCTTCTCGGTGAGGACCTGCGTGTAGTAGTCGGCCCACGTCGTCGACAGCTCCGCCACGTCGCGGTTGAGGTCGAGTTTCGTCACCTCGTAGGTGCGACCCTGCTGGTGGTAGATTGCGCCCGGATGGGCGTCTCGCATCGCGTCCGAGAGCCCGAGCGAAGCGACCGTCTCGTTGCGACCGGTGTCGATCAGGTCCACCTCGCGCTCCTCGGCTGTCCGCAGGTTCAGCTCGTGTTGCGGGCTCGTGTCGCCGTTGAACGTCCAGCGCGTCCCGTCCCGCGTCTCGCGGCGGTCGAGCACGCCGTGCTCCGTGAACTCCGCGACGATCCCGGGGAACTCGTCGCCGAAGTGGTCGCGGTCCCCCGGCGCGAGCCAGTTCTCGTCGGCCGCGCAGGCGACGTGTCGCGGGAGCAGTTGGTCGTTCTCCGGGTCGCAGATGGCGTCCTCCGGCGGCGCCTCGAACAGGTCCTCGGGGTTGTTCATCAGGTACTGGTCGAGCTGGTCCTCGCCGCCGACCAGCACCACGAGTGCGGGGTCGTCGCCGCGGCCCGCGCGGCCGGCCTGCTGGAACGTGTTCATCCGCGTCCCGGGGTAGCCGTCCAGCAGGACGGCGTCCAGTCCGCCCACGTCCACGCCGAGTTCCAGCGCGTTCGTCGACCAGACGCCGCGCAGGTCGCCCTCGTGCAGCCGCGTTTCGAGGTCCCGGCGCGTGTCGTCTTTGAGCGCCGCCTGATACGCCCCGACCTTGCCGGCCAACTCCCGCTCGCCGCGCTCGCGGAGGTCGTCCGCGCTGTCGGTCGCGTACTGCTCGGCTGTCTGTCGCGCCCGCGTGAACGTCAGCGTCTGGTGACCCTGCTGGACCAGATCCACGAACAGCCGCTTCGTCTCGGTGTGGCTCGACTTCCGGCGCCCGCTCCCGCGCTCCTGCCAGTCGTCGTCGTACTCCGGCGGGTTCCACAGCACCCAGTCCCGCGGCCCGCGCCCGGACGCGTCCTCGTCCACGAGCGCGAAATTCTCCTCGTCGCGGCCGGTGACGGTCGCGGCGTGCGCGACCGGATTGCCGATGGTCGCGGAACAGCAGACGTACTGGGGGTCCGCACCGAACCGCTCGCAGAGCCTGTTGAGCCGGCGGAGCGCGAGCGCGACCCCCGAACCGAACACGCCGCGGTAGTTGTGGACCTCGTCGACGACGACCAGTTCCAGCGACGAGAAGAACCACTCCCAGAGCCGGTAGCCGTACGGCAACAGCCCGTAGTGGAGCATGTCCGGGTTCGACAGGAGGACCGTCGGCCGCCGGTCGCGCACGTCACGCTTCTCCGACCGCGACAGCCGCCCGGTGTAGGTGTCGACCGACACCCGGCTTCCGAAACCCAGGTCTCCGGCCAACGCCGACAGCGTCTCCTCCTGGTCGGAGATGAGCGCGTTCTGCGGCCCGAGGTAGAGCGTCCGGCCGCCGTGGTCCATCGCGCGCTCGAAGGCGGGAACCGTGTACGCCAGCGACTTCCCGCTCGCGGTCTCGGTGGCGATAACCGCGTCCTTCCCGTCGCGGACCGCCTCGATGGCGGCCGCCTGATGCTCGTACAGGCGGTCGATGCCGCGCTCGGCGAGCGCGTCCGCCAGCCGCGGCTCCAGACCGACGTCCGCGAACGACGGCTCCCGCCCCGGAACCCGGCGATGCTCAGCGATCTGTCCCTCGTAGTAGGGCCGCGAGCGCAACCAGTCGACGACGTCTTCCACGGTTACCTCACCGTCGGCGGGCGGCGAGCCTAAGGCTTCTCCCCGACCTTTTTCTGCGTCGGGTCGCGCCGGCGCGAAGCGCCGGCTTGACCACTCCTTGAAAAATGTCGATCAAAAAGGGGCCGCGGGCGGCGCTGCGGGCGCTGCGCGCCCTCGCGCCGCCGCGGTACCACAACCTGGACAGAAACCGCCACAGCACCGCCTACCGCGACCGCCCCAGCACCACACCGCCCAGCACCGCAACCGCCACAGAACCGCCTACCGCGACCGCCCCAGCACCGCGACCGCCACGGCACTATTTATGAACGGCTGTCGAAGCATCCGTATGTCTGGCTCGGCAGTCGAGAAACTCGGCGTCGCCTGCCACCGGTACGGTCCCGGGCGGTTGCCTGGTGCCCGCCGCAGATGCCTCGGCACGGGCTACGCCTGCGCGTCGACCGCGGTTCTGGCGACCACCGCGTTCGTGCACCTGATGGTCCCGTTCCTGCTCGTGAACCCCGACTCAGCGGCCCTGTTCTGGGCGGTCTTCGGCCTCCTTCTGCTCCCGGTCGTCGTGCCGGCCGCGTTCGTGTCCGGCGTCGCGACGTGGCGCCTGCTCCCCGACTGGCTCCCGGCGTACGGCGCGGTCGCCGGACTCGTCTCGGCAGTTGCGACGTACTGTCTCGTCACGGTCGCGCTGGTCCCGATACTGGCGTACGGGAACCCCCTGCTGACAGGCATCGAGTCGACTCCGAACCTCCCGGTTCTCGCAGGCAGCGCCGCGGTCGTCGGTATCGTCGCCTTCCTACTGACGTTCTGGGTCGCAGTCCCCGCCGGCGTCGCGGGCGGATACGTCTACGAGGGCGCCCGACCGGCGACGCTCGAGGACTAGTCGACCGGCCGTGCGCCGACCGTCGCGGCGGTCGCGGACCCCCCCAACTCGGGAGAAGGATTTTGCGCCCCTCCCGCGTGGGCACACGCATGGATCCCGTCAACGAGGCCGACCTCGACTGGGAGGCGGGCGACCGCGGCGACCCGCCGTTCCGCCGCAAGCGCCTCGCCGCGGCCGCGGGCGGCACGGACCTCGGATGTAGCCTCTACGAACTCCCCGCCGGCGCGAAGTCGTGGCCCTATCACTACCACGCCGGCAACGAGGAGGCGATCTACGTCCTCGCCGGGTCGGGAACGCTCCGGACGCCCGAGGGACCGGTCCCGATCGAGGCCGGCGACTACGTCGCGTTCCCCGCCGACGAGTCGGGCGGCCACCGCGTCGTCAACGACGGCGAGGAGCCGGTCCGCTACCTCGCGATGTCCACGATGAACGAACCGGACGTGACGGTCTACCCCGACTCGGAGAAGTTCGGCGTCTACGCCGGCGCGCCGCCGGGCGACCGCGGCGAGCGCTCGCTGTCGGGCTACTACCGGATCGATGAGGACGTCGACTACTGGGAGGACGAGGAGCCGTGACGGGGGCGGGCGGTGACGCGAACCCGGACGCGCCGCGCGAACCGCACCTGATCCGCGTCGATCCGGGCCGACTCACGGAGTTCGAGGCGTGGGCGACCGAGGGCACGGCGCGGGCGGTCGCGGCGCGCGTTCTGGACCCCGCGGGTCGCATCGCGCTCGTCAAGAACGGCTGGTCCGAGGGGTGGACGCTCCCCGGCGGCGGCGTCGAACCGGGCGAGGAACCGGCCGCGGCGGCCGCGCGCGAGGTCCGCGAGGAGACCGCGCTGGCGGCGACCGTCGGCGAGCGGCTCGTCGTGCTCGACCAGTTGTACGTCTCCAGCGCGGACGTGCCCGCGGACGCGTCGGCCGGGGAGGTGCCGGAGGAAGCGGTCGCGTACCGCGGCGAGTGTCACGTCTTCGCGGCGACCGCCGACGGGGCCATCCCGCCGGTGGCGGAACTGGGCGTCTCGGGGGAGACGATCCGGGCGGCGCGCTGGTTCGAGACGGTGCCCGAGGACCTCCACGACGGGGCCGTGGTGCGGCCGTATCTGTGAGCTCGCGGCTCCGGCCGCCGTCCCCCGCAGTCGTCCCCGAACCGTGGGAAGGAGTCGCGCCGTCCAACAACGCTTAAACCCCTCGTCCGGTTTGACCGAAGTATGAGCGAGACCGATGCTCAGGCCGACGTGACGGTCGTCCTTCCGGACGGATCAGAACTCTCCGTACCGGCGGGGGCGACACTGGAGGACGTGGCCTACGAGATCGGCCCGGGGCTCGGTCGTGACACGGTTGCGGGCAAGATCGACGGCGAGCTGGTGAGCAAGCACGCCGCGGTCCACGACGGCGCCCACGTCGAGATCGTCACCGACCAGTCCGACGAGTACCTGCAGGTGCTGCGCCACTCCGCGGCCCACGTCTTCGCGCAGGCGCTCCAGCGGCTGTACCCCGAGGCGAAGCTGACCATCGGCCCGCCGACCGACGAGGGGTTCTACTACGACGTGGCGAACGTCGACCTCGACGAGGAGGACCTCGCGGAGATCGAGTCGGAGATGGAGTCGATCATCGAGGCCGACTACGACATCGAGCGCGTCGAGCGCTCCCGCGAGGAGGCGCTTTCGATCTACGAGGACAACGAGTTCAAGCGTCAGATCCTCGACGAGGAGGCCGACGAGGAGACGGTCACCTTCTACGAGCAGGACGACTGGCAGGACCTCTGTCAGGGCCCCCACGTCGCCTCGACCGGCGAGGTCGGGGCGGTCGAGCTGCTCGACATCTCCGCGGCTTACTGGCGCGGCGAGGAGGACAACGAGACGCTGACGCGCGTCTCCGGCACGGCGTTCCCCTCCGAGAAGGACCTCGAGGAGTTCCTCGAGCTGCGCGAGCAGGCCAAGGAGCGCGACCACCGCAAGATCGGCCAGGAGATGGACCTGTTCTCCATCCCGACCGTGACGGGGCCGGGGCTTCCGCTGTACCACCCCAACGGGAAGACGGTGCTCCGGGAGCTCTCGGAGTACGCGGACCGGCTCAACCGCGAACACGGCTACGACGAGGTCGAGACGCCCCACGTCTTCCGGACGGAGCTGTGGAAGCAGTCGGGCCACTACGAGAACTACAAGGACAGCATGTTCCTCCTCGACGTGAACGACGAGGAGTACGGCCTCAAGCCGATGAACTGCCCGGGCCACGCCACCATCTTCGACCAGAAGACGTGGTCGTACCGCGACCTCCCCAAGCGCTACTTCGAGAACGGGAAGGTGTACCGCAAGGAGCAGCGCGGCGAGCTCTCCGGCCTCTCGCGCGTCTGGTCGTTCACCATCGACGACGGCCACCTGTTCGTCCGCCCAGACCAGATCCGCGAGGAGATCGAGACGGTCATCGAGATGATCTTCGAGGTCGTCGAGACGGTCGGGCTCGACGTGGAGGTCGCGCTGGCGACCCGCCCCGAGAAGTCCGTCGGCAGCGACGAGATCTGGGAGTCCGCGGAGGAACAGCTCCGCGACGTGCTGGAGTCGGGGGGCTACGACTACGAGGTCGAGGCGGGCGACGGCGCGTTCTACGGCCCGAAGATCGACTTCTCGTTCGAGGACGCGCTCGGCCGCCTGTGGGACGGCCCCACGGTCCAGCTCGACTTCAACATGCCCGAGCGGTTCGACCTCTCGTACACGGGCGAGGACAACGAGGAGCACCGCCCGGTGATGATCCACCGCGCGCTGTACGGCTCCTACGAGCGCTTCTTCATGGTGCTGATCGAGCACTTCGACGGGAACTTCCCGCTGTGGCTCGCGCCCGAGCAGGTCCGCGTGCTCCCCGTCTCCGACGAGACGCTCGGCTACGCCCACCGCGTGAAGAACGCGCTCGACGACGCCGGCTTCCGCGTCGAGGTCGAGGACCGCGACTGGACGGTCGGCCGCAAGATCCGGCAGGCCCACGACGACCGGCTTCCGTACATGGTCGTCGTCGGCGGCGACGAGGAAGAAGCCGGCACGGTCTCCGTCCGCGACCGCTTCGAGAACGAGCGCAACGACGTGGACCTCGACGAGTTCGTCGCGCACCTCGAGGCGGAGCGCGCCGAAAAGCGGATCGAGCCCGACTTCGTCTCCGACGCGGAGTGAGGCCGTAGCGTCCGCCGCTCCCCGATCCGCGCGGCCGCGTTCCCCTTCCGTCGCGTTTTTGCCCCCTCCAGCCACAGGTCCATGCGTATGTCCCGCACGCCCGAGCAGGAGGCGCCCGGTCACGCCGAGGCGCCCGAGGTTGGAGAGCTGACGCCGCCGGACCGAACGCTGATGGGCCCCGGCCCGAGCCCGGTCCACCCACGGGTGCTCCGCGCGATGAGTACCCCCCTCGTGGGCCACCTCGACCCCTCGTTCGTCGAGATAATGAACGAGACGCAGGAGCTGCTCCGCTACACGTTCCGCACGGACAACCAGTGGACCATCCCCGTCTCCGGGACCGGCTCCGCGTCGATGGAGGCCGCCATCGGCAACCTCGTGGAGCCGGGCGAGACGATGCTCGTCCCGACGAACGGCTACTTCGGCGGTCGGATGGCCTCGATGGCGCGCCGCGCCGGCGGCGAGGTCGTGGAGGTCGACGCGCCGTGGGGTGAACCGCTCGACCCCGCGGACGTCGAGGCGGCCTTCGAGGAGCATCAGCCCGACGTGTTCGGCTTCGTCCACGCCGAGACCTCGACCGGCGTGCTCCAGCCGGAGGTCCCGGAGCTGACGAGCATCGCGCACGACCACGACGCGTACGTCATCGCGGATTCGGTCACCTCGCTCGGCGGCGTGGAGCTCCGTGTCGACGAGTGGGACATCGACGTGGCCTACTCCGGCCCGCAGAAGTGCCTCTCCTGTCCGCCGGGCGCGAGCCCACTCACGCTGAACGACCGCGCGATGGACAAGGTGCTCGACCGCGAGGAGGAGCCACGGTCGTGGTACCTCGACCTCTCGCTTCTGGAGGGGTACTGGGGCGACGAGCGCGCCTACCACCACACCGCGCCCATCACGAACGTCTACGCGCTCCGGGAGGCGCTCCGGCTCGTCGCGGAGGAGGGCATCGAGAACCGCTGGGCCCGCCACCGCGAGGTGGCCGGCGAGCTGAAGGCCGGGCTGGGTGAGCTCGGGCTCGAGATGAACGCGGACGACGAGTTCTGGCTCCCGAGCCTCAACGCCGTCCGCGTCCCCGACGGCGTCGACGACGCCGCCGTCATCGACCACCTCCTGAGCGAGCACGACTTGGAGATCGCCTCCGGGCTCGGCGACCTGGCCGGCGACATCTGGCGCATGGGCTGTATGGGCCACGGCGCCCGCACGAAGAACGTGGAGTTCCTGCTGGCGACGCTGGAGGAAGCGCTGAACGAGCAGGGGTACGAAGCGTAAGTTGAGGCGGTCGCGGCGGTCCCTGCCCCGCGATACGCGACTCTTGGCGTGAACGTCCGCTCTGCCGTGCGTGCCGCTATCGTCTAGAGGTTTTTCGACCGCTCGCTGTACTTCGGTTTTTGAATGATCGAGCGTCCTGCTGTGCTTGTTGCCAACACCCAGAAAGCCCTCGACCGCTCGCCCTTTCGGTCCGCCAGGGCGCTGTTTGTCGAGTCCGTCGTTGAGGCTGGTTGCTTGGTGATTCGCCACGCCGGCTGTCGGGTCAAGCGTGGCCTCACGCCTCCCCAGCCTCGCCGCAGCCGCGGTCGCGCGCCCGCACCGTACCGCTTGCGCGACCGCGGCTGCGGGCTCCCTCGCGCGCGTCATTCGCGCGCGCCGAACGTTTGACAGCCAGTAGAGCGATGCGTTGTACCTGACTGATCAGGCTGCACTCACGGCGGGAGTTCTGCCCGATCCGCGAAAAACGTTTGTCCGCCGGCGGTGCGGTGTTGTGCGGGGCGGTGCGGTCGGCGCGCGCCGTGGCGACCGCGAAGCGTGTCGGCACGACCGCGTGAGGGAGACGGCGGCTCGGCCGCCTGCGGTGCGGTTTCGCGGCCGCGCCGCCGTCGAGGCTGGGGAGGGGCGAGGCTGCGGTGTTGTGCGGTTGCGGGGCGGTTGCGGTGGGTGGGACTGAAAGGGGCAGCCGGCTCGATTCGGCCCCGACGACGTAAGCACCGCAGTTCCGCGGCGACCTTGTGTCGCCGCGATTGTCTGAGGAGCGCAGCGAGGCGCGGCCGGTCGAGCCGGCTGGGGCTTTCTGGGTGTTGCTGTCCCGATCAGCAGGATCGACACCAGAACAAGATTCGTCGTAGGGAGAGCCGGCTGGGGCTTTCTGGGTGTTGCTGTTCCAAGCAGCAGAATCTGCGATAGAAACAGAAAACGCGCACACCTAGCGAACGAGATAGTTACAGAAATCGCCGCCAGAAACGTCCAGAACGCCCCGATCACACCCAACCTAGTCGCCTCAGTCCAGTGCTTCGTCGAACGCCTGCTGAAGGTCGGCTTTCAGGTCGTCGACGTGCTCGACGCCGACGGAGACGCGGATGAGGCCGTCGGTGAGCCCGGCCGCGAGTCGCTCCTCGCGCGGGATGGCCGCGTGGGTCATCGCCGCGGGCTGCTCGATCAGGCTCTCGACGCCGCCGAGCGACTCCGCGAGGGTGAACACCTCGGTCTCGGAGACGACCGTCGACCCCTGCTCCAGCGTGCCGTCGAGCTCGAACGAGAGCATGCCGCCGAAGTCGTCCATCTGCTCGGCCGCCAGGTCGTGTTGCGGGTGGCTCTCCAGCCCCGGGTAGTAGACGCGCTCGACCGCGTCGTGGCCCTCGAGCCACTCGGCAAGCTCGCCGGCGTTCTCGCAGTGGCGGTCCATTCGCACGGGGAGCGTCTTCGTCCCGCGGAGGACGAGGAAGGAGTCGAACGGACCGGGCGTCGCCCCGACGGAGTTCTGGTAGAAGCCGAGGTCGTCGTCCAACTCGGCGTCGTCCACGATCAGCGCGCCGCCGACCGTGTCGGAGTGGCCGCCGAGGTACTTCGTCAGCGACTGGGAGACGATGTCCGCGCCGTGTTCGAGCGGGCGCTGGAGGTACGGCGTCGCGAACGTGTTGTCGACCGCACAGAGCGCGTCGTGCTCGTGGGCGATGTCGGCGAGCGCCGCGATGTCGTTGACGTTCATCAGGGGGTTCGTCGGCGTCTCGACCCACACGAGTTCGGTGTTCTCCTGCATCGCGTCCGCGACCGCCTGGTGGTCGGTCGTGTCGACGAACGACGTTTCGAGGTCGTACTGCTCGTACACCTGCGTGAGGATGCGGTGGGTGCCGCCGTAGACGTCGTCGCCCGCGACCACGTGGTCGCCCGCCTCGAGCAGGTTGAGGACGGTGTTGATCGCGCCCATGCCCGAGGAGAACGCCCGCGCGTGGCTGCCGTTCTCCAGCGCCGCGAGGTTCTCCTCGAGGTCGGTCCGGGTCGGGTTCCCCGTCCGCGAGTACTCGTAGCCGGTGTGTTCGCCCGGCGCGGACTGCTTGTACGTGGAGTTGGCGTAGATGGGCGTCATCAGCGCGCCGGTCTCTGGGTCCGGCTCCTGCCCGGCGTGGATCGCTCGCGTCTCGATGCGGAACTCGTCGGTCGCGTGCTCGGCGTCGTCGTCGCTCATGCGTGAACGTTCGCGGCCGGCGGCCTGACTCTTGCCCTTTCGGTCGGCGAGGCCGTTCCCGACCGGCGCATCCACGAGGGAGACCGCGTGTGGCAGGCGGTAGACCGGCGCTACTCGACGATCTCTGAACCGCCCGGCGGCAGGAACTCCTGGATGCGGTCGGCGCTCGCCACCTTGCGGACGAACGACTGGTCCGCGAACCGATTTTTGAACTCGCGGTAGACCATCATCGCGGCGTCGTTTTGCGCGTACATCCCCGGCTCCAACTCGATGCTCGTCGCGACGCGGTCGCGAACCGCCGCCGGCGGGCCGCCGATCACGCGCGTCACCGGTTCACACTGGACGCCGACCGCGACGCGGCAAGCGATGTCCTCGAAGTAAGTGCGGTCACCACGGATGGCGAAGCCGCCCTTCTCGAGGTACTCGCCGCTCTCGGGCGTCTTGGACACCTGGTCCGGCTCGACCATGTAGGCGTCGCCCGCGCCCCGGCCCGCCTTCCAGTCCGAGGAGTACGACACCGCGAACTGCGCCGCCTGCCGGAGCGTCTCCTCGTCGAAGTCGACCGGCTCCGAGGCCTCCGAGGGACCGGCCGCCTTCAGCAGGGTGACCGGGCCGCCGTGGGCCTGCGTGTGGAAGAAGCGGTCGTGTTTGTCCATGTACTTCTTCACCAACTCCTCGTTCTGGTCGGCGTTGCGCCCCCCGATGACGAGGTAGCCGTCCGACGTGTGGAACCAGCGGAAGCGCTCGAACCACTCGTCGGTCGTCCGCAGCGGGACCGACGAGCGCGCGAGCCAGTCGGCCGGCTCGTGGTCCTCCGCCTCCTCCTCGTCGGCTTCCTCGTCCGCCTCGTCTTCCGCCTCCCACTCCTCCTTGCGGCGCTTGACGGCCTCGAGTTCCTCCCGAGTCGCTTCGATGGCCTCCTTGGCGCCCTCCTTTTTCCCCTCGATGCGCTTGGCCTCCTTGTAGAGCTCGTCCGCGTTCACCTCGACGCCCGCGGTCGCGTCGAGTTCGATCTCGGTGTCGTCGAGCGCCACCGTCACGGTTCCCTCGCTGCCGTCCACGTCGGTCACCGCCTCGGCCGCGGGGATGCCGCGCTCGGCGCCGGCCGACAGCGTCTCCGCGATCTCGTCCCACGGGACGCCCTCCTCGCGGGCGTCCTGTACCGTCGAGAGCACCTCGTCGACGAGGTCGTAGTTGGCGTACAGAAGCTCCGCGCGCTCGCGCTCCCGTTCGGCCTGCTGTTCGAACCCCTCGATAGCGCCCTCCTGCTGCTCGATGATGCGCTGCTGTTTCGCGATCTCCTTCTCGAAGTCCGGCTTCGAGGAGCCGATCTCCTCGGGTTCCTCGGCCTCCTCCTCCCGCTCGAAGCGGTAGAAGTAGTCGTCGACGGCCGCGTTGAACGAGTCGTACCCCTCGCTCGCGAGGTCCTCGTGTTCGGTCAGCGGGAACGGGGTCACGTCGACCACGTTCCCGTCGTCGTCCTCGTAGACGCGCGGGTCCAACTCGCCGGCGTGGAGCCGCGCGTCGAGCCGCGCGATGGCGTCGTAGAGGGCGCGGTACTGCTCCTCGGTCGCGTCCGCGATGTCGACGGTCTTCTCGACGCCGGCCCGCGAACAGACCTCCTCCGCGTACAGGCCGCCGAGGTTGAGCTGGGTCGCGAGCGTCCGCACCACGTCGGTGTCTGACTCGTCCATCTTGCGGCCGAAGGCGTCGAAGCTCACGTCCAGCGGGTTGAGCCGGGAGGCGGGGTACTCGTACTGCGAGCCGGGCGCGACGGTCCGGGACTTCAGCCGGACGGTCTCCAACGCGCCGACCACCTCGCCGGTCTCGTCGAGCGCCGCGACGTTCCCCTGTCCGAACAGCTCCGCGACGATGCGCGTGTTGCCGTCCTCGCGCGCGAACTCGAAGGTGAGGATGCGGTCGAACTCGTACTGTTCGACCCCGACGAAGTCCGCGCCCGAGAGCCGATTGCGCAGCATCTTCGCGAAGTTGGGCGGCCGGCCCGGCGCGTCGGGGACGTGTTCCTGTGCCGCGACGTGCGCGCGCTTCACGTCGCCGACCTCGATCAGGAGCTCGACGCGCCCCCGGTCGAAGTCCCGGAGCTTGAGCCGGAGCAGGTCGTCGCCGTAGAGGTAGGCCTTGTCGACCTTCGCCCCCGCGTATCGCCCGAGCTCCGTCACGAGCGCGCGGAGGTCGATGCTCGACAGCTCCGTTTTGCTCTCCATACCCGGACCACACGGGGCCCGGAAAAAGGCGTGTCGTTCGCGGGACCGCAGCGAGCGGGATGCCGGGTGGACGCGAAGCGCCGGCTCACTCCCGGTCGCGACGTCGACGCGCGGCGACGTTCCCGACCGCGGTCGTGACGACCCTACCGCGCCGCCTTCACCAGCGAGCGCAGGTCGAGATGACCCGCGCCGTGGTACTGCTCGCCGCCCGGTTCGCCATCGGTCGCGGTCTCGCGAAGCAGCGACTCCACCTCCGCGACGCCGGCGTCCGGCCGCAGCGACCGCACCAGCGCCACGGCGCCGGACACCTGTGGCGCCGCCATCGACGTCCCCGCCTTCCAGCCGTAGCCCGGAACGACGCCGCCGTCGCCGTCGGGGGAGACGACCGTCGAGAGGACGAGGTCGTAGTACCAGCCGTCGGCGCCGTCGGCTGCCGCGTCGAGGTCCGCGTCGCCGCCCGCCGCGCTCAGATCCACGGCGCTGCCGTAGTTCGTGTAGAAGGCGGGCGAGGAGGTCGGGTCCTCGAGGCGCTTGAGCGCGAGGTCCTCGCGCTGCTTCCGGTCGTCCCACAGGTAGCCGATGGGGCCGGTCGCTGAGACGCCGAAGACGCCCTCCACCTCCGTCGGGAGGCTCAGCACGCCCTCGGCGTCCATGTCGATGCCGTCGTTGCCCGCGGAGTTGACCACGAGCATCCCCCGTTTGCGGGCGTGCGCGGCGGCCCGCTCGTAGGCCTCCTTGACTGACAGCAGCCACGGGAACTCCTCGGGGTCGACGTAGGGGACCGGGTAGCCGAGACTGAGGTTCGCGACGTCGCACCCCTTGTTCGCGGCGTCGACGATCGCCGCGATGACGTCGCCGGTCGCGCCCGCCACTCCGGAGAAGACGCGCAGCGAGACGACCTCCGCGTCCGGCGCGGTGCCGAGGACGCCGTCGCCGGTCGCGTTCGTCGCCGCGACCGTGCCCGCGACGTGCGTGCCGTGGTCGCCGGCGCCGTTCGGCCGGAAGTCGTACGGGTCCGTGGTGAAGTTCGCGGAGAGGTCCGCGTTCACCGCGTCCGCGAGGTCGGGGTGGGCGTCGGAGACGCCGCTGTCGATCACCGCGACGCGAGCGCCCTCGCCGGTCGTCGTGTCGTGGACCGTCCGCCGCTCGTCCGGTCGGTCGGAGAGGTCGCCCAGTCGCTGTGCGCGCTTGTCCCACTGGAGCTCGTTGTTCGTCAAGCCGGCGTCCCAGGCCGGGTCACCGCCCGCGGCGCCGTCCCGGTCGACCTCCGCGACCGGCCCCGCGTTCTCCGGGACCGCTCCCGCGCCGTCCTGGTACACCGTCACGTCCGGCGTCGTCGAGTCGACGCCCGGGACCGCCGCCGGGTCGCCCCGCGCCGCCAGCAGGTCGATTTCGGAGATGTCGTGAACGACCTCCACCTCGTCCGGAACGTCCGCGCGGTCGACCTCCCGAAGGTCGATCAGGAACCGTCCGGAGGCGGGGTCACCGTCGGTCGCGGTCGCCATCCCCGGGATCATCGCCGTTGCGCCCGCCGCACCGAGTCCCCTCAGCAGGGACCGTCTGTCGAAATTCATGTACACCACCCGCTGTGTGAGAGGGTACCATAACTGGCGAGACGGGACTGAAAGCTTTTACTTAAATCCGAGAAAACTGATGTTGTGTTTATTCGTATTCTTCCTTGGCCTGTCGCGGTCCGCGGCGAATAAATGCGGGCGCTGCGAGCGGCCCGGTGCGCCTACGGCGGTACCCGGACCGCACCTCGCGGCTCACCCCCGGTCGCGTTCGAGTTCGCGTTCGACGGCCGCGCGGTCCTCCACGTCCTCCAGCGTCTCGGTCTCCAGGAGCCGCTCCAGTTTGCGCTCGAACTGCTCGTCGGTCAACTCGCCGCTCGCGTAGCGCCGGCGGAGGGTCTCCAGCGGCGTCTCCCCGTCGCCGCCGCGGTCCGCCGACCCGGCGTCGC
Organism: Haloparvum alkalitolerans; assembly: GCF_050122995.1. GTDB lineage: Archaea > Halobacteriota > Halobacteria > Halobacteriales > Haloferacaceae > Haloparvum > Haloparvum alkalitolerans. Next base: position 115,650 of record NZ_JBNLIA010000013.1, read on the forward strand.
CGCTCGCGGACTCCTCGCGGTCGCGCTCGTCGGCGGTCCAGTCGTCGACCCACTCCTCGCGGTCCTCGTCGTCGCCGAACAGCTGTGCGACCAGCGGGATCACCGCCGCGTAGCCGACGATCAGGGCCGCGAGCCACCACTCCTGCCCGGTGAAAAACGCCGCCATCCAGATCCCCGTCACGGCGGTCGAGGCGATGCCCACGGCGTTCTCTCGGAGACGCTCGCGCACGGTGGGGTCGCGTGCCGAGGGCTCGCTCGCGGAGGGCTCGCTCATGGCTGCTGATGTGTGGCGGCCGACAAAAACGTTCGCGGTCGGCGTCGTGAGGGGACCCCGCCCGGGTCCGGCCCTCAGAGCCGCTTGGAGACGTACGGCCCGTCCTGTCTGTACCCGAGCTTCTCGCGGTAGTACTGGCGGACGCCGATACCGGAGATGACCGCGAGCTTCGAGAAGCCGGCGTCGCGGGCCAGCTCCTCGGCGTGGGCCAGCAGGCGCTTGCCGTACCCCTTGTGCTGCCAGTCGCCCTCGCCGCCGAGACCGACCTCGCTGCCGTAGACGTGGAGCTCGCGCACGAGCGCCGCGTCCGCGAGCTCGCGTCGGACCGGGTCCGACTCCGCGCCGGGCGTACCGGGCTGGCCGGGGGCGTAGGAGGGGAACCGCAGGCGACAGAAGCCGATCAGCAGGTCGCGGACGGGGTCCTCGAACGCGATGAACTGCTCCGTCCCGCCGCCGGCCTCGTAGGTGGTCACGTTCAGCTCGACCGCGTCCGGGTCGGGGTCGGCCTCGTTCATCCCCACCTCGCGGGCGCGGATGTCGCGGACCTCGATCCCCCTCTCCTCGGCGCGCTGTTCGGCGAGTTGGCGGAGGTTGGACTTCCAGACGCCGGCGTCGATGAAGTCCGCCGGGATGTCCCGCTGGACGCGCTGGAGGCGCGTGTACTCCGGGATCTCGCCCATGATCTCCGCGATGAGGTCCGCGGCCTGCTCGTTGTCGAGGGGGTCGTACTCGTCGCCGTGCCACTGGTCGTAGACGCGCGTCCCTCGGACCACGAGCGTGGGGTAGATCTTGAGGTAGTCCGGCCGCCAGTCGGGGTTGTCGAACAGCTGGCGGAAGTCCTCCAGACACATCTCCTCGGTCATGCCCGGCTGGCCCGGCATCATGTGGAAGCCGACCTTGAACGCGGCGTCGCGGAGCCGGCGGTTGGCGTTCCGCGAGGCAGCGTTGCCGTGCCCGCGGTGCATCTCGCGGTTGATGCGCTCGTAGGTGGTCTGGACGCCGACCTCCACCTTCGTGCCGCCCAGATCCAGCATCCGGTTTATCTGTTCGGGGTCACACCAGTCGGGCTTCGTCTCGAAGGTCGTCCCGATATTCCTGATCTCGTTGGTCTCGTTCTCGGCGATCACGTCCTCCAGGTACTCGAACTCCACCTCGTCGGCCGCGGGGGCGAACGACTCCCCCTCCGCGGGCTCGGGCTCCTTCTCGAGGTCGTAGTCGTTCATCGCCTGCAGCGCGCGCTTGACGAACCACTCCTGGTAGTCGTGCGACCGCGCGGTCATCGTGCCGCCCATCAGGATGAGTTCGACCTTGTCGACGGGGTGGCCGATCTTCCGGAGCTGTTCGAGCCGCAGGGTGACCTGTCCGTAGGGGTCGTAGTCGTTCTGCTCGCCGCGGGCCGCGGCCGGCTCGTGGCCGGTGTACGACTGCGCGGAGGAGAACTCGGAGGCGGGGCCGCCCGGACAGTAGAGGCACTTCCCGTGCGGGCACATCTTCGGCGAGGTCATGATCGCGACCGGCGAGACGCCGGAGGCAGTGCGGACGGGCTTGCGCCGCACGACCTCCTTCACCTCGTCGCGGAACTCCGCGGGCGCGTAGTCGAGGATCTCGGTGTTCTTGGGCACCTTCGGCGAGGAGAACTCCGAGCAGACGTCGAGCTTCGCGGACTCGAGGTCGTCGCGCTCGACCTCGCCCGCGAGGATGCGGTCGACCAGCTCCTCGCAGGCGTTCACGAACGCCTCGGGTTCCGTCTCGTCGCTCGGCGCGTCCGTACTCATTACGACTGGATCGACGGGTTTCGCGGTTAAGGGTATCGCTCGCGAGAGGTCGCGCTACCGAACACCGAGATAACCGGCCGTCACTCCTCGCCGTAGTAGTCGTCACCGGTCGAGGCCGAACTCGACCGCGTCTGGGCCGCGTACGAGGCGAGGCGGTCGTCGTCCGCGACGGCCCAGTATCGGCCGCGGTGACGGACGAGCCCACGGTCCTCCAGCCGCGACAGCGCCGCTCCGACGCTCCCGCGCTTGATCCCGGTTGCCTCGTGGATCTCCGTCTGCGTAAACGCCGCGTCGTCGTGCTCCGCGAGGAACAGGAGGATCCGGTACGGCTGCGTCCCCTCCTCTAGATCGAGGAGGTCCGTAGGCCCCTCATCGAACCGGTCGATGCGAATCGGCATGCCAAATAGAACGTAATAGAACGCAATAAATATATGGGGGAATCAGGAGGATGGCCAACTCGGGGGAATTTCTCGGCTGTGAGATGGCCACAGAAACGAGCGTTTTCTCACACGATGCTGAGGCGGTAGCTGTGCGGTATTTCTGTAAGCGAAGCGGTCGCGGTGCGGTTTTGTTGATGTCGTGGCACCGCGGCGGCCCTTTTTGATCGACATTTTTCGAGGAGTGGTGAGCGCGGCGCCTGCGCCGCGCGAACCCGACGATGAAAAAGGTCGGGTTGCGGTGCGGGTTTCTGTCGGGGTCGTGGTACCGCGGCGGCGCGAGGGCGCGAAGCGCCCGCAGCGCCGACCGCGGCCCCTTTTTGGTCGAGCTTTTTCAAGGGCGGGTGAGCGCGCCGCTGTGCGGCGCGCAAACCCAACCGCAGAAAAAGGTCGGTGTTAGTACTTCGGGTCCGCGCCGGTCGTCTCGTAGACGCGCTCCATGATCGCGTCGCGCTGCTCGGTCCAGCGCGCCATCTCGTCGGGGTGGGAGGGGTACGACTCGTAGTGGGCGAGCAGTTCGTCCGCGAGCTGTTTCGTCTCGTAGAAGTTCCAGATCTGGCGCCAGTAGCCGAAGCTCTTGATCGCGGACTTCAGCTTGAGCGTCAGCGACATCGAGGTGGAGCCCTCGTAGAGCGCCTCCGCGAGGTTCTCGCCCGGGAGCGACGCCAGCAGGCCCATCAGGTCGTCCACGTCGACCGCGGTCGAGAGGATGTTGTACACGTCAAGGGCGGCGTATCGGCCGCCGAAGTGGTCCATCACGCGCTCGTTGTAGCGCCAGAGCGCGTCCTCGCTCACGTCGCCGTCGGTGACGGCCTCGACCGCCTGCTCGCCGGCGTACTGGCCGGCGTAGGCGGCGCCCGCGATGCCGCCGCCCGTGGTGGGGTTGACGTGGGCGGCCGCGTCGCCGACCGCGATGTACCCCGGCGCGGTCGCGGAGTCGTAGGGGCGGCGGGTCGGGAGCGCGGCGCCGAGCTTGTCCGAGACCTCCGCGTCCTCGAACTCGGGGCGGTCGCGGAGGTCCTTCTTCAGCGAGTCGACGAGCTTCATCGGCTCCTCGTTCATCTGGAAGCCGAGGCCGGCGTTGATCGTCGTGTCGGTCCGCGGGAAGTACCAGAGGTAGCCCGCGGCGCGCTCGGTGGGCTTGAACACGAGCGCGTCGTCCCACTCGACCGGCTCGGGCACCTCGACGATCTCGCGGTACGCCGAGCAGAACTGCGAGTAGCTGACGTTCGTGTCGAAGGTGGCGTCCTCGAAGTCGGTCTTGTCCTGCAGGATCGAGAGCGCGCCCGCGCCGTCGATCAGCAGGTCCGCGTCGTAGCTGACGCCCTCGCCGCGGCGTTTGCCGACGACGCCGGTGACGGTACCGTCGTCGGCCTGCTCCACCTCGGAGACGACGGTGTCGTAGTGGAACTCCACGCCCGCGTTCTCCGCGCCCTCGATGAGCTTGCGGCCGTACTCCCAGCGGTCGATGACCGCGAGTTCGCCGGGGACGGGGATCTCGAGCACCGTGTCCTCCTTCGGAATCTCGAAGCGGCCGTGGTCGACGCCCGTGTTGGTGAACGCCGACTCGATCTGCGATTTGGGGATCGCGTCGGGGAACGCGTCGGCCCCCTTGAGCGCGTCGCCGCAGGCGATGTGGCCCGCCTCCTCGGCGGTCTTTCGCTCCACGACGACGACGTCGAGCCCCTCCCGGGCGATCGTCGCCGCGGCGTAACAGCCGGCGGTGCCCGCGCCGACCACGACGACGTCGTACTCGTGACTGCTCATGCCCGGGAGGTGGTCCCCGCGGTGGCAAAACTCTTTATGCCCGTTTGCGTCGCTTTCGGGGAGTCAGAAGGGGGAGACGCGGCGCGGTGTCGGCCAGCCCGCGGACCTCAGTCCTCGGTCTCGTAGTGTTCGCCGGCCGCCTCGGGGAGCCGCGTCCGGCCCACGAGCGCGAGGACGACGATGACGACGACGTACGGGATGGTCTGGACGAGCGTGTCCGGGACCGCGTAGCCGAGCTGCTGGAGCCGGACCTGCATCGCGTCGAGGCCGGCGAACAGCACGCCGGCGCCGAACGCGCCTATCGGGTTGTAGTTGCCGAACAGGTACGCGACGATGGCGATGAACCCCTTCCCCTGCACCATCGTCTCGCCCGAGCCGACGAACTGGCCGATCGAGAGCGCGAGCGCCGAGCCGCCGACCCCCGAGAGCACGCCCGACAGCAGGACGCCGGCGTGGCGCACCCTCGAGACGGAGACGCCGACGGTGTCGAGCGCCTTCGGGTTCTCGCCGGCCGCGCGCAGGTGCTTGCCGAAGGCGGTGCGGTTCAGCGTCCACCACGAGGCGGCCGTGGCGACCACGACCATCGCGGCCGAGTAGGCCCAGCCGACGCTGACGCCGAGGTTCGGGGTGTTCACGCCGCCGAAGAACACCGTCGACATGAACGGCGCCAGCCCGAGCGCGATGAGCCAGACCGCCAGCCCGGCGATGATCTGGTCGGCCTTGAACTCGATGCAGACGATCCCGAAGACGCCCGCGAGCGCGGTCGAAGCGGCGACGCCCGCGAGGAACCCGACGACGATGGCGGGCACCCCCAGCACGGCGTTTCCGGCGCCCACCAGGCTCGTGGCGTACACCGAGACGAACGCCGAGATGATCAGCAGCCCCTCCAGCCCGATGTTGATCACGCCCGACTTCTCGGCGAAGATGCCGCCGAGTGCGGCCAGCACGATGGGGGCCGCGAGTCGCGCCGTCGCTGTCGCGGTGCCGACGTTGAAGACGATCCCGGAGAGATCGCCGGCGATGGAGTCGGGGAACAGCAGCCCGCCGATCCCGAGCGCCGTCAACAGGACGGAAAGCGCGATCCCCGCGAGCGCGAGCGAGCGCACGTAGTCGTCCTCGATCAGGTCGTCGACGACCGGCACGTGCACCTCGTCGATCGGGTTACGCATCGGTCTCACCCCCCTCGGACGCGGCCGCGGCGTCGTCGGTCGTCCCCCTCGCGGGACCGCCCCCGTCCAGTCCCGCGAACCGGCCGATCATCCGGAAGAACTCCGGCATCGCGACGAAGAGGATGATGAGCCCGCGCAGCACCGCCACCAGCTCCGTCGGCACGTCGGTCTGGAACCCGATCTCCAGTGCACCGCCCTTCAGCAGCCCGAACAGGAACGCCGCCGGGAAGACGCCGAGCGGGTTGTTGCCGGCGAGGATCGAGACCGTGATACCGTCGAAGCCGAGGTCCGGGACGGAGGCGATCCAGCGACCCTCGGACATCAGCACCCACACCGCGCCGCCGACGCCGCCGAGCGCGCCGGAGAGCGTCATCGCGCGGACCGTCGTGAGCTTGGCGTCGACGCCGCCGTACTCGGCCGCGGCCGGCTGGATGCCGCTCGTGCGCAGGTCGTAGCCGAACGTCGTGTGTTCGATGAGGACGTAGAGGCCGACGACGAACAGCACGCCGGCGAGCAGCGCGGCCTCCGCGAAGTCGCTGGAGCCGGGGAAGAACCACGGCTGTATCTGGGCGTGTTCCGGAACGTACTGGGTGGCGACGACGGAGCTCCCCTCGGCGCGGAACACCTCCAGCACGAGGACGTACGCGATGTTCGCCGCGATGAAGTTGAGCATGATCGTCGTGATCACCTCGTTGGCGTCGGCGTACGCCTTCAGCGCGCCGGGGATGGCGCCCCACACGCCGCCGGCGATGGCCCCGGCGAGGACGCCGATGACGATCAGGGCGGTGCCGCCGAGTCGTCCGGTCGGAAACACGGGCGCGGCCGCGACGACCACCAGCGCGGTCGCGAGGCCCCCGACCACGAGCTGGCCCTGCGTCCCGATGTTGAACAGGCCGGCGCGGAACGCGACCGCGACGGACAGCCCCGTGAACACCAAAAGCGTCGTCTCCGACAGCGTCAGCCCCAGCGAGAGGTTGAACGGCGTCCAGTCGGGGTTGAACAGCCCCGGCTCCCCGAACGCGAAGGGGTAGCCGAGGGCCCCGTTGAACAGCACGGCGTACACCTGGAACGGGTCGTAACAGAAGCCGAGCCCGGTCACGGGCATCGTCCACGCGGCGGTCTCGCAGGCCGCGACCCGCCCCGATGCGAGAATGATGAAGAAGCCGACGACGATCGACAGGAAGATGGCCGCCACGCTGATCAGTAGCCGCTCGGCCACCGACAGATCGACGAACGACCGCAGGAACTCCCGAACCGACCGCGCTATCGCGTCGGTCCGGCTCACGCGTCCACCTCCTCGTCCCCGTCGGTCCCGTCCGCCGCCGAGCCGTGAGCGAGGTCGTCACCCGCGGCTTCGCGTACGCGTGCGGTCTCGATGGACTCGTCGTCCGGCGACTCCCCGGCCATCAGTAGTCCGAGTTCCTCCTCGGTCACCGTTCCCGGATCGACCACGCCCGAGAACGTGCCCTCGTGCATCACCGCGAGCCGGTCGGAGAGCCCCTGCACCTCGTCGAGCTTCGAGGAGACGAGCAACACCGCCTTTCCCTCGGCGCGGAGCTCGAGCAGGCGGTCGTGGATGAACTCGGTCGAGCCGATGTCGACGCCGCGAGTCGGGTGAGTCGCCACGACGAGGTCGGGGTCGCGCTCGAACTCCCGGCCGACGATGAACTTCTGCTGGTTGCCGCCGGAGAGGGACTCCGCGGTCGCCTCGCGGTCCGGCGGCCGCACGTCGTACGCCTCGATGACCCGGTCCGCGTGGTCCTTGGAGGCGTCCCAGTCGATCCGGCCGGACGACGCGAACGGGGGGTCGTGCTGGCTGCCCAGGATGCCGTTCTGCGTCAGCTCGTAGGACATCACCAGCCCGCGCTCCTGTCTGTCCTCGGGTACGTACGCCATCCCTCGGTCGATCCGTTCGCGTCGGGAGACGTCGTCCATTGGCTCGCCGAGGTACCTGACCGACCCCGCGGTCGCTTCGCGGAGCCCGGTGATCGCCTCGACGAGCTGTGACTGTCCGTTGCCGTCGACGCCCGCGATCCCGAAGACCTCGCCGGCGCGGATATCGAAGGAGACGCCCGAGACGGCCTCGACGCCGCGGTCGTCGTCGGCCCGGAGGTTCGAGACGCCGAGAACACGCTCGCCCGGCTCCCGGGGATCCGCAGCCGGCTCCATCAGCACCTCGCGGCCGACCATCATCTCCGCGAGGTCCTCGCGGGTCACCTCGTCGGTCGAGACGGTGCCGACGTTGACGCCGTCGCGGAGGACGGTCACGTCGTCGGCCGCGCGGAGCGCCTCGCCGAGCTTGTGGGAGATGAAGATGATCGTCTTCCCCTGATCGGTCAGCTCATCGAAGACAGCGTAGAGGTCCTCGACCTCCTGTGGCGTCAACACGGCGGTCGGTTCGTCCAGGATCAGGATGTCGGCGCCGCGATACAGCGCCTTCAGGATCTCGACCCGCTGTTGGACGCCGACGGAGACGTCCTCGATGCGCGCGTTCGGGTCCACGTCGAACCCGTATCGCTCGCTCAGTTCCCGGACCGCCTCGCGGGCGGCGTCGGCGTCGACGCGGAGCCCGCCCCACGTCGTCGGCTCGTTACCGAGGACGACGTTCTCCCAGACGGTCATCGGGTCGACCAGCATGAAGTGCTGGTGGATCATCCCGATTCCGGCGTCGATCGCGTCGCGCGGCGAGTCGAACTGCCGCGGCGCGCCGTCGATGCGGACGGTCCCCTTCGTGGGTTCATAGAGCCCGTACAACACGTTCATCAGCGTGGTCTTGCCCGCTCCGTTCTCGCCGAGCAGGGCGTGGACGCTCCCGCGCTCGACCACGAGGTCCACGTCGTCGTTGGCGACGACCCCGGGGAACCGTTTCGTGATGCTGTCCAGGTGGACCGCCGGGTTCATTGACCGATCGGTCCGCGGGGAGCGGTAAAAGCCCGCGGATCCGAACTGGCGACTCGCCGTCAGAACCGGTCTCGGCGGCGCTGGCGCCGGTTCGGGGTCGAGACAGCAAAGGCTCGGCGTCGTGTCGACGGCACCGCGGAAGCGGGACGGCTCAGTTGCCGTCCGGCTCGGTCGGGACGTCGATGTCGCCGGCGATGATCGCGTCGCGAGCGTCGCTGACGGCGGTCGTCGCGTCGTCGGGTATCTCCCCGCCGATCTCGTCGCCGTAGACGCACTCCACGCCGTTGGACTCCAGCCCGAGTTCGACGACGCTGCCGCCCTGGTGGTCGTCGTCGACCACGTTCGAGATGGACTGGAACACCGCGTTGTCGACGCGCTTCACCATCGACGCGAGGATCACGTCGGAGAACTCCGGCTCGGTGATCGACTGGTCGAGGTCGACGCCGAACGCGAACCGACCCTCCTCCTGGGCCGCCTGGAACACGCCGACGCCCGTTGCGCCCGAGGCGTGGTAGACGATGTCCGCGCCGCTCTGGTACATCGACAGCGCGGCCTCCTTCCCGCCGGAGGGGTCGGAGTAGCTCCCGACGTAGCTGGTGATGACGTCGACGTCGTCCGTCGCGTAGTCGACTCCGGCCTCGAAGCCGGCCTGGAACCGGCGGATGACCGGGCTGTCGACGCCGCCGACGAAGCCGACGTTCGTGGAGTCGCCGGCCGTCTGGCCCGCGCCGGCCGAGAAGGAGGTCGTCGTCAGGTTGCCCGCGAGCACGCCCATCAGGAACGAGCCCTCGTGCTCCTTGAACACGTAGTTCGCGACGTTCGGCTCCTCCAGCACGGAGTCGACGAGCATGAAGTTCTGCTCGGGGAACTGGGGCGCGTTCTCCGCGAGCGCGTCCGTCTGGTTGAACCCGATACAGGAGACGAGGTCGTAATCGGGGTCGGTCGAGCTGGCGTAGCGCTGCTGGTACTGGCCGAACTCGCCGGTCCCCTCGGGCTGGGACTCGTCGAAGGAGATGCCGAGCTCCTCTTCGGCACGGACGACGCCCTCGCGGGCGGCGTCGTTGAAGGAGTTGTCGCCGAGGCCGCCGTCGGAGTAGACCATGCCGACGTGCGCCGGCACGTCGCCGCCGGACTCGGTCTCGCCGTCCCCGCCGGTCTCCGTCTCCTCCCCGTCGGAGCCGCCCTCCGTCTCCTCGCCGCCGGAGCCGCCGTCCTCCGGACCGCCGGTACAGCCCGCCAGCCCGACGATACCGGCCGCGCTTGCCGCCTTGATGAACCGCCGCCGATTCGGATCGGATGCCATGTCGTCTGAAACGGGAACGCTCGCGGGCATAAATTCGTCGCTATGCGGACATCGTATTGCACGTTCGTCCGACACGTCCCCCGTTCCGGCCCGAAACGCGGGCGGATCTGCGGGACGCTGTACACCTCCGTGCGGTGTATGGATCGATCACCAGAAACACCGCCGGGGGTCGTCCCGTCAGGCCCCGGACGCCCCGTCGACCGCGTCGGCGACGACGCCGCTCGCCTCCTCGACGAGCGCGTCCACCTCGTCGCTCTCCGCGTAGACGCGGACGTACGGCTCTGTTCCGGAGGGACGCACCAGCACCCACGAGGCGTCGGGGAACTCCAGCCTGACGCCGTGTTCGGTCGAGACGTCCGCCTCGGGGAACGCGTCGGGGAGCGCCGTCTCGAGGCGCGCCATCACCCCGGTCTTGCGGTCGTCGGGACAGTCGACGCTGACCTTGCGGTAGGGGCGTTCTGTCACGGGCTCGCGGAGGGTCTCCAATCCCTCCGCGGCCACGAGCCGTGCGATCACGGCCGCCGAGCAGACGCCGTCGATCCAGCCGCCGAAGCCGGCGTGGACGTGCTTCCACGGCTCCGCGGCGAACACCACCTCGGCGTCGGGCGCCTCGCCCGAGGCGGCCGCGGCCTCGACGCTCGCGATACCCTCGTGGAGCGCGCCGAGCCGAACGCGCTCGACGCGCCCGCCCGCGGCCGCGACGCGCTCGTCGATGCGCCCGGACGCGTTCGGCGTCGTCACGACCACCGGGTCGTCGCCGTCGTGGGCGCGCGTGTAGTGCTCCGCGAGGACCGCGAGCACCGTGTCCTCGTGGACGACCTCGCCGTCGGCGTCGATCAGGACGATGCGGTCCGCGTCCCCGTCGTGTCCGATGCCAAAGGCGAACCCCTCGGCGTCGCCGTCCTCGGCTTTCTCTCCCCCGGCGTCGTCCGCTCCGCCCGGTCGGCCGGGCGCCGCGACGTCCTCGTTGGCGTCCGCGACGAACGCGCGCAGGTCCGCGAGCGTCTCGGGGGTCGGCTTGCTCCCGCGGCCGGGGAAGTGCCCGTCGACGTTGGCGTTGAGCGTGACGACCTCGGCGCCGAGTTCCCGGAGGACCTGCGGGGTCGCGACCGACGCCATCCCGTTGCCGCAGTCGACCGCGACGCGGAGCCCGTCGAGCGGCGCGCCGAAGCGCCGGGCGTAGTCGGCGACGGCCGCGCGGTAGTCGGGGAGCACCTCGATCCGCTCGGAGTCGGTCCACGCGTCCCAGTCGGTCGGGGACGGGTCGTCCGCGACGCGCTCCTCGACGGCGGCCTCGATGTCCCGGTCGAACTCCGTCGCGTCCCGGAACAGCTTGATCCCGTTGTCGTGCGGCGGGTTGTGCGAGGCGGTGAGCATCACGCCGTGGCGCTCGCGGGCGGCGTACGCCAGCGCCGGCGTGGGGAGCACGCCCGCCCGGAGGACCTTCGAGCCCGCGGCGCTCAGTCCGGCCTCCGCCGCCGCCGCGAGCGCCGGGCCGGTCACGCGACCGTCGCGTCCGACGACGACCTCCGGTGGCTCGCCCTCGGCCGGGTCCTCGGAGCCGGCCCCCGGTTCCTCCGCCGCTTCCCGCGCTATCGCGCCGACCGCGCTGCCGACCGCGAGCGCCAGGGCCGGCGTCACCCGGTCCTCGACGCCGCCGCGGATCCCTGCGGTACCGAACAGTTCCATGGGCGAGTCGTCGGCCGGCGCGCGTTAGAAGCCGTCGGTTGCGCGCGGGCGTCCGTTTGAAGTTCGCCGGCCGCGATCCGTTCCGCATGAGCGAGCGCACCCGCGCACACGTCCACGTCTCCGGGACCGTACAGGGCGTCTACTACCGCGCGAACACCCGCGACGCGGCCCGCGAGAAAGGGGTCGACGGCTGGGTCAGAAACCTCGACGACGGTCGAGTGGAGGCGGTCTTCGAGGGACCCACGCCCGCCGTCGAGGAGCTAGTCGCGTGGTGCGAGACCGGCAGCCCCGCCGCCGACGTCGACGACGTGGCGGTGACGTGGGAGGACCCGGAGGGGATCGAGGGGTTCGAGGTCCGCTGGTAGCCGGCTCGCCTCAGACCACGTCGGCGGCGGCCGTGTCGAGTCCGGCGACGTACTTCGCGATGTCCGTCGTGGAGACCATACCGATGAGTCCCTCCTCCTCGTCGACGACCGGCACGTGGTGGAAGCCGTGCTCGGTCATCAGGTTCGCGACCTCCTGGACGGAGTCCTGTGCACCGGCGGTCACCACGTCCGTCGACATGTAACGCTCGACGGTCGTCTCGGCCTTCGGCTTGCTCGCGGCGACGATGGCGACGAAGTCCGTCGTGGTGAGGATCCCCCGCAGCGCGCCGTCCTCGCCGACGACGAGCAGCGAACCGATCCCCTGATCGAGCATCAGGTCCGCGGCCGGCTCGACGAAGGTGTCCGGCGTCACCGTCACGGGGTCGGTGCTCATCACGCGGGCGACGAGAACGTCTTGCATGGCTAACCGTGACACAGGCGCGGACAAAAGGGTGTCGCCATGCCCTCCCGCGGTCGGGGCGACTCTCGGGGCGGCTCTCGGGGCGGACCCAAGCGCGTCGGGCTACTCGAACTCGGGGTCGCGCTTGTCGAGGAACGCGTCCATCCCCTCGCGCTGGTCGCGGGTGCCGAACAGCCCCGCCCACGTCCGGCGCTCGAACGCGAGCCCCGCCTCGCGGGATCCCTCGTAGCCGGCGTTGATCGACTCCTTGGCGGCCGCGAGCGCGTGGCGCGGGCCGGCGGCGAGCTCCCCCGCGAGCTCCGCGACGCGGTCCTCGAGCTGGTCGTGCGCGACGACCTCGCCGACGAGCCCCATCTCGTGGGCGTCGGTCGCGTCGACGCGGTCGCCGAAGAAGATCAGCCGGCGCGCGGTCTCGTCGCCCACCAGTCGGGGGAGTCGCTGCGTGCCGCCCCAGCCGGGGACGATACCGAGTTCCACCTCCGTCTGTCCGAGCGTGGCGCGCTCGGAGGCGACGCGCAGGTCGCAGGCGATGGCGAGTTCACAGCCGCCGCCGAAGGCGTAGCCGTTGATCGCGGCGATGGTCGGCGCGGGGAACTCCGCGAGCCCGCTGGCGATCCGATGACCGAGCTCCGCGTACGCCTGCGCCTCCGGCGTCGAGAGGTCCCGCATGTAGGAGATGTCCGCGCCCGCGACGAACGCCTTCTCGCCCGCGCCGGTCAGGACCAGCGCGCGGGCCTCCGCCTCCCGCGCCTCCGCGAGCGCGTCCTCCAGCGCCTCCAGGGTGGGGACGTTCAACGCGTTGAGGCTCTCCGGGCGGTCGACCGTCACCGTGGCGACCCCCGCGTCGTCGATCTCCAGCGTCACCGTGTCTGCGGCCATGCCCGACCCGTGGGCGGGAGGGGTGAAAACCGTTCCCCGGACCGTCCCGGCCGGTCCCAGAACGCGCCCGACCGCTCGCGCCGCGGTTCCGGAACGTCCATTTGTGGCGGCCGCGAACCGCTTCGCAAGATGGGACTGAGCGACGAGGAGTTGGACCGGCTCGCGGACGTGGTCCGGCTCCAGCCGACGAAAAACGCCGAGCTACAGGAGGCGTGGGGGATGGAGAGCGGCAGCGAGGTCCACGGCTACCTCGAAAGCCACCTCACGGACTACTACTTCCGCGACGACGACAGCCTGATCCGCGCCACGAGCGAGGCGGCCGACCTCGTCGACGTGGAACCGGGCGTGGAGTCCGACGCCGACGCCGAACCCGGCGGCGTCCCGGACACGATACGCGTGCCCGAACTGCAGGCGCGGGTGTTCGAGGTCGTCGCCGGCCCCGAGGAGCGCTCGCAGTCCGTCGTCTCGGTACTCAACGACCTCCGCGAGACGTTCGGCATCGACCCCGACGTGGACGACGTCCGCCGCGCGCTCCGCAGTCTGGAGCGCAAGAACGTCGTCGAAGTGGTCTACCGCACCGTCCCGACCTTCCGACTCGCGGTCGAGCGCGACGCCGTGACCGTCGAGGTCGCCGAGTAGCCCCGACGCTCCCCCGTTCTCCCGCTCAGTTTCACCGTTCCCGCCGACGGACAGGCCTAAGCCGCCCGCGGGCGTACGCGCTCCCGTGCAGATCGTCGGGTACGACGCGGGCGACGCCGGCCTCCTGTTGAGCCGCGGCGACGCGGACGACGCGAACGGCGCGAGCGCGGCCGGCGGCGACGCGACCCGCGACGGCGACGTGACGTATCTCGACCTGACGCCGGGCACCGAACTTGACTACGCGCTCGGCGAGCGGCGCTGTGCCGGCACGGTCCACGAGGGGACCCACGTCCCCTGCGACGCGCCCGAGGCGCCCTACTGCGACGCCCACTCGCACGTCTGGGTCTGCGCGCGGTGTACCGGGACGTGTCTGAAAGACGAGATGGACTGCTACGAGGACCACGCCGTCTACCTGGCGGCGTTCGCCCCCGACCGCTTCAAGGTCGGCGTCACGCGCCTGTGGCGGCTCGAAACTCGGCTCCGCGAGCAGGGCGCCGACCGCGCGGCTCACGTCAGGACCGTCGAGAACGGACGGGTCGCCCGCGAGATCGAGGCCGGGCTCGCGGAGGGGTCGGACCTCGTCGACCGCGTGCGGATCCCCACGAAGCGTGCCGGCCTCGCTGCCGACGTGGACGACGGCGCGTGGGCGAGCCTGCTCGACCGGTTCGACGTGACGGAGCGGTTCGACTTCGACTACGGCCTCGACCTCGCGGAGCGCCCGATGGCCGAGACGATGGCGGCGGGGACCGTGGTCGGAACGAAGGGCCGCCTGCTCGTCCTCGAGCGCGGCGGGTCGACGTACGCGGTCGACATGCGCGACCTGGTCGGCTACGAGGTGGCCGAGGGGCGGGCCGACCGGGACCTCCAGTCGAGCCTCGGCGCGTTCGGCGAGTGAGGGAGTGCCGACGCTCGCGGTGAGAAGCCGGAACGGTCGATCCGCGGTGAGAAGCCGGAACGGTCACTCCCGGTGAGAGAGGCCGGAGCAGCCGCTCCGCGGTGAGAGACGAGACGGAAGCAGCGTCGACGCGCCGGGCGTTACTCCTCTTCCTCTTCTTCCGGCTCGCGGTCGCGGCCGCGTCCCCAGACCGCGTCCGCAGAGGTGTCGTTCGGTGCCGTGTGGGAGACGTCCTTCATCGTTCGTCGGTCGGAGTCGGTCATCGTGACACCGAGTAACGCGGTTCGGTATAAATGTGCTTCGGCGAATATGGTTATAACCATTATTAGCATACTTATGCCCTTATATAGAACGCCGACACGGCGCACGCGCCGCCGGACGGCCCGGAGCGCTGGGGTCGCTACGGCGGGCGCTCGATCTCGAACCGGTCGTCGGTGCCCGCGTACCAGTTCCCGGCAAGGCGGCCGACCGCGTCCAGTTTCTCCGTGTCGAGTTTCCCTTCGGTCGTGACGGCCTCGTCAACGTGCGCGTAGACGACCTCGCCGAGGACCATGGTGGATCCCCCGACTTCGATCGCGTCGGACAGTTCGCACTCGAAGCTCACCTTCGCCTCGGCGACGCGCGGCGCGTCGACGCGCTCGGCCTCGACGGGCGTCACGCCCGCGTGCTCGAACTCGCTCTCGTCCGGCGGGAGCGTCGCGCTGGACGCGTTCATCGACTCCACCAGGTCCGCGGTGACGACGTTGACGACGAACGCCTCCGTCTCCAGGGCGTTCGCGAGCGTGTCCTTCGGCGCGGTCGTCGTCGCGACCGGCGCGAACATCAGGACCGGCGGGTCGACCGCGACCACGTTGAAGAAGCTGTACGGCGCGAGGTTCTCGCCGGCCGGGCCGCGCGAGGAAACCCAGGCGATGGGCCGGGGGACCACGGCGCCCGACAGCAGCCGGTACGGGGAGCCGAACGCGTCCGGCTCGCCCCCGCGGACGCGGCGGTCGCTCCGCTCCGCGTCCTCGGACCCGCCCTCCGGGACAGGGTCCGTCATTCGTCGCCGTCCGCGAACGGGTCGATCTCGGCGCTGCCCGGCTCCGCCTCGTCGACGCCGAACCCCGGCCCCTCGGTGGCGAGCTCGAAGACGAGCCCGTCCGGGTCGCTGAAGTAGACGCTCTTGAAGTAGGTCCGGTCCTTCACCTGCGAGACGCGGACGCCCTGCTCCTTGAGGTGCTCGCGCCACTCCGCCAGCGTCTCCTCGTCCTCGACGCCGAACGCGAAGTGGTGGCTCGCGCCCGGTCCGGGCGCGCCCCGGGAGTCCGGATACTCGAAGTAGGTGACGGTGGCGCCGGGCTCGCCCGCGGGCGTGGGCGAGAAGTAGTAGTGTTTCGTCCCGGGGTCGTCGTAGTTCTGCGTGCGCTTGACGGTGTGCCAGCCGAGGGCGTCCTCGTAGAAGGCGACCGTCTCGTCCATGTCGGTACAGATGTTCGTCACGTGGTGCAAGCCGGTGGTGGGTGGCGCGTCGGTCATGAGTATGAGTGAGTCCGAATGAGTGGGGCAGTCAGTTAGCTATGCGGGCCGGAGGAGCAGTCGAACGACGCGGCGTCCTCAGAAGAGGCCGATGCCGACCGCGTAGGGCCAGGAGGCCCCGCCGACGGCCAGCAGCGCGAGCGCGGCGCCCGCACCGTAGACGTTCTTCAGGAACGAGGTCATCTCGTTCTGCTGTTCCTCGGGGTCGTCGACGGTCCAGAAGTCGTGCATCGTCACCGCGGAGACGATCAGGAAGACGGCGAGGCCGCCAGCCGCGATCACGGGGAACGCACCGAGGGCGACCCCGAGTCCGCCGAGCACGAGGACCGCGCCGGAGGCGATCACCGAGAAGCTCGGCGCCGGGAGGCCCTTGAACTCCGCGTAGCCGGCCATCTGCTCGAGGTTCATGAAGTGGTTCAGGCCCATGAACGCCAGCACCCCGCCGAACAGGAGCCGGCCGAGCAGGAAGATCTCGCCCGCGAGGGCGGTGTCGAACTGAAGCGGTAGCGTCGCGATTTCAGGTATCATCGTGTAACCACGTGTATGAACCGAACCCTTATAGGGGTTCCCGGACAACCGTCTCACCAGGTAACACCGATGTCATCGCCAGAATCTCTCACGGCCGGCCCCGAGGCGGCGGACGCGGAACGCGGCGACGCGCCGGCCCCGGTGGAGGGGACGGACCCGGGCGCCTGTCCGATCGTCGACTCCATCGAGCAGATCGGGTCCAAGTGGCGGCTCGTTGTCCTCCACGAGCTGCAGGACGGCGAGCGCCGGTTCAACGAGCTCAAGCGCGCGACGGACGCCAACTCGCGCACGCTCTCGCGGGTCCTCGACGACCTCCAGGAACTCGGCTTCGTCGCGCGCCGACTGGAG
The DNA here is from genome assembly GCF_050122995.1 of Haloparvum alkalitolerans. Classification (GTDB taxonomy): domain Archaea; phylum Halobacteriota; class Halobacteria; order Halobacteriales; family Haloferacaceae; genus Haloparvum; species Haloparvum alkalitolerans. Next base: position 132,558 of record NZ_JBNLIA010000013.1, read on the forward strand.
GAGGACGCCCCGGTCGCGACCTACTACAGCCTCACCGACAAGGGGGAGTCCCTCTCCGAGGTGTTCTCGGAGATCGAGTCGTGGGCCTTCGAGTGGCTCGCCGAGTGTGACGCCTGACGCCGGCCGTGGGGGCGAACCGGCCGTAGCAGCGACGACGCCACCAGCCCTGCCGCCCTCGTTCCCATGTACGCCGGCCTGACTCGGACCCCCTGTTGTCTCTGCGGCCGCGAGGAGGTCTCCTCCCGGATCGAGGTCCCGCCGCGGGCGCTCGGACTGATGGAGAACGGCGACCCCATCTCGTGGCGCGACGTGGTCGGCACGGTGTCGCTGGGCTTTTGCGAGAGCGACTGGGCGCTCGTCCGGGACCTCGTGTGCGACCTCGACACGCACCCGCTCTCCAGGTGCAACGCCGCGCACGTTTCGCTGGACCTCCGCGCGGACCACGAGGCGCTGTTCACCGCGGCGAAGGAAGCGACCGACCAGACCGAACTGGAGGCGCGGCGCGTCGAACGCGCCCGCCGGACGCTCGCGGCCGCCGAGGACGGAGGGAGCGTCGCCGGGACGGACGACCCCGAAGAGCGCGCGGTCGTCGAGGCCCTCGTCACCCTCCGCGCGCTCGCGGAACTCGGCGTGCTCGACGACGCCGCCGACGGTTAGTGGCGGCGGCGGTTACGACGCCGGGGGCGTGAGTCGGCGCTCGACCGACCATCAGCCCTCGAACTCGTCCTCGGTCACACGCACGACGACCGTCTCGCCGTCGTCCCCGCGCTCGTGGGTCGGGGTCTCGCCCTGCTCGCGCACCGCGAAGACTGGGTCGACGAGTCGATCGTCCTCGTCGACGGCGTAGATCTTCAGCCGCTGATCCGTCTCCGCGGGGCGGACCGTTCCGTCCCGAATCCGGGTCGCGAGGTCACGCGAGAGCCACTCCTCGCGCGACACGGAGGGTTCCCTGACGAGCGCCTCGTCGACGAAGCGAACGCAGTACCAGTTGAGGTCGTTCAGCAGCGACACCGCCGCGCCCAGGCTCACCGTCTCCACGGCGAGGCTGTTGGCGAACGGCTCCGCGATGTCGTAAGTCGCGAGCGCGTCGCGTGCGGTCTCGCGGGACAACAGTTCGTACTGGAGGGTCACCTCCGGGTCGCCCACGAGACACACCGTCGTCATACCCGGATCGACCCGCCCGCCGGCCAAATCGGTTGTGGTCCGCGGCGGGGAGCGTGTCCTCGCCGGTCGCCGATCAGAAGGTCGAAACGTCGCCCTCGATGACGCGGCGCGTCACCTCGGTCACGTCGGCGAGTTCACGGTCGACGATGGCGGCGACGTCCGCCTCGATGTCCGAGAGCTCGACGCCGTCCTCGGTGACGACCTGCGCGTCCGCGACGTGCGGCTCGTCGATGGGGCGGCCGATCTGCGAGAGCAGGCGGACCTGCAGGTCACGGATGCCGTCGACCTCGTCGGTGACGGACTCGGCGATCTCCGTCGACAGCAGGTTGTAGATCTTCCCGATGTGGTTGACGGGGTTCTTGCCCGAAGTCGCCTCCATCGACATGGGGCGGTTCGGCGTGATGAGACCGTTCGCGCGGTTGCCGCGGCCGACCGAGCCGTCGTCGCCCTGCTCCGCGGAGGTGCCGGTGACCGTAAGGTAGATCGAGCCGTCCTCGTAATCGTCGGCCGTGTTGACGTCGACGTTCACCTCGCGGTCGGTGTGGTCCTCCGCGAGGTCGAGGACGAACTCGCGCACGTCCGCGACCGCGTCGTCGTAGTCGTCGAGGTCGTCGACGTACGCGTCGACCATCGCGGCCGCGACCGTGATGTCGATGCGGTCGCCCTCGCGTTTGCCCATGATCTTCACGTCCGGGCCGAGTTCGGGGTGGTCCTCGTAGTAGGTCGTGTTGAGTTCGCGCTCGGCCTCGTGGACGATGCGCTCGGTCTCGGTGAGCGGGGCGTGGCCGACGCCGAAGGAGGTGTCGTTGGCCATCGGGACCTGCTGTTCGTCCTCGCCGAACACGTCCTGCAGGTCGCCCGACCCCTCGCCGAGCTTCACGTCGACGATCACGTCGGTACCGTACTCCAACTCGGGGACCGTCTCGGCGAGGTACTCGCGGGCGGCCGCGAGCGCGGTGGAGTCGACCGGGAGGTGCTGCCCCTCGTACTCCTTCGTCGCGCGGCCGACGATCAGGATGTAGATGGGCTCGACGACCTCGCCGCCGCCGAAGGCGGGCGCGGCCGAGCCCGCAGCGAGTTGCGTCTCGTCGGTGTTGTAGTGGAGGACCTTGCCGACGCGGTCGAGGTAGAGCTGCGAGAGGGCGCGCGAGACGGACTCCGCGATGCCGTCGCTGATGGAGTCGGGATGGCCGACCCCCTTGCGCTCCACGATCTCCACGTCCTGGTCCTCGACCGCCTGTCGGTCGAGGCGGCTTACCTGAATGTTGCGGCTCATTGCCCCCGGCTACCCGGTCGGTCGCAGTATAACTTGCGGAAACAGTCCGGCTGCGTCTGATGCTCTCGGGTTATGGTCTGGCAACGATTGCCCCGGTTTCTGACGACAGCCGTCACGACCTCACGCCTTCTTCCGGGTCACTCTCCCGCGAGAAGCATTCCGAGGTAGGAGGTCCTGATCCCGTCGTCGGGGTCGAGACCGAGGTCACGCAGTGCGGCCGCGGCTCGGTCGCGGGCCGCGGGAACCTCCGCCTCGGTGGCGACGGCCGTCTCCACCTCGACGTACTCGCCCACCTCGTCGACCGCGTCCAACGTGACCGTGAGCCCCTCGAACGCGTAGAAGGTCCGTTCCTTGCGAACCGTGGCGGCCGGCTCGTAGCCCAGACCCTCCAGAACGCCCGCCATCGCCGACCCGTCAGCCACCGCCGTCTCGTGTTCCTCCCGGCTCTTGGAGTCGTCGTCCACCAGCGGCCCCTTGTAGGTGACCTTCGTCGTCGGCGCCGAACCGTCCTCGGAACCGCCTTCACCGTCGAGCGGCGTCTCCTCCCGGAGCCGGAGCGCCTCGTCGGTCTCGGCGAAGTCGCGGTCGGGGGCGTCGTAGTAGGTGTCGACCTGTTCGAGCGCCGTCTCCCGCTGGGCGCCCGCGGCCTCTAACCGCTCACGGACAGCGTCGAGGTCGGCGGGAACCTTCAACTCGACTTCGTACATGTCCGTGGGAGCGCCCGGCAGAGACAAAAGAACCCCGGGACCGGCCGGTAGACCCGCAGCGCCCCATCGTTCAGAAAACGACCCCGGACGGTGCTGTGCGGGCGGTGCCGTGCAAGGAGTTTCCAGCGGAGGCGGTGCCGTGCAAGGTGGTTCCAGCGGGGACGGTGCCGTGCGGGCCGATGCCGTGCGGCGCAGTTGCGGTATCCCGCGGCACCGTGCGATATCGGAACGGTCGCGAGGCCGTCCGGACTCGGGTTTTTCAACCTCCGCCCCGAAGACGCACGTATGCCGACGTACCGCCGCCGGACGCGGGTCGCGGCGCCGTTCGAAGAGGTCTGGGAGTTCCACGCCACGACGGCGGGCCTCGAGCGGCTCACACCCGACTGGATGCACCTCCGTATCGAGGAGGTCCGTGGCCCCGACGGCGAGCAGGAACCGGATGAGCTGGCGACGGGCACGCGGATCCGGATGTCGGTCGGCCCCCTCGGCGTCGTCCCCCGCCAGCGCTGGGTCTCCGTGATCACCGACCGCCGACGATCCGAGGACGACGCCGTCTTCGTCGACGAGATGCGAGAGGGCCCGTTCCGCAAGTGGGAGCACACGCACGCGTTCCTCGCCGACGGCGACGAGACGGTCCTCATCGACACCGTCCGCTACCGGCTCCCGTTCGGCGCCGTCGGAGACGCCCTCGGTCCCCTCGCGAAGGTCGGGTTCGAGGGCATGTTCCGCGACAGGCATCGCCGCACACGCGCGGCGTTGGAAGGCCACGACGTGCCCGTGTCCGAATCCCGCTGACCCGGGCGCCCGACGGACGGTGCTGCCCGCCGACGTGTCGGCCCCTCGGGACGGCCCCGCGGCGAGTCAGGGTCGCCCCTGCGCGGTGAGGAGGATACCGACGAGCACGACCGTGCCGCCGGCGACCGTATACCCAGTCGGCACCTCGGCCAGTATCACCAGCGCCAGCAGCGTGGCACCGACCGGCTCACCCAGCATCGACACCGAAACGACGCTCGACTCGAGGTGACCCAGCGCCCAGTTGATGACCGTGTGCCCGAACAGGCCCGGGCCGAGCGCCAACCCCGCGAAGATCGCCCATTCGTCCATCGGATACCCCGTCAGCGAGTGACCGCCCGCGAGAACGACCCCGAGCAACGCGACCGAGCAGACGGCGTACACGACGACGACGTACGGGACCAGGGACACGCGTGCCCGAAGCGACCGCCCGGCGAGGACGTACCCGGCTGCGGTTACCGCTCCGAGAAGCGCGAGCGCGTTGCCGTACAGCGGGGCCGCACCCACGAGGACGCCGCCGAGAAAGTCGCCGAGCGACATCACCACCACGCCACAGACCGCGACCGCGATCCCGACGGTCATGCGGCGCGTCACCGTCTCCTGGAGGAATAGCCACGCCCCCGCCGCCACGAACACGGGTTGTGCCTGGACGATCGTCACGCTCGCGGCGACGCTCGTCCACGAGAGGCTCTCGAACCACGCCGCGAAGTGGATAGCGAGCGCGACTCCGGAGAGGACCGCAAATCCGAGGTCTCGGGGGGTTAGCCGTCGGAAGTCCTCCCGATACCGCCACAGCGCAACCGGCAACAGCGGGAGGGTCGTGAAGAGCACGCGGTAGAAGGCGGCGACGGAACTCGGCGCCTCGCTAAGCCGCACGAGGATCGCTCCGGTGCTGATAGCGAGCACGGCGGCGCCCACTCCGACCATCGGCGCGACAGCAGGGTCCTCCGCTTCGTGGGCGCTCACGGCCGCGCTTTCCGACGGAACGGGCTTACCCCTTTCGGACGTTCATCCGGGCGGGGAGTCGGCGGATCGGACGCGCTGCAACCCGCGGCTTGCAGCCGGTGCACCTTTGCCCTCACCACCCTCGAGATCGACCATGGCAGACACGTTCGGTGTCGGCATCCAGCTCACGGAGACGGAGTTCCGCGTGGTGGTACACGTCCCCTCGGACATCGACTCGGGGTGGACCGACCCCGAAGCGTTCCAGCAGCTCGTCGCCGAAGCGGTCTGGGACCGACTCGAGAAGGAACCGGTGCTCCGAACCGTCGCCGAAACCGCCGAGTCGGGGGAAACCGTGTCGCTCGGGACGGTGACGCTCGACCCCGACGGAAGCGTCGTCGCAAGCGACCTGTCACCGCCCGAACCGCCCGACGCGGAGTGAGTCGTCGACGGAAGTCGCTCAGCCGTTCGCGTCCAGCGCCTCACCTGCCTCGAGGAGCCGCCTCGCGTCATAGGCGGTGAGGTCGTACCGCGTCGGCCCGACGGTGTCGGACCACACGTCGATGATTCCCAGATCGACGAACGCCTTGAGCGTCGCCCCGAGGGTCCGCGGCGTCGTCGCCGGATCGGCGAGACGGCGATGGATCTGCTTCGCCTTCGGATAGTTCCGCTCGCACCGTTCGATGCCCCGTCTCGCCTCTCGCCAGTGCCGACGCGCGTATCCGAAGTTCGTCGGGTCGGATCGTCGCAACCGTTCGACTGCTCCGCCGACATCACCCTCCGAAGGACCGACAACCTCGTCCGCGAGGCCCTCGATCCGCTCGAACGTCGCTCGGTCGACCGCGTCGGCATCGATCCCGCAGACGACGACTCCGGACGAAGGCAGATCGTCCCGAAGTCGCTCCAGAGCAGCGACGGTCTCCTCGCACCCCGCGTCAGCGATCAACTCGCCGAGGGCATCCAGATACACCACGACCGTATCCGAATCGGACGCACCCAGGCTCGCAGCGACGGTGTCGGCGAACCCCTCGGCGTCGACCGGCCGTTCGAGGGTCCGCAGCGCGAGATCGCGCTCCGGAAGCACCTGCGCGGGCGAGTCCACGCCGGAGGACGCCGTGGCTCCCCGAGACAATGTTCCGACGTTACACAACAGCTCGCGCCGCGGTGCCGACCCGGTCTCCGTGCGCCACATGCGTCGCCACTCCGTTGGCGTACCGTCGTACAGGAGAGTGACGAGATCGACCGGGCCGCAATCATTCGGGACGGATGCGAGAGCACGGTCGGACCGCGCCGAGAGAACGATCCGTTGTTCGTCCCGGCCGCGGTCCCCCATTTACTCATTATCCGCGTGGAGAATTGATAAAAACACCGGTCAAAAAGCGATTTTAGCCGCTGTGCCGCGAGTATCCCGTCGTTTCGTGGACTCCACACGACTCCGGCCGCCCACTCTCGGGCCGGCTGCACGGCGCGGCCGCTATCCAACGCACCTCGCCTCACAGAACCACCTTACAACACGACTTCTACAGCACTGCCGCTCGCCACTGAATGTATCCGCGTATGAATGTGCGTATGAATGGGC
>NZ_JBNLIA010000014.1:0-134192 GCF_050122995.1 Haloparvum alkalitolerans
GGCGGCGCGGCCGCATTGTGGTGCGGTTCCGCGGCCGCGCCGCCGCCGAGGCTGGGGAGGTGCGAGGCCCGCAGTGCGGTCGCGGGGCGGTGCGGTGGGTGGGGCTGAAAGGGGCAGCCGGCTCGATCCGGCCCCGAGGCCTCAAGCACCGCAGCGGGCTGTGCGGAGAGCGAGGAGCGCAGGGCGTCTCGCGGCCGGTCGAGCCGGCTGGGGCTTTCTGGGTGTTACTGCCCCGATCAGCTAGATCAACGACAGAGACAGAAACAGCACCACCACCTAACAAAAACAGAGCATATCCACTTCGCTATACCCAGTATCGGTGTGGGGGATCAGTCATGCTGCTCACGTCGCTGGGGGACAGGAGTAGAAACGCGACCCGCGGACGTCGTCCGCGACGAAACGTGGAACTACGGCCGCGCAGTTACGCTTCGAGGACGTCGTCGTACTCGCCGGCGTCGACGCGGTCGTCGAACGTCCGGGCGTCCTCGCCCTCGATGGTGACGCCAAGGGAGGCGCAGGTGCCGCCAACCTCCTTGGCGGCGTTCTTCGTGTCGTAGGCGAGCAGGTCCGAAGACTTCTGCTCGGCGACCTTCTTGACCTGTTCGATGGTCATGTCGGCGACGAAGTTCTCCTGCGGCTCGCCGGAGCCGGTGTCGAAGCCGGCTTCGTCCTTGATCAGCTCCGCGGTCGGCGGGACGCCGACCTCGATGCTGAAGGAGCCGTCGTCGTCGTACTCGACGGTGACGGGAACCTCCATTCCGTCGAACGCGGCGGTCTCCTCGTTGATCTGGTTGACGACGTCCTGCACGTCCACGGGGGTCGGGCCGAGCTCGGGACCGAGCGGCGGGCCCGGGTCGGCCTGCCCGCCGGGAACGAGCACTTCGATAGTTCCAGCCATACTCGTAGCAACCCGGGCGCGACTTTTAACGGTTGTTCTTCGGCGCGCGGTGCGCGAGCGGTTCGCACGCCGGCGGGAGCGGCCGCGGGGCGCGACTCCGACCGGTGTCCCGCCGGCCCTTCAGCGACGGACGAAATCGGAGAGCCGTTCGCGCAACGAGTCCTCGCCGAGCTTGAGGTAGTAGGCGTCGCCGCCGTCCTCGTAGTAGTTCTCGATGTGCCGTTTCACCTCGAAGCCGAGGTGCTCGTAGAAGCCGAGCGCCTCCGCGTTCGTCGTCCGTGCGTGGCAGGTGACCGAGCGGTTGTCCTCCGCCACCTCCGCGACGAGGCGCTCGCCGTAGCCGTGTCCGCGCGCCGTCGGCGCCACCGCGAGAAAGAGGATGTAGCCGTCGCGCCGCACCGAGGCGAACGCGACGAGTTCGTCGTCCTCGAAGAGAAGGTGCGTCGTCGACCGCCGGTAGGCGTCGGTGAAGAAGCCGCGTCGCTGTCGGAGCACGCCCTCGGCCTCGCGGATCCGCTCCTTGAGGTCCCACGCGGCCGCGACGTGGTCCGCGTCCCCCGGTCGGTCGACACGCTTCCGCACGTTGACGCTCACTGGGACAACGTAACACGCCCACGAGATATAACTCCTCCGTCCGGCGCGATCCGAGGGGGGAACAATTAACTCGGGGTCGGGCGTCGATGAGGGCGATGGCAGACGAGTCGCCGCGCGCTCGCGACGAACTACGAAACGGGTTCCTCACGGGCGTCGCGGTCATCGTGCCGCTTCTGATCACGCTGATCGTCCTCGCGATCGCGTTCAACTACATCTACACGTACCTCGACCTCTTCTCGGACGTCATCCTCCCGTTCGAGGCGCAGGTGTCCGTCCCCGGAGTCGGGCTGATCCAGCAGGAGGTCCTGGTCGAACTCGCCACGCCGGTGGTCCTCCTGCTGCTCATCCTCGTCGTCGGGCTGACCGCGAACTCCTCGCGGTACGGCCAGCGCGCGGTCGACTACTTCGACTACGTCATCGAGCGCATCCCGGGCGTCGGCTCCGTCTACGAGAGCTTCAGACAGATGTCGGACGTGATGTTGGAGTCGGACGACCAGAACTTCCAGGAGGTCGTCCTCGTCGAGTTCCCGACGGAGGGCGTCTACACGACCGCGTTCGTCACGAGCGAAACGCCCGAGACCATCTCCGACCCCGTCGGCCGCGGCGACATGACGACGCTGTTCATGCCGATGGCTCCCAACCCGGTGATGGGCGGCCACGTCGTTTTCGTTCCGAACGACCGCATCGTCGAGGTCGACATGACCGTCGAGGAGGGGATCCGCGCGCTCGTGACGAGCGGCGTCGCCGTCAGCGAGGCGACCGGCGACGAGGCCGGGATCCCCGCCAGCCGACTCCGCGGCCTCTCGACGTTCGAAGAGGTCGACGGATGGTTCGACCCGGGCGACGTCGCCGACGAGGAACGCCCGGTCGACACGACCGCTACCGAGCGCACGAGCTACTACGACCGCGCCGTCGACCCCGAGCAGGCGCGGACGCCCGACTCCATCGCGGAGCGGGAGCGCCCGGACGAGCCCACGGACGCTACGGACGAGTCCGGAACCGGCGAAGCGGGGGTCTACGACCGGGAGGAGACGACGGTCACCCCGGCCGAGCGTGCCGGGCGCTACGAGGCCGAACAGGCCGGAACGGAGGAGCAGCCCTCGGAGGCGGCCGACCGCCCGGCGGAACAGCGCGAGGCGACGGAGCGGAAGCCCTCCGAAATCGCCAGGGAAAGCGCAGGTGAGGAGGCCTCCGAGGAGGACGACGACCGGGTCGACGCCGACGACGAGGGGGACGACCGGTGACCTTCGAGCTGCGCGACCACACCGCCGACGTGGCGGTGGCGGCGACCGCGAACACCCTCGACGGCGTGTTCGCGGACGTGGCCGCCGGACTGACCGCCGCGATGTGCGAGTCGTGGCCGGCCGACGGGGAGCGGTTCGAGATGGAAGAGCGAGCGGAGGGGCGGGAGGCGCTGCTGTTCGACTATCTCGACCGGCTGATCTACGAGCGCGACGTGCGCGGAGTGCTCCCCGTCGACCACGAGTGTGCGGTCCGTCGCGAGGGCGAGGAGTGGGTGGCCGAGGCGACCGCCCGCGGCGTCCCCCTCGCGGCGGTGCAGGCCCGCGACGTGAAGGCCGTCACCTACTCGGAGATGCTGCTGGAGCGGCGGGACGGGGGCTGGGAGGCGTACGTCGTCTTCGACGTGTGAGCGCGGCCGAACGCCGTCGGAGGTGCCGATACGGGCGGGGTCCGGCGTGAGAGGTCGTCACACCGCCGCGCTCGGGAACGAACCCTTTTAGTTCGGCCCGCAGGTACCACCCCCTATGGCTATCAAACCCAAGTACATCAAGCAGCTGGGGAACGCGCTGCTGGAGCGGTATCCGCAGTCGTTCAACACGGACTTCGAGACGAACAAGGAGAGCGTCGACGAGCTGACGACCGTCGAGTCGAAGGGCGTCCGGAACCGCATCGCCGGCTACGTCACCCGCAAGAAGTCGCAGGCCGGCGCGGCCTAATTCTCCGACGACACCCGCGAGACCCAACACGCACCTCCCGTAGCTTTACACCGGAAGCCGCGGCCAACCCCGCCGGATGGACCCCGGTTTCCGCCTCGTCGTCGACCCCGCGCTCGCGGCCTCCCTGCTCGCGTTTCTGACGGGCGGGATCGCGCTCGGGACCGCGAGCGGGCTGGTTCCGGGGCTCCACGCCAACAACTTCGCGCTGCTTCTGGCCGGCGTCGCGGTCGGGAGCGACGTCGACCCGCTCCTGCTCGGCGTGGCGATGCTGGCCGCGGGCGTCGTCCACACCTTCCTCGACATCGTCCCGGCGCTCGCGCTCGGGGTCCCCGACGCCTCGATGGCGGTCGCTTCCCTGCCGGGTCACCGCCTCGTGATCGCCGGCCGCGGCCGCGAAGCGCTGCGGCTCTCGGCGGTCGGCTCGGCGGTGGCCGTCGCGCTCGCGCTCCCCCTGGCGGTTCCGGTGACGTGGGTGATGTCACGCGTCTACCCGACCCTCCGTGCGCACCTGTGGATCGTTCTCGGCGGCGTCGTCGCGTTCCTCCTCGTGACCGAGTCCTCGCGGCGAGCCGCGGCCGGCGGCGCGGTGGCGTTCCTGTCGAGTGCCGCCCTCGGTGCCCTGACGCTGGACGTGGAGCCGGCCGCGCCGCTCGAGGCCGGCGGGATGCTCGCTCCGCTGTTCACGGGTCTGTTCGGCGCGCCGGTGTTGATCGAGGCGCTGCGGGGGTCGGGCGTCCCGCCGCAGGCGGACGCGCGGCTGGCGATGCCTCCGCGCTCGCTCGGGCGGGCCGCGGGCGCCGGCTCCCTCGCGGGCGCGGTGGTCGGCTACCTGCCGGGGATCTCGGCGGCCATCGCGTCGGTGTTGGCGCTGCCGGCGGTGCCGGCCGAGGACGCCGACCGGGGTTTCGTCGTCGCCACCTCCGGCGCTGGGACCTCGAACACAGTGTTCGCGCTGTTCGCGCTCGTCGCACTCGGGACGCCGCGGACGGGCGTGATGGTCGCGCTCGAGCGCGCGGCGGTCCCGTTCGCGCTCCCGGTGCTTTTGGCGACGACCGTCGCCGCTGCCCTCGCGGGTTTCTCGCTCGTCCTCCTGGTCGGAGACGCCTACCTCCGCGTGGTCGGGAGCGCGGACTACACGCGGCTCAGCCTCTGCGTGTTGGCGTTTCTGTCCGCGCTGTCGTTCCTGTTCGCCGGTCCGGTCGGCGTGGGCGTCTTCGCGGTCGCGGCCGCGCTCGGACTGGTACCGCCGCGGCTCGGCGCCCGGCGGGTCCACCTGATGGGCGTCCTGATCGGTCCGCTGCTGATCGGGTGAGAGCGGAAGGCGCTCTCGAGTCCCGGAGGCGCCGAAAACCCGGGTTGCGTCGGCTGAGGAGCCATCCATGCGATGCTGACACGGGGCGGCGCCAAAGAACAACGGTTAAAAGTCGTGCGCCGGTTCTTCAGTGTATGAGCGAGAGCCGGCAGCAGGCGGCGCGCAAGTGCGTCTCCTGTGGCATCAAGGTGTCCGGGAAGAACGCGGCGGAGTTCGCGTGCCCCGACTGCGGCACGACGATCTACCGCTGCGCGACGTGCCGCAAGCAGAGCAACCTCTACGAGTGTCCCGACTGCGGCTTCCGGGGGCCCTGACCATGGGTGACGTCGCCGCTCAGATCAAGGTCATGCCGCAGAGCCCCGAGATCGACCTCGACGACCTCGAGGAGCGTCTCGAGGAGTCGCTGCCGAAGGGCGCGAAGATCCGCGGCTTCCAGCGCGACGAGGTCGCGTTCGGGCTGGTCGCCCTGCTCCCGACCGTCATCGTCCCCGACGACGCCGGCGGTACCGAGGCCGTCGAGGAGGCGTTCGCCGACGTCGAAGGCGTCGAGTCGATCTCCGTCGAGAACGTCGGCCGGCTGTAAGCTGACGACCGCTTTCTCGCGTTTTCGCTCCTCCTGAGCGGACGCGCCGTCGGCCGCCCGGTTTCACCGGAACCGCGGTATCTCCCCGGCCCGCGGTGTCCCTCCGCGTTCCCAGCCGCCGGCCGGGCGTCGCTCAGTAGAGGTCCTCGAGCGTCTCCTCGACGTGGCTGTGCTCCTCCTCCGGGAACTCCCCGGCTTCTACCGCGTCGCGGTATCCCTCGACCGCGCGCGCCATCTCCGCGCGGACGTCGCCGAACTGCTTCGAGAACGGCGGCGACCAGTCGTCGAGCCCAAGCACGTCGTTGATCACGAGGACTTGGCCGTCGCAGTCCGGGCCTGCGCCGATGCCGATCGTCGGGATCTCCAGCGCCTCCGTCACCGCGCCCGCGAGGTTCGCGGGGACGTGCTCCAGCACGAGCGAGAAGGCGCCGGCGTCGGCGTGCGCGCCCGCGAGTTCGACGATCTCCTCGGCGGCCTCGCGGTCGGTTCCTTGTCGCCCGTAGCCGAGGCGGTTGACGTGCTGGGGGGTCAGTCCGAGGTGTGCCATCACCGGGATCCCCAGGTCGGTGAGCCGCGCCGTCAGGTCGACGGTGTGCGGCCCGGACTCGATCTTCACGGCGTCCGCGTTCGCCTCCTTCAGCATCCGCCCCGCGTTGTGTAGCGACTCGGCCTCGTCGACGCCGAACGAGAGGAACGGCATGTCGGCGACCACCAGCGCGTCCTCCGTCGCGCGCGCGACCGCGGCCGTTCGGCTTTCGATCTCCTCGATCGTCACCGGGAGGGTCGTGTCGTACCCGAGCACGGCGTTCCCCATGCTGTCGCCGACGAGGATGACGTCGATACCCGCCTCGTCGACGACCGCCGCCGTCGGCGCGTCGTAAGCGGTCAGCATCGTGATCGGCTCCTCGCCAGCCTTCGACCGCAACCCCCGCGTCGTGGTCATACCCGTTCGGTTCGGTGCCCGGCGGATAAAGTGGTCGGGGTCGCGGTCGGTTCGGCCGGGTCGATCTCCCCGACCCCTCGCGGCGGGCGGACCGGCAGCGATTTGGGCGCGCGCACCGCAGGTCCGCGCGTGCAACCCGTCGAGCGCACCGAGGTCGAGGGGATCGACTACGGCTGGGTGATGCAGATGACCTTCGTCGTCACCATCCTCGTGGGGGCGCCCGTCGTCGCGCTGCTGTCGACCGTCGTGACGCTCGACACCTGGGGCGCCCGCGCCGCGTTCGCGGTCCGCGTCGGCGCCCCCATCTGGTTCGTCACCGCCGTCTCGCTGGCCGTCTACGCGAAGCGGACGGAGGCAGGCGACGTGCGAGAGTCGACGGACGAGGAGTAGGGCGGGGCGGTCAGGGCGACGCTTGCCGCGACGCGTCTGATCGTTCCGCTTCTGTCGCAAACGCTGCTGATCGGGACGGGAACGGTTAGGGGTCTCCAGCCGGTTCGACCGCGCCGGGTTCCGGCAGACGGGTCGGGCAGGTTCGAGCCGGCTGCCCCGTTCAGTCCCGCACCGCGACCGCCCCGCACCGCGACCACGCCGCACCGCGACCACCCCGTACCGCGACCGGCACAGTACCACAGGCCTCACACCTCCCCAGCCTCGGGCTGGACGCGGCCGCGGAACGGCACTGCACCGCATCGCGGCCGCGTCCAGCCCTCCCTCGCGCGCGTTCCTCGCGCGCGCCGACAGCACAGCACCGCGGTCGCTTCGTCAGGAGTGTCGCCGAATCGGCAGGAGTTTCGGAAATCGAGGTGTGCCGTGGTGCGAGGATGCACCGAGTCACGGGATGGACCCGCCGACGCGCTCCCGGCCGTCGTCGAACTACTCGAGTAGGCTCTCGCCGGTCATCGCGGCCGGCTGCTCGACGCCCATCAGCTCCAGAAGCGTCGGCGCCACGTCGCACAGCGAGCCGCCGTCGCGGACCGCGTGGCCGCCGTCGTCGCCGTCGGGCGTGAGGTAGACGAACGGGACCGGATTGAACGTGTGTGCCGTGTGCGGCTCGGTCTCCGTTCCCATGTCGTCGGCGTTGCCGTGGTCCGCGGTGACGACCGCGTGCCCGCCCGCGTCCGCGACCGCGTCGAGCAGGCGCCCGAGCTGCGCGTCGACCGCCTCGACGGCCTCGACCGCGGCGTCGAAGTCGCCGGTGTGGCCCACCATGTCCGGGTTCGCGTAGTTGAGGACCAGAAGCTCGGGGTCCTCCCGCTCGACGAACCCGACCGCCTCGTCGGTCAGCTCCGGTGCGGACATCTCCGGCTGGAGGTCGTAGGTCGGCACGTCCGGGCTGTCGACGATGACCCGCTCCTCGCCGCCGAAGGCCACCTCGCGGCCGCCGTTGAGGAAGTAGGTGACGTGCGGGTACTTCTCCGACTCGGCGATGCGAAGCTGCTCGAAGCCCGCGTCCGCGGTCACCTCGCCGAGCGTGTCCTCGGGGATCGTCGGCGGGAACGCGACCGGGAACTCGTAGGTCTCGTCGTACTCGGTGAGCGTGACGAGTTCGACCTCGGGCTGGTCGAGGTCGTCCTCCCACGTCGGCACGGTGCCGGTGAGCATCCGGACGAGCTGGCGGGCGCGGTCCGCGCGGAAGTTGAAGAAGACGACCGCGTCGCCGTCCGAGAGGGCCGGCCCGTCCGCGACCAGCGTCGGCTCGACGAACTCGTCGGTCTCGCCGCGGGCGTGGGCCGCCTCGACGGCCTCGATCCCGGAGGCGGCCTCGTGGGGGGCCTCGCGGTTCACGATGGCGTCGTAGGCGCGCTTCGTGCGCTCCCAGTTCTCGTCGCGGTCCATCGCGAAGTAGCGACCCGTCACGGTCGTCACCTCGCCCGTGCCGGCTTTCTCGGCGTGGGCCGCCACCTCCGCGAGGAACTCGTCGCCGATCTCCGGGGCGGTGTCGCGGCCGTCCGTGAACGCGTGCGTCGTCGCGGGAACGCCGTGGGCGACCGCGCCGTCGATCAGCGCCTTCAGGTGGACGACGTCGGAGTGGACCCCGCCGTCGGAGACGAGGCCCATGAAGTGGACGCGGCCGCCGGTCTCGGCGACGTGCGAGAAGGCCGACGCGATGGCCTCGTTCTCCGCGAAGGTGCCGTCCGCGATGGCGTCGGAGATCCGGGTGTACGCCTGCTTGACGACCCGCCCCGCGCCGATGTTGAGGTGGCCGACCTCGGAGTTGCCCATCTGAGCGTCCGGGAGGCCGACGCGCCGACCGTGAACCTCCAGCCGGCCGGACGCTCCGCGGCTCGCGGCGTCGTCGAAGGTGGGCGTGTCCGCGGCCGCCACCGCGTCGCGGCCGGCGTCGCGGCTCGGATCGGGCCCCGGGTCGCCGCCGTCGCTGCCGGCGCCGAGACCCCAGCCGTCGAGGATCACGAGGGCTGCGTGCATGGTCGTGGCGTGGGTGGCTGCCCGTAACTACGCTTCGCTTCGCGCGAACCCCGCCGCTCGGCGAAAATCGGACGACTGCGGCGGGATCTACCGGACCGTTCGCCCCTGCGAACGAAACGAACGGATGTGCCTATTTATGAGTCGAGGGCCGCTTCGATCGGGTATGAACGCGACGCCCCTGATCGCAGTCCTGCTGGCAGGGTGTTGTCTCGTGGGAGGCGTCGGCGGCGTCGGTGCGGCGCCGACAGCACCGATCGACGGCGCGCAGGTCGAAACTCCTGCCGACACGCCCGACGGAACCTCGGAGGCCGACGGAACGGCCGACTCCGAGGAGAACGACACGGCGAACGCGTCGGACGACGGCCCCGGGTTCGGGAGCGCCGTCTCCTCGTTCGTCCAGTCGACGACTGCCGAGACGAGCGGCGAGGTCGACCAGGGGATGTGGGAAGCGCGCGTCGAGGGCAACGTCAGCGCCGAGGCGGTCGAGAACCGCTCCGCGGAGCTGGCCGACCGCGTCGCCGACTTGCGGGAGCGCCGCGCCGCGCTCGCGGCCCGTTACGAGAACGGCAGCCTCACGCCCGGCGAATACCGGGCGAAGGATGCCCGGCTCCGCGCGGAGCTCCGGTCGATCGGCACCGCGGCCGACGAGACGAGCGCCGTCGCGGAGCGCTCCGGCGTTCCGGAGGCGGCTGCCGCACGTGCAAAGGAGGTCGCGGCCGCGGCCAGCGAGGCGAGCGGACGCCCCGCGACCCCCGGCGGCGGACCGCCAGACGGCGTCCCCGGCGAGGGCGCGAACCGATCAGGCAACGGTTCGGGACCGCCCGGCGCGGGGGACGGTCCCGGTACCGGCGCGGGCGACGGCGCTGGGAACGGCGCCGGGAACGGCACAGGCAACGGCGCGGGTGCCGGTGCGGGCGCCGGAGGACCGCCGGACGACGCGGGTAGCGAGGGGAACGGTACCGGAGCCGAGGGCGACGGCGGGGACGGAACGGGTGCGGCCTCGGATCCCGGAAACGGCGACCGCGGTGCCGGCGAGGGGAACGGCCCGGCGTCCGATCGGAGCCCGCCGAACGGGACGGAGGCCGAGCGGACTTCGGAGCCGACCGGCACCCCGGAGTGAGACGACGCCGTCCGGGGCTCGTGGCCCGCGGTCGGTGGGTGGTCGCCGGAGCGCCGTCGGCGTGTTAGACAGCCTTTTAGCTACTCGTCGCTAACCACACGTTAATGGACTCCGCGGTACTGCTCGATCTCCTCGGCAACGAGAACCGCCGGCGCATCCTCCGGCTCCTCTCACACAAGCCGTGTTACGTCACCGAGATCTCCGAGTACCTCGGGGTGAGCCCGAAGGCCGTCATCGACCATCTGCGCAAGCTGGAGGAGGCCGGCCTCATCGAGTCGCGGACGGACGACAAGCGCCGCAAGTACTTCCACATCTCCCGGAGCCTCCGGCTGGAGGTGAACGTCTCGCCGCACGGGTTCGGCGCCAAGAGCGCCTATCCGGCGAGTGCGAACCTCGACATGAACGGGCGCTGTTCGCTGCTCTCGCTCGAGTTGGACCTGGAACCGGAGTGCAACGACATGGCGGAGCTGGCCGCGGAGTTCGGACGGCTCCGCTCGCTCGACCGCGAGCTCTCGCTGGCCCAGCGGTGGGTCCACGGCCGGCTCGAGGAGACGCTCTCCCGGATCGACGAACGGCTCGGCACCGAGGCCGACAGCCAGTTCTACGCCGAGGTACTGGCCGCGGTCGTGGAGACGGACGGCTCCGCGGACGCGGTCGCGGCCGAAGTGAGCGCGCCCGGCGACGCGGTTCGGGACGCGCTCGACAGGCTCGCGGACGTGGGCGTTCTCACGCGCGAGGAGAACGGCTTCGCGGTCCGGTAACCTCCGGCGTCGGCGTCCCGTGGGTCACTCCACGGTCGCGGTCAGTCCCGCGCGGAGGTCGCGTCCGAAGTAGGTGCCGAGGAGCGCGACGACCGCCCCGAGCGCGGTGCCGACGCCGACGAGGCCGACGCCGTACTCCTGCAGGAACTGGACGCCGACCGGGAGGAACCCGACCGACAGGGCGCTCAGGAGTGCGCTCGCCGCGCCGATGCCGGCGCCCGCCAGCGCCGTCTCCGCGTAGCGGCGACGCGAGGCGAGTGCACCGATCAGGAACGCGCCCGCGGCGACGCCGGCGAGTCGCCCGATGCTGCCGCCGACTATCGGGACGAACCCGCCGAGCACCGAACCCGCACCGAGCGTGAGCAGCGCGACGCCGAGCGCCCTGAGCGAGAACGCGCGGCCGCGGACGCCGACGAGCGACACCTGGCCCCCGTCGGTTCCGGCGTCGTCCGCGGACGCGGCGGTGTCGCGCGCTCCGGCGTCGGACCGGTCGATGGAGGGCGTCATACCCGACGGTTCGGCCGCGCGGCCTTTGTTCTTGCGCCGGGCGGAACGACGCGGGTCGGTCCGACGCACCGAGGACAGCACTCAAGCCGGCGGCCCGCGAAGCCCGAGACATGACCGACATCCTCTCCCGACCGCTGGTTCCGGTCGCGAGCGTCGAGGACGCGGAGTCGACCTACGAGGCGCTCCGCGAGTACGTGGACGCTGACGCCGAGATCCACGTCGTCAACGTGATCGAGAAGGCCGGCGGCGCGCCCGACAAAGCGGGCGTCGAACAGCGCGAACTGGCGGCCGAGGAGGCGTTCTCCCTGTTTCGGGACCGCGCCGCGGCGGACGGGCTGACCGTCGAGACGGATCTGTTGTACGGAACCGACGTGGCGGCGGCGATCCGCGAGGCGGCCGCGGAGAGGAGCGCCACGTCGATCGCCTTCCGGTCGCGCGGCGGCGGCCGGATCGTCGACTTCCTCTCCGGAAGCGTCCGGACGAAGCTCGTGACGGAGGTTGACCGGCCGGTCGTCGTACTGCCCCGAGACGAGTAGCTGACGGTGCGGCGACGGCGCGTCTGACGCCCGGCGGACGGGGATTTAACCCGACACGGCGACAACGCCGTGCGAATGAGTCCCGTGCCCGCGTCGATCGCCTGGCTGCTCGTCGGCATCGTGGCCGGACTGATCGGCGCCGCGGTGATGAGCTACCCGATGTCCCGGTCCGCGACCGGGTTCGTCCCCGCGCGCGTCGCCACGGCGCTCGTGACGCGGCGCCGACCCGCCGACGTGCCCCTCCCGCAGGCGCTGGCGTTCCACGGCGTCGCCGGCGCGGGCGCGGGGGCGGTCTACGCCGTGCTGGCGGCCGGACTCGACAGGGTCCTGCCGGCGCTCGGCACGCTTCCCGGTGGAGTCGGGCTCCCCGCACATCTGCTGGCGGCCGCGCTCGTGGCCGGTGCGGTGTACCTCGTGTTCGCGGTCATCGTGTTCCCGCACGCCGGCGGGCGCGCCTACGAGGAGCGCGACACGGAGGTGCAGGGTCGGTGGCTCCGCGCGAGTCTCGCGTTCGGCGCCGCGCTCGCGGTCACGGCGCCGGCGCTCGCGTCCCTGCTGGGGTGACGGAAGGCGCCCGCGGTGGCACACCGGACACCGCCGCGGACCGTATCGCTTTTGCCGCGTCTCGGGGAGGGTTCCACATGGCGAAACAGCCGCACCTGCTCGTCGAGGAGGGCGACGTTCACGAGATCGCGATCATTCCGGGGGACCCGGGCCGCGTCGACCGCATCGCGGACCAGTGTGACGACAGCGAGGTCGTCGCACAGAACCGCGAGTACAAGGTCGTCAACGCGGAGTACGAGGGCTGCGAGCTGACGATCTGCTCGACCGGGATCGGCTGCCCCTCCGCGGCCATCGCCGTCGAGGAGCTGTCGCGCGTCGGCGTCGAGACGTTCCTCCGCTGTGGCACCTGCGGCGGGCTGCAGTCGGACATCGAGATCGGGGACATGATCGTCGCCTCCGGCGCCGCCAAGGAGGAGGGGACCTCCAAGCGCTACGAGTCCGCGAACTACCCCGCGGTGCCGGACTACGACGCACTGACGGAACTCGTCGGCGCGGCCGAGCGCAACGGCGAGGAGGTTCACGTCGGCCCCATCGTCTCCGACGACGCCTTCTACAACGAGTCCGAGGACTTCGTCGACGACTGGGAGGACGCGAACCTGCTGGCCATCGAGATGGAGGCCGCGACGGTCTTCTCGCTGGCGCGCCGGAAGGGCCTTCGCGCGGGCGCCATCTGCACCGTGGACGGCAACCTCGTCGAGGGTACCCAGAAGGGCGCCGACTCGGACGACGAACTGCCCGAGAAGGCCAAGAACAACGTCGAACGGGCGATCAAGATCACGCTGGAAGCCGTCACCGCGCTGTAGGTCGCGAACGCACCGAGGCGGGACCCGGTACCGCGCCCCGCGTCACTCGGGGCGGTCGACGCCGGTGATCTCGAAGCGCGCGCCGCCCGTCGCGCCGTCTGCCACGGCGATTTCCCACCCGTGGGCGGTCGCGATCTGCTTGACGACCCGGAGTCCGATCCCGGTCCCGCTCTCCTTGGTCGTGGACCCGGTCTCGAAGAGGGTCGCGCGGACCTCCTCGGAGATGCCGACGCCCGTGTCCTCGACGAAGAAGCCGTTCGGGAGGTCGCCGATTCGGACGGTGATGTCGTTGTCCCCGTGTTCGACGGCGTTCCGGATCAGGTTCTCGAGTAGCTGGACGACCCGGCTCTCGTCGGCGACGATCCGGCCCTCCGCGGTCACGTCGAGCGCTGTCTCGCCGGTCGTGACGTTCGACCACGCCTCCTCGGCGACGGCCCGGACGCCGACGTGAGTCAGCTCCCCGATCACCTCGCCCTCACGGGCCAGCGTCAGGATGTCCTCGATCAGGTCGTTCATCCGCTCGTGTGCCCCCGCGATCTTCGCGAGGTGGTCGCTGTCAGACTCCTCCATCGCGAGGTCGAGGTAGCCGTCCGCGACCGACAGCGGGTTCCGCAGGTCGTGGGAGACGATGCTCGCGAACTCCGATAACTGCGCGTTCTTCGCCTCCAGTTGCGACTGTTGCTCGCGGTGTTCCAGTTCGTAGGAGAGCCAGCGCGTCAGTAGCTCGACGAACGTCCGCTCCATCTCGGTGAACTCCCGGTCCCGCGGCGCCGTGGCGGCGAAGCAGACCGTGCCGTACAACCGGCCGTTGACCACGATCTTCCCCCCGATGTACGTGCCGAGGTCGAAGCGGTCGAAGGCCGGGCCGTCCGCCCACCCCTCCGCGACCGCGTTCCGTACTGCGAGCAGTCCCGTGTCGGCGGAGACGGTCCTGCGGCAGTACGACTCCCCGAGCGGGCACGTCTCCCCCGGCTGGAGCAGGTCGTGGTCACCGGTCGAGGCGACGACCGTCTGTGTGGTCTCGGTGAGCTCCGTCACGAACCCGTACGGAAGGTCGAGGTACTCACCGCCGATGCGGAGGATCGCCTGCTGTTTCTCCTCGAACGGCGTGGCCGTGTCCGACGCGGTCTCGTAGAGTTCGTGGATCGTGTCGACCGTCTCCTGGAGCTCCGACCGCGTCCGCCGCTGTTCGGTGATGTCGCGGAAGTAGACCGTGAGTCCGGTCTCCGACGGGAACGCGCGAATCTCCAGGTCGGCGTCCAGCGGCTCGTAGTAGGTCTCGAAGGACACCGGCTCCCCGGACGCCACGGCCTCGTGGTACTCCTCGTAGATGTGCGTGTCGACGGCCTCGGGGAACTCCGCCCAGACGTTCCGCCCGAGCAGTTCGTCGGCGTCGCGCCGGAGTACACGCTCAGCCTGCTCGTTGAGGAACGTGAACGTCCAGTCCTCGTCGACCGCGAAGACCGCGTCGGTCATGCGGTCGAACGCCTCCTGTTGGGCGCGTTCAAGCCGTTTGAGCTCCGTTATGTCGCGGTAGAACCAGACGAAGCCGAGTCGGTCGCCGTCATCGGTGCGCGCGACCGCCGAGTACTGGTCGAGAACCGTCCCGTCGGCGAGACGGATCTGCTCGTGTCGAGCCCGTCCGGGGTCGCGATACTGGGCCTCGATGCTCTCCCGGAACGCGTCGGGATCGACGACGCGCTCCGCCGCCGTCTCCAGCGCGAGGTCGGCGTCGCCGGACGCGAGCACGTCCTCGGGAAGGTCCCAGACGTCGAGGAACCGGTCGTTGTACGTGATGACGTTCCGGTCGACGTCGGTGACGAGGATGCCGTCGGGGCTCCCCTCGAACGTCGAACTCAGGAGAGACCGACGGTACTCCAGTTCACGCTCGTACGCGACACGCTCCGAGACGTCCCGCAGGATGTAGACGACCGCCGCCGACCCGTCCCACGTGATCGCGCGTGCGGACCCCTCCACCGGGATCTCCCCCTTCTCCGAGGCGGCGGTCAGACGGTCGTGCTCGAAGGCGGTCCCGTCCTCGGCGGCCACACCGAGCGGCGGCCCCGCGCCGTCGTGTGAGAACAACTCCGAAACGGACGTGTCGTGCAGCTCCGCGGCCGACGCAGTGCCGAACAGCTCCACCGCCGCCGGGTTCGCGTAGACACAGCGTCCCTCGATGCCCACGAGGATCGCGTTCGGCGACGCTTCGAGGATCGCCTCCGCGTGTTCGCGGGCGGTCGTCGCCTCCTCGCTCAGCCGTCGTCGCTCCACGGCGTTCGTGAGGCGCTGGGCGAGGACGCGGTACTGGTCGGTTCCGGACTCCTTCCGCATGTAGTCGGTCACTCCGGCGCTTATCGCGTCGCTGGCGATCTCCTCGGAGCCGCGGCCGGTGAACAGCAGGAATGGCACGTCAGGGTCCTCGGCGCGCACCGTCTCCAGAAACACCAGTCCGTCGGCCTCGGGCATGTCGTAGTCGCTCACGATGCAGTCGAACGTCCGGTCGTCGACGAGCGCGAGTGCCTCGCCGACCGTCGTCGCGGCCGTCACCGCGATCCGGTCGTCGAAGCGTTCGAGGTACGTCCCGATGAGTTCCGCCATCCCCGGCTCGTCGTCGACGCAGAGCACCGAGATCGGAGCGGAGTCCTGCGGCATACCACACACACTCGTCCGAGCGGGAAAAGATCGCCGGGCCCTACTCGTCCTCCTCGCCCATAATCTCGTCCGCGACCTCCTCGCTGTCGCCGCCGAACGCGGAGTCGACGAGGAGATGGCCACCGAGCGTCGACGGCGAGATGACGTGGTCCGCGCCGGCGCGGCGGAGTTTGTCGACGTTCTCGCGCTGTGTCGCGGCCGCGACGATCCGGATCGAGGGGTTGAGTTGGCGTGCGGTGAGGATCGCCAGCGCGTCCTTCGCGTCGTCGTTGGTGGCGACGACGACCGCGCGGGCGTCCTCGATCCGCGCGCGCTCGAGCGGTCCCACGTCGCTCGGGTCGGCGGTGAGCGTCGGGACTTCGTCCTGGCCGAACAGGCGAGCGGTCCGGTCATCCTCGGTGATGACCGCGAACGGGACGCCTCTGTCCGCAAGTTCTTCCAGTATCGGTTCCGTCAGGTCCCCGGAGCCGAGCACGAGGACGTGGCTTTCGAGTAGGTCGAGCTGTCTGTCTGTCATTTTTCCGAGTGCCTTCGAGAGCTGCGCCTCGATCGCGGGCGTGAGCAGGACCCCGAGCGCCACCGCGAACGCGGCCACGTTGATCACGAGCACCGAGATGCCGAACATCCGGCCGATGTCGGTCGACGGCGAGATGTCGCCGTAGCCCACGGTCGAGGCGGTGACGACCGTGAAGTAGAACGCGTCGACGACCGTCTCGATCCCCGAGAACTCATCGCGGAGCGCGAAGGAGCCGAAGGTTCCGTATCCCATCGCCGTCACGAGCGCGGTTCCGGCCGCCAGTTGCGTCGGCGACGGGCGGTACGTCCGCGTGAACCGGCCGCGGTTGATGAGGAGCCCCGGCAGCGAGAGCAACGACAGGGCGACGAGCGGATACGCGAACGCCGACGTCTGCAGGAGCCCCTGTACCGCGGTCAGCGGAAGCAGCACCGCCGTCGAGTACCAGCCGACGCGGTAGCCACGCTTGAGCGCGTAGCCGCTGCCGAGCATCGCGAACCCCGTCAGCGTCCCCGTGAAGCCGACGGTCTGTTTCACCCAGTCCGGGACGTGCGGCGCGAGCGGGCCGGCGACCCCGCCGGTCGAGATGTGGATGAGCCCGACGAGGATCGACAGCACCGCGACGGCGAACGTCAACACGATCGACGCCCGCACGGTGACCCACTCCCGGCTCAGACCCATACCCGCTCGTCGCGGACTGCGAACTTAAACGCCACGCGACGGGCGCGCCGCGGTGCCGACCCTATGCGGCGTTCGGTCCGGCTCCGGTCCGCGTGGCCGCTGTGGACCGCCGCGAACCGGCGTGGACTGCCGCGGACCGGTGTGGAACGCCGCGAACCGCCGACGGCGGTAAGCGTTTAGGTGTGCCGGGAAAGAGGGAGAGCATGACGCTCCCGGTCGAGATCCTCTACGGGATCTACCTCGGCGTGCTGACGGGGATCGTGCCGGCGCTGGTGGCCGGCGTCCTCGGATTCGTGTTCAAGTACTTCACGGGGGTGACGATCCCCGGTTTCGGTGTCGTCGTCCTCGCGCTCGCTATTGCAGGGGTCAACGGCGGCCTGCTCGCGCTCAACGACCCGACCGTGCGCAACTCCGAGCGCGCTCCCGCGGTGCTGACCGCGATTTTGGTCGTGTTGATGCTCTCGCTGTACGCCCACGCGCAGGGTGACAAGCTCGGCGCGACGGCGCCGCGCCGAATGTCCCTGCGCACGATCCGCGACCGCACCCTCTCCGCGGACGTCATCGAGCGCGTCGGCGGCCGTGGACAGGTCCGGATCGACATCGCCGGATCGGTCGGCGACATGGAGGGCTACCCGCCGCTCCCGGCGGCGATCCGAGCCGAGATCACCGACGGCGAGTGGAAGTTCCCGGCGGACGTGCCGCTTTCGGAGCTGGAAACGCGACTCGCCGACCGTCTCAAAACCGAGTACGACCTCCCGGACGTGGCCGTCACCATCGACGAGCGGGCGCGAGCGACGGTCAGCGCCGCGCCGCCGATGGGCGGACTCTCGAAGCGCGTCCCGCCCGGCCAGCGTGCGGTCTCGGTCTCTGCGCTCGTTCCGACGGGGATCGCCCGCGGCGACGAGGTCCGCGTGTTCACCGACGACGGGGCCGTCGAGGGAACAGTGCTCTCCGCGAAGTCCGGCGGACCGGCCGCAAAGCCGAACCCGGCGTCCGCCTCGCCGGGGACTGCAGCCGGCGGTGATGGGGTACCGCGGACCGACGGCGGCGAGGGTGCAGCGGCGGAGGCCCCGCCACCGAGTGCGCCGACGACCACGGGCGGAGAGGGCCGCGTCACGCTCGCCGTCGACCGCGCGGAGGCGAGCACACTGCTGTCGGTCGACCGCGGGCGGGTGCTGGTGGCCTCGCGTGGCACGCACCGGGAGTTCGAGCTGACGACGCTGCTGCGCCGGGCCGGCAAGCGGTTCCGGCGGATGACGGTTCGGGCCGACGGCCCGCTCGACGGGCACTCGCTCGCGGACGCCGCGGTCCGTGAAACGTACGACGTGGTCGTCGTCGCCGCGAAGGCGGAAACGTGGACGGTCGCCCCGCGGGGCGGCGCGACGCTGTCCGCGGGCGACGAGCTCTTCGTCGTCGGGACGCGCGAGGCGCTCGACGGCTTCACGGAGGTGGCGACGTGACCCCCGCGCTCGTCCCCGCGGACCTCGTGAGCAGTATCGCCACCGACGCGAGCGGAGCGGTCCTGCAGGCTTCCGGCGGCGTCACGTTCAACGAGCCGATGCGGGCGGCGGCGACGTTGGTCACGTTCGCGGTCGTGGCCGCGGTCGCAGCGGGGAGCGCCGCCGTCGCGTACCGGTGGTACTTCCGCGAGCGCGTGGGGGAGGGCATCGCCGCGCTGGTCGGCGTCGCGGTCGTCGCGCTCTACCTCAACACGGCGTCGCTCGGGGCGGTCATCGGCGGCACCGAGTACGAACTCCTCCGGCTCGACGCGGTGTTCTTCAACGTCGTCGCCATCGGCGTCGCGGCCGCCGCGGCGCCCGTCGGACTCCACCTCGGCGACGGGCTCGCGACGAACTTCTTCGCGGTCACCGGCGGGAAGCGGCTCGAGGGGGAGGTGAGCGACGTGGTCCGGACCATCGGCCGCGTGACGCCGGTGACGCTCCCCGCGGTCGACGACATCGGCGACATGGACGCCTACGAGCCGGTCGACCCCGAGACGAAGACGGAGATGGCCGACAAGACGCTGCTGTTCCCGCGCCGGCTCACTGTCGAGGAGCTCCGCGACCGGCTCGTGACCCGGATCAAGGAGGACTACGGCGTCGGCTACGTCGACGTCGACGTGACCGCCGAGGGCGAGGTGGAGTTCCTCGCGCTCGGCTCTCGGGCCGCCGGCATCGGCCCGACGCTCGCGCCCGGCACCGCCGCGGTCGCGGTGACCGCCGACCCCGCCAACGCCGCGACGCCGGGCGACGTGGTGCAGGTCTGGAAGCCGGGGGGCACACCGGACGAAGCGGAAGCGGCGGGTGCGGGAGAGTCCGGCGAGGCGGATCAGCGCCCGAAGCGCGTCGCCACCGCGGAGCTCCGTGCGACCGCCGGCGACGTGGCGACGCTGGCGCTGGACGAGGCGGACGCGTCCGCGCTCGACGACCGGACGGTCTACCGGCTGGCCACCCTGCCCGCGGAGCAGCGGGCCGACCGCGAGTTCGCGACCGTCCTGCGGAGTGCCGACGAGACGATGAGCGCGGTCCGCGTCGAGCCGGGGAGTTCCCTCGTCGGGACCACCGTCGCGGACGTGGCGGCGGTCGTCGCCGCGGTCCGTCCCCCGGAGGGGAGCGTTCAGGCCATCCCGCCGCGCGCCTACGCCTTCGCCGCGGGCGATACGGTCTACCTGGTGGGGCGGCCGGACGAGCTCCGCCGCTTCGAGACGCTCGCCGCGGACGGCGAAGATGGGGAGAGCGACGCTGACGCCGTCACCGGGTCCGACGACGTGGACGACGGTGACGGCGTCGATGACGGCGAGTGAGGCCGGTCGGCGGGCGACGCGATCCGTCCTACCGGCACGGAGCCGGGGCGGACGCAATCCTCTTACGCGCGGCCGTGGGCTGTCCGGTATGGAGTGGAAACTGTTCGCCGACCTCTCGGAGATCGCCGGCGGACGCACGGTGACCGTCGACGCCGAACCGGGCGACACGGTCGAGGAGGCGCTCGACGCCCTGCTGGCCGCACATCCCGATCTACGCGACCGGATCATGGAGGGGGACGAACTCGCGGACCACATCAACGTCCTCGTGAACGGTTCGAACGTCGCTCACGAGGAGGGGCTGGAGACGGAGCTCTCGCCCGGCGACGAACTGGCGCTGTTCCCGCCGGTCAGCGGCGGGTAACCGTGGACGGCCGGTCTCCGGTCCCCTGCCGCCCGCGTGGCGCGTAACCGGACTTTTCAAACGCGCCCGTCGCGGAGTGGGACTATGAGCGACGACGAGGGTCACGACGAGGACCACGCGGACGGCCACGACGAGGACCACGCGGGCCACCACGCGCCCCACCGCGAGGAGTTCTCCGAGGACCCGCTCGGACACACGCGCGTAGCGGGGGGAATGACCGTCTCGGAACTGGTCGAGCAGTACGGCCACGCCGGCATCGGCGCGGCGTCGGTCCACGAGGCGGGCGACGTGCTCGCGGAGATGCTCGGCAACGACGACTGCACCGTCTTCCTGTCGCTGGCGGGCGCGATGATTCCGACCGGGATGCGCGCGGTCGTCGCCGACCTGATCCGCGACGGCTACGTCGACGCGCTGGTGACGACGGGCGCGAACCTCACCCACGACGCCATCGAGGCCATCGGCGGGAAGCACCACCACGGCCGCGAGGGGGACCCCGAGAAGTCCGCCCGCGAGCACGACGAGACGCTCCGCGACGAGGAGGTCGACCGCATCTACAACGTCTACCTCCCGCAGGAGCACTTCGCGCTGTTCGAGTCGCACCTCCGCGAGGAGGTGTTCCCGCCGCTGGAGGCGGAGGGGACCGTCTCCATCGAGCGCCTCTGCCGCGAACTCGGGCGCGCAAACGCCGAGGTCAACGAGCGCGAGGACGTGGCCGAGGCGCCGGGCGTCGCCGCGGCGGCTTACGAGAACGACGTGCCGATCTACTGCCCGGCCGTTCAGGACTCGGTGCTGGGCCTGCAGGCGTGGATGTACGCACAGACCGGTGACCTCACGCTGGACGCGCTCGCGGACATGACCGCGCTGACGGACCTGGCGTTCGACGCCGACGACGCCGGCTGCCTGCTGGTCGGCGGCGGCGTCCCGAAGAACTTCACCCTCCAGACGATGCTCGTCACGCCGCGTGCGTACGACTACGCGGTCCAGATCACGATGGACCCCGAGGCGACCGGCGGCCTCTCGGGCGCGAGCCTGGAGGAAGCGCGCTCGTGGGGGAAACTGGAGCGGGACGCACGCAACGCCTCCGTCCACGGCGACGCGACCGTGATGCTCCCGCTGCTGGTCGCGGCCGCCCGCGAGCGGATCGAGTAGTTCCGGCTCCGCCGGCGGTCCGTGTCCGCGGTCGCCCGGCAAGGACCGATTCTTCACGAACGTTTATGACTGTAGAGGGCGCAGGGTAGCGTGATGGCACCCGTAGTACACGAGTAGTCGGGCGGCGACGACGGAATCGGACGGACCGAACGGACCCACTGCCACGCGGTCGACGGACGCCCGGTGGCGCGACGAGACCGCGCCACCCGGTGCGGACACCCCGGCCGAGAGCGAGGCACCGAGCGACGACCGCCCGACGACCGGCGCGGAGGCCGTGGCGCGCGCCCCGGCGACGTTCGACGCGGGCGACACGCGGCGGCTCCGCAACCTGGTGGACGCCGCCAACGGCGTCGTGCGCTGACGCGCCGCTTGCGGTGCTTTTCTGAAGAACGAGCGCCGTCGCGCCGCAGTCAGAAGAGGTCGTCGACGCGATCGCGGGTCGCCGCCTCGGCGCCCGAGTTGTCCACGACCGCGTGCTCGCTCTCGACGGGGTCGTACTCATCGCGGAACATGAGGTGGACCTCGAAGTCGGCGTCCGAGAGCCCGTCGCGCGCCGCGATGCGCTCTTCGACCACGTCCACCTCGCACTCGACCTTGACGAGCCGGAAGGGGACCCCGTGCTCGGCGGCGGCCGCGCGCACGTCCTCGCGGAAGCGGGCCTGCGCGAACGTGGCGTCGAGGACGACGCTCTCGCCGTCCGCGACCTCCTCCGCGGCGCGGTCGATCAGTTCGCCGTACACCCGCTCGGTCTCCGCGTCGGTGTAGTCCGGGTCCGGGAACAGCTGCTTGCGTATCGCGTCCGTCCGCAGGACCTCGCCGTCGACGTGCTCGGCGACGCGGCGCGCGACGGTCGTCTTGCCGACGCCCGGCAGGCCGCAGACGACGACCAGCGCCGGCCCGTCGTCGGTCACGGCGGCCGCGGTCGCGTCGGGGTCCGCCGCGGCGGCGTCGTCGGAGTCGGCGTCCGTCTCGTCCCCCGCGACCCCCGACCGCGGTCGCCCGCTCTCAGCCATCCGACTCGCTCCCCCGGATTCGCCCTCGCCCCGGCGCGGTACTCATTCGGAACCGATCACTGCCGTGGAGTAAATGAAGGTTCCCCTCGCGCGTGCGCTCGCGACGCGGTGGCACGGGGCGGGGAGATCTCGGCGGGACGGGCGACGACGGCCCGGCCCGCCCCCGGAGCCGCGGACTTAACCCGACCGCGGGCGTACGACCGCGCGGCCGATGACGACGCACCGCTCCGAGCCGCCTCGGCACCGGCGATGACGAGCCCTATGAGTGCCGAGGCCAGCTTTTAACGAGAAGCGGATCACGGAGGAGCACGACTGCTGCCACGGTAGGCACGAGCCCCGGCCAATCGCTCACCGGTGAGGCGGACACGGATTTCAGAAAGTCGCCGAGTAACCGATCGGTATGGCGGCCGAGAGCTCCGACAGAGTTCGAGAAATCGCTGAGGTCCGCAGCCTTGCGGAGTCCGAACTGTCCGAGCAGGCGCTCGAACGTGGTCTCGACGACCTGTGGGAGGGCATCGTTCTCGCTCGGTACCTCGACGGCGAAATCGACCGGGGCCTGAACGCGTGACGCTCGCGCCGTCTCGGACGCGGATCGACCGTTCACTCCGTCGAGACTCTCTCTACGACCTCTCTGCTTCGGTACTGCTGTTCGTACAGGTCTTCCCAGGCGGCCTCGTCGAACCCGTTCGATCCGACCGGTTCGAACTGGGTGACTACCACCTGCAACGCGCACTCGGTGCACTGAGCTATCCCGTCGACCGCGAACACTTCGATACCGACGTCGGGGTGGTCTGCGATTCTGGAAACGTCGCCCTCCTGTGCTCGGAACGTCTCATCGCTTCCACAGCCCGGACAGGTATACTCGGTCGCGATCAGGACGTCACCGGAGCTGGGATCCACGGTCTGACGGTAATACTCGAGCGCCGCCATCAGGTGGTCCAGTTCGTTCTCCGCTATCCTGAGTTCGATCGGATCGTCGTTCTTCTGCTCGACGACCTTGTTCATCAACCGGCACGCCGTCTCGAAACACGCCTCCCGATCTACCGTCGTCCGTGAGTCACGGTCGTCCATAGTTGTCTGAACGTGTCGCCCGACGTATCGCGAGTTCGGTCTGGGTCACTGAAAGAGCTCTCCCGTCGGGGCTCGTCCCGACCCTCGATCGAGAGTCGCCGCCTCAGATCCCCGTCTCCAGCGCCGTCTCGGCCCGCTCCAGCACCGTCAGCAGGCGCGGTTCGAGCGCCATGATCTCGTCGGTGCCGTAGACCTCCTGTTGGTCGCTCCAGAGCGACTCGCGCGCCTCGTCGAGCAGGTCGCGGACGGTCGCGAGGCGGTCGTTCGCGGTCTCGGCGTCCCCCTCCGCGGCGGCGTCCGCGGCCGCGGTCGCCTCCTCGGCGGCCTGAGAGAGGCGGTTCAGAACCGTGTTCTCGCGGGTTCGCTCGCGGTCCGCGTCCCCGTCGTCGGACCCACTCCCGTCCGCGAGGTCTCGGGCGAGGTCGCGCACCGCGGCGACCTCCTCGCGGAGCGTGGTCGCGAGGGGCGCCTTCCCGGTTTCGACGCGCTCGCGGACCGCCTCGGTGCCGTCGCCGAACGTCTCGGGCGTGACGCGGTAGGCGCCGGGGCGACCGTCGGCGTCGACGACCTCGACCGTGTAGCGCCCCTCGCGGTGGACCGCGACCGCGAAGCGGTCCGGTTCGGACGGTCGGCCCTCGTAGACGACGCCGGCGTAGTCCTCGACGACCCGCACCGACTCGATGCCGGTCGCGTCGCGGCCGTCGCCGCGGATCCAGCCCGCGTCCTCGTTGGCTACGACCGTCAGCTCCCCGCCCGCGCCGGCGCGGAGGGTGCCGCCCTCGTGGACGAACCCCTGCGCGAGCGGCGCGACGCCGGGCGCGTTGACCGTCAGGTGGTGGTCGCCCGGCTCGACGTGCAGGTAGCCGAAGGTGCCGCCGCGGGTGACCGTCACTTCCGGCCCCTCGCTCGCGAGTCGCACCGCCGCCTCCACCGGGAGTGCGAACAGGGAGACGGTCGCGGCGTCCCCGAGCGCGTCCGACCCGCTGCCGAGCGTGCCGTCGAGCGCCCCCTCCGCGCCCGCCCGGAGCTGCCGGACGCGACCGACCACGCGGTTCCGCAGCCCCGCTGGCTCGGCGCCGTCGATCCGCCGGCGGTGCGCGGGGTCCGTCACGTCCGCGAGGGGGTCCGCGTACCGCTCCTGCTCCCACGGGATGCCGACAGAGGTGATATGGCTCGCGAGGCGGTCCTCCGCGAATCCGGGGACCGCGAACTCGAAGCTGAGTTGCGGACCGACGAAGTCGTCGACCGCCTCGCGGACGGCGTCGAGCGGCTCCAGCGCGTACGTCGCGTCCGCGTCCGTCGGGCTGTCCGGCGGGGCGAGCACGAGCCCCGGCTCCCGCAGGGGGATCTCCGCGGGCGGTCGCGGGAGCCCGCGCCAGTCGCCCACCGTGACGCGCTCGTCGACGAAGTCGTCCCGCCCGACGGACAGGTCGGGATGTTCGTCGAGCCGGTGGCCGTCCAACTCGGGCATCACGAACGGGAGCCGCGCCCCCTCGCCGCGCGGGAGGCCGTAGGCGAACGGGGCCGCGAGCCCCTCCGTCACCTCGATCGCGTCGTTGGTCACGTCCGAGACCCAGTCGTCGGTCGGGAGGCGCTCGAAGCTCGGAACCACGTCGTTCACCTCGCTGGCGCTGGAGTGGGAGCCGACCTCCGAGAGGACGCCGACTCGTCGGCCGTCGCTGACGTCCGGGTCCAGAAACTCGTTGTTCGGCGTCCCCCTCGCGTGCGCGCTCGCGGACACCAGCAGCGGGTCGTCGGTCTCGCGGTCGAGAAACACCTGCAGGAGCTCCCAGTCGTGCCAGTGGAAGTTGACCGTGAACTGGTCGAACGCCGAGTAGAACCAGTACTGAATCGCGTCGACGCCCGGGGCCGCCTCGACGACGTTGTAGAACGCCACCGGTGCCGGCGGAGAGCCGGTCTCCGCGAACGCGGCACTGTACCCGTCGAGCGCCGCGAAGCCGTCCACTTCGCGCCTCTCCCCGGCTTGGACGACGTACGGACGCGGGTCCGTCGGGAACCACTTCTCGAGCGCCCCGAAGTAGAGGTCCGGGGCGTACCGACGGACGCGCTCGGGAACGTCCGCGTTCGGCTCGGCGTCCGTCACGGGGTCCGGATCGGAGGTCGGCGTCCCCTCCGGCGTACCCGCGTCCGGTTGCTCGTCGCCCCGCGAGACCGTCCACGCGCCCGCGACCCCGACGCCGCCGAGCGCCGCCAGTCCGGCGTACGCGAGGAGGCGCCGGCGGCGCTCGTCGGGGCGGTCGGTGTCCGGTTCGTCCGGTTCAGTCATGTGTGTTCGTTGTTACCAAGGGCTGGTAGCTATATCCCTGTTCCCCCGAGCGCCGGGGCGCACGACGGCCGTGCCGTCATACGCAAGCTTTTGACCCCCGAGGAAAAACGCGGAGGCGAACCCGGTTCCGCGTATCATGGCTCCCGACCCCTCCATCTCCGTCCTCTACGTCGACGACGACCCGGCGCTGCTCGACTTGACGGAGCAGTTTCTGGAGTCCGAGAACGACGCGCTCGCGGTCACGACCGCGAAGGGCGCTCCCGCCGCGCTGGACCTGCTCGAGGAGCGCTCCTTCGACGCGGTCGTCTCGGACTACCAGATGCCCGAGATGGACGGGCTCGAACTCCTCCGCACGCTGCGGGAGCAGCGCGACTCGGACGTGACGTTCATCATCTTCACCGGCCGCGGGCGCGAGGAGGTGGCGGTCGAGGCGCTGAACCTCGGCGCCGACCGCTACCTCCAGAAGGGGGGCGACCCGACGGCCCAATACGGGGTGTTGGTGCAGGCCATCGAACAGGAGGTCGCGCACCACCGGACGCGGACCGCGCTGGAGCGCCGCGAGCAGAACCTGCGGATCACGCTGGAGTCCATCGGCGACGCGGTGATCGCCACCGACGAGACCGGAGCGATCGAGCGCATGAACGGCGTCGCCGAGGACCTGACCGGTTGGGAGCGCGAGGACGCCGTCGGGCGCCCGCTCCCGGAGGTGTTCGACATCGCCAGTCAGGAGACCGGCGAGCCGATGGAGAGCCCGGTCGAGGAGGTGCTCGAACACGGCCGGACCGTGGGGCTCGCGAACGGGACGGTGCTGCGGACCCGCGAGGGCGACGAGCGGATCATCGCCGACAGCGCCTCGCCCATCACCGACGAGGACGACGCCGTCGTCGGCGTCGTCCTGATCTTCCGGGACGTGACGGAGACGTACCGCGAGCGTGACCGGCGGCGCCGCCAGCGTGAGGCGGTCGTCGACCTCTCGACGCACGAGGCGGTCGTGGAGGGGCGCGTGGACGAGGCGGCGGCGCTGATCGCCGAGACGATGGTCTCGGTCCTCGGGGTCGCACGCGCGTCGGTGTGGCTGTTCGGCGACGACCGCGAGACGATGACGTGTCTGGACCTGTTCGAGCGGGACGAGGGCGTTCACGAGTCCGGCATGACGCTGTCTGCCGAGGCGTACCCGAACTACTTCGAGGCGCTGATCAACCGCCGGGCGGTCGCCGCCGCGGACGCCGCCGCGGACCCGCGGACCGCGGGGCTGACCGAGTCGTACCTCGATCCGGAGGGGATCGAGTCGATGCTCGACGCGACGGTGCGCCGCGGCGGCGAGGTCGTCGGCGTGCTGTGTGCGGAGACCGTCGGCGACTACCGCGAGTGGACCGAGGACGAGCGCCGGTTCGCGGGCGAGTTGGCCGACCAGTTCGTCCTGGCGCTCACGAACCGCACGCGGCGCCGGCGCGAGACCGAACTCCGACGAAAGACGCGAAGCGCGCGGACGTTGTTCGAGCAGTCGCCGACGGCGGTCCTGGAGCTGTCGCCCGACCTCGAGATCCGGCGCTGGAACGACCGCGCGTCGGCGCTGTTCGGCTACGACGCCGCCGAGGCGGTCGGCCGACACGTCGCCGCGCTCGTCCCCGACGCGGACGAGGCGGAGGTGACGGCCTCGTGGGCCGAGCGCGTCCCGCGCGACGAGCCGACCTCGTTCGTCCGACGGAGCGTGACCGCGGACGGGACGGTGTGCCGCTTCGAGTGGCACGTACGGACCGTCGTCGGGGACGACGGCGACCCGCGGAGCGTCCTCGCGTTCGTGACGCCGGTCGACGACGCATAGGTCCCGTCTCAACCTCGGCCGGTTCGGCGGTCCGAAGCGACGACCTTCGACACCGACCGCGCCCGAAAGCGGTAAGCCGGGGGACGCGCAACTCCGCCCATGGAAGCGTACATCCTCGACGAGGACGAGGAGAAGCTCGCCCCGGCCGTGGTCGTCGCGACGATCGCCTTGCTCGGGCTGTTCGCGTTCGGGTTCCTCTTCCTCCTCGTTCGATCGGTCCTGTGAACCGCCGCGGTGGCGCTCCCGGCGCCGTGAGCGGGGGCGTCGGCGCGGTCGTCAGGCTGCTTGACCGACGCCTCCGAAGAGCCGGGGATCCGCAGCGTCCGGCGCGTTCCAAACCGTTTATACCCGGCCGACGGGAATCGGTGTGTATGCCGCGAGAGCAGAAGCAGGTTCGCGAACTCCAGGAGGGGAGCTACGTCATGATGGACAGCTCGCCCTGCAAGATCAACCACTACAGCACCGCGAAGCCGGGGAAGCACGGCAGCGCGAAGGCTCGCATCGAGGGGAAGGGCGTCTTCGACGACAAGAAGCGCTCGCTCTCGCAGCCGGTCGACGCGAAGGTGTGGGTCCCGATAATCGAGCGGAAGCAGGGTCAGGTCGTCTCCGTCTCCGGCGACGACGCGCAGGTCATGGACCTCGACACCTACGAGACGTTCACGATGCGCATCCCGGAGGACGAGGACTTCACCTCCGACGACAACATCGAGTACCTCGAGTACGAGGGCCAGCGGAAAGTCGTCGGGTAGTCGCAATGTTCCCCGGCGCGACCGCCGACCGCGAAGCTGCTTCCTACGTGGTCGTCGGCGCGCCCCTCGACGCGACGACCACGTTTCAGCCGGGCACCCGGTTCGGACCGGACCGGATCCGGCGCTTCTCCGAAACCTTCGACGACTACGACCGCCGCACCGACAGCCGCTTCTCCGCGCTCGGCGTCCACGACGCGGGCGACGTGGCGCCGTGGGACGACGTGGAGAGCTACCTCGACCATCTCGCCGGCGAGCTCCGGGCAGCGGTCATCGACGACGCCGTTCCGCTCGCGCTCGGCGGCGAGCATACCGTCACCCACGCGGGCGTCGACGCCGTGGAACCTGACGCGCTCGTCGTGCTCGACGCGCACCTCGACCTGCGGGACGCCTACGACGGCAACCCGCTGAACCACGCCTGCGTCACGCGCCGCGCGCTCGACGACCTCGGCGTCGACCGAGTCACCGTCGTCGGCGCACGCACCGGGTCGCCCGAGGAGTGGGACCGCGCCGCCGAACCCGACGTGGAGGTCGTCGCGCCCGAGGACGCCCGCGCGTGGATCGACGGCCTCGGTCCCGACGCGTTCGCCGGCGAATCCGTCTACCTCTCCGTCGACATCGACGGCGCCGACCCGGGGTTCGCCCCCGGAACGGGGACGATGGAGCCGTTCGGGCTCTCGCCCCGCGAGATGCGCGACGCGGTGCGAGCGGTCGCGCCCGCGGCCACGGGGTTCGACGTGGTCGAGGTGAACGACCGCGACGACGGACAGGCCGCGGCGCTCGGCGGGAAGCTCCTGCGGGAGTTCGTCCACGCCCACGCCGCGGCGGACCGGTAGCGCCCACGCCGCGGCGGGCGAGCGGACCGCCGCCGGAGCCGCCGCTCGAACCGCGGCCGGCGGGACCGCGTCCGTCGTGCGGTCCCGCAACCTCTTTCCCGACTCTCCGCCAACCGCGAGCCATGAGTCACGGACCCCTCGACGACGACGCGGTCGAGAGCTATCGGGAGGCCGGCGCGGTCCTCGTGGAGACGATGAACGAGGCCCGGGAGATGGTCGAGCCGGGCGTCACCCACCTCGAAGTCGCGGAGTGGGCCGAAGACCACGTCCGCGACCAGGGGGCCGGACTGGCGTTCCCGGTCAACATCAGCGTCGACGAGGAGGCGTCCCACGCGACGCCGGGCCGCGGGGACGACACCGAGTTCGGCGACGGCGACATGGTCTGTCTGGACGTCGGCGTCCACGTCGACGGCTACATCGCCGACGCGGCCGTCACGGTCGACCTCTCGGGGACCGACGAACTCGTCGAGGCCTCGGAGATGGCGCTGGAGGCGGCGCTCGAGGAGGCCGGTCCCGGCGTGCCGGTCGGCGAGATCGGCGCGGCCATCGAGGACGTGATCCGCGGCTACGGCTACACGCCCGTCCTCAACCTCTCCGGGCACGGCGTACAGAAGTACGACGCACACACGGGACCAAACGTCCCGAACCGCGGCGTCGACCGCTCCGTGGAGCTCGAACCGGGGCAGGCGGTCGCCATCGAGCCGTTCGCGACCGACGGCCGCGGCAAGGTCGGCGAGGGGACGACCGAGGAGATCTACGAGCAGGTGAGCGACCGGAGCGTCCGCGACCGGCGCGCCCGAAAGGCGTTAGAGCAGATCGAGGCGTTCGACGACCTCCCGTTCGCCGCGCGGTGGCTGGAGGGCGCGGGCACCGAGATGGCCCTCAAGCGCCTGAAACAGAAGAACGTGGTCAAGGGGTACCCGGTGTTGAAGGAGGAGGCGGGACAGCTCGTCAGTCAGGCGGAACACACGCTGCTCGTGACCGAGGACGGTATCGAGGTCACGACCGCAGGCATCCACTCGTTCGACTAACCCCGCCGGCCGCGGTCGAGGCGACTCGTCGTCGAGGCCCTCGAGGCCGAGGGCCCCCGCGGCCGACGCGGTCCGCGAGCGGTTCACAAAAGACGGTCAGGCGTTGTTCATCCGCGTCGCGGTTTCGGTGCCACACTCCGTACAGGTCGCGATCCGGTACGGCTCGCGCGAGAACTGCGCGTTCTCGTCCTTCTCGCTCTCCGTCCGGATCTCGACGCTCACGTCGTGGACCGTCTCCCGGCCGCACTCCGAACAGGCCTCACGAACGACGTCCGGGTCGGAGGGTTGTGTCGCCATGTGGACTCCGTTATTCGGGAAGCCCGGATAAAGACTCTTGAAGGAATATTGAAACTAACGGAGTGGATCCGGTGGCCGATTCCGGCGGGAGCAGCCCGCACCCGCCGGAGTCACCGACGACGCGGCGTGGCGAGCGTCGGTGCTGCAGGCCGCCACAGACGCCCCGGCCCGGACGCGGTCGAGGTGTCGTGCGTCGGGACGGCGGGTCCGACCGGGAAGGTTGAAGGCGCGCCCCCTCTCCCTGTCGGCATGGAACGGCTCTACGCACCGTGGCGCATCGAGTGGGTCGAGCGCGAGGCGGACCCGATCGACGGCTGTCCCTTCTGCGTGCTGCCGGAGCGGGCCGACGACCGTGACTCCCGGATCGTCGCGCGCGGCGACCACAACTTCCTCCTCCTGAACAACGCGCCGTATAACCCCGGCCACGCGATGGTGATCCCCTACGACCACCTCGACGCGTGGGGCGCCCTGTCGGACGCCGCGATGCTCGAGCACGGGCAGCTGAAGGCGGCGACGATCGCCGCGATGGAGGACGCGATGGGCCCGGACGGCGTCAACACGGGGATGAACCTCGGGGGCGGCGCGGCCGGCGGCTCCATCGACGAGCACGTCCACACGCACGTCGTTCCTCGGTGGAGCGGCGACACGAACTTCATGCCGGTCGTGAGCGACACGAAGGTGATCGTCGAGGCCGTCGACCGGACGTGGGCGCACCTGCGCGAGGCGTTCGCGGACCTCGACTGCGCGGTCGACGGAGACGCCGCGGGCGCGCCGGCGGACGACGCGGACGAGGGAGCGAGCGACCCGACCGACGCGGTCCGCGTCTCCTTTTAGGCGGCCGCCCGAACGCCCGTCCATGAGCGACGGCGACCTCGGTACCCCGGTGTTGGACAACCACCTCCACCTCGACCCGCGGCACGCCCGCGGCGTCGAGGCGGTGAAGGACTTCGCGCGCGTCGGGGGCACCCACCTGCTCGTGGTCAACAAGCCCTCCTGGCACCTCGGCGTCGAGGCCGACGAGCCCGAGGACTTCCGGGCGGTGTTCGCGGAGACGCTCGACGCGGTCGCGGACGCCACCGAGGTCCTCCCCGGCCGCGCGTGGCCGGTCCTCGGCGTCCACCCCGGCCTGATCAGCCGGCTCGTCGACGAGCGCGGCTTCTCACCCGAGGCGGCCAGGGACCTGATGTGCGGCGGGCTGGAGGTGGCCGCGGAGTTCGTCGCGGACGGGCGCGCGCTCGCGCTCAAGTCCGGCCGGCCGCACTACGACGTGAGCGACGCGGTCTGGGAGGCCTCGAACGCCGTCACGAAGCGCGCGTTCGAGCTCGGCGCGGAACGCGACTGCGCGGTCCAGCTCCACACCGAGGCCAGCGAGGACCTCACGGAGCTGGCCGAGTGGGCCGAGGCGCGCGGCCTCCCGGCACAGAAGGTCGTCAAGCACTACGCGGGCGGGCGGCTCCGCGGCCCGACGCCGAGCGTGATGAGCGAGAAGGACCGCCTCCTGACCGCGGCCGAGGCCGGCGAGCCGTTCCTGATGGAGACGGACTTCGTGGACGACCCCGACAAGCCGGGGATGGTGCTCGGTCCGAAGACGGTCCCGCGCCGGACGCGCTGGCTCCTGGAAGAGGGGTACGGGGCGGCCATGCGGACCGCGCACGTCGAGACGCCGCGCGAGGTGTACGGGATCGACACCGAGGCGACGCTGGACCGCTGAATCCTCTCACGGCCGCCGTTTCGAGCAGTCCGTGTCACGCCGGGACGCGGAGCCGAGGGATCGGAAAGGCCTTTGAGTGGTGCGGGCGACGTTCGGGACATGACTGACGAGGAGGAGGGAATAGAGACCTTCTACTCCGCCGAACGCTGGCAGAACTGGCTCGACCGCGTCGAAGAGGAGGACCTCGATCCCGAGAACGAGGACTCCGCTCGACTCCTGTTGAACCTGCAGGACGACGCCGCAATCGCGGTCGCGAAGATCCTCGCCGCCTACGAGGAGGGGCGGGTCGACGAGGACCGCGCGGTCGAGGAACTCGGCGACGTCCGCGACATCGTGCTCTCGGAGGTCGACTTCGACGACGAGGACAAGCTGATGCTGATCGACGGCGTCCAGACCTCGCTCGTCCCCGTCTTCTACGCCGCCGAGGAGTACATCGTCGCCGGCCCCACCGAGGGCGACGTCGACGAGTTCGTCCGCGCCGCGGCCGGCGCGGAGGCCGACGAGGACCTCGACGCCGCGCTGGGCTACGTCGTGCAGGCCGGCACGCGCGTCATCGACGGCGACACGCTGGACGTGGACCTCCTGGAGGAGTTCGAGTACGGCCTCGTCTCCGAGTGGGTCAACGGGCTCGACTCGCTCCAGTCCGCGCTGGAGGACCCGGAAGTCGTCGAAGAAGAGGGCTGAGACCGCCGCGGTTCCTCAGAAGACGAACACCGTCGCGGTCGTCTCGTCCTGCGTGCCGTCCTCCGTCTCGAAGAAGATCGTGAACCGCAGGTACTGGCCGTCCATGGAGATCGGCTCGATGTTTTGGCCCTGCCCCTGAATTCCCCGGAACTCGTACAGGTATATCTCTCCGCGTTCGTCGACGCGGATCGTGGCTTCGTTGTCCAGACTCACCTGCGTTCCGAACGCGAGGTTGCTGTTACCGCGGTCCCCCGCCTCGTAATTGCCGTCGTTCGCGTCCCGAGCATCCGGGTCGGAGTCTGCGACGTTGATGAACACCTCTCTGTTCCAACCGCCGTCGCCGCCACTATCCTCCTTGAGCCGGTTCGCGCCAGTGCTCGTCTTGTCGATCCGGATGCCGGTTATCGTGATGTTCTCAGTTCCCCTGTTTCGGAGGTCGACGATCACTCCCGTGTCTCCCCCGCTTGGTCCGTCCGGAACGGCATCGAGGATCTGCAGATCGGCGAAGGAAGGGCCCGTCCCGGCGCCGGTCGACGTCACGCCGATGTCGATCGTCGCGGTCTCTGCGGGGTTCCCGCCGCCGTCGACGGTCGCGTCGACCGCGTCCGCGCCGGCCGCGAGCGCGTTACCGCCGTCGGTCGCCGAGTAGACGACGGTCGCCGCGCCGTCCTCGTTCGTGGTGACCGTCGTCGCGTTGGTCGGCGTTCCGTTGACGAGGAACTCTCCGCGGTCCGCCGCGAGTTCGACGGTCGCGCCGGAGACGGGGTTGTTGAAGCGGTCGCGCACCTCGAAGGCGAGTTCCGTCCGGGCGCCGGTCTGTAGCGACCGCGTCGCGGACCCTTTCGGGATGACGTACGAAGCGCCCGGCTCGCCGACCGCGCTCGCGTCGTTGCGCTCGCGGACCTCCAGTTGCGCCATGCGGAGTTCGTAGGTCCGGGTGCCGTTCAGCGTCACCTCGACGCGGCCGCCCGCGGTCGCGCTCACGTCGTCGACGCGGGGGTTCGCGAGCAGCGACTGGCCCGTCCGGTTCACCCACTCGGAGGCGGAGATCCCCGGCGGCGCGTCGAGCCGGAGCCTGATCGGGTCGTCGTTCTCGCCCGTAATCGTCACCGTCCGCTCGGTCGCGCTCACGGGGTCGGTCGTCAGCGCGACCGCGTCGCCGCCGGCCGAGACGTCACCCTCCACAAACGTGAGCGTGAGTCGGTCGCCCTGCAGCAGCGACTGTCCCGTCAACGGGATCTGGCGACCGTCGCTGTGTCTGTACGCCTGCTGGCCGGTGACGACGACCGGCTGGCCGCCGAACACGTTGTAGTCCGGCCGGAACGCGACGTCTCGGGTCGAGTAGTTCGTCCCCGAGAGCGCCGTGGCGACGAACGTCCGCGTGTTCGTCGCCTCGCCGTCGACCGCGGTCACGTTCTCCAGCGTGACGTTCCGCGCCGCGGTCGCGGTCACCCTGTTGTCGGGCGGGCCGGGGTTGACGAATATCGCCCGGGCCGGATAGCTGACGCCGGTCCGGATCGTGGTGCCGACGCTCACGTCGCGGCCCGCGGCCGCGATCACGTCGTTCTGGAGGTCGATCATGTCCTCGCTCGCCTCCTGGTAGGCGTTGAACTCGACGCCCCGGTTCTGCTCGGGGACGACGGTCGCCTGATACAGCGAGAGCCCGATGATGAGGAATCCGAACAGGATCACCGCCCCGACCTGTGCGGACTGCCCCCGATCGGCCAGGCGAAGATCCATTGTCACCCTTCACCCGTCCGAGCGTCAAAACAGTTCTCCCCGGAGCGCGGTCCGCGGAGCGTGTGCCGACCGAACGCGTCCTTCAGCCTGAAACGATCCCCAATGTACTTACGCCTCTCCCGATCCAGTGTAACCGGTGCGTGGGCAGTCGGAGACCATCGGCGTGGTGTTGCTGATGGGTGTGGTGGTGGTGGTGTCGACGACCATCGGGGTCGCGTCACTGGCGACGTTCTCGGGCGCGGACGAGCGAGCAAGCGGGGCGACGCTCCTCGACGCGACCGTGAGCGACGATTCCGTTCGGATCCACCACACCGGCGGCGAGCCGCTGGACCCCGAGACCACCGAGGTGCGTCTGCAGACTCCCGAAGGAACGACAGTCTACCGGATCGCCGACGACGGGAGTCTCGACGGCGAACCTCCCTTTTCGGCCGGCGACCGGTGGACGCTCTCGGGGCCGCCGTACTCACCCGGCGACGAGGTCACGGTCGCGGTCGTCGACACGGCCGACAATGCGGTCCTGCTCAGCCTGACCGACCGCGTTCCGGCGGCCGCGGAGGCCGATACTACGCCGACAGCGACGGAGACGGGCGGGCCGACCGAGACGGACGAACCCACCGAGACGGGCGAGCCAACCGAGCCGGAAGAGCCGACGGAGCCGGAACTCGTGATCGAGTCGACGGGCGGTCTCGGTGATGGAACCGCGCTACGTGAGTACGAGCCAGCGGTGAAACTGCGGTCCGACGAAGGAGACGCACGCAATGTGAGCGTGACGCTGACCATAGAGGGCCCCGAGTCGTTCTCACGGACCACGGAGGTCGGCGACGTCGATGCCGGAGCCTCCAGGTCCCGGAGTTTCGCCGTCGGCCGGTTGAGCGAGGGCGAGTACGAGTGGGAACTCACGGTCGAGGCCGAGAACGCGGAGGCCGTCGAGTCAGAGGGCGAGTTCGAGGTCGACAGCGGCGTCTCCATGCGCGTGGAGGACCTCAGCTACGAGGACAGCGACGGGGGACAGTTCGTCACCTCCGTCGATGTCGAGGACGCGGGCGACGACTTCTCGCACGTCCGGATCGTGCACGAAAACGTTGACGACGGGAGTGCGACCGAGACGGCGTCCATCGACGCCGCGCGCGGGAGCGTGAGATACGGGCCTCGCGGTGGTACCTACGGCGACGAGTTCCGTGTCCGTGCGGAGGTCGTCTACGACGACAACGAGGGCGGAACCGAAGTCGTCGCCACGCGCTCGCTGGAGGTGACTGCCGGAGACGGCTCCCCGGACGAAAACGACGACCTCTCGACGGAGACGTCGCCGGAATTCGACACCGTCGACATCGAAACGTCCGGGAACAGTGGAAAATACACGGTCGACTATGCAGTCGACGGCTCCTTCGACCGCGTGGAAGCGTACATGATCGGGGACGAGGAGGGCTACGCTAAGGGAACCTCCACGAAACCGAAGGGCAAGATCAAGCTCAAACCTAAAGACGGAGACGAGTTCAAGATCATCGTTCTACTGTACGACGAAACCGGTGCGGTCGTGGAGGCACGAGTAGAAGAAGTCGAGGTCGACGACTGATTTTTCGACGCGTGACGTAACGCCTCATCGACAAGCCCATATGCCCGCTTCGTGAAGAATCGGGCATGACCACGGTCGGCATCGACGCCATCGAGATCCGAACGGGGAAGCTGAAGCTCGACCTCCCGAACACGTTCGCGCCGGAGAAGGGCGACGACCCGGAGAAGTACACGAAGGGGCTCGGCCTACAGGACTCCTCGTTCCCGGACGTGTACGAGGACATCGTCACGATGGGTGCCAACGCGGCAAAGCAGCTGATGGACCGCAAGGGGCTGTCGCCGTCGGAGATCGGTCGGATCGACGTGGCGACGGAGTCCGCGTTCGACCACTCGAAGCCCGTTTCGACGTACATCGCGGGCTGTCTGGAGCAGGTCTACGACGGCGACTTCCGCCACGCCAACAAGGGCGAGCGCAAGTTCGCCTGCGTCGCGGGGACGCAGGCCATCGACGACGCCTACAACTGGATCCGCGCGGGGCGGAACCGCGGCCGCGCGGCGCTCGTTATCTGTACCGACACCGCGCTGTACGCCCGCGGGGACCCCGGCGAGGCGACGCAGGGGGCGGGCGCGGTGGCGATGCTCATCGACGAGGACCCGGACCTGGTGGCGCTCTCGGACGACCAGGGGTACGGCTCGATGGACGAGACGGACTTCCTGAAGCCGAACCAGCAGTTCCCCTCCGTCGACGGCAAGCGCTCGATGCAGGTGTACCTCGCTCGCATGCGCGAGGCGCTGGAGGACTACGAGTCGGTCGCGGGCAAGATCGAACTGGACGACTTCCAGTACGCCCCGTTCCACACGCCGTTCCCGGGGATGGTCCGCAAGGCGGCCCTACTCGCGTACAGACACGTCATCCGCGACACGGAGCGCGAGGAGGAGCTCGCGGAGGAGATCGGCCGCCAGCCGCGCGAGGACGAGTACGAGGACCGCGAGGCCTACGAGGAGGCGATCCGCGAGCACATGGACGAGCTGAAGGACACCGAACAGTACCAGACTTGGTACGCGAAGACCGTCGAGCCGACGCTGGAGCTGTCCAGCAAGGTCGGCAACTGGTACACCGGCTCCGTCCACGTCGCCCGCGTGAGCGCGCTGCGTGACGCGGTCGAGAAGGACCTCGACTTCGCGGGCGAGACGCTGTTGGTCGGCTCCTACGGCTCCGGCGCGCAGGCGGAGATCCACACCGAGACGGTGCAGGACGGCTGGCGCGAGGAGGTCGAGGCGCTCGACATCGACGAGCAGCTCGCGGCCCGCTACG
The DNA here is from genome assembly GCF_050122995.1 of Haloparvum alkalitolerans. Taxonomy (GTDB): domain Archaea; phylum Halobacteriota; class Halobacteria; order Halobacteriales; family Haloferacaceae; genus Haloparvum; species Haloparvum alkalitolerans. Next base: position 37,235 of record NZ_JBNLIA010000014.1, read on the forward strand.
ACCTGACGTGGAGCGAGTACGAGGACGTTCACGACGTTCACGAGTACGACGAGGACGTGGGACACGAGATGATCGAGCAGTTCACCACGCCCTCCGAGGAGTTCGTCTTCACGGGCTGGGGCCGGATGAACGAGCGGCAGTACGACTACGTCGAATAGCGCCTCGAAGGCGACCGCGACCGAATTTTTCTCGCCCGCGGTCGGCGGTGGACTCACGGGTGGAGCCGCACCGATCCACAGAAAATCCGGCCGATGCGGTGCTGATGCGGTGCAGGTGCGGTGTGGTGCGGATGCGGTGCGGGTGCGGTGTGGTGCGGATGCGGTGCTGATGCGGTGTGGTGCGGATGCGGCGCAGGGCGGTCGCGGTGCGGTTTTCTGTCGAGGTTGTGGTACCGCGGCGGCGCGAGGGCGCGCAGCGCCCGCAGCGCCGACCGCGGCCCCTTTTTGATCGACATTTTTCAAGGAGCGGTGAGCGCGCCGCCTGCGGCGCGCGAACCCGACCGCAGAAAAAGGTCGAGGGGAAGCCTTAAATCGATGTACAGACTTGTACATCGTAAGACGAACCTATACATTGGTGCCCACAATGAACATCCAGAACACCATCGAGCGCGTGACGGAGGGGGAGGACCTGACGGTCGAGGAGGCGCGGGAGACGGCGCGGCAGGTCTTCGAGGAGGCGAGTGAGGCGCAGATCGGCGGGCTGCTGACCGCGCTGCGCGCAAAGGGCGAGACGGAGGCGGAGATCGCCGGCTTCGCGCAGGGGATGCGGGACGTGGCGCGGACGATCGAGCCCGACGGCGCGCCGCTGGTCGACACCTGCGGCACCGGCGGCGACGACTACGACACGATCAACGTCTCCACGACCGCGGCCATCGTCGCGGCGGGCGCGGGCGTGGCGGTCGCGAAACACGGCAACTACTCCGTCTCTTCCTCCTCGGGGAGCGCAGACGTGCTGGAGGTCGCGGGCGTCGATGTGGAAGCGGAGCCGCCGGCGGTCGAGGAGGCGATCGAGCGCGACGGCATCGGGTTCATGCTTGCGCCGGTGTTCCACCCCGCGATGAAGGCGGTCATCGGCCCGCGGAAGGAGCTGGGGATCCGAACGGTGTTCAACGTGCTCGGGCCGCTGACGAACCCCGCGGGCGCCGACGCGCAGGTGCTCGGCGTGTACGACCCCGAACTCGTCCCGCAGATCGCCCGCGCGCTCTCACACATGCCCGTCGAGCGCGCGCTGGTGGTCCACGGGTCGGGGATGGACGAGATCGCGCTCCACGACGAGACGACCGTCGCGGAGGTCGACGGCGACGAGGTGACCGAGTACGCGATCGCGCCCGAGGACCTGGGCCTCGAGCGGGCGCCGATCGAGGACGTCTCGGGGAGCACGCCCGAGGCGAACGCCGCGGACCTCGAGGGGATCGTCCGCGGCGACGTGACCGGCCCGAAGCGTGACCTGATCCTGGCGAACGCGGGCGCGGCGGTGTACGTCGCGGGACTCGCCGACTCGCTGGAGGCCGGCGTCGAGCGCGCGGCCGCCGCCATCGACGAGGGCGACGCGGCCGCGAAGTTCGAGGCGCTGTGCGGTGACGACGCGGACCGTGCGGGCGCGGAGCCGGACGCCGCCGCGGGGGCGGACGCGAACTGATGGCCAGAGCGAAGATCTGCGGGCTGACGCGCGGTGCCGACCTGCGTGCGGCCGTCGAGGCGGGGGCCGACGCGGTCGGCGTGATCGCCGAAGTTCCGGTCGATACGCCTCGCGAGGTGGACCCCGCCGTCGCGGCCGAGTTGCTGGCGGAGGTGCCGCCGTTCGTCACCGCGACACTGGTGACGATGCCCGACTCGGCCGAACGCGCGGTCGAACTCGTGCGGACGGTCGAGCCGGACGCCGTCCAGCTACACGGCGAGTGGACCGCCGACGAGGTGGGCTACGTCCGCGCGGAGACCGGCGTGAAGGTGCTGCTCGCCGTCGACGCGGACGACGAGAGCCGCGCGGAGCGACTGGACGAGGCGGCCGACGCGCTCGTGGTCGACTCCACGACGGAGTCGGGCGCGGGCGGGACGGGCGAGACCCACGACTGGGAGGCGACCGGTCGGCTCGCGGAGCGGTTGGTCTCGCCGGTCGTGCTCGCGGGCGGCCTCACGCCGGACAACGTCGCGGAGGCGGTGGCGACCGCGGACCCGTTCGCGGTCGACGTGGCCTCCGGCGTGGAGCTGCGCGGCGGCGAGAAGGACCACAACGCCGTCGCGCGGTTCGTCGCCAACGCGGGTCGGGAGGTCGAGGTCGCGTGACGGAACTGGACCTCTCGCGTGAGGCGTTCGTCGAGCACGCCGCCGACGCCGACGGCCCGGCCGTGGTGCGCGTCGCGGCGGAACTCGACCCGGACGTGACGCCGCTGACGGCGTACGCCACGCTCGTCGGCGACAGTCCCCACGGCTTCCTGCTGGAGTCGGCAGAGAAGGTCGCCTCCAGCGACCCCGACGGCGCGTTCGCGCCGGTCACGGACGCCGACAAACACGCGCGCTACTCGTTCGTCGGCTACGACCCGGAGGCGGTCGTCTCCGTGTACCCCGACCGGACCGACGTGAAGCGACTCGGCCCGGCCGCGGCCCTCGTGGGGGACGAGCGAGCGGACGGCGAACCGGCGGACGGCGAGCCGGCGGACGTGCTCGACCGCGTGCGCGAGGCGTTCCCGAGCGTGGAGCGCCGGAACTTCCCCGACCGGGACAGACAGACGCTCTCCGGCGGGTTCGTCGGGTTCCTCGCCTACGAGGCCGTCTACGACCTGTGGCTGGAGGAGGTCGGCGTCGAGCGCCCGGAGACCGACTTCCCTGACGCGGAGTTCGCGCTCACGACGCGGACGGTCGTCTTCGACGACGTGGAGGGGACCGTCGACCTGGTGTTCACGCCGGTCGTGCGCGAGGGGGACGACGCCGGCGCGGTGTACGACGAGCTCGCCGCGGAGGCCGAGGCGGTCGCCGCGGACCTCCGGACCGCCGACACTCCGGAGCCCGGCGGGGTCCGCGTGACCGAGGAGCGCGCGGGGCCGCAGGAGGCCTACGAGGACGCGGTGCGCGCGGCGAAGGAGCACGTCCTCGACGGCGACATCTATCAGGGCGTCATCTCGCGCAAGCGGGAGCTGACCGGCGACGTGGACGCGATGGGGCTGTACGCCGCGCTGCGGGACGTGAACCCCTCGCCGTACATGTACCTGCTGCGCCACGACGACCGGACCATCGTCGGCGCCAGCCCCGAGACGCTGGTGTCGGTGCGAGGCGACCGCGTCGTCTCGAACCCCATCGCGGGGACCTGCGCGCGCGGCGAGAGCCCGGTCGAGGACCGTCGGCTCGCGGGCGAGTTGCTCGCGGACGAGAAGGAGCGCGCCGAGCACACCATGCTCGTCGACCTGGCGCGCAACGACGTGCGCCGCGTCTCCGAGCCCGGCTCCGTCCGCGTCGAGGAGTTCATGAACGTCCTCAAGTACAGCCACGTCCAGCACATCGAGTCGACCGTGACGGGGACGCTGGACGGGGAGTACGACGCGGTCGACGCGATCAGGGCCTCGTTCCCGGCCGGTACCCTCACCGGCGCGCCGAAGGTGCGCGCGATGGAGATCATCGACGACCTCGAACGGGAGCCGCGGGGCGCCTACGGCGGCGGCGTCGGCTACTACTCGTGGACCGGCGACGCGGACTTCGCCATCGTGATCCGGACCGCGACGGTCGAGCACGGCGTGTCGGTCGACGAGCACGGCGAGGCGGATGGAGACGCGTCCGCGGACCGCATCACCGTGCAGGCCGGCGCGGGCCTCGTCGCGGACTCCGAACCGGCCGCGGAGTACGCCGAGACCGAACAGAAGATGGGGGGCGTCCTCGACGCCATCGACCGGATCCGGGTCGAGCCGGACGACGACGCGTCCCTCGCGGACGCGCCCGCCGCGGGCACGGGGGCCGAGGAATGAAGGTCGTCTTCGTCGACAACTTCGACTCGTTCACCTACAACCTCGTCGAGTACGTCTCCGAGTGTCCGGTTGAGGGCGGCGTGACGACCGAGGTGCTGAAGAACACCGCCTCGGTCGACGCGGTCGCGGCCGCGGAGCCGGACGCGCTGGTTATCAGTCCCGGTCCGGGCCATCCGAAGAACGACCGCGACGTGGGCGTGACGACGGACGTGCTCCGCGAGCTGTCGCCCGAGGTCCCGACGCTCGGCGTCTGTCTCGGGCTGGAGGCGGCCGTCTACGAGTACGGCGGGACGGTCGGCCACGCGCCCGAGCCGATCCACGGCAAGGCGTTCCCGGTCGACCACGACGGCGAGGGGGTGTTCGCGGGGCTCGACCAGGGGTTCCGCGCCGGGCGGTACCACTCGCTGGTCGCGACCGAAGTGCCGGACTGCCTGGACGTGAGCGCGACGACCGACCACGACGGGACGGAGCTCGTAATGGGCGTGCGCCACGAGGCGTACCCGCTGGAGTGCGTCCAGTTCCACCCCGAGAGCGTGCTGACCGGCGTCGGCCACGACGTGATCCGGAACTTCCTCACGGAGGTCGCGGGCGCGACGTCGCGCGCGCCGGCCACGCGGTGACCGAGGACCGGGGAGCGGCGCCGGCGCGCGCGCTCGGCGCGGACCCCTCTGCGGGCCGACCGGTTCGCCGAACCGACCGAGGATCCGTCGTCCCGCGAGCCAGCCCTGGTGGCGTGCGATCCGCCCGACTCGACCGGTTCTGTTTATCTGATACGTCGGCGGACCGAACGGGTTTTCGGCGGGACGGCCGCCGCGGTCGGTGCGGCGGCCCCGCACGGCGACTGCGCGGCGGCCGGTCGACCGCGAACGCCCCTTCCGTTCGACTGTAAAGGACGACTCCCTCGTGCGGTTTGATCGTTCTCGATCCACTTTCACTGCGGAGGGGCCATCCTTATGTAGACCCCGCCCGCACTACGAACACGTACAGGCGCGGAGCCGCTCGGCCGCGCCGCAGTGATCCCATAAGGGATCGGATAGTTCCACGCCCAAATGGACCGGGAACGCAACGCCTAAGGGGTCCAACTCACCAGTACGACATCACGATACATGACCGATTCACCACGCACTCGGGGAGACGTGACCGCGCAATGAGCGGGAGCGACCTCTCCACGGACGAAGTCGAGCTGCCGATCAAACGCACCACCGGCGAGACGCTGGAGGACCGGCTCACGGAGAACGCCTACCACAACATCCTCCCCGCGCGCTACCTCCGAAAAGACGCCGACGGGAACCAGGTCGAGACGCAGGAGGAGCTGTTCGTCCGCGTCGCGAAGAACGTCGCGCTCGCGGAGGCCGTCTTCGAGGCCGACAAGCAGGGCGTCGAGGTCACCGTCACGCCCGACCAGCTCAAGCCCGACCACCCCCGTCGCGACGAGCTGGCCGAGGAGGTCTTCGGCGCCGGCGTCTCCGCGGACGACGACGTCGAGACGGCGCTGACGGCGCACAACGTCAACAAGTTCGCGTACGACACGGTCGTCCCCGAACTCCCGAACGAGGTCCGCGATCACGTCCAGGACGTGGCCGACCAGTTCCGCGAGGGGATGGAGTCGCTGTCGTTCATGCCGAACTCGCCGACGCTGATGAACGCGGGCGACGAGCTCCAGCAGCTCTCCGCCTGCTTCGTCGACTCCCCCGGCGACGACATCACGGACATCCACCAGACCGCCAAGGAGGCGGCCGAGGTGTTCCAGTCCGGCGGCGGCATGGGCTACGCCTTCTGGAAGCTCCGCCCGTACGGCGACGCGGTCGGCTCGACCGGCGGCATCGCCTCCGGTCCGATCACGTTCATGCGGACGTTCGACCAGATGTGCGAGACCATCGCGCAGGGCGGCGCGCGCCGCGGCGCGCAGATGGGCGTCATGCGCGTCTCGCACCCGGACGTCATCCAGTTCATCCACGCGAAGAACAAGGACGTCTCGCTGGCGCACTCGCTCCGGCTCAACGACCCGGACGACTTCACGCACAACTCCTTCAAGGAGGCGCTGGAGGAGGCCCGCGAGCTGATCGACGACGAGGGGCGCGTCCCCAAGCACCTCCGGAACGCGGTCGAGGGCCACCTCTCGAACTTCAACATCTCCGTCGGCGTCACCGACGACTTCATGGAGGCGCTGTACAACGACGAGGAGTTCACCTTCACCAACCCGCGGACGGAGGAGCCCCACGTCGCCACGCCGGAGACGAAGGAGATCTACGAGATGTTCGGCCTCGGCGAGCACGTCGAGGTCGGCGAGGTGCTGTCGGTCCCCGCGGAGAAGCTCTGGGACCACATCGTCGAGGGCGCCCACGAGAACGGCGAGCCGGGCGTCATCTACCTCGAGCGCGTCAACAAGAAGCACTCCTTCGACGTGGAGGAGCACCCCGACCACCGCATCCTCGCGACGAACCCCTGCGGCGAGCAGCCGCTGGAGGAGTACGAGGCCTGTAACCTCGGCCACATCAACCTCTCGACGCTCGCGGCCGAGGACGCGCCCGACTGGCGCGTCTGGTCCGAGGAACACGCCGACGAGTACGACTCGCAGGCGGACGCGGTCGACGCGTTCCTCGAGGAGGCGCTCGACTACGAGGAGTTCGACGACCGCATCGCGTACGGCACGCGCTTCCTCGAGAACGTCGTCACGATGTCGGACTTCCCGGTCGAGAAGATCGAGCAGAAGGTCCGCGACATGCGGAAGATCGGCCTCGGCGTCATGGGCCTCGCGCAGCTGTACGTCCAGCTCGGCATCCGGTACGGCACCGACGAGGGTAACGAGGTCGCGCGCCAGCTGATGACCCACATCAACCACGGATCGAAGTGGGCCTCCCACGAGCTCGCGGAGGAGCGCGACACGTTCAACGACTGGGACGACTCCAAGTACGCCAACCCGACGGAGTACCCCGATTGGTTCGAGCACCACACCGGCCTCGACGCCGACGAGTGGGAAGACGGGTTCACGATCCGGAACCACAACACGACGACCATCGCGCCGACCGGCACCACGTCGATGATCGGTAACACGACGGGCGGGTGTGAGCCCATCTACAACGTCGCGTTCTACAAGAACGTCTCCGACGACGTACAGGGCGACGAGATGCTCGTCGAGTTCGACGACTACTTCCTGCGCACGCTGGAGGCCAACGACCTCGACGTGACGGAGGTCAAGAAGGAGGCGCAAGCACAGATGGCGGACAACGAGTTCGACGGCGTGGAGGGGCTGGAGACGGTCCCGGACGCCATCGGCGAGCTGTTCGTCGTCACCGGCGACCTCTCCGGCAAGCAGCACGCGGCGGTCCAGTGCGCCTGCCAGGAGGGCGTCGACTCTGCCATCTCGAAGACCTGCAACTTCCCCAACTCCGCGAGCAAGGAGGACATGGACGAGGTGTACCGCTACATCTACGACCACGGCGGGAAGGGCGTCACCGTCTACCGCGACGGCACGCGCTCGAAGCAGGTCCTCACGACCCGCGCGCAGAACACGGAGTTCGCGGACGAGACCGAGGCGGCCGAGACCATCGTCGAGCAGATCAACGAGGTCTTCGGCGGTCTCGAGGCGTTCCTCGACAACGAGGACGTGCGGGCCCAGATCGACGCGGAGGTCGACAGCCTGCTCGAGGCGAGCGAGCAGCCCTCGGTCGACTACACCGAGACCCAGCCCCGTCCGGACGCGCTCTCGGGCGTGACCCAGCGCGTCGAGACCGGCTACGGCAAGCTCTACGTCACCGTCAACGAGGACGAGAGCGGCCGGCCGTTCGAGCTGTTCGCGAACATCGGCCACTCCGGCGGCTACACTAACTCCTTCACGGAGGCGCTCGCGAAGGTCATCTCGACCGCGCTCCGGAGCGGCGTCGACCCCGAGGAGGTCGTCGACGAGCTGCAGGGCACCCGCAGCCCGAAGGTGGCGTGGGACAAGGGCGAGCAGATCCAGTCCATCCCGGACGCCATCGGCACGGCCCTGCGCCGCTACCTCGACGACGAGATCGACAAGGGGATCCCCCAGCAGCAGTCCCTCGCGGACGTGGACGAGGGCGGGAGCCCGACCGCCGACACCGACGGCGGCGCGGTCGACGCGGACGCCGGCGCCTCGGTCTCCGCGGGCGGTCCGAGCGCGGCCGCGGGCGGCAAGGAGGCCGCCGACGCCGACGACAGCACGCAGGACCTCATCGCGGCCGGCGAGTCCCCCGAGTGCCCGGACTGCGGTTCGATGAGCCTCTACTACTCGGAGGGATGCAAGACCTGCGAGTCGTGCGGCTGGTCCGAGTGCTGAGGTAGCCGAGCGGTCACACACCGTTTCTGTACGCTTTTTCCGTCGACGTATCGCGATCCCGAAGTACGCCGGAGCGACCACCTTTATCGGTATTCGCCGACACGTGTTCGGTATGCGTCAACGACCGGTCGATCATGACTGAGCACTCTTCGACGGCCGGACCGAGCGGACACGACGGTACCGCTGTACGTCCCGCCACCTGATGGGCAAGCAACTCGAGCGCGACCTTGGGCTACCGGAGGTGACGGCGATCAGCATCGGCGCGATGGTCGGTAGCGGCATCTTCATCCTGCCGGGGCTGGCGATGGGGATGGCCGGGCCGGCCGTCGTGTTCGCGTACTTCCTCGCGGGCGTGCTGGTGTTGCCCGCCGCGTTGAGCAAGTCGGAGATGGCGACCGCGATGCCCGAGGCGGGGGGGACCTACCTCTACATCGAGCGGGCGATGGGACCGCTGTTCGGCACCATCGCGGGCGTCGGGACGTGGTTCTCGCTGACGTTCAAGGGGGCGCTCGCGCTGGTCGGCGGGGCGCCGTACCTGGTGTTGCTGTTCGACCTGCCGGTGACGCCGGTCGCGCTCACCGTCGCGTCCCTGCTCATCGTCCTGAACGTCGTCGGGGCGAAACAGACCGGCCGGATGCAGATCGGCATCGTCGCGGTCATGCTGACGGTGATGGTCTGGTTCATCGTCGCCGGCGCACCGAGCGTCGAGGGCGCCCGCTTCGAGGGGTTCTTCGACGACGGAATCGCGGGGATCCTCGGCGCGACCGGGTTCGTGTTCGTCTCCTACGCCGGCGTCACGAAGATCGCCAGCGTCGCGGAGGAGGTCGAGAACCCCGACCGGAACCTCCCGCTGGGGATCCTCGGGTCGCTCGTCATCACCGCCGGCATCTACGTCGCCATCGTGACCGTGATGGTGGGCGTGGCCGACGAGGCGGCGCTCACGGCGACCGAGACGCCGATGCAGGTCGCGGCCGAGAACGCGCTGCCCGCGGCCGGCGTCGCGGCCGTCGTTGTCGCGGCACTGCTGGCGCTGATCAGCACCGCCAACGCCGGGATCCTCTCCTCGTCGCGCTACCCGTTCGCGATGAGCCGCGACGGGCTCGCACCGGACATCTTCGAGGACGTCAGCGACCGGTTCGAGACGCCGGTCAACGCGATCACGATCACCGGCGGCGTACTGCTCGTCCTCGTCGCGTTCGTCCCCATCGACGACATCGCCAAACTCGCCAGCGCGTTCAAGATCCTCGTGTTCATCCTGATCAACGTCGCGCTGATCGCGTTTCGGCAGGGGTCCATCGAGGCGTACGACCCGAGCTTCGAGTCCCCGCTGTACCCCGTCCCACAGCTGGTCGGGATCGTCGGCGGACTGGTGTTGCTCCGGTACATCGGGTTCGTCCCGCTGGTCGGCGCCGTCGCGATCATCCTCGGGTCGATGGCCTGGTACTACCTCTTCGTCTACCGGCGGGGCGGCGTGGGTCGCGAGGGGGCGATGACCGACGCCGTCCGCCGGAGCGTCGGCCGCGACGTGGTCGAACAGACGGAGACCGAGATCGGCACCGCCGGGGATGAGGTCCTCGTGGCGGTCACCGAGCGGACGCCGCCCGCGGTCGAGCGGTCGCTGATCGACCTCGCGACCGACCTCGCCCGGACGCGCGAGGGCGGGGTCAGGGTCGCGCAGTTCGACGAGACGCCCGACCAGACGCCGCTCCCGCAGTCCGCGTCCGTCCTCACCGAGGCCGATCAGGCGTTCGAGGCCAGAATGGCCGACCGGGCGACCGACTCCGAGATCCCGGTCCGGTACGGCGAGGTCGTCAGCCACGACACCCGCCACGCCATCGTCAACTACGCCGCGTCGGTCGGCGCCGACACCCTGCTGATCGAGCGCTCGACCGGGTCGGAGACGGTGCTCGGGAGCGACGTGGACTGGATCGAGGCCCACGCGCCCTGCAGCGTCGTCGAGGTCTCGAACCTCGACCACGACGCCGCCGAGCGCATCGGCGTCGTCACCGACGAGGGGCCGTTCGACCCGGCGAAGGTGGCGCTCGCGGACGCGCTCGCCACGGCGGTCGGCGGGACGGTGACGTTCTACCTCCCCGTCGGTGCGGACCCGCCGGAGAGCCGCCGCAACACGACCGCCGACTACCTCGCCGACCTCGCGGCGCTGTGTGAGGCCCCGGTCACGACGCGCGTCGTCGAGTCGGGGACCGACGAGGCCATCGACATCGCGACCGCCGACTCCGACGTCCTCGTCGTCAGCGGCGTTCAGCGCGACCTCACGGACCGGCTGTTCGGCCGCGGCTCCGACCCCGCGGCGATCACGGCGAAACACGGAACGCTGGTCGTCTACGGGGAGCAACAGCCGGGGCGGCTCCGGCGGGCGCTCGAACGGCGCCTGTTCTGACTCGCCTCGCGCCCGACGCGGTCGGGGCGGTCGAACGCGACGGAGCGCTCCGCCGCCGACCGCTCAGACGGGCGCCAGCGCGTCGATGGTCTCGTGGATCTCGTCCACCTCGGCGCCGCGCGGGAACGACACCGCGGCGGCGTCGAGCCCCTCGACGGCCGCGAAGCGGTCGAGGGCGACCTCGGCCTCCGCGGGCGTTCCACAGACCGCCAGCCGGTCGAGCAGGTCGTCGTCGAACGCGGCGAGCGCGGCCTCGCGGTCGCCCGCCTGCCACGCGTCGTGGACGGCGTTCGCGCGCTCCTCGAACCCCTGTCTGGCGAGCGCGTCGCGGTAGTAGGTGCCCATCCCGCCGACGTAGAAGGCGAGATGTCGACGGGCCAACTCGCGGGCGCGGTCGCCGTCCTCCAGCACGCAACAGGTGAGCGAGAGGACGGTCCGGAGGTCGTCGGGGTCGCGGTCGCCCAACTCGGCGCCGCGCGCGAGGTCGTCGAGTCGGTCGCGGAGGCCGTCGGGCGTGAACAGCAGGGCGTGCCAGCCGTCGCCGAAGCGACCGGCGAGTTCGACCGCCTTCGGGCCCATGCCCGCGACTTCGACCGGCGGGGCGGGGTCGGGCGGCGCACAGCGCAGTCGGAACCCCTGCAGGTCGACGTACTCGCCCTCGTAGGTCACCTCCTCCCCGGAGAGGACCTGCCGGATCACGTCGACGTACTCGCGGGTACGGCGGAGCGGGTTGCCGAAGTCGACGCCGTGCCAGTTCTCGATCACCGCGGGGCCGCTCGGGCCGACCCCGAGCCGGAACCGGCCGTCTGCGGCTTCCTGAAGCGTGGCGGCGGTCGCCCCGACGAGCGCGGGCGAGCGGGAGTAGACGTTGAGGATGCTGGTGCCGAGGTCGATGGTCTCGGTCCGCTCGGCCGCGAGCGCGAGGGTCGTGACGGCGTCGCGGCCCCACGTCTCGGGGAGGTAGGCGGCGTCGTAGCCGGCGGCCTCGCCGCGTTCGAACAGCCCCAGCACGTCGTCGAGGCGCGGGAGCGAGGCGACCGGGAGATGCAGCGCGCGGTCCATACCCCCCGAACCCGCCGGCGGCTCATAAGCGTGGGTGGCGGATCGGGGCGCAGCGCGGGGCCGCAGCACTGGACGCGGGGAGAACCCTTTTGCGTGAGACGGACGCGGTTCCGGACGTGCGCGGTCCCCTGGGAGCGCTCCGGAACACGCCGATCCTCGGCACCTACCTGCGGGCGTACGTCGCGTTCCTCCTCGCGAGCCTGCTGGCGGTGACGAGCGGCGCCGTCCTCCTCCGAGTCGGCCGCGCGATGGGGGTGGCGGCGCTGTCGGCGGCGCTGGTGGCCGGATTCGCGGCGTGCTGGGCCGTGTTCGCCTTCCGGTAGCCCTTCCGACCGTGGCGGTCGGCGGTCCCGCGCTCCGGTCGTCGGGGCGTCGCGCGGTCGTCCCGTCGGCGTCGCTCTCCCGTACTTTCAGGTAGTGCACGCCCCATGGGGATCCATGGAGCTGTTCTGGCATCGACGGGACCTACGCGTCGCGGACAACGTCGGCCTCGCGGCCGCGGCCGACCGCGACGCGGTCGCGTCCGTCTTCGTGTTCGACGACGCGGTGCTCGAGCACGCCGGCGCGCCCCGCGTCGGGTTCCTGCTCGACGCGCTCGACGCGCTCCGGGCGGCGTACCGCGACCGCGGGAGCGACCTGCTCCTCGCGCGCGGCGACCCGACCGCGGTCGTGCCCGCGCTGGCCGACGAACTCGACGCCGACCGCGTCGTCTGGAACCGCGACTACTCCGGGCTCGCGCGGCGTCGCGACGCCGCGGTCCGGCAGGCGCTCGACGAGGCCGACGTGCCGCGCGAGGCCCACCACGACGCCGTCCTGCACACGCCGGATTCGATCCGGACGAACGCCGGCGACCCCTACTCCGTCTACACCTACTACTGGAAGAAGTGGGACGACCGCGAGGCGGACGACCCCGCGCCGACCCCCGACGGGGACGACCTCGCCTCCACGGACGAGTTCGAGGGCGCACGCGGCGAACTGGACGCGCTCCTCGCGGATCTCCCCGAGCCCGCGGACCTGGGCTTTTCGGAACCCGACGCCGACCTCCCCGAGGCGGGGACAGCTGCCGCGCGCGAACGCCTCGACGGGTTCCTCTCCGAGGACGTGTTCCGCTACGCGGAGGCGCGCGACTACCCCGGCGAGTCGGCCACCTCGCGGCTCTCGCAGGACCTCAAGTACGGGACGATCGGCGTCCGCGAGGCGTACGCGGCGACGGAAGAAGCGCTGGACGCGGCCGCGGACCGCCCCGAGGCGGACGCCGCGGAGAGCGTCACGGAGTTCCAGGGCCAACTCGCGTGGCGCGAGTTCTACACGCAGGTGCTGTACCACAACCCCGAGGTGGTGACGGAGAACTACAAGTCGTACGAGGAGCCCATCGCGTGGCGCGAGGACGCGGAGGCGCTCGTGGCCTGGAAGGAGGGGCGGACGGGCTACCCCATCGTGGACGCGGGGATGCGCCAGCTCAGCGCGGAGGCGTACATGCACAACCGCGTGCGGATGATCGTCGCCGCGTTCCTCACGAAGGACCTCCTGATCGACTGGCGGGAGGGGTACGCCCACTTCCGCGAGCACCTCGTGGACCACGACACCGCCAACGACAACGGCGGCTGGCAGTGGGCGGCCTCCACGGGGACCGACGCGCAGCCGTACTTCCGGATCTTCAACCCGATGACGCAGGGGGAACGCTACGACCCCGACGCCGCGTACATCACCGAGTACGTTCCGGAACTCCGGGGCGTCGACCCCGAGACGATCCACTCGTGGCACGAGCGCTCGCAGGCGGAACGCGACCGCGCCGCGCCCGACTATCCGGCGCCGATCGTGGACCACTCCGAGCGCCGCGAGGAAGCGCTGGCGATGTTCAAACGCGCTCGCGGCGAGGACCCCGACTCGTCGGGGTGAAAGAAGGGACGCTCAGTCGATCCGGTTCTCGCGGCCGGGGTCCACGTCGATGGCGTCGACCGGACAGACGTCGACACAGAGCATGCAGTCGATACACTGGTCCTCGTCTATCGGGTTCGCCTTGCGCTCGGACTCCGGATGTCCCGGCGTCTCCACCCACTCGAACACGTCGACCGGGCAGTCCTCCAGACACGCGCCGTCCGCCAGACAGATGTCGAAGTCGACCGCGACGTGCGTCCCGCGGATCCCCTGCTTCTCGGGCGGGTCGACGGGACCCCAGACGGCGACGCCGTCCTCCTCCCCGACGCGCTCGCGGTTGGTCTCGAAATTCGGATCGATGGCCATTACCGGGACGTTCCCGCGCGGACGGTTAAATGTAGTCGACCGCGGATCGGTGCGATGACCCACAGCGATACTGCGTGTTACAGACCGACCCAGAACTCCCACATTTCTGAAACTCGCGGCGGTGCTGTGCTGTGCGGTCGCGGAGCGGTGCGGTTGCGGTGCTGTGCGGTCGGCGCGCGCCGCGGCGACCGCGGAGCGTGTCGCCGCGACCGCGCGAGGGAGGCGGCGGTGGCGCGGCCGCATTGTGGTGCGGTTTCGCGGCCGCGCCACCGCCGAGGCTGGGGAGGTGCGAGGCCTGCGGTGCGGTCGAGCCGGCTGGGGCTTTCTAGACGTCGGTGTCGAGAGCAGCAGGCTCAACAGCAGTTACAGAAGCACAATCTGACAGAAAAGCAGAACAACTACCGTACTCCACTAAGTATCGGTCTCAATCGGTCGTTTCACGCGTGCTGAGGTCCGCGTAAATGGGCCACGAGGCGTCGCCGGTCGGCGCTTCGGTCTCGGTTCCATCGAGCGTGACCCCCTCGCCCTCTTGCACCTCGCCGACGACCGCGGCCGGGGTGCCGCGGTCGCGGAGGGCTTCGACGACCGCGTCCGCGGCTTCCGGCGCGACGGACGCCAGCAGGGTCCCCGCGGTCGTCGCGCGCCAGGGGTCCATCCCGAGCGCGTCACAGACCGCGCTCACGCCCGGTTGCCACGGGACGGCATCCGTCTCGACCGCGAACCGGACGCCCGCGGCGCCCGCCATCTCGTGGAACGCGCCGAGGAGCCCGCCCTCTGTGGCGTCGTGCATGGCGTGGACACCGGCGGTTCCGTCGCCGACCGCCTCCCGCGCCGTCTCCGCGACCGCGAGCGCGTCCCCGACGAGGCGCACGTCGTCCAGTCGCTCTTGCGCCGTCGCGACCGTCTCCGCGGGGAGGTCGATCGCCTCGGGGAACAGCGACGCGAACAGGCCGACCGACTCCACGGCCGGCCCCTTCGTCACGACGATTCGGTCCCCGACGCGGGCGCCGTCCGGGCGCACGACCCGGTCGGGGTCGCCCACGCCGATGGCGGTCGCGGCGCCGACCCACGGGAGCGTCGCGCCCGGGTAGCGCGCGGTGTGACCGGTCGTCACCGCGATACCGAGCCGCTCACACTCCTCGTGGACCGCCTCCCACACCGCACCGAACTCGTCGTCGGTCATCGACTCCGGGAGCGAGAAGGCGATCGAGAAGTGCGAGGGCGCGACCCCCGACACCGCCACGTCGGAGAGGACGACGTGGAGCGCGAACCGGCCCGCCCGAGCAAGGCCCAGATCGGGGAGGACCGAGATCGGGTCGGTCGCGAGGACGGTGGCGTGGGGGCTCCCGGCCGGCCGGATGACGCCGAAGTCGCAGCCGTGGGCCGGGCCGAGCGCCACGTCCGCGCGCTCCGCGCCGAGGTTCGGCGCGATCCGCTCCTCGAAGAACGCCCGCGAGACCTTGCCGCCGTCGGACTGGTCGCTCATGCGGGAAAGGCGCGGCGCGGGCGGCAAAGCGGTTGCGGGACGGCGCTCGCAGGTGCGGGAGGGGGCGGCTCCGGGCGGCCGCGGTCGACCGCGGAACGACCGCGGGACGACCGCCGGACGACCGACCGCGAAGGACAAGGGTTGATAGGCGACCGCCCGAACGCCGGGTATGCGCATCGCGAACCGGGGGTACGGCGAGGAGGGCCGGGAACGGCTCACGCTGGTCCCCGAGAACGTCGACGACCTCTGGCACCTCGCGCACGTGCTGGAGCCGGGCGACCTCGTGGAGGGCGACACGACGCGCCGGATCCAGCGCAACGACGACCAGATGCGGGACACCGGCGGCCAGCGCGAGCACATCCACGTCACGCTGGAGGTCGCGGACGTGGAGTTCGCGCGGTTCGCCAACCGCCTCCGCGTCGGCGGCGTCATCGTCGGCTGCTCGCGCGAGGACCAACTCGGCCAGCACCACACCCTCAACGTGGAGGAACACGACGAGCTCGTCGTCGAGAAGCACTTCAAGCCGGACCAGACCGAGCGCATCGAGGAGGCCACCGAGGCCGCCGAGAACCCCGACGTGGCCATCGCCACCGTCGAGGAGGGCGCCGCCTCGATCCACACGGTCCAGCAGTACGGCACCGAGGAGTACGCCTCCTTCACCAAGCCCACCGGCAAGGGCGAGTACTCCCGCCCGCGAGAGGAGCTGTTCGAGGAGCTAGGCGACGCGCTCGCGCACCTCGACCCCGACGCGATCATCCTCGCCGGGCCGGGGTTCACGAAGCAGGACGCGCGCGACTACGTCGAGGAGGAGTTCCGCGACCTCGCCGAGCGGATCACCACCGTCGACACCTCGGCCGTGGGCGACCGCGGCGTCCACGAGGTGCTCAAACGCGGCGCCGTCGACGAGGTGCAGAAGGAGACCCGCATCTCGAAGGAGGCGGAGCTGATCGACCAGCTGACCGAGAACATCGCCCAGGGCGCGAAGGCGACATACGGTCCGGAGGACGTGGCCGAGGCCGCCGAGTTCGGCGCGGTCGAGACCCTGCTCGTCGTCGACGAGCGCCTCCGCACAGAGCGACAGGGCGAGGGCGACTGGGCGATCGACGTGAACGAGGTGATCCAGTCGGTCGAGCGACAGGGCGGCGACGTGGTCGTCTTCTCCTCGGAGTTCGCGCCCGGCGAACAGCTCTCGAACCTCGGCGGCATCGCCGCAATCTTGCGGTACAGGCTCCAATGATGTCGGGCGACGGAACCGGATCCCTCTACGTCGACGACAAGGAGGGGGTGACCGCGTGGGTCGAGCGGTTCTTCTTCGCGGGCGTGGAGCTGTCGGTCCTCTCGACGCCCGCGTTCGTGGTCGCGTACCTCGCACAGGCGCTGTATCCCGACACCGTTCCCATCGCGGGGCTCGCCGCGATCGGCGCGGGCTCGATCTCGCTGGCGGTCTACCGAGCCCGCACCGTGGACGTGGGCGGGTGGCCCCGGCGGGGCGAGTTCTCGACGCTGCCGCTCCGCGTCGCGCACTTCTCGCTCGTCTTCCTGATCGCCTGCGTCGCGGTCGGCGCGGCCGCGGGCGAGGCGGGGAACTGGGGAATGGCGTTCCTCAGCGGCGGCGCCGCGGAGGTGCTCGGACTCGGGCTGTTCCCGCGCGTCTACCGAGCCGTCCACGGCGACCCCTTCCGGAAGCCGGCCGAGCGGGCCTGAGAGGGACGGCCGGGATCCGTCCACTCGCCCGGCCTCCGTCCCCTCCCCGCAGCCGACCGACCGCGTCCGCACGTCGCCGCGACGGCAACGCTCAACCCCCGTCGGCCCCTTCTCCCGGCCATGCGCGTGCAGGTGCTGTTGTACGACGGGTTCGACGAGCTGGACGGGATCGGTCCCTACGAGGTGTTCGACTACGCCGGCGAGTACACCGACGGCGCGGTCGAGGTCTCCTACGTCACCCTCGAGGAGCGCGAGACCGTCACGGCGAGCCACGGAACCGAGGTGGGCGTGGACGGGACGCTCGTGGACCCCGAGGCGGTCGCCGCGGGGTCGGACGAGGCGAGCGCCGACGCACCCGACCTGCTGGTCGTCCCCGGCGGCGGCTGGACCGCCCGCGACGAGGCGGCGAGCGCGTGGGCGGAGGCGCAGAAGGGCGACATCCCGGCGGCGCTCGCGGCGCTCCACGAGGCCGGGGTCCGAATCGCCTCGGTCTGTACCGGCTCGATGCTGCTGGCGGAGGGCGGCGTCACGGACGGTCGGCGCGCGGTCACGCACGCGTCCGCGGTCGAGGAACTCCGCGAGTCCGGCGCCGAGGTCGTGGACGCTCGGGTCGTCGACGACGGCGACCTGCTGACGGCCGGCGGGGTCACCTCCGGGCTGGACCTGGCGCTGTACGTCGTCGAGACCGCCTTCGACGCGGAGCTGGCCGACCGGATCGCGACCGTCATCGAGTACGAGCGGCGGTACGAGGTCGCCTGAGAGGCTCTCCGGGGGCGCCGGAGCCCGAGACCGCGCGGCGTCAAACTATTTCCCCCTCGCGCGTGGGGTTCGGGGTATGACGGACGGCCATCCCTTCGCGGAGGGAACGGTGCTCCGCGTGCTCGACACCGGGACGACGGCGCCGGAGCCGGACGCCAACCCGCTCCACGCCGTCGACCGGATCGAGGTGTCGGACCCGGACGCCGCGCCGAGTCCCTACGTCTTCGCGGTGCGCTACCCGGACCCCGAGACGGGCGAGGAGCGCACGGAGCGGTTGACGTTCCTACGGGAGAGCGAGGGCGGGTTCGAGTGCGACGTGAAGACGCACAACGCGCAGTACGGCCACAGCCTCACGCTCGAACCGTACTTTTGAGTCACGCCGCGGTCGAGCCGACGCCCCGCTGCGAACCGAAACGCCCACGACCGCGCCCCGCGACGGCTCGCCCGATGGACAGGGACCGCTTCGTCCGGCTGGCCGCGCTCGCGTTCGGACTGGTGCTGCTGTCGTTCCTGATCCGGGGGACGACGCGGTTGGTCGTCGGCTACGAGACGGCCGTCCTGCTGTCGGCGCCGGTCCTGTTCGCGGCGGCCGCGCTCCTCGTGGCGCTCGTCGTCCGCGGACTTCTGGATCTGACCGGCGTGCGGCCGCTGGAGGAGTGACGCGGGCTGTCCGTCCCGCTCGCCAGTCCGTCCCGCTCGCCAGTCCGTCCCGCTCGCCGGTCCCTCCCGCCCGCCGGCCCCGTACTCCGGAACCCCTTTTGAGGTCGCCGTCGGAGTGTGGCACATGAACGTACGCGAGGTCGCGGACCTCTCGCCGGACGAGCGCCGCGCGTTCTTCGAGCGGGACGCGGGCGTGGAGTCGGCCCGGAGCGACGTCCGCGAGATCATCGACCGAGTGCGGACGGAGGGCGACGTTGCCGTCCGGGAGTTCTCCAGCGAGTTCGACGGCGTCGAGCTCGGTAACATCGATATCACCGACGACGCGGAGCGCGCGCACGAGGAGCTCGCGGACGCGGACGACCCGCGGCTCGACGCGATCCGCGAGGCGGCCGCGAACGTCCGCGAGTTCCACGAGGAGTTGCTCCCCGAGGACTGGACCGAGGAGTTCGGCGCGGGCCGCGAACTCGGTCGGCGGTTCAGGCCCATCGACCGCGCGGGCGTGTACGTCCCCGGGGGCGCAGCGGCGTACCCCTCCAGCGCGCTGATGGGCGTCATCCCCGCGACGGTCGCCGGCGTCGACCACGTCGCGGTCGCGACCCCGCCGGCGGAGGAGATCAACCCCGTCACGCTGGCGGCGATCCACGAGGCCGGCGCGGACGCGGTGTACGCGGTCGGCGGCGCGCAGGCCATCGCCGCGCTCGCGTACGGGACCGAGACCGTCACGAGCGTCTCGAAGGTCGTCGGCCCCGGCAACAGGTGGGTCACGGCCGCGAAGGCGGAGGTGCGCGGCGACGTCGAGATCGACTTCCTCGCCGGGCCGAGCGAGGTGCTGGTGCTGGCCGACGGGACGGCCGATCCCGAGTTGGTCGCGTCGGACCTGCTCGCGCAGGCCGAACACGACCCGAACGCCTCCGTCGTCGCGGTGACCGACGACCCCGACCTCGCGGACGCGGTCGCGGACGCGGTCGACGCGGGCGCGGCGGAGCGCGAGCGCGAGGGGACGATCCGCGAGGCGCTCGGCAACGACGCCTCGGGCGTCCTGCTGGCGCGCTCGATGCCGGAGGCGGTGCTGTTCGCCGAGGAGTACGCCGCCGAGCACCTCTCGATACAGGCCGAGGCGGACGAGGAACTGCTCGACCGGATCACGAACGCCGGATCGGTGTTTCTCGGCCCCTATTCGCCCGTCGCGGCCGGCGACTACGCGGCCGGGCCGAACCACGTCCTGCCCACGAACGGCGGCGCGAAGCGGTACGGCGGGCTCTCGACGGAGACGTTCCTGCGCTCCTCGACGGTCCAGCGACTGGACCGCGAGGGGCTCGACGACATCGCCGACACGGTGACGACGCTCGCGGAGGCGGAGGGGCTGGAGGCCCACGCCGAGAGCGTCCGAAAGCGGTTCGAGTAGCGGTCTCCGTCGGCAGCGGCGCGACCGTCGCCCCCGGCCACCGGCGGAACCGGCGTTCCGGTCGGACCGTCGTCAGGGTTATGACGCTCCGGCGGATACCTTTCGCCATGAGCACGGAGACCGCGGACGGCAACGGCGAAGGGGGCGCGTCCGGCGTCGAGGTGACGCCCGCGGCCGCCGAGGAGGCGCTCTCGCTCATGGAGAGCGAGGGGATGGACATCGACGAGGGTGGCCTCCGGCTGTTCGTCCAGCAGGGCGGCTGCGCGGGGCTCTCGTACGGCATGCGCTTCGACCACGAGCCCGAGGAGGACGACATGGTCGTGGAGGCGCACGGGCTACGCGTCTTCGTCGACCCGGCGAGTCGAAACTACATCGGCGGGAGCACGCTCGATTACGAGGCCGGGTTGCAGGCCGAGGGGTTCCACGTCGAGAACCCGAACGTCGTCTCCGAGTGCGGTTGCGGCGAGTCGTTCCGGACGTAGTCGCTGACGCTCGCCCGCCGGCCGCGCCGATTCCTGTTCTCCGTTCCGGCGATTTTCGTTCCCCGGCCCGCCGTTTCCGCCGCGCCCGTCACGCCTTTGCCCTCCGCCCGCGGAGGGTACCGTATGGAACGCGACGCGATGGAGACGGCGGACGGCGAGGTGGTCCACGTGGAGCGCGCGGCGAGCGACCGCGGCTCCGAGGGACCGTTCCACACGGTGTACGTCACCGCCGAAGGCGACGACCGATGGGGGTTCTACTGCGGGAACTGCGGCAGCCTCGACACGGCGATGGACACGATGGGCCGGATCGAGTGCAACGAGTGCGGCAACATCCGCAAGCCCGAGGAGTGGGACGCCGCCCACGAGTGACTCGCGGGGCGGTCCGGTCGGTCGGCGCGGGGTTCCCACACCGTGGTAAAGCTTAACACAGGTGCCGACGTATGTGGCGGTAGATGGCCCCTGGTACCATGCCACCGACGACCGAGGCCAGAGACGTTTTTCGCGAACTAGGGTACTCCGTCTCCGAGGACGGGGCGGACTTCGTCGCCGAGCGCAAGTGGCGACGCGTGCTCGTGACGCCGCTCGGCGCCGACGACGCCACCGATCCGGAACCGTATCTGGCGGACGGTGGAAGCCCGCCGCAGCTCCGCTGTTTCGTCACGTGGGACGAGTCGGCCGCGGACCTCCGCGAGCACCTGCTCGACCTCAAGCCGCCGTTCGACTGGGCGGTCATCGGCGTCGAGGGCGGGGGCGAGTTCTCCGTGATGCAGGGCGCCCCGGGCAGTCCCTGACGCGACGCGAGCGACCCGAGGGCCCCGAGCGGCCCGAGCGTCTTGTGCGCACCGAGCCGACATCCCGCCGCTCCGGCCCGACGCCCGGACCGGCCGCGGTTTTTTGTGACCGCCGAGCGACGGCGCTCCCATGAACGCCGTCCTCGACGCCGCCGTCCGCGTTCTCTCGGAGTTCCTCGGAAACATCGAGGCCGCACTGCCGCGGGTCGCCTCGGGACTCCTGTTCCTCGCGGTCGCCGCCGTGCTCGTGAAGGTCCTGATGACCCTCGTCGACCGCGTGCTCGTCCGCGCGCTCCCCGGCGACTCGCCGGTCTACCGACAGTTCGTCTCCACCATCGTCGCGGGCTTCCTGTGGTACGGCGTCCTGCTGTCGTTCCTCTCCGTGGTCGGGCTCGGCGGGATCGCCGCGGCGCTTGGCACCGCGACCGGCTTCGTGGCGCTGGGCGTCTCCTACGCGCTCTCGGGGATGATCGCCGACGCGGTCTCCGGCGTCTACCTCCTCCGCGACCCCGACTTCAACCCCGGCGACCGGGTCGTCGTGGGCGACACGACCGGCGAGGTGCACGCCATCGAGCTGCGGAAGACGCGCTTCGACGTGGACGGCGACCGCCGCGTGCTCGGTAACGCCGAGATCGAGCGCCGCTGGACGAAGCTTGACGGCGCCGACGCGGCGGGGACGGAAGAAGCCGCAGAGACGGAAGAAGCCGCGGATGCAGAAAACGAGGCGGCAGACACGGAGGAATCTGCGAACGGAGAGGCGACGGACGAAACCGAGGACCCGGCGGACGATGCGACCGACGAGTCGAGCGACGGCTGACTTCTCTCTCCCGTCCTGTGTCGGTCCGGTCCGCTTCAGACGCGCGCTCGGCGCGTGGCTTTATGAAGGAGTGCGCCGGAGTAGCACACGTCATGGTCTACAAGAAGATCACCCTGATCGGGACGAGCACCGAGAGCTTCGACGACGCGGCCGACGACGCGGTCGACCGCGCCGAGGACACGCTCGACAACGTCTACTGGGCCGAGGTACAGGAGTTCGGCGTCGAGGTGAAGAACGCGCCCGAGCGGGAGTATCAGGCCGAGGTCGAGGTCGCGTTCGAACTGGAGGACTGAGGGCCGCTTCCTCGGCTCTCACCGTCGCCCGCGCCGCCTGCCGCAGCCACACGCTTTTTCGCCGCCCGTGCTGGATAGCGGGTATGCCCGTCTCACGCGCCCCCGAGGAGCCCGAGGTCCGCGAGTTCGAGACGACCGTCGAGCGCGCCGGCGACCGCGCGGTCGTGCTCGCCGAGACGTACTTCTACGCCGAGTCCGGCGGCCAGCCCGCCGACCGCGGCACGATCGACGGCGTCGAGGTGACGGACGTGCAGGAGGTCGACGGCGAGGTCGTCCACCACCTCGCGGCGGACCACGACCTCGCGACCGGCGACGCGGTCGCGTGCGTCGTCGACGACGCCTTCCGAACCTACTGTATGCGCGCTCATACCGCCTCACACGTGCTCTACGGCGCCGCGCGGCGGCTGTTCGACGACCTCGGCTACGCCGGCTTCGACATCGGCACCGAGAAGGTCCGCGTCGACCTCACGACCCGCGACCCCATCGACGACGCGGCGCTCGTCGAACTGGAGCGGCTGGCGAACCGCGCGGTCTGGGACTCGCTGCCGGTGACGTGGGAGGCGATGCCGGCCGCCGAGGCCCGCGCGCTCGACGATATCGCGTTCAACGACCGCACCGAGGAGGGGGCGATGAGCGAGGCGGCCGCCGACGCCGTCCGCGTCGTCACCGTCGAGGGGTGGGACACCGCAGCCTGCGGCGGGACGCACGTCAGGAACACGGCGGAGATCGGCGAGATAACCGTCCTCGACCGCTCGAACCCCGGCGAGGACGCGACGCGGATCGAGTTCGCGGTCGGCCCGGTCGCGGTCGACGAGGCCGCGGAGGTCCACGCCGCGGCCCGCGAGGCGAGCCGGACGCTCGACGCGAGCGTCGCGGAGCTTCCGGCGGCCGCGGAGCGACTGCGCGAGGAGCGCGACGACCTCGCCGCGGAGGTCCGCGAGCTACGTTCCGAACTCCTCGGCGCGCGCCTCCGCGACCTCCCGACCGTCGAGCGGGAGGGGGCGGCGTGGGCGGTCGGGACTGTCGCGAACGGCGGGCCGAACGACGTGCGCGAGCCGCTCTCGGAGCTGGTGGCGGCCGAGGACGGGCCCGCCGTCGCGGCCGTCGCCGGGGAGGACGGGAGCACCTTCCTCGCGGTCGCCACCGCCGACCCCGACGCGGCGGACGCCGGCGAGGTCGTCGCGGCGGTGACCGACGAATTCGGCGGCGGTGGCGGGGGCGGCCCCACGTTCGCGCAGGGCGGCGGACTCGACGCGGACCCCGAGACCGTCGCGGCGTTCCTCCGGGACGGGGCGTAGTCGACCGCGGCCGGCTCCGGGGGCGGGGGCCGCGGGAGCCGCGACGGCGCCGCCCCGGCCCCGCGGATCGTTCACCTTTTTCGGTGCGGTATCGTAGCGACGCCCATGACAGGCGCACGGACGGGCTCCGCGCTCACCGCGGAGCAGCAGGCGATCAAGGACCTCGTCCGGGAGTTCGCGGTCGAGGAGGTCCGCCCGGAGATGGCCGCGGCGGACGAGACGGAGACGTTCCCCGAGGAGGTGTGGGACGGGCTCGCGGAGCTGGACCTGACCGGGCTGACGGTCCCCGAGGAGTACGGCGGCTTCGGCGCCGACAGCACCACCTACGCGGTCGTCAACGAGGAGCTCGCGTACGGCGGGCTGGCGGTCGCGACCGCGCTGTCGGTCCACTGTCTGGCGACCTCCTGTATCGCCGCGTTCGGCTCCGAGGCGGTCAAGGAGGAGTGGCTCCCCGAGATGGTTGACGGCCGACCGGTGGGGATGTTCTGTCTCTCCGAGCCGGAGGCGGGCTCGAACCCTGCGGAGATGTCGACGAGCGCGAGCTACGACCCGGAGGCGGACGAGTACGTCCTGAACGGACAGAAACAGTGGATCACGAACGGCGAGCGGGGCGGCGTCGCGGTCGTGTTCGCGAAGGTCGATGGCGCCGACGACGGCGTCACGCAGTTCCTCGTGCCTGCCGACACCGAAGGCTTCGAGGTCGGCAAGAAGGAGCACAAACTCGGCCTCCGCGCCTCGGACACCACCGGCATCACCTTCGACGACTGCCGGATCCCGGCCGAGTACCGGCTGACCGAGGAGGGCCGCGGGCTTTCGGCCGCCTTCCGCACGCTGACGGAGGGCCGGGTCGGCATCGCGGCGCAGGCGGTCGGGCTCGCGCAGTCGGCGCTCGACGAGGCGCAGGCGTACGCGCAGGACCGCGAGCAGTTCGGCGACCCCATCGCCGACATCCAGACGATCAGACACAAGCTCGCCGACATGGCCACCCGGATCGAGGCCTCGCGGCTGCTCGTCCGCGAGGCGAGCCGACAGGCCGACGCCGGCGAGGACAACAGGATCGCGGCCTCGATGGCGAAGTACTTCGCGAGCGAGACGGCGATGGACGTCACCAACGAGGCGGTCCAGATCCACGGCGGCTACGGCTACACGACCGACTTCCCGGTCGAGCGCCTCTACCGCGACGCGAAGATCACCGAGATCTACGAGGGGACGACCGAGATACAGAAGACGATCATCGCGCGGGGGCTGTTAGACTCGTGAGCGACGCCTCGAGCGACGCCGCGAGCGACTCCCCGGCCGCCGCCGACGCGCTCGACCCCGCGTCTCTCGCCGCGCTCCGCGAGGAGTTCGGCACCGTGGTCTACGACCTCGACGGGACGCTCGTGGACCTGGTCGTGGACTGGGGCGCGGTCGCCGACGACGTGATCGCCGTCTACGAGGACGCGGGGGCGGAGCCGCCGGGAGACGGCCTGTGGGAGCTGCTCGGCAGCGCGCCGGAGTACGGGCTCGAAGCCGAGGTCGAGGCGGCCATCGCCGCACACGAGCGCGAGGGCGCCCGCGCTTCGACGCGGCTGCCGCACGCGGACGCGCTCGACCCCGCGACCGCCGGACGCACCGCGGTCTGCTCGCTCAACTGCGAGGATGCCTGCCGGATCGCGCTGGACGCCCACGGACTGACGCCCGGCGTCGCCGCCGTCGTCGGCCGCGATACCGTCTCCACGCACAAGCCGGATCCCGAACCGCTGCTGTCGGCCGTCGAGCGCGTCGGCGGCGACCCCGAGGACGCCGTCTTCGTCGGCGACTCCGAGCGGGACGCGGTGACCGCCGAGCGCGCGGGCATCGCGTTCCGGTGGGTGTAGCCCGACGGCGGAACGGAGCGATGCCGATGCGGTGCTGATGTGGTGCTGATGCGGTACTGGTGCGGTACTGATACGCTGCTGATGCTGGTGCAGCCGGCGCGCGCGAGAAACGCGCGCGAGGGAGGCGGTGGCGCGGCCGCCTGCTGTGCGTCGCGGTTTCGCGGTCGCGCCGCCGCCGAGGCTGGGGAGGTGCGAGGCTGCCGTGCGGTTGGCGGTGGGTGGGGCTTTCCGGGTGGTACTGTCCCGATCGGCCGTACCGCTCTCGGTGCTGGAAGCGCCTTAGCCGAGAAAACGCGCAGCAGCGACGCCGATCCACGGCGTCTCGCCGCCGGTCAGCGTTCGTCGGTCACGCGTTCGTCGTCGGGCTCCCCGGACGCGGTCGCGGAGCGATAGAGGCCGACGAGCGCGAGCGTCGCCAGGGCCGCGCCTTCGATCCGGGCCGCGGTGTACACCCAGTCGCGGGGCTCGGCGTCGGCGCTCTCGCGGTACGCCAACCGCGTGACGCCGCGAACGACGGCCCGCGGCGCCGCCAGTTCGACGAGTCCGAACAGCCCGATCAGCAGTCGGAGGTGGTTGCGCATAGCCGCCCTTCGGCTGGGGCGGCGATAAGCGATGTGGCGGGCCGCGGCGACCGCCCCGTCCGAGCAAAAGTTGCCGGGAGCTACGACCCGCCGTAGACCGATGGGATCATCCGCACCACGTCGCCGTCGGACACCGGGGTGTCCAACCCGTCGAGGTGCCGGACGTTCTTCCCGTCTCGGGTGACGACGACTTCGCCGGCGAGGTCGCCGTCCTCGGCGTCGAGGAGTCGCCCGGAGAGGGACGGATAGCGGGCCTCGACTTCCCGTAACAAGTCGCGGTACGTTTCGGCGTCCGTCTCCAGCGCGACCGACTCGGTACCGGCGTCGTCGCGGAACGGGCCGAACAGGCGGAGTTCGACGTGCACGGAGGAGCGTCGACCGGGACCGGCGTATAGCCGTCGGTCGCGGCCGGACGCGCACGCGACCGCGGCGCGTTACGTCTCCCACCCAAGGCTTGCGGGAACCCGGGAGCCGCGCCACATCTCGCCATATCCAGCCCGCATAAGCAAATGGGGTGCGTATAACCGGGCATCATGGACACGGAGTTCGCCTACTGGGTGCCGAACGTGAGCGGCGGGCTGGTCGTCTCCGACTGGGAGATGGACACCGACTGGACGTACGACTACAACCTCGACCTCGCGCGGACCGCCGAGGACGTTGGCTTCGACTACGCGCTTGCACAGGCGCGCTTCTTCGGGAGCTACGGCGCCGACCGCCAGCTCGAGGCCCTCTCCATCGCCAACGCGCTCGCGGCACAGACCGACGAGCTTCACGTCATCGGCGCGGTTCACCCCGGGCTCTGGGAGCCGGGTCCGCTCGCGAACTTCATCGCGACCGCGGACCGCATCAGCAACGGCCGCTTCTCGATCAACGTCGTCTCCGGCTGGTTCAAAGGCGAGTTCACCGGGTTCGGCCAGCCGTGGCTCGAACACGACGAGCGCTACGCGCGCTCGGAGGAGTTCATCGAGGTCCTCAAGGCGCTCTGGACGGAGGAGTACGCCACCTACGACGGCCGCTTTTACACCATCGGCAGGGACATCGACGGCTTCGAGGGCGCGCCGCTGGAGCCGAAGCCGGTGCAGGACCCGTATCCGCAGGTGTTCCAGGGCGGCAACTCGCAGGCGGCCCGCGAGATGGCCGCGCGCAACGCGGACGTGCTGTTCATCAACGGCGGGAGCCTCCAGGAGATCCGCGCCGTCATCGAGGACGTGGAGGAGTACGCCGAGGAGTACGGCACCGAGCCGCCCCGGTTCGCCGCCAACGCGTTCGTCATCCAGCGCGAGACCGAGGCGGAGGCCAAGGAGACGCTGGAGGGCATCATCGAGAACGCCACCGACGAGGCGGTCGACGCCTTCCGCGAGCAGGTCAAACAGGCGGGGCAGTCCTCCGCCGAGGGCGAGGGGATGTGGGCCGACTCCGACTTCGAGGACCTCGTGCAGTACAACGACGGCTTCAAGACCGGCCTCATCGGCACCGACGAGCAGATCGTCGAGCGGATCCGGAAGCTGGACGCGATCGGGATCGACATCGTGCTCGCCGGCTTCCTCCACTACGACGAGGAGCTGGAGCGGTTCGGCGAGACGATCATCCCGGCCGTCGAGGAGGCGGAGCCGCTCAACCCCGAGGACGTGACCGAGCCGGACGAGGTCGAGGACGTCGGCGGCGCGAAGGTGGCCCGATGAGCGACGGCACCGCGCCCTCGGCCGACCGCACGGTCCTCGGGGTCGTCGGCAGCGTGACGACCGGCTCCAAGACGCGGGCCGCGGTCGAGGCGGCGCTCGACGCCGCGGCCGACGAGCGCGAGGGGGTCGAGACCGACCTCCTCCACCTCGCGGAGTACGACCTCGAGACGGCCGACGGCCGCGGCATCGACGCCTACGAGGGCGACACCGCGGACGCGCTCGCGCGGATCGTCGAGGCGGACGCCTACGTCGTCGGGACCCCGGTCTACCGCGGGTCGGTCTCGGGCGCGCTCAAGAACCTGCTCGACATGGTGCCGCGCGGGATGTGGCAGGGCGACGTGGCCCCCTTCGAGGACGCCGCGGTCGGCCTCGTGGCGACCGGCGCAACGAACCACCACTACCTCGCGATCGACCAGGAGCTCCGACCCCTGTTCGCCTTCTTCGGCGCGCACACGGTCGGCGGGAGCGTCTACGCGACCGACGGCGCCTTCGCGGACCGCGAGGGGGCGGACGGCGACGACGAGGGGCCCGTGCTCGACGACGCGGACGTGGCCGGCCGGCTCGCGACCCTCGGGACCGCGACGGTCGACCTCTCGCGGGCGGTCGAGGGGAGCGACGCGCTCGGCGGCCTCGGCCCGCAGTTCTGACCGGCCGCTCGCCCGAGCGTTTTCTGAACCGGTCGCGGGCTGAGGGGTTTTCTGAACCGGTCGACGTGGACGCTTTTCTGAGAAAGGACGGCGTGCTCAGAACACGTGGTGGAGCATCGCGTAGACGCCGACGCCCATCGCGAACGAGATCAGCCACAGCGGCGCGGCGACCCGGCCGACCGTCCGGTGGCGCGTCTCGTACACCTCCGCGACCGGCCGCGTCGCGGCCAGAAGCAGGGCGTAGAACAGCAGCGGGATGCAGACGATGGCCAGAAGCATGTGGACCGCGAGCACCGGCAGGTAGACGTAGCGGTAGTAGACCTCCGGCCCGGGGAACGTCGTCGTCCCGACGAGCGTGAGCCGCCAGAGGTAGCCCGTCAGGAACGCGGCGAACAGCAGGAGGGAGGTGCCCATCAGCGCGCGGTGTCGGGCGACGTTCCCGCGCCGGATCGCGCGCCAACCGAGCGCGATGGTACCGATCGCGGTCAACGAGAAGGCGGCGTTGAGGTGGGGGATCGCGGCGAGGACGGCATCGCCCGGGTGCGGGACGTACGTCGTCGGGATCGACTGGGTGGCGGCGCCGAACACCAGCGCGAGGGCGACGGTCGAGCAGACCGCGGTCAGGAGCGGGACGTGCTCGCGTGCGCGGAACTCCATGTCGGGTGGGTGGAGCCCCGGCCGCAAAACCGTTGGCTCCGCGGCGGGAAGCGGCCGGTCGGAGCCGGGTGACAACTCGATGCACGCGGGCGCCGAATGGAAGGGCTTTTAATCGCCGCCGGGGTACGTGATGACGCGAAGAACCACAGCGAGCGTGGGTAGCCAAGCCAGGCCAACGGCGCAGCGTTGAGGGCGCTGTCCTGTAGAGGTCCGCCGGTTCAAATCCGGTCCCACGCATCGCTCGGCGGCACACCCGCCACCGATGCACGGTGTTGTCTCTACGACAGCACCCACGCACAATCCTTCCGACGCTACGCTCCGAGCGGCAGTACCGGCGATGGCTCTCCGGACGGTCCCGTCCCCCATCCGCGAGCCGCGCTTTTAAAACCTCCCGGGGCCTTAGCTCCGAAACATGACGAAGTACTCGACGGGGTCGGGCGGCGGCGCCGGCGACGGCGACGCCTGCGAGCTCTGCGGTGCGGAGACGGGCAACCTGCGGAAGGCGAACGTCGCCGGCGCGGAGCTTCTGGTCTGTTCGAGTTGCAGCCCGCACGACGACTCGGCGCGCTCGCGTGGCGGGTCCGGCGGGTCGAGCGGCGGCGCCAGCAGTCCGGGCGGAAGCTCCGGCGGCTCCGCGGGGAGCCGCGACGAGGAGAGCCGGGCGAAACGCGCCGCGCGCAAGCAGGCGGAGGTGTACGACGCCGGCCGCGGCGACTCCTCGCACTGGGAGGAGGAGGGGACCAACTACGAGAAGGACCGACTCCCCTACCTCGTCTCGGGCTACGGCGACGTGGCGGAGGAGGCGCGACAGGACGCGGGGCTCACCGTCGAGGAACTCGCCGCCGAACTCGGCGTCGACGAGGACGACGTGCTCGCGGTCGAGCAGGGACGGGCGGCCCGCGCGAACGTCGGCGGGTCGGTCGTCCGCGCCATCGAGGAGCGGCTCGGCGCGACCCTGATCGACGAGTAGGCTGGTCCTGATTCCGGTCACCGCCGGTCGCGGGGGGTGACGCGACGGAGCCGGCGACGGTCGACCCGAAACGTCCATCCCCCGAGGCGCCGAGGGTCCGGTAATGAAGGCGATCAAGGACAGCGTCCACGACTACGTCACGCTCGACGCGGTCGCCGCGGACCTCGTCGACACGCCCGCGTTCCAGCGGCTCCGCCACGTCAAACAGCTCTCCACCGTCAGGCTCGTCTTTCCCTCCGCGAACCACACGCGCTTCGAGCACAGCCTCGGCGTCTATCACCTCGCCTCGCAGGCGCTCGACCACCTCCCGGTGGACGACGACACCGCCGCGCACGTCCGGGCGGCCGCGCTCCTCCACGACGCCGGCCACGGCCCCTACGGCCACCAGACCGAGCGCGTCATCCGGCGCGCGACCGGCCGCGACCACGACCAGATCGGCTGGCTCCTGACCGACCCCGAGCGGGAGGTCTGTGCCACGCTCGAACGCCACGGGCTCGACCCGGAGCGCGTCGCGGCCCTCGTCGCGGGCGAGGGCGGGGTGGGACAGCTCGTTTCCGGTGAACTCGACGTGGACCGGATGGACTACCTCGTGCGCGACGCCCACCACACCGGGGTCCCCTACGGCACCATCGACCACGGTCGGCTCGTCCGCGAACTCCGGCTCGACGGTACCGGCGGCGTCGACGGGGCGGGAGACGTGGACGGCGCGGGACGCGACGCGGACCTCGTGCTCGCGGAGGGGAACGTCGCCACGGCCGAGAGCCTCCTGCTCGCGCGCTCGCTGATGAACGCCATCGTCTACAGACACCACGTCTCCCGGGTCGCGGGCGCGATGCTGGAGCGCGCCTGCGAGCGCTACCTCGCCGTCTCAGAGACGACGCCCGAGGAGTTCCGCCGGATGGCCGACCACGACCTGCTCGTGGCGCTCCGGGAGACGGTCCCCGAACTCGGACGCCGCATCGAGCGCCGCGACCTCTACAAGCGGGCGGTGTGGGCGTCGCTGTCGGACGTGCCCGCCGGCACCGTCGACGCCGACCACGAGGCGGAGCGGGCCGCGGAGCGGGAGATCGCCGACGAGGCGGGTCTCGGTCCCGCGCAGGTCATCGTCGACGTGCCCTCACGCCCGGGCCTGAAGGAGTCGTCGTCGTCGGTCGTCGTGGACGGCGTCGTCCAGCGACTGGAGGACGCCTCGGAGCTCGTCTCGGGCCTGCGCGCGGCCGAGCGCGGGCGGTGGCGACTCGGAGTCTACTGCCCGGCGGAACACCGGGAGACGGTCGAGCGCGCGGCGCGGGACGTGCTCGGCGTCGGGACTATCTGAAGCCTTCGGCGTCCCGGCGCCGCTTATCGTCCCGTCAGCGCCTCGCTCGCGGGCGCGAAGGGGATCGTCGCCCCCCGGCCGCGCTCGTCGGCGCGTTCGTACAGCAGGTTGGCGGCCGCGGCCGTCTCGATGCCGGTGCCGCCGGAGTCGAAGACGGTCACCTCGTCGTCGCTCGTGCGCCCCGGCTCGACGCCGGCGACGACCTCCCCGAGCTCGGCGTGCACGTCGTCCTCGTTCACGAGCCCGGCGTCCAGCGCCGCGATGAACGAGCCGGCGTCGCGCGTCACGCGGTCGCGGAGGTCCGGCACGTACGTCGCCCGCGCGACCGTCTCCGGCGGGAGTTCGTTCTTCTCCGAGTGGTACTGTCCCATCGCGGTGACGTGCGTCCCGGGCTCGACGTTCGCGTCGTCGATCACCGGCTCGCTCGCGTTCGTCGCCGTGATGACCACGTCCGCGCCGTCGAGGGCGGCAGCCGAGGAGGCCACCGGGTCCACGGCCGCGTCGAGCTCGGCCGCCATCTCCGCCGCGAACGCATCGCGGTGGTCGGCCGTCGGGGAGTAGACGCGAACGGCGTCGAAGTCGCGGACGGTCGCGGTCGCCCGGAGCTGCCCCCGTGCCTGCGCGCCGGACCCGATGACGGCCACCTCGCTGGCGTCCGCGCGGGCGAGCGCGTCGACGCCTACCGCCCCCGCGGCGCCGGTCTTGAACGGGTTCATCGACGCGCCGTCCAACAGCGCGAGCGGTTCGCCGGACTCCGCGTCGAACAGCGGGGTCATGAACCACGCGTCGCGGGCGCCGAACCCCGCGGAGTAGTTGTACCCGCCCATCACGCCCGTCTCGGGTAACACCGCGGCGTACGTGGTGAACATCCCCGGCGGGTCGTCGTTGACGAGCTTCGTCCGGGGCTCCGCGGCGGCGCCCTCCCCGCGCTGGCGGTACGCGTCGCGGACGACGCGGACGTAGTCGGCAGGCTCGGCGAGGTCGGTCACGTCCTCGTGGGACAGAAACAGCACGTCGGTCATGGAGGGAGGGTGGAGCCGGAGCCACAAAACCGTTCACGCGGCGGCCATCGAGGGACAGTCACCGAGGCGGGGCCGATCAGTCGGCGTCGACGCGGCCGACGCCCGAATTCGCGGCCGCTTCGGACGGCCGGTCGGCGACTGGCCCGTTAACGAACATCGCGTGGGCCATCAGCCCGACAGCGACGGTCGCGCCCGCGGGCACCGCCAGCAGCTCGGGCAGTCCCACGAGACGGAGGAGTCCCGCGATGCCGACGAGCGCTACCGGAATGAGGCCGAGGATGTAGTCGTAGTAGCCAGTCATAATCCAACCAACAGTATGAGCGTGAGGGATATAATTTTTTCTGTGGTTGCTGTGTGACGCTGAGTGAATCCTCTTCGTGGCGATGCATAACTTATGAGAATACGCTCTCGGTGATGGCCGCCTCGCGGCCGGTCGTGCCGACACCGAACCCTTCAACCCGCCCCGCGGCCGACGAGGCGGTAGTGAACCGGAACGACCGCGCGATCACCGCACTCGCCATGCTGGCACACGGGATGGTCCACACCTACGAACTCGCCATCCCCATCTTCGTGACCATCTGGCTGGTGGAGTTCTCCGTCATCGACCTCGGCATCGCGACGTTCGACGTGACGACCGCGACGCTGGGGATCGTCGTCACCGTCGGGTACGGGCTGTTCGGCCTCGGCGCGCTCCCCGGCGGCGTGCTCGTCGACCGACTCGGCTCCCGGAAGCTGATCACCGCCTGCCTCCTCGGGATGGGCGGCTCGTTCCTGCTGCTCTCGCTTTCCCCGAGCGTCGTCGTGATCACGCTGGCGCTCGTCGTGTGGGGGCTCGCCGCGTCGGTGTACCACCCCGCGGGGCTCTCGCTCATCACCAAGGGCGTCGAGGAGCAGGGGACCGGCCTCGGCTATCACGGCATCGCGGGCAACGTCGGGATCGGCCTCGGCCCGCTCCTGACCGCGACCATGCTGTTGTTCCTCGACTGGACCACGGTCGCCGGCGTCCTCGCGATCCCCGCCCTGCTCGCGGCCGTGTACGCGTACCAGGCGGATTTCGACCCGCAGGCGGCGGTCGATGACGGCGGCGCCGCCGCGGACGGCGGCGACTCCAAGGCCGACAGCGGCGTCGACTCGTTCGGGGAGTTCCTCGCCGAGTCCCGCAAGCTGTTCGCCGGGAGCTTCGTGCTCGTCTTCGTCGTCGTGATGTGCTCGGGGCTCTACTACCGCGGGTTCCTCACGTTCCTGCCGGAGCTCCTGGGCCGGCTGCCCGGGTTCGAGCCCATCGCCATCGCGGCGCTGCTCCCGGCCCCGGTCGCGGACCTGCTCGGCGTCGACCCGGCCGCCGGCGAGACGCTCGCGCCGAGCGACTACTTCTACTCCGGGCTGCTGCTGATCGGCGTCGTGGGCCAGTACGCGGGCGGAAAGCTCACCGACCGGTTCCCCGTCGAGTACGGCATCGCCGCCGGCTTCGGGACGCTCGCGGTGCTC
The DNA here is from genome assembly GCF_050122995.1 of Haloparvum alkalitolerans. Taxonomy (GTDB): domain Archaea; phylum Halobacteriota; class Halobacteria; order Halobacteriales; family Haloferacaceae; genus Haloparvum; species Haloparvum alkalitolerans. Next base: position 71,113 of record NZ_JBNLIA010000014.1, read on the forward strand.
GCGCTCGTGTTCCTCCCCGCGGCCGCGCTCGGGTTCGGGCCGCTGCTGGTCGTCGGCGCGCTGATGGGGATCTTCCTGTTCGCGGTCCAGCCGATGTACCAGGCGACGGTCGCCTCCTACACTCCCTCCGGCACGCGCGGGCTCTCGTACGGCTACACCTACCTCGGCGTCTTCGGGGTCGGGTCGCTGGGCGGCGCCATCGCCGGCGCCATCCTCACGTACGCCAACGAACCGACGCTGTTCGCCGTGCTGGCGCTGTTCGCGACGACCGCGGCCGGCGTCGGACTCTACCTCGGCCGGACGCGCGAGGAGTGAGAAAGGCCCTGCCGAAGCCGGCGGCTCGGCGGTATGCGGTCGCGGGACGCCCGCTTTCACCTCGGACTTCCGTGGAACCCGATCGCGGAGCGCTACTTCCACTCCTCTTCCGGCTCCGACTGCAGCTCCCCCTTCGCCTGTCTGCTTCCGGGCCAGAAGGTTAGAACCAGTACGGTCGCGTAGTAGAAGCCGGCGGCCGCGAGAACGAATTCGCCCGGCACCTGGCCGACGATGGCGGTGTCGACGACCTCGGACGACGACGCTGCGAACACCGTTAACCGGACGATCCACGCGAGAACGAGGACGGAGATAAGCGCGAAGTAGACGCGCCGGAGGCGGCGGGAAACGGCCTCGACGATCGGCGTTTTCACGGTCGGGCTTCGGAGATCCCTACTGAGAAGCTCGCGCCAGTTGGACTGCTCGACGCCCTCCGGATCGAGGGCGTTCGCGAACACGTTCTCCTCCAGGATCCGTACCCGAGACCGCCAGATGTCGTAGACGCGGTAGCGTCTGGTCTCGATCCCCAGGAACACGGACAACATGACGACCCCGATGAGGAGGACGTAGTGCGGCCGCGAGTCGGACGAGAACGCCCACGTGAGAAGCGTCGCCGTCAACACGACCGCCCAGTTCGTGGTCCGGTCGATCCGCGTTCGCCACGAGGTCATGCGACCCATCTCGCCGCGGTAGGCGTGGCCCATGAGCGAGAGGAATCCGTCCCGGTCGCGCGCCGCCTCTCCGGCGATCTCACGGTCCTCGCGTGACTCCGGATCGAAATCGCTCGGCCTGTCCGACATAGGTCCCGTACGGGCGACCCGCACGTAAACGCTCGTCACGAGTGCCGATCGACCGGCTGGACCCACCGGACCCCGGCCCGGCACCTCAGCCGCGAACCTTGAAGTAGACCGCGCGCCAGCCGGCGAGGACGACGGTGCCGAGGACGAACATCACGACCACGAACGGGAGCGCGGCGGTGTCGCCGAAGGCGTAGACGCGCAGCAGGAACCCGACCGCGGCCGCGGGGATCCACGAGCGCACGACCAGCGGAATGGAGGACTTCGCGGCCTCGACCGCGCCGGGCGAGTACGCGCCCACGAGCGGCGCGACGAGCAGCCAGCCGATCAGGAACGGCGGCCAGACGACCAGCATGTACGCCGGGTCGGCCGCGAGGCCGTCGACGCCGCGGTGCTGGATCACGCCCACGGTCAAAAGCGCCATCAGTGCGATCAGGTCGCCGACGACGAGGGGCGCCGCACCCCGGTCGAGTCGGCGCGACAGGAACTCTGAGTCGACCATACCGACCGTCAGCGTGGCTCCCTCTTGTTTCGTGCGGATCGGGTCGCGGAGCTTCGACGGACTCAGGCGCTCGGCGGGTCGTCGTCCGAGGGCTCGATCCCGACGACCGTGTAGCCGAACCCGCGGTCGAGCACCCTCGCGTCGAGGCCCGCGTCGCGCATCTCGGCCGCGAGCGCGTCGGGACCGAGGAACGCCGAGTCCATCCCGAACGCGCGCTCGCCGAGCGCGAGGAGCCGACCGAGGGGGTGGTTCGGGTCGAACTCGCGGACGACGAGGACGCCGCCGGGCCGGAGGACGCGCGCCGCCTCCCGGATCGCTGCCTCCCGCTCCGGGAAGTGGTGGAGCGCGTCGACGACGGTCACCGCGTCGACCGCGCCGTCGCGGACGGGGAGCCGGCCGGCGTCGCCGAACGTCACGTCGAGCCCGCGCTCCCGCGCTCGCGCGAGCATGCCCTTCGAGATGTCGACGACGACACGCTCGGGCGCGTCCAACTCGACCGTCGCGCGCCCGGACCCGCCGCCGAGGTCGAGCACGGTCCCCACCGGGCGCTCGGCCTCGCCGAGCCCCGCCGCGAGGTCCGCGCGATTCGCGGCCGGCATCACGAGGTCGTACAGCGGCGCGATCCGATCGAAGAACCGCACGTCGCCGGTCCCGTGCATGCCGGAGGGTGGCGGCGGCCGAGACATAAGCGTTCGCGGGAAGGTTCAAAGGGAGCGGCGCCGGACGATCCGGCATGGAGTTCGACCTCCTCGGCTGGCCCGAGGACGAACCGACGCTCCGGCTCGACTACCGGGCGTTCAGCTACGCGGGCAAGTTCGTCATGACGACCACCGGGAAGGCGGCCCTGCGAACCGCCGACGGGAGCGCCGCCGCGCCGGGGTGGGAGCCGGGCCGGAAGCTCCCGGAGGGGATGGACCCGGACGCGTTCGACGCGGACGTGGCGGCGGCGATCGCATTCGACGCCGACCGGACCGACCCCGAGGTGCTTCGGCTCCGGTACGTCACCGTCCACGCGGCGCTCCGCGGCGAGGGGCTCGGGCCGCGGCTCGTGGGCGACCTGCTGGGACCGGCCGCGGAGCGCGGGTTCGAGCGCGTCCGCATCGCGGTGAACAACCCCTTCGCCTACGAGGCGCTCTACCGGGCCGGGTTCGCGTTCACCGGGAGGGAGACCGGGCTCGCGGAACTGGTCCTCGAGCGGCCGGTCGAGGCGCCCGCCGCCGACCGCGAGGAAGCGGCCCGCTACCGGGAGGGATTGGCGCGCTACCGAAAGCGAGGGGGGCTTTCCGACGCGGAGCGGTCCTTCCTGCGCGAACGCCTGGGCGACGGCGGTTCGGGGGAATGCGGCGCGGGCGCCCGACCCCCGGAGTTGCGGATTTAAGGTCGCCGCCGCCCTCGGTCGGGGCGATGGGAAACGCAGACCTGCGCTCGCTCGCGAGCCTCCGCGAGGTCGAGTTCGCGGAGATCGAGGGGAGCGTCGTCGCCGTCGACGCGCACAACTGGCTCTACCGCTACCTCACGACGACGGTGAAGTGGACCAGCGACGAGGTGTACACGACCGCCGACGGCACCGAGGTGGCGAACCTCGTCGGCGTCGTGCAGGGGCTCCCGAAGTTCTTCGAGCACGACCTGACGCCGGTCTTCGTCTTCGACGGCGCGGTGACCGAACTGAAGGCCGACGAGATCGCGGAGCGCCGCGAGAAGCGCGAGGCGGCCGAGGAGCGCCGGGCGGAGGCCGAGGCGGCCGGCGACGCGGTCGAGGCGGCCCGGCTGGAGGCGCGGACGCAGCGGCTCACCGACACGATCCAGTCGACGACGCGGGAGCTGTTCGACCTGCTGGACGTGCCGTACGTCGAGGCGCCCGCGGAGGGCGAGGCGCAGTGTGCCCACATGGCCGCGAGCGAGCGCGTCGACTACGCCGGCAGCGAGGACTACGACACGCTGCTTTTCGGCGCGCCGCGCACGCTCAGACAGCTCACCAGCAAGGGGAACCCGGAGCTGATGGACCTGGCGGCGACGCTCGAGGACCTCGGGCTGACGCGCGAGGAGCTGATCGACGCCGCGATGCTCTGCGGGACCGACTTCAACGAGGGCGTTTCCGGGATCGGGCCGAAGACCGCCCTCTCCGAGATCCGCGAACACGGCGACCTGTGGGGCGTCCTGGAGGCGCGGGACGCCGAGATCGCCAACGCGGCCGCCGTCCGCGAGCTGTTCTTGAACCCGCCGGCGACCGACGACTACGACGTCGACCGCGACATCGACCCCGACGTCGAGGCGGCGCGCCGGTACGTCGTCGAGGAGTGGGGCGTCGCGGCCGACGAGGTCGAGCGCGGGTTCGAGCGGATCGAAGAGGCGCAGGTGCAGACCGGCCTCGACCGGTGGACCTGACCGGCGGCCGCACCGCGGACTCCCGGTCGTTATAAGTCGTCGCACCGCACAGTCGAGGAACATGCTGTCGCGTCTGCTCCTGCTTTTGACGACGCTCGCTCTCGCCGCGGGCCTTCCGCTGTCGGTCATCGCGGCGCGGGGGTTCGCCGGCTCCCCGTTCGGTCGCGTGTTGCGGCCGATTCCGGTGGTGTTCGTCGGATTCATCGCCCTGAACGTGCCGACGATCGTCGGGATCGGGACCGCGGGCGTCTACGACCTGGCCGTCTCGACGCTCGCGGTCGGGGCCGCGGTGGCGGCGGCCATCGAGGGATTCCTGCTGCTCGGGGGGTACAGACGGGTATGAACGTCGAGACCCTCGTCGTCTCGGCACAGACGGGCGCGCTGCTCGCCGTCGGCGCGCTGCTCGCGTACCCCGTCGTCCGGTACTCGACGAACGTCGCGTACACGCGGGGAATGGTGCTGCTCTCGGCCGGCTTCTTCGCGCTGGCGGCCAGCTACGGGGTCGGGCTCCTCGTCGAGACGCAGGTTCCGGGGCGAGCCCTGAGCCTCCTCGCCGCGCTGCTCGGGACGGCCGGCGTCACGCACTTCGCGCGTCCCTTCGTTCGGATCGACGGGTCTGCGGGGTTCGACGCGGGCGGCGGGATGGGGCGAACTGGCGGAGAGGAACGTGACGAACCCGAGACGGACGGGACCATGGGGGGGTTCGGCGATGCGAAGCGCGAGTGAACCCCTCGACCTCGATCCCGGTCGACAGACGCTCGTCTCGGTGGGCAGCATGGCGTCGGTGATCGAGAGTCTCCCCACGTCCGCGTTCGGGAACCTGCTCGTCGTCTCCCCGAACGCTCCGGCTCGGGTCGAGAAGACGATCGAGCGGCAGGGTGGGGACCCGAGCCGCTGCGGGCACATCCCGCTGACGAGCTCCGCCCCTTCCTACGAGGGGCCGCTGTGGACCACGTCGCCGGTCGCCCCGAGCGACCTCACCGGACTCAGCATGCGGTACAGCCGCGCGATGGAGCACGTCGAGTCCGGCCGCGGCTGGTTCTGTTTCGACGGCGTTCAGCTGTTGTTGATGTACGCGGCCGCCGACGACGTTCAGCGGCTGCTCACCACGATGGCTTCGGCGACGCGGACGCGCGAGGTCGCCGGCGTCTACGGGCTCGCGCACGAGGCGGTTACCTCGGAGACCTACGAACGGCTGGCGTCGATCTTCGACGACTCGGTGGATCGGCGTCCTCGCTGACGCTCGGCGAACAAGTTACAACAGCTGTAGTAACACATCCCAAAGCTATATAGGGGGTTCGTCCTAATCGGACAGACTGTAATGGTTGATACTGACCCACACGGTGCGGACGAGCGGAGTGGCGTCTCTCGGCGCCGGTTCGTACAGGCGGCGGGCGCTTCCGGAGTCGCGGCCGGCGTCGCCGGCTGTCTCGGTGGCGGCGGCGACGACGACGAGAACGTCGTGCAGATCTCCGCGGACCAGGACTTCGCGGACATCTCCGACGACATCGAGGAGGCGCTCCACGAGGCGGGGCTCGACGAGGAGATCTCCATCGAGGTGCTCCCGGGCGACTTCGAGACCGACTCGCGGCAGGCGTCCTACTCGCAGGCGCTCGACGCCGGTCGCTCGGAGCCGGACATCTTCATGATGGACAGCGGGTGGACGATCCCGTTCATCGTCCGTGAACACCTCGACAACCTCACCGAGACGCTGTCGGACGACGTGATCGATTACGTCGAGAGCGACTACCTCGGCGCGTCCGTCGACACCGCCCGGCACCCGGAGACGGGCGACCTCTACGGACTGCCGCTGTTCCCGGACTACCCGGTGATGCAGTACCGGAAGGATCTCGTCGAGGAGGCCGGCTTCGACCCCGAAGGCGAGAACTGGGCCACCGAGCCGATGTCCTGGCAGGAGTTCGCCGAGGTCGTCGCCGAGGTCTGGGAGTACCACGGAGGCGAGGAGGAGTACGACTACGGGTTCACCACGCAGGCCGACGCCTACGAGGGGCTCTCCTGTTGTACGTTCAACGAGACGATGAGCTCCTTCGGCGGCGCCTACTTCGGCGGCCGCGACAACCTCTTCGGCCCGATCGGCGACCGACCGATCACCGTCGAGGAGGAGCCCGTGCTCGACACCATCCGTATGATGCGGTCGTTCATGCTCGGCCCCGACGCGGAGAACACCCTCGACGGCTACCCGCAGATCACCAACACCGACATCGTCCAGTACACCGAGGAAGACGCCCGCGAACCGTTCACTAACGGGAACGCGATCTTCCACCGTAACTGGCCGTACTCGGTCGTCATCAACGGCGCCGAGGACGTGTTCGGCGAGGACCTCGGGACGATGCCGATGCCGTACGGTATCGAGGCCTCGGAGTCCGACTACGAGGGGCTCGGCGGCTCGCGCGCCGCGCTCGGCGGCTGGCACCTCACTCTCAACACCTACTCCCAGAAGAAGGACCAGGCGACGCAGGTGCTGGAAGCGTTCGCCAACGAGAACGTGATGCTCACGCTGTTCGAGCTCAACGGCAACATCCCGCCGGTCCCGTCGGTCACGGAGAACGCGGACCCGGACAACCTCGGTCCCATCGGTCGGTACCTCGAGACGCTCTCCGTCTCCGCCGAGGGCGCCATCCCGCGGCCCGTGACGCAGATCTGGCCCACGCAGTCGCAGTACGTCTACCAGGAGGTGCACGACGCGTACACCGGCGACAAGACGCCGGAGGACGCGATGGCAGAGCTCGCGACCCAACTCGAAGAGAGCGAGTCCAACGCATAACCGGAGCCGCACATGGCAACAGACAGTCAGTCGGCGGGCGGGGTACGCGGCCTCCTCGCCCGGCCGCTCAACCGCCTGGAGATGCTCGGGGAGCAGGCGTTCGCCTACGTCCTCCTGATCCCGGCGTTTCTCCTGCTGGCGCTGGTGGCGTTCTACCCGCTGCTGGCGACGTTCCGGTTCTCCCTGCTCGCCGACCAGACGGCGGGGAGAAACCCGTTCGGGGAGTTCGTCGGCGCGGAGAACTACGCGGACGTGCTCACCGGCAGCGCGGGGCTGCCGCGGGAGTTCATCGACATCGCGCTCACGAGCGAGTTCCCGTTCGTGACTATGGGGACGCCGTTCTTCCGACAGGCGCTGCTCGTGACGCTGGCGTTCGCGATCTTGAGCGTCCTCTTCGAGACGACGATCGGGTTCGGACAGGCGCTCGTGCTGGACCAGGACTTCCGTGGCCGGCGCTGGGTCCGCGTCGCGATCATCATCCCGTGGGCGATCCCCGTGGTCATCCAGGCGATGATCTTCTACCTGATGTTCCAGCCGACGATCGGCTTCGCGACCGGCTGGATGCAGTCGCTGGGGATCTTCGGGTCGACGCCGCTGGCCAGCAGTAGCGACGGGTTCATCATCGTCCTCGTCGCGGACATCTGGAAGACGACGGCGTTCATGGCCCTGCTGATCCTCGCGGGGCTCCAGAGCGTCGACCGGAGCCTCTACGACGTGGCCCGCGTGTCGGGCGCGTCGACGCTCCAGCGGTTCCGCTACATCACGCTGCCGCTGGTGATGCCGGCGCTGCTGGTCGCGATGCTGTTCCGGACGATGGACGCGATGCGCATCTACGGCGTCATCGACGCGACGGTCGGCTGCTCGACCGTCCCGTCGCTGACGTGTCTGGTGATCATCTCGCTCGACCAGACCCGCCGGTGGGCGACCGCGGCGACGGTGGCGTTCATGACCGCGGTGGTCATCGCCGTCTTCGTGGCGTTCTACCTGTGGCGCTTCCGCGAGACCGAGGGAGGGTTCGCATAAATGAGCGACGACCGACAGCCCGACGAACAGCACCCCGACCTGGCGGCCGCGGACGCGGTCGGCGACGAGGAGCCGCGGCTCAAGCGCGGTCCCTTCGAGCGGTGGGTCACCAACTCGATCGAGAACCCGCAGATCGCGTACAAGGCGATGTTCTACCTCGCCACCGGGTTCTTCCTGCTCACCACGCTGTTCCCGTTCTACTGGCTGCTGATGGTGGCGCTGACGCCGCGAAACGACCTCCAGAACATCTTCCTGCTGCCCGGGGGTGAGCCGAACTTCCTCGTGTTCGTAGAGATGTTCGAGGCGGTCGCGTTCCACCGCTACATGTTCAACAGCTTCGTCATCGCGACGGTGACGACGGTGATCGTGTTGGTGATCGCCAGCCTCGCCGGCTACGTGTTCGGCCGCCTGCGGTTCAAGGGGAAGGGCCCGCTGATGCTGCTTATCCTCATCGTGTCCTTCTTCCCGCCGGCGTCGTTCTTCGTGCCGCTGAACCGGCTGTTCAACACGAACTTCGACGTGTTGCGCCCGCTGGTGTCGGACGGCTCGCTGTACAACACCCCGTTCGCGATGATGATCCCGTTCTCGGCGCTGTTCCTGCCGCTGTCGATCTTCATCCTGACGACGTTCTACTCGCAGATACCGGACGGGCTGGAGGACGCGGCCCGCGTCGAGGGGACGACCCGCATTGGTGCGCTGTTCCGCGTGATCGTTCCGCTGTCGGCGCCGGGCGTAGCGACCGCGGGCGTGTTGACGTTCATCTCCGTGTACAACGAGTACTTCTTCTCCTCGTTGATGACGGACGGCCGCGTCGATAGCTGGGCGCCCATCGTGGAGGGAATCCTCCGCTACCAGGGCCAGTACGAGGTGCTGTTCAACCTCATGGCGGCCGCGAGCATCGTCGGGGTCCTCCCCGTCGCCATCCTCGTGGTCGTCGCACAGGAGAAGATCGTGAGCGGACTGACACAGGGGGCGGTGAAGGAGTAACCATGGCGAACGTAACGCTCGAACACATCACCAAGCGGTACGAGGACGTAACGGCAGTCGACGACATGAACCTCGACATCGAGGACGGCGAATTCGTCACCTTCGTCGGCCCATCGGGGTGCGGGAAGTCGACCACGATGGAGACGATCGCGGGCCTGACGCTGCCCACCGAGGGGACCATCGAGATCGGCGGGCGCGACGTGACGGACCTGCCCCCGAAGGACCGGGGGATCTCGATGGTGTTCCAGAACATCGCGCTGTTCCCCCACATGGACGTGTACGACAACATCTCCTTCGGGCTCCGCCTGCGCGAGTACGACCAGGAGGAGATCGACCGCCGCGTCGAGGAGGCGGCGGACATCGTCCAGTTGGAGGGGATGATGGACCGGATGCCCGAGGAGATGTCCGGCGGTCAGCGCCAGCGCGTCGCCATCGCGCGCGCCATCGTGCGCAACCCGGACGTGTTCCTGATGGACGAACCGCTGGCGAACCTCGACGCGAAGCTCCGCGTCCACATGCGGACGGAGCTCCAGCGGCTCCACAAGGAACTCGACACGACGATCGTCTACGTCACCCACGACCAGGCCGAGGCGATGACGATGTCGGACCGCATCGCGGTCATCGACAGCGGACAGCTCCAGCAGATCGACCCGCCGCTCGTCTGTTACAACGAGCCGACGAACCTGTTCGTCGCCGGCTTCATCGGCTCGCCGTCGATGAACTTCGTCGAGGGCGAGGTGACCGCGGACGGCTTCGACGCCGAACACGTCACCGTCGACTTCGACCCCGACGCCTACGACGTGTCGGTGGGCGACGAGGTGACGCTCGGGATCCGTCCCGAGGACGTCTACCTCGCGGACGGCGTCGAGTCGGTCGAGGACCCGTCCGCGGTCGTCAACGCGTGGACCGACGTGCTCGAACCGATGGGCAACGAGGTGTTCGTCTACCTCAAGCTCGCGCAGGATGCCGAGCTCCGCATCGACGAGCGCGACAGCGACCAGCTGCTGATGAGCGTCGACCCGGACGTCGAGGTCGAGGAGGACGGCGAGATAGACGTCGTGCTCGACCGGAGTCGCGTCCACCTCTTCGACACCGGCTCCGGGGACGCCATCGTCCACGGGCTGGACTGACTCCGGCCCCGGCCGGCGGGTTTCGGCTCCGGCCACGCCGGCGTCCCGACCCCGCCGCCGGAACGTGAATCTTAACAACAATCGTTGTGAAAACTGTTCTCATGGACGATCCCAACGACGTTCGGGTCGGCATCGTCGGCCTCGGCGGTATCGGCCACCACCACGCGAACCGACTCGCGGAGCGGGGCGCGAACCTCGTCGGCGGCATGGACATCGACGCCGACGCGCGCACGCGGTTCGCCGAGGCGTTCGACGCGCCGGTGTACGAGGAGGCCGAACACCTCTACGCCGAGGCGGACGCCGTCCTCGTGACGACGCCGAACCGGTTCCACGAGGAGTACGCGCTCTCGGCGCTCGAGGCGGGCCTCGACGTGCTGCTGGAGAAGCCCCTCGCGCACGACCTCGAGAGCGCAGAGCGCATCGTCGAGGCCGCCCGCGAGGCCGACGGCTTCTGCATGGTCGGGTTCAACAATCGCTTCGCGGAGCCGGTGCAAGTCCTGAAACACGAGCAGGCGGAGGGCCGGTTCGGCGACGTGCGCCACGTCGAGGCGAACTACGTGCGCCGGCGCGGCATCCCCGGCCGCGGGTCGTGGTTCACGTCGAAGGGCGTCGCGGGCGGCGGTTCGCTCATCGACATCGGGGTCCACGCCATCGACCTCGCGCTCTACTTCCTCGACTACCCCGAGGTCGTCGAGGTCTCGGGCGTCACCCGCTCGGCGTTCGGCGGCCGCGACGACTACACGTTCGTCGAGATGTGGGGCGAGGACGCTGGTCCGGAGGGGTTCGACGTGGACGACTCCGCGTCGGCGTTCATCCGCGGCGCGGACGGCCGCACCGTCTCGCTGGAAGTCGCGTGGGCGACCAACCGCCCGACGAACGACGAGTTCGTGATCCGCGGGAGCGACGCGGGCGCGCGGTTCGACCGCGACAGCCACGACCTCACGATCTTCGAGTCGAGGACCGGCGGCGGCCACCACCACGCCGACCAGCGGATCGAGACGCGCGAGAACGACACCCACGCCACCGAGCAGGGGGTCTTCCTCGAGGCGGTCGCCGAGGGCGAGGCGCCGACGATCAACACCGTCGAGCAGGCGCTGACGGTGCAGAAGGTGATCGACGGCATCTACCGCTCCTCCGAGCAGGGCGGCGCCGTGCGGCTGGACTGACGCCGGAACCGACGCCCTGGCTCATCGCCGCCGGCGGTCACCTCATCCTGAAGGTTTATTCGGTTCGTAGTACAAGCGCCGCACATGGATATCGGCGTACTCACCGTTCCGCTCGGCGACCAGTCCGTCGAGGAGGCGTTCGCGTACCTCGAGGAACTCGGGGTCGACGCGGTCGAACTCGGCGTCGGCGGCTGGCCCGGCGAGGACCACCTCGACCGCGAGCGACACCTCGAGAGCTCCGAGGCGCGCGAAGAACTGCTGGCGGCCGTCGAGGAGCACGACCTGCGCATCTCCGCGCTGGCGACGCACAACAACCCGCTCCACCCCGATGAGGAGCGCGCCGCCGAGGCCGACCGCGAACTGCGCGAGGCGGTCGAACTCGCGGACCTGCTCGGCGTGGACACGGTCACCTGCTTCTCCGGACTGCCGGCGGGGGCACCCGGGGACTCGACCCCGAACTGGATCACGGCACCGTGGCCGACCGAGCACAAGGAGGCGCTCGACTACCAGTGGGAGGAGGTCGCGATCCCCTACTGGCGCGACCTGGCGGCCCACGCCGAGGAGCACGCGGTGGACATCGCCATCGAGATGCACCCCAACATGCTCGTCTACGAGCCGGAGGGAATGTTACGGCTCCGCGCGGAGACCAGCGAGCGGATCGGCGCGAACTTCGACCCCTCGCACCTCTACTGGCAGGGGATCGACGTGACGGAGGCGATCCGCCTGCTCGGCGAGCGCGGCGCGATCCACCACGTCCACGCGAAGGACACGAAGGTGTACGAGTCGAAGGCGCGCGAGAAGGGCGTCCTCGACACGGCCGACTACACGAACGAGCCGGAGCGCTCCTGGCTGTTCCGCTCCATCGGCTACGGGCACGGCGAGGCGCACTGGAAGGACGTGGTCTCGACGCTCCGGATGGTCGGCTACGAGGGCGCGCTCTCCATCGAGCACGAGGACAGCCTTACCTCCTCGCGCGAGGGGCTCGAGAAGGCCGTCGACGTGCTCTCGCGGGCCGTCTTCGAGACGACGCCGGGCGACGCCTACTGGGCGGAGTGATCCCCGATGAGCGAGACTCCCCCCGACGAACCCCTGAAGGTCGGCGTCCTCGGCTACCGGTTCATGGGCAAGGCGCACGCCAACGCGCTGGCGCGGCTCCCCATGTTCTTCCCCGACGCGCCCGCGGTCGAGCGCCACACCCTGATCGGCCGGAACGAGGCGGCGCTCGCGGACGCCGCGGAGCGGTTCGGTTTCGCCCACACGGAGACCGACTGGGAAGCCGCGCTGGAAGAGGTCGACGTGTTCTACAACCTCGGCCCGAACCACGTCCACGCGGAGCCCTCCATCGCGGCGCTGGAGGCCGGGATCCCGGTCTTCTGTGAGAAGCCGCTCGCGCCGACCCTCGAGGAGGCCGCGGCGATGCGCGACGCCGCCGCGGCCGCGGACGTGCCCGCCGGCTGCGCGTTCAACTACCGGTTCGTCCCCGCGATCCGCCACGCGCGGAACCTGATCGCGAACGGCGACCTCGGCGAGATCAGGCAGGTCCGCGGGCGCTACCTGCAGGACTGGCTCGTGGACGAGGAGGCGCCGTGGGCGTGGCGGATGGACGCCGACATGGCCGGCTCCGGCGCGCTCGGCGACCTCGGCGCCCACACCGTCGACCTGCTGGACTTCCTCGTCGCGGACGAGACCGGCCCGATCGAGAGCCTGTCCGGCCAGCTCCGGACGTTCGTCGGCGAGCGCCCGGTCTTCGACGACGCGGGCGGGATCGAGGAGTACCGCGACGTGACCGTCGACGACGCCTACACCGCGCAGGTGCGCTACGAGAGCGGCGCGGTCGGGACGCTGGAGGCGACCCGGATGGCGACCGGCCACAAGAACGACCACACCGTCGAGGTCCACGGATCGAAGGGGAGCCTGCGCTTCTCGCTGGAGCGGCTCAACGAACTGGAGGTGCTCCGCGAGGGCGACCGCGGCTACGAGACGGTGCTGGTCACCGACGAGGAGGACCCCTACCTCGACCACTGGTGGCCGCCGGGCCACGTCCTCGGCTGGGAGCACACGTTCGTCCACGAGAACTACGAGTTCCTCTCGGCGGTCGCGGAAGGACGCGAGTTCTCGCCCTCCTTCGCGGAGGCGTACGAGGTCCAGCGCGTCCTCGACGCCGTGGAGCGCTCCGACGAGAGCGGCGAGCGCGTCGAGCTGTAGCGGCGCTCCGCGACGCCTCTCACGCGAGGGCCATTTCTGTCGGGGTTGTGAGCGGACCATTTCTGTCGGGGTCGTGAGCGGACCATTTCTGTCGGGGTCGTGAGCGGACCATTTCTGTCGGGGTCGTGAGCGGACCATTTCTGTCGGGGTCGTGAGCGGACCATTTCTGTCGGGGTCGTGAGCGGACCGTTTCTGTCGGGGTCGCGGACGGGCTCCCCACCGTGCCGGTCACAAAAACGCAACCGCAACCGGGTTATGGACCGTCCCCCTAACGGCGTCCGTGACCACCTGGATCGAGGACCCGCAGGGCGGCCGCGCTCGGGGGCCGCGGGCGCTTGCTCGCGCGTGGGCGGAGGTGCTGGTCCGGCCGCGGCGATTCTTCAGAAACGGCGTCGGCCCGGGCGACCAGGCGCCCGCGCTCACGTTCGCGGTCGTCGTCGCGCTCGCGCACGCCGCGGGGTGGATGGCCGCCGACCCCAGTGCGGTGCCGGGGATCACGGAGTCGATGGCCGTCTCCGTGCTGATCGCGCTGCTGGCGACGGGGGTGCTGGCGGCGCCGGTCGGCCTCCACCTCACGGCCGCGGTCGCGACGGTCTCGACCGTCCTCGCCAGCCTCGAGCGCCGCGCCCCGCCCGCTGACCCCGCGGCGGCCGGCGTACTGGCACGGCTCGGCCTCGGCTTCCGCGAGCGCGGCGGCGTCAGCGAGACGGTGCAAGTCGTCGCGTACGCGAGCGCGCCCTTCGCGCTCGCGGGACCGCCCGTCCCCGCGCTCAGGCTCGCGGCCGGCGCGTACGCGACCGGCCTGCTCCTCGTCGGACTCAGAACCGTCCACGGGACGACGTGGCCGCGGACGCTGGTGGCGGGGCTCCCGGCCGCGCTGGTGGGCTACGGCGTCGCCTACCGCGCGGTCGCGCCGCTGCTCGCGCTCGGCTGATCCGAACGCGCCGGCACAGGTGGCTGGGCGGTCTCGCGCGCCCCCCGTCGCGGCGCGTGCCCGTTCGGGCGCGAGCGGCTTTCGACAACCGTTTTAGGCGGGAGGGTCTCCATCCACCAAATGGGATCCTGTATCATCTGCGGCGCCTCCGTGGACGGTCGCATTTGCGACTCCCACGAGGAGGACGTCGGCTTCGAGTTCCGCGGGGACAGCCCGCACCAACTGGTCTCGGGACGCTACTACCGCGGCACCGTCGACGGCTACGCCGACTTCGGCGTGTTCGTCGATCTGGCACCCGGCGTGACCGGGCTGCTCCACCGTTCCGAACTCGACCGCCGCCTCGACTCGCTGGACTGGGAGCCGAGCGACACCGTCTACGTGCAGGTGAAGAACGTCCGCGACAACGGCAACGTCGACCTCGCGTGGTCGATCCGCCAGGCGGAGCGCGACTTCCGCGGCCACCTCGTGCAGGAGGACGGCACCGAGTTCGTCCCCGGCGAGGAGGCCGACGAGGAGGAAAAGGAACCGGAGACTGCGGTGTCTGAAGCGGAACCGGCCGAGGAAGCGTCCGCCGAGGACGAGTCGTCGGCATCCCCCGAGCCCGAAGGGGCGGAGTCCGGGTTCGAGGCCGCGGACGTGGTCGACGCCGAGGAGCCCGAAGTCGTCGAGGAAGAGGCCGAGCGGGACGAGGAACCGTCCGAGTCCGCCGCCGAGACGTCCGCGGAGGAGCCGACGGAGGGTGAGACCGAAGCGGCCGAGACCGCGCACGAGGTGCCGGCCGAGGCCGAGGCGGCTCCCGAGCACGTCCTCGTCGAGTCGCTCGGTGACCGCGTCGGCGACGAGGTCCGGATCGAGGGCGAGGTCGTGAGCGTCCGCCAGACCGGCGGCCCGACCGTCTTCGAGGTGCGCGACCGCACGGGCGTCGTCGACTGCGCGGCGTTCGTCGAGCCGGGCGTCCGGGCGTACCCCGGCGTCGAACTCGGCGACGTAGTTCGTCTCGACGGCGAGGTCGAACTCCGCCACGACGAGATCCAGGTCGAGACCGAGGCGCTCGCGGTGCTCGAAGGCGACGAGGCCGCCGCCGTCCAGCAGCGGCTCGCCGACGCGCTCACCGACCGCGCCCGCCCCGACGCCGTCGACCCGCTCGGCGACGACGAGACGGTCGCGGCGCTCTCGGAGGGCCTGCTCGACGCGGCCGAGGCGATCCGGCGCGCGGTGCTGGAGTCGCGCCCGGTCGTCGTCCGGCACCCGGCGACCGCGGACGGCTACGTGGCCGGCGCGGCCGTCGAGCGCGCGACGCTCCCGCTGGTCCGCGAGGAGCACGCCAAGCGCGACGCCGTCTACCACTACTTCACCCGCCGCCCGCTGGAGGGCGCGGTGTACGACATGGACGCGGCGACCAACGACGCGACGCGCATGCTGCAGGACCGCGACCGCCACGACGAGAAGCTCCCGCTGTTCCTGCTCGTCGGCACCGGCTCGACCGTCGAGTCCGAGGACGGCCTCGGCCTGCTGGACGTGTACGACGCCGACGCCGTGGTCGTCGACGCGGCCGTCGCCGACCCCGAGACGCGCGAGACGGTCGACACGCTCGTCTCGCCCGAGTTGGCCGACGTGGACGGCTCGCTCTCGACGGGCGCGCTCGTCGCCTCGCTGGCGGCGGCCGTCAACGAGGACGTGCGCGGGGACCTCGAGCACCTCCCGGCGGTGAGCTACTGGGAGGAGACGCCGGACGCCTACGTCGAGGCGGCCGCCGAGGCCGGCTACGACGCCGAGCGCGTCGCGGAGCTCCGCGAGGCCATCGCGCTGGAGGCGTACTACCAGTCCTACCAGGACAAGCGGGAACTCGTCACCGACCTCCTGTTCGAGGACGGCGGCGACCTCGCCGCGCACGTCTCCGAGCAGTTCCGCGAGAAACTGGAGACCGAGGTGCAGACTGCGGAGGCGAACCTCGAGACCGAGCACGTCGACAACGTCACCTTCGACGTGCTCGACACCGAGGCGTACACCCACAAGTACGACTTCCCGCCGACGCCGCTGCTCCTCGACGAACTGCACCGCCGGAACCGCGAGGGCGACTACGCCACCGTCGGCATCGGCATGGACGAGCTGTACGTCCGCACGACCGCGGACGTCTCCGTCCGCGAGGTCGCCGCCGAGGCCGCCGAGATCGCGCCCGAGGCCGACATCTCGGTCGCCGGCGTCCGCGAGGGGAAGATCGAGTTCCTCTCGGGCGCCCGCGAGGCGGTCGAGAACGCGGTCGTCGCCGCCGTCGCCGACCAGTTCTGAGGGTCGTCCGACTCCGACCGCACCGCGGACCGACTTCCGGAACCTCCGCACTTTTCCCGCCGACCGCCGACCGGAGAGACATGTCCGCCTCCAGACGCACGGAACTCCGGTATCCCGGCGGACGGCGCGCGCTCTACGGCGCCGCCGCTTTTCTGGCCAGCTACCTCGCGTTCCTCCCGGTCGCCGCGCTGCGGTACGAGGACCTCCTCGCGAGCGCCACGGTGACCGTCGACGGCGTCAGCTACGAGGTGGCCGAGAACCTCGCCCCGGAGAGCGTCTCGACGGTCGCGGGCGCCGGTCACCTCCTGTTCAACGCGCAGTTCGTCCCCCTGTCGGTCCCGATGGATCTCGGTGTTGGCACCGCGGCCGCGACCGTGAACCCGCTGTTGCAGGCCGGCGGCATCCATCTCCTACCGCTCCTCGTTCCGGCGGTCGCCTTCGCGGTCTCGGGGGCGCTGGCGACGCGGGGCGTCTCCACCTCCCGCCCCCTCCGCCGCGCGCGGGCGGCGGCGATGCAGTTCACCGGCGTTGCGCCGCTCGTCCTGATCGGCATCCCGCTCGTGAGCGTCGCGGCGTCGGGCGGCAACGCCGGCCCGGACTTGCTGTGGGGCATCTTCGGCGCGGGCGCGTTCTACCCCGCCGGCGCCGGCGCATTCGGCGGATTTCTGGCACACAAGCGGGCCGGCTTCTGAACTGGCGGAAAACGTCGGGGTGCCGTCAGATCAGCGGTCGTAGACGGGGCTGTTCCTGCGGCTGTACTCCCGGTAAAGCGTCCGGCCGAGCAGGAGGAGGCCGCCGCCGAGCAGGATCAGGGAGACGGCGTCGCTCGGGTCACCGATCAGTCCGGTCGCGCCCCACGCGATCACGCCGACGTACAGCAGGATCCGGAAGCGCGTGGTTCGGAGTCCCTCGCGGAAGACGCCCCAGACGATCAGCGCGGCGATGTAGACGCTCACGACCGCGTCCGGGAGGGCCTCGGGGCCGAACTCGGTAACGCGGACGTACGCGGCCGCGACCGAGAGCGCGGCGAAGAAGACGACGGCGACGCGCAGCGCGGTGCCGCCGTGACGGTCGAGCAGTGTGTCGCTCATGTGCCCCCGTCCGCGGGCCACGTATAAGGCGGCTACGCAAGCAGGCGGCACCGGCCCCTCAGACCCCGAAGGTCGCCCGGAGCATGTCCCGCGTTCCGGGGCCGAGTCCGACCGCGAGGACCGTCGTCAGGAGCAGCACCGTGTACCGCGGCGACTCCGTGAACATCTCGTCTTCGAACACCCAGACCACGAACGTCGCGGCCGCGAGCTTCACCAGCAGGAACGGCCACGCGGCGTCGAACAGGTCGACGATGGCCGCGTTGACGGGGTGTTTGGGGACGAGGTTCCCCGTGCCCGTCAAAAGCGGCATGTAGTCGAGGCCGACCACGTTGGCGGTGCCGTCGACAGCGTGGCCCCAGATGACGACGAAGCCGACGAAGCCGGTGCCGGCGTTGATCGACGGCTGGAACCGCTCGATCAGGGCCCACGTGACCGCCGCGGCGAGGCTCGCGCTGAGGAGGACGACCGCCGCCACCTGCGGGTAGAACTCCACGTAGCCGGTCGTCGCGGCGAGGTAGCCGAGGTAGCCCACGCTCGCGGCGAGCGCGGTCGCGCCCGACGCGAACAGGGGCTTCGCGTAGTCGTCGATGGCGCCCCGTCGTTCCAGCGTGACCGCGGCGACGACGCACGCGACGGTGAACGCGAAGACGGTGAAGTAGATGAAGGGGCTGATGATCAGCGCGCTGTACGGGAAGGCGATCAGGGGCTCGGCGCCCGCGCGCGTCGCGGCGACGCCCGCGTCCTCGACCGTGCGGAGCGCGCCGCCGAACAGCATGAACGGGAACAGCGCGTAGAAGAACCGCTTCTCGCCGCCGATCTCCAGCCGGTCGAGGAGGAGGACGACGCCCGCGAGCGCGACCAGCAGGGTGACGACGTAGCCGACCTCGGAGACGAGCGTGTAACCCGGGTACGCCGTCACCGCGCCCGCGGCCTCGGCCTCGGCACAGCCCGCCGACCCGAGCAGGTCGACGGTGCCGTCCGGTCGCCGAACTGCACACGAGGCGCCCTCGCCGTCAGCGACGACGGGGCCCCAGAAGTACTGCCAGAGGAAACGGTCGTACACGAGCCGCGGCAGCGCGAGCGACCCGGCGACGAGCGCCGCGACCGTCGCGAGAACGCCGCCGAGCCACGCCCGCGCGGGCGACACGCCGAACCGCCGCTCGACCCAGCTACTCATACCCTTGCGTGGGGCCACGCCCGAGTTGAGGGTTCCGGTCCAGTCGCCCGCGTCGCCCGGGAGCGATCCCGTGGGCCTCAGATCGGGAGCGCGTCCGACTCGTAGTCCGTCCCGAGAATGATCATCGTCTGCGAGCGCGAGAAACCGTCCATGTTGGCGACGCGCTCGAACATGAGCTCGCGGAGTTCCTCCGTGTCGGGGGCGACGACCCGAAGCATCACGTCCCACTCCCCCGTCGTGAGGTGGATCTCTTGTACCTCCTCGATGTCGCGCAGTTTCACCAGGGCGTCCTCCTCGCGCCCCTGCTCGACGCGGAGCCCCACGAGCGCGGACACGCCGTAGCCGACCGCCTTGGCGTTCACCTTCGCGTGGTACCCCTCGATGACCCCGGCCTCCTCCATCCGGCCGACACGGTCGTGGACGGTCGCGCTCGACATGTCGATCCGCCGCGCGATCTCGGAGAATGGAGTGCGAGCGTCCTCCTGTAAGATCCGCAGGATCGCCCTGTCCGTGTCGTCGAGTTCCATACCGCAGACTCGGCGGGCAGCGACTTTGAACTTGCGAATGGGTCAGAAACGGGTCGGTGGTCAGTCGGCGGTTCTCCGCGTCAGCGGTGGCCCTCAGTCAGTCCGCAGTCGTCACCTCCTCTTCGGAGCCGTCGGCTGGCGGTTCCGTGCCGCATTTCTCGACCCGCAGCGGCTGGCGGCCGGCGAGCCGACAGTCGAACGCCGGGTGTTCGAGGAAGTGGCGCACGACCAGGTGGCGGCGGCCGCCGGTCAGCCCCGTGCGCTCGACTTCCTCGGCGCCGAACCGGCCGGGGAGGCGCTCGTAGAGCCGCTCCACGGCCGCGAACCCGTCGAACACCTTCTCGTGGCCCGCGGAGTCGGCGTGTCTCCGGGCCACGGCGTAGCTCCCGTCCTCGCGGTGTTCGCCCGCCGTGTAGAGGAACTCGCGGCGCTCGGTCAGCGCCTCGTCCAGTCGGTCGCGGAGCCGCCGCGCGTCGGCGCGGTCCAGCCGGTAGGCGTCGCCGTCGTCGGGCTCCAGAAGCAGTGCGTCCGCGTCGGTCGGGTCAGTTCGAACCGCGAATTTCTCGACCAGCCGGGGCGTCCCGACTTCGAGTATCCTCGGATGGATGTGTCATCTCGGACGACCGTTCCCGCCGACCGCACTTAAGCGGTGAGGGTTCCGCAGATCCCCCGTGACACTCCCGAGGGGCGGCACCCGCCGCGCTCAGTAACCCGCGAGCGGGTCGTCGAGGTCGATCTCGCCGGCGTCGATCTCGGCCTCGACCTCGCGGACGGCGGTGACCATGTTCTCCGTCTTGCCGTACGCGATCTCTCGGGGCAGGAGCTTCAGCCCGCAGTCCGGGGAGATCGTGAGCTTCTCCGGCGGCACGACGCGGAGCCCCTGCAGGATGTTCTCCTTGATCTCCGCGACCGGCTCGACCTCCGCGGTGTGGGCGTCGACGACGCCGAGCGCGAGGTCCGGTTCGAACTCGGGCTCCTCGAAGACGGGGATCTGCTCGTAGTCGCCGTTGCAGAGCTCCACGTCGAACTCGTCGATGGGGTAGTCGTTCAGTTCGGGGTAGATCCGCGAGTAGTCCCCGTAACAGACGTGGAGCCCGATGCGAACGTCGTCGGGAATGCCCGAGACGATGCGTTCGAGCGCCTCGCCGACGATGGCGTGGTCCTCCGGCGTCGTCGCCAGCGCCGGCTCGTCGATCTGGATGTAGCGGGCGCCCGCCTCGACCAATTTCTCGACCTCCTCGTTGACGAGGTCCGCGAGGTCGTAGACGAGCTCCTCGGTGGAGGGGTACGCCTCGTTGAACGCCCAGTAGCCGAGCGTGTACGGGCCCGTGATGGGGACTTTGACGGGACGCTGGGCCACGTTCGAGGTGAACTCGAACTCGTCGACCAGCCACGGCTCGTCGTAGGTGACCTCCTCGACGACGGAGGGCTTGTCGAAGTAGTTGTGGCCCCACACCTTCACCGGGCCGTTGAACTCGTAGCCGTCGATGCGGTGGGCGAAGAACTCCACCATCTCGTTGCGGCGCATCTCGCCGTCGACGACCGTGTCGAGGCCGGCGCGCTCGTGCTCGTGCGTGATGAGCCGGCAGGCGTCGTCGTGGGCCTCCTCCAGGTCCGCGGCGTCGAACTTCGACTCGTCGTCCTCGACGAGTTCGTCGGCCCGGTTGAGCCACTTGGGCTTCGGGTAGGAGCCGACGACCGTCGTCAGCAGGAACGAGTCGTTCGGGTGGTCGTTCGGGCGGAACTGCGTGCGGTTCGCGTCGGGATTTCTGACCATTACTCGAGCACCTCCGTGGCGGCGGCGAGCGCCTCGATCTTCGCCTTGTACTTGTTCTCCGGCAGGTAGAACAGCTCCGTGTTCGAGGTGAGGTACGTCGTCTCGAACCCGGAGACGGGCACCTGCGACTCGAACCATTCGACGCGCTCGGCGACCGTCTCGGGGTCCTCGACGAGCGTGTTCTGTCCGTCGACCAGCCCGAGCGCGACCGACTCGGTCGTGCCGTACTCCTGGACGTTGTAGACCGTGTCCTCGCGGTCGCCCGCCACGAGGTCGAGGCCGAGCGCGTCCACGTCGGCGTCCATCAGGTGCGCGTACGTCTTCTCGTCGAGCGCGCCCCAGTAGGTGTGGACGACGACCTCCGCGTCGGTCGCGGCCGCGACCGCGTCGATCGCCTCGCTGGCGGCGGCGTCGAGGCCGTCTTCGGGCGGGTTCTCGACGAGCGACGGCTCCAGCAGGAACAGCGTCTCGTGGTCGGGGAGCGCCTCCACCTCGCCGGCGAGGAACTCCGCGACCGCCGCGAGGAACGTCTCCGCGTCGCCGTACTGCTCGTCGGTCGCCAGATCCGCGAGCGAGTACGGGCCGGGGAGGGTCGCCTGCAGCGGCGCCTCGCCGCCGAGCACGTCCGCGGCGGCCTCCAGTTCGCCCGCGACGTCGCCCGAGAAGGAGAGCTCCTCGGTTACCCGGGGGTCGCGGTAGAAGTTGTTGTTGTCGTAGTAGCGCACGATGCCGCCGGTCTCCACCGCGTCGGAGACGGTCAGCGGGTGCGCGATCATGTCGTCCCAGCGGCCCTGCCCCTCGACGACGCGGTCGAGGCCGGCGTCGAGCTGATCGGCGACGAATTCGGCGCGGACCTCGTCGTACGCGGCGACGACGTCCTCGCCCTCGTCGCCGCTCAGGAGGTCGCCCTTCTGGTGGCCCTTCAGGTCGGAGAGTCTCTCTTTCGCCCAGTCCGGGAGCGGGAACAGCCCCGGCGTGGTCGCGACGCGTTGAGTCATCGGACGGACCTTCGATATGCCGTAGTTTAATATTTGCGAAGCCGTCTAATGTCTGTTGGTAATCCCTCACGGGCGGCGCCCTCCCGAGACGGCCCTCTCACGGGCCGCGACCGCGAAACGTTAACGGGGCCGCCCGCGAACCCGGACGCATGACCGTCGTCTCGCTGTTCCCGTCCGCGACCGAGGTGGCCGCGGAACTCGGGGCCACGCCCGCGGCCGTCTCCCACCAGTGCGACCACCCGCCCGAGGTCGCGGACCGCCCGACGCTCACGGGCCTCGTTCGGGAACTCGACCGCGACCCCGCCGAGGTGGACCGCATCGCCGCCTTCGACGACACGTATTACCTCGACGGCGAGACGCTCGCCGCGGCCGACCCCGACGCGGTGCTCACGCAGGGCGTCTGCGCGGTCTGCGCGCTCGACGCCGGCCTCGCCCGCGAGGCGGTCGAGCGGCTGGACCTCGACTGCGAGGTGCTGGACGTCCACGCCGACGACCTCGGCGACGTGCTCGACAACGTGGCGCGCATCGGGCGCGCGGTGGGCCGGGAGGCGGCCGCCCGCGACCTCCGCGCCGACCTCGACGCGCGGATCGACCGCGTGCGCGAGGCGGTCGCGGACGTGCCCGACCGCGAGCGTCCGCGCGTCGCCGCCTTCGACTGGACCGACCCGCTTCGACACGGCGGGCTGTGGGTCCCGGAACTCGTGGAGACCGCTGGCGGCGAGGCCGGCCTCGCCGAGGCCGGCCGGCGCTCGGAGACACTCGACTGGGCCGACGTGCGCGCGTACGACCCGAAGGTCGTCGTCGTCGCGCCTTGCGGCTACGACCGCGCGGGCGCCGAGCGTGCGGTCGAAGACCTCCGCGCCCGCGAGGGGTTCTCGGACCTCGCCGCCGCGCGCGAGGGACGCGTCTACGCGATGGACGGCACCGCCTACATGAACAGACACAGCCACCGCGTCGTCGACACGCTGGAGGCGCTGGCCGCGACGATCCACCCCGAGCGCGTCGACCGCGAGGACGACCGCGTGGCGCGCGTCGGGACGCGGCCGGCGTAAGTCGCGTTTCTGTCGGCGGGGCTTCTGTCGGGGGCGGCGAGGAGACGGAATCTCGGGCGCGTCAGAACCCGCCGTAGCGCAGGTAGACCATGTCGAGGATCAGGAGCAGCTGCACGAGCCCCTGGACGCCGCCGAGCTTGGCGTTCTGTCGGCCGACCGCGGCGATGACGGAGGCGTCGGGCTCCGGCGAGGTCATCTCCGCGTACATCCGGAGTTCGCCGGGCAGGAGGAAGCCGAACCCCTGCACGGACAGCACCGTCACGAGCGCGAGCGCGACCATGATCGCGGGCGTCGTCGCCTGCAGGTCCCCCACGGTCGTCGCGACCCAGGCCAGCGAGCCGACCGTCACCAGCGCGAACGGGACCTGCCACCGCCGGTCGCCCCACGCGTCCAGCCGCCAGCCGAGCAGCAGCAGGATGGGCACGAGGTTCGCGGCCGTGAACAGCGCCAGCCACGGCTCCGCGTTCGGGAACAGGTTCAGCCGGAGCGCGAGCGTGATGCCGCCCGCGATGGTCGTCACCGCCAGCGCCGGCAGCAGGAACGCCGTCTTGGGCGTGAGCCGCTGGAACACCGCGGCGCTCGTCTCGTCGTCGAGCCCGCCCACGACCGGTCCGAGCACCGCGCCGATGAACAGGTCGAAGCCCGTCCAGAGCACCCCCGCCATGACGTGCACGTACGTGTGCGCCTGCAGCGACGCGACCGTCAGCGCGTAGCCGAGCGCCGCCAGCGGCACGGCCACCGCCGCGACCGCGAACGCCGGATTCGCTCGATCGGCCATCCCACCAACCGTACCGCGAACCGTCCGCGTGGACATGTCTGTCCGCTAACTCGTGGAGAGGGGATTAAAGATGGGGCTTCCGGCAGCACGTCCCGCGGACCGCCCGCCACCGGTGGCACGTATTTGCCGCCGCGAACGATGCAGGGAAACAGTGAAGAGTGCGACCCGAGTCGGGACGGATATGCCGGTTTTCGAGGTATCGAGCGTCGCGGTCGTGTTTCTCCTCATCCTCGCGGTGCTCGTGGCGTTCGTCACGGAGGTCGTCCCCAACGACGTCACGGCGATCTCGGTCGTCGCCGCGCTGGTCGTCCTCGAACCGTGGACGGGCGTCGGGACGCGCGACGCCATCTCCGGGTTCGCGAACCCCGCGACGGTGACCATCATCGCGATGTACATGCTCAGTGCCGGCGTACA
Organism: Haloparvum alkalitolerans; assembly: GCF_050122995.1. Taxonomy (GTDB): domain Archaea; phylum Halobacteriota; class Halobacteria; order Halobacteriales; family Haloferacaceae; genus Haloparvum; species Haloparvum alkalitolerans. Next base: position 95,442 of record NZ_JBNLIA010000014.1, read on the forward strand.
GAACACGGGCATCGTCGAGCGTCTCGGCGTCATTCTCGCCGATTTCACCGGCGGGTCGGAGTTCCGCGCCCTCGTCGCCACTGTCTGTACAACTGGCCCGATCGCAGGGTTCGTGAACAACACCCCCGTCGTCGCGGTGTTCATCCCGATGGTCACCGGCCTCGCCGAGGACTCGAAGATGAGCCCCTCGAAGCTTCTGCTCCCGCTCTCGTACGCCGCGATCCTCGGCGGCACGCTCACCCTGATCGGGACGTCCACGAACATCCTCGCCAGTGATTTCGCTCGCCTGCTGATCGACGGCCGCGATGGGATCGGGATGTTCGAGTTCTCCGGCCTCGGTGCCGTGCTGCTCGCGGTCGGGTTGGCGTACCTCCTGACGGTCGGATGGCGGCTGACGCCCGCCCGCGTCCCGCCCGACAGCGATCCCGTCTCCGAGTTCGACTTGGATGACTACCTGACGTTCATGCAAGTGCGCCCGGACTCCAGCGCTGTGGGGGAGTCGGTCGAAGCGTTCGATGCGGCCCACCCAGACGTGCGGATCCTTCAGGCGCGCCGAGGGGGCGACGCCTACGCCGGCCCCCACTCGGACCGAGTCATCGAGGCGGGTGACGCCCTCGTCGTCCACGGGAGCCTCCAAGCGGTCAACCGGTTCCGCGAGGCGACGGGACTCGGACAGCGCGCCAGCAGCGCCGTGACCGAAGACACCTTCGAAGCGGCCGCTACGGAGGGGGCGCTGGCGAAAGCGGTCGTCCCGGAGCGGTCCCGATACGTGGGCGAGACGATAGCCGAGACCGGACTCCACGAGTACCACGAGACCAGTGTGCTCGCCGTGCGTCGCGAGGGGGAGCTGATCAGGACCGACCTTGCCGACCTGACCCTTCGCACCGGCGACCTCCTGTTGGTGCGGACGACGCCGGCCGCGATCGGTTACTTCGCGGAAACGGGCGAGCTCGTGGTCGCCGACGAACGCGCTATCGAGGAGATCGCGGCGGCGGATACCGCCGATATCGCGCCGTTGTCGCCGAAGACGCCGGTCGCGCTGGGGATCCTCGCGACCGTCGTCGCCGTCGCAGCGCTCGACCTGCTCCCCATCGTTATCGCCGCGCTCGCCGGCGTGGTCGCGATGGTCGTCACCGGCTGCCTGACGACCGCGGACGCCTACGACGCGGTGTCGTGGAACGTCATCTTTCTCCTCGCGGGCGTCATCCCGCTCGGTATCGCGCTGGAGTCGACCGGCGGCGCGGCCGTCATCGCGGAGTCGCTCGTGGCCCTCGACGGTGTCCTCCCCCTGATCGGCGTCCTGTTCGTCCTCTACCTCGTCGCCGGCCTGCTCGCGAGCGTCATCACGCCGGTGGCGACCGCGGTGCTGATGATCCCGGTCGGCGTCGACGCGGCTGCCCGACTCGGCGCGAACGAGTTCGCGTTCCTGCTCGCGGTGATGTTCGCGTCCGCCACGTCGTTTATGACGCCGGTCGGCTATCAGACGAACCTGATGGTGTACGGTCCGGGCGGCTACAGGTTCACCGATTTCCTGAAGGTCGGAGGACCGTTACAGCTCCTGTTGGCCGTCGTCGCGACGGTCGGTATCGCGGTCGGCTGGGGGATCTGACGAGCCCGTTCGGGCGGCGGCACCCAGCGTCGTCGCTACTCGTCCGTCGGCCCGAGGTAGCCCCACGCCTGCAGGCGGTCGCCGTCGCCGTCGATCCACCGCTCCCCGATGTCGTCCCGGTAGTACATGTTGGGCATCAGGACCTCGTCGATGCGGCCGTACGCCTGCTCGCGCGCCGCCCCCATCGTGTCGCCCTTGCCGGTCACGACGATGGGCATCCCGTTGTCGCCGGCGACGCGCCACTGACCGTCGACCTTCTTGGCGTCCTCGAGGTGGATCCCCTCGCGGCTCTCCGTCTCGAACACCACGGCCGCGTTCCGGGAGTTCTCGTCGTACGTCTTCTCGTCGTCGAACGGGAACGGCGGCAGGACGACCCGCACGCCGATCTGGTAGCCCCTGTGTACCTCGGGGGTGGGGTCGTTGCCGTGCGCGAGGTCGTAGAAGAACTCGCCCGTCGACGACTCGAGAGACTCCTCCTGTAACGCGATAGTCGGGTAGCCGAACCGGGGCGTGAACTCCAGCGGGTAGATGCCGGTCCCGTTGACGATGCAGTTGATGTCGATGCTGCCGACGTATCCCTCGTTCGCGAGCCAGCCCTCCAGTTTGCCCAGGGTTTTCTCGAACAGTTCGTTCTGTCCGGCCCAGAACATCGACGTCCCCATCTCGCCAGTCGAGGGGCCGATGTTGCCCGGGAACAGTTTCTTGTGCTCGAAGTTGAAGTTCACGCGATCGATGAACTCGTTCCCGTCGAAGAACCCGCAGATGGCGACTTCGACGCCCTCCACCTTCCGCTGGAGCTGGAATCCCTTCATCCGGTGGCCCCACGCCTTCTTGTAGGCCCGGAGCACGTCGACCACGTCGCTCCCGTCGTCCTCGTTGCCGACGTACAGCAGCCGCTTGACGTTCTGGACCTCCCCGAGCGGCTTGATGACGTACGGCGCCGGGTTCTCCTGTACGTGCCCGATCCCCTCGTCGAAGTCCTCGAAGACGTGGTGTTCGACGGTGTTGACGCCGTGCTCTTCGAGGACCTCCATCGCGTAGCCGCGGTCCTCCTCGAGCCGGTCGGTGTTCCGCGTGCCGCCGACGACGGCCGTCCCTCGGTCGCGGAGTTCCTCCGCGAGTTCGCCCGTGCCGATGTCCGACCCGACCCAGATGTCGTCGAAGACGACCACGTCGGCCCAGTCGACGTCCCCCTCCCAGTCGTCGGTCTTCGGGACGAACCCGTCGCCGATCTCCCGGTCGCTTTCGGCCTCGATGTAGTACTTCACGTCGTGGCCCTCGCGGTGGACCTGCCACGCGAGGTCGGTGATCAGCGCGGCGTCGGCCGACACGAACAGGAAGCGCTTGGTCTCCATGGACTGACCACGGCGTCCGGGACCTTATTCTTCCGTGACACGCGGAGTCGTGGATCCGGGGCGGCGGGTCGACCGACGGCGTCCGGGGCCGCCACGGCCGGCGCGTTGAAGTGGTCCGCGCCGGTGGAGCCACGCATGCCCGAGGACGCGCCCGCGACGCCCGCGGTCGACGAGTCGACGCTGTTCGAGACGCCGCTCGTGGAACTCGATCTGGGGGTCGCGCCGACGGTGCTGGCCAAGGTCGAGTGGTTCAACCTCGCGGGCGCGGCGTTCGGCGGCGGGTCGGTCAAGACCCGGATCGCGGCCGCGATGCTGGACCGCGCGGAGGAGCGCGGGGTCCTCGACCGGGACGCGGGGGCGGACGCGAACCCGGCCGTGCTGGAGCCCTCCAGCGGCAACACCGGCGCCGCCCTCGCGCGGGTTGGCGGCGCCCGGGGCTACGACGTGGAGATCGTCACGAAGGCGGACGCCGGTGCGGGCAAGCGCCGCGCCATCCGCGAGGCGGGCGCCGAGATCCGGTCCGTTCCCGCGGACACGACCTACGACGCGATCATCGACCGCGTGGAGGAACTGGTCGCGAGCGGCGACTACCACTGGCCGAACCAGTACGACAACCCCGCGAACCCCGCGGTCCACGAGCGCACGACCGGCGCGGAGATCCGCAGCCAGACCGACGGTGCGGTCACGGCGTTCGTCACGGGCGTCGGGACCGGCGGGACGGTGTCGGGCGTGGCCCGCGCGCTGGACGACGACGCGACGGTAGTCGGCTACGAGCCCGCCGCCGACACGACGGACATCGAGGGACTGCGCTACCTCCGCACCGGCGACCATCCCTACCGCGCGGCCTACGAGACGGAGCGGCTCGACGACGTGCGCTACCTGCGGACCGACGAGGCGCACAAGGCGGCCCGCTGGCTCCGCGAGCGGTACGCCGACCGCGACGTGACGGTCCACGACCCCGGTCGGCACGACCCCGAAGCCGTCCGCGAACACCTGCGAGTTGACAGCGACGCGGCGGGCCACGGGCGCGGCGCCTTCGCGGTCGGCCCCTCCAGCGGCGGCAACGTCGCGCTGATTCGGGAGCTCGCGGCGGAAGGGGTTCTCGACGGCGACGACACCGTCGTCACGATGCTTTGCGACCGCGGCGACCGCTACGCGGACGGGCTCTGGCGCGAACTGTAGCGGGAGAAAAGTCGGGTGTCGGCGGTCGTTAATCGTCCGCGGGAGACGCGCCCGAACCGCCCGCGCCGCCGGGGCCGAGGTCCGCGGCGACCGGCTCCACGCGCTCGTCGGGGAGCGTGCCGTCCTCGCGGAGGCCCCGTTCCTCGTAGTACTCGCGGATCGCGGCGTCCAGGTCCGGCAGGTCGTACGGGAGGCCGTCGTCGCTCGCGTCCTTCCCGCGCTTGTTGTTGAAGTGACGCTCACGCTCGATCGTCCGCGCGCCGAGTTCGAGGAGGGCCTCGTAGGGCGCGTCGAGCAGTTGCGCGAGCCGGTCGTCGGTGACGTAGTCGCCGCCGAACGCGCAGACGACGGCGGAGTCGCGGACGGCGTTGCGGTTCTCCTTCTCGACGAGGAGCTCCGACTTGCCGAGCGTCCCCTCGGGGTCGATCTCGCCGGCGTACTCCGGGGAGAGCATCCCGGCGTACATGTGGTCGCCGCCGCGGTTCGCGACCGCGTAGGAGAGCCCCTGCCCGTGCAGGACGCGGCCGTCGTGGGCCGCGAACTCCATCCCCTTGACCGTGTAGTCGCCGACGCCCAACTGGTCGTGGACGCGGTGGACACCCTCCGCGAGGTCGTCGCCGATCCCCTCGCGGTGAGCGATCTTCTCGGTTATCTCGCGGGCGAGCTCCGCGTTGCCGAACTCGTCCTCGCTGGCGAGGTAGGCGGCGACGGTGACGCCCGCGGAGATGGTGTCCATCCCGAGGACGTCACAGAGCTCGTTGGCCTTCATCACGTCGACGATGTCGCCGACGCCCTGGTTGGAGCCGAACGCGTAGACGGTTTCGAACTCCGGCCCCTCCGTCTCGACGCCCTCCGCCTCGTCGCGGGTGGGGAGCTTGCAGGCGTACGCGCACGCCGAGCAGGCCCCCTTCTTGTACTTCTTCTCCTCGACGGCGTCGCCGCCGATGCCGGCCGCGTGCTCGAACTCGTACTCCGAGAAGTAGCGGGTCGGGAGCGAGAAGTTCTCGTTGATGAACTCCGTGCCGCCGGTCGTCCCCTGCCGCTTCATGCGGTCGTCCGACGTGGCCGCCTCGCGGTGGACGTCCATCTCCGGCGGGTTCGGGATCTCCACGTCGGGCTCCGCGTCGCCCTCGAAGGTCACGGCCTTGAGGTTCTTCGACCCGAGCACCGCCCCGAGGCCGCCGCGGCCGAACGCCCGCGAGTCGTAGGTCATCACGGACGCGAACCGGACGCGGTTCTCGCCCGCGGGACCGATGGCGATGCAGTTCTCCGGGCCGAGGTCGCGCGTCTCCGCGACGTGGTCGGACACCGCGGGGACCTCGGCGCCCGCCAGTTCGGGAACCTCCTCGAACTCGACGCCCTCGTCGGTGACGTGCGCGATCAGGAGTTCGTCGCTGGCGCCGACGACCTCCAGCACCGACAGGTCCGCGCCCGAGAACTCCCGGGAGAGGTAGCCGCCGGCGTTCGTCGAGACGAGCCCGTCGGTCAGCGGCGAGAGCCCGGTCATCGACATCCGACCGGTGAACGACATCCCCGACTGCTGGAGCGGGCCGGTCGCGAGGTACGCGCGGTTCTCCGGGCCGAACGGGTCGGCGTCGAACGGGATGCGGTCGTGCGCGAGCGCCGTCGCGACCGCGCGACCGCCCACGAACTCCGCGAGGAGGTCGTCGATGTCGGTCCGGGTCGCCGTTCGCTCGCCCACGTCGATCGTGAGCAGGGGGCCTTCGGCGTGAAGCATGATCCGTCCAAGCGGTTCGCCGACCAAAGGTCTACCTCCACGCCGCTCCGCTTGCCGGCTCCCGCCGTCGCCCTCTGCCTCCGACCGGCCGGCCCGCGCACGACGTCACCGCCGCGTCAGCCGACCGCGAACGCGCGCGAGCAGTTCTCGGTCCGCCGGCTCCGCGTAGCCGAGGCCGACCATCGCGCCGTAGTAGACGGCGAACAGCCCCGCGAGGAACGGCACCAGCCCGAGGGGCGAGGCGACCGCGTCCCCGGCCGCCCGCGCGGCGAGGACCGCGGCCGCGACCGTGATCCCCATCGGGACGAGCATCGGCGCGCGCAGCGAGTGCGCGCCGGAGAAGCGGTAGACCAACACGACGCGGATGGCGTTCCGGACGACGAGCGCGACCGCCGTCGCCACCGCGGCGCCCACGATGCCGTGCGGGGGAATGAGCCAGACGTTGAGCGCGACGTTCCCGACGGCCGCGACGAGGTTCGCCCACATCACCGCCCGCGTGTAGCCGAGGGCGGTCAGCGTCGCGCCGTTCGGCCCCATCACGTTGCCGAGGAAATAGGCGACCGCGAGCACCCGAAGCGCGAGCGCGCCGGCGCGGTACTCCGGGCCGAAGACCGCTCCCAGCACGACCTCCGGGAAGAGGAGGAACGTCGTCGCGACCGGGAACGTCACGGACGCGAACCACTTCGTCAGCGCGAAGTAGACGCGCCTGACCGCCTCGCCCGACCCCTCGGCCGCGAACTCCGAGACTGCGGGCGTGTAGAGGAAGATCATCGAGCCCCAGATGATCGAGATGGTCCGCACCAGCGGGCGCACGCCGTCGTAGATGCCGACCGCCGCGGCCGTCTTGAAGTAGCCGAGCATCAGGATGTCGGTCCACGACATGATCTGGATCAAAAGCGACGCGAACAGCAGCGGGAACGAGAACGCCAGCAGCGCGTACCCCTCGCGCGGCCGCCGCAGCGACGCGACCGCGGCCCCGCGGAACCCCCCGGGGTCCGCGCGGACGGTGTAGAGCAGGTACGCGACCGCGGTCAGCGCCAGCGAGGCGGGGAACGCGAGCAGCGCCGCGATGAGCCCCCACTCGGCCCAGACGACGGCCGCGAGGATCGCGGGGAGCGCGCCCTTCTGCAGCAGCTCCTGAAACGCCACGCGCTCGCGGGTCCGCCCGAAGCCACGGAACACCGCGGTGCAGACGCGGACGACTGCGAGCCCCGGGATGGAGACCGCGGCGACGCGGAACGCCAGCGCGTACTCGGGATGGCCGAACAGCGACGCGAGCGGTTCCGCCAGCGCGAACAGGCCCGCGCAGACGGCGAGGCTCGCGACGACCGCCGCGGCGAGCCCCCACGTGACGATGCTCGCGGGCGTGAGCGCCGTCTCGTCGGGCGCGGGTCGGCCGGCGGAGCCGCTTTTTGAGCCCTCCGCGGACCCGTCCGCCCCCTCCGCCCCGCCGGCGCCGTGGTACGCGACCTGTCTGGTGACGCCGTTTCTGAGCCCGAGCGTCGCGACGACCGCGAGGATGGAGGCGACGGTGAACGCGAGCGAGAAGAGGCCGTACTCGTCCGGGGAGAACGCGCGCGTGAACAGGCCGCGACCGGACAGCTCCAACGCCATGCCCGCGAGCGTCCCCGTGACCACGACGGCGGCGCCGCCGGTCACCGAGAACAGGGCGTCGACGACGGACTCGCCGTGGTCGTCGGGCTCGCCGCGGTTGCCGCGCTCGTCGCTCTCGCCGGCACCAGCCGTCTCCTCGGCCTCACGGCTCGCCGCGTCCTCATCGTCCGCGTCGCCGTTCGCCTCCCCCGACACGGCTCCGTCGAAGACGGTCGCCGGATGAAGTGGTTCCGGATCCGGGCGCGGTCGCCGGGTCCGAAACCGCTCCCGCGCGCGGCTTCCGGGTGCGCCCTGCGCTCGCGCTACCGCCGCGCGAACGCCGCGGCCGCCTCGACCAACCGGTCGAACGCACCGCTCGCGGCGTGTCTGTGCGCGTAGGTCCCGACCGTCCGGTACTCGGTCAGGCCGTCGCGGTCGCCGTCGATGCCCTCGCCGCGCTCCACGTCGAAGGCGAACCGGGCGTCGGTCGTCGGATCGAGGTCGGCGTCCGGCTTCCCGAGCGCGTGCGAGGAGTAGTGGAACTCGTGGCCCCGGTGCGTCTCGCCCGCGTTCGCGGTCGGGCCGTCTGCCCGCGCGCGGAGTTCGACGTGGTCGAGCGCCTGATACCGGTCACGCATCGTCACCTCGCCCGGCAACACGCCCGCCATCGCGTGCGTCTCGCCGTCGGCGGTCGTCAGCGTCTCCGAGAGCGCCATCAGACCGCCGCACTCGCCGAGCACCGGCAGCCCCTCCGGCGCGCGTTCGGCGAGCGTCGACAGCGCCGGCGAGTCCGCCACCTCGGCGGCGTGGAGTTCCGGGTAACCGCCGGGCAGGTACACCGCGTCGCACGCGGGGAGGCCGTCGCCCGCGATCGGCGCGAACGTCGTCACGTCCGCGAGGTCCGCCAGCCGTTCGCGCGTCGCCGGGTAGCAGAACCGGAACGCGTCGTCCTGCGCGACGGCGACGGTCGGGCGGTCGTCGTCCGGCGCCTCGTTCGGCAGGCCGGAGCGGTCCGGTCGGTTCGGCGCCGCGACCGGTTCCGCCACGTCCGCGAGCGCGTCTGCGTCGAGGTGTGCCGCCGCCTCCGCGAGCGCCTCGTCCGACACCGGCGACTCCTCGCCCATGTGGAGGCCGAGGTGTCTGTCGGGGATCTCCAGTCCCTCGGTCGGCGGCACGCGGCCCAGATACCGAATTCCGTCGGGGAGCGCGTCGCGGATTCCCGCCTCATGGCGGCCGCCGTGGGCCTGCTGGGCGATGACGCCCGCGACCTCGACGCGGGGGTCGTCGACCGCCTCGCGGACGTCTTCCGGGAGATCGGCGCGTGCGGCGTACTCCCGGAACCCGAGCGCCGTCGCGCCGACGCTCTGCATGCCGGCGCCCGCGTCGACCACGAGCACGACCGGCACGTCCAGCGCCGCGGCGGTCGCCGCGGTGGAGGTGGCGCTCCCGTCGTAGAGTCCCATCATCCCCTCGACGACGAGGGTGTCGCCCGCGGCGCTGCGGGCGTTTCGCCGGACGCCGTCGACCCCCTGCATCCACGTGTCGAGCGTGCGCGAGGGCGCCTCCGCGACCGCGGCGTGGTGGCTCGGGTCGATGAAGTCCGGGCCGGCCTTCGCTGCCGCGGGATCGTACCCGGCCGCGTCGAGTGCCCGGAGCGTCGCCAGCGTCGCGACCGTCTTGCCGACGCCCGAGGCGGTGCCCCCGAGCACGAAGCCGTTCATGCCCGTCCCTTCGCCGGCAGGGACATAAATCGTCCGCGACGGGCACGGTTCGCCGGTCCGCGAAAGCCGATGTGGCGACGTTCAGGGGCGGCGCACGGCCAGCACGGAAAGGTCCGAAAAGCGGCTGTCCTCGGGGCCGTCGCCGCCCGCCTCCGCCGCCAGCGCGCCGAGCGACGATCGCGTGACGGTCTCGTCGTCGTGCGTCAGCTTCTCGAGCACGAGCGCGGTCGCGTCGGGGTCCGCGCCCGCCTCGATCAGGTGCGCGGCCACGTCGCCCGGCATCCAGTCGTAGGGCCGCGGAAGCACCAGCAGGTGGCGCTCCCCGGCGTCGGCGCGGAGTCGCGCGAGGTCGTCGTCCAGCGGTCCGCTCTTGTGGAGCGTGACGAACGTCGTCGCCTCCATCGGCGTGCGGGCGCGGCTCGCGGCCACCTGCAGCGAGGAGATGCCGGGAACGATCTGGACGGGGACACGGTCGTCGTCGGCTTCGAGCGCGTCCGCGACCGCCCGCTGGACCTTTCCGACGAACTGGTACCCGGAGTGGTTCGGGTCGCCCATCAGGACGGCGACGCCGGTCGCGCCGTCCGCGATCCGGTCGGCGAAGGTCGCCAGCGTCGCCGCCTCGTCGCGGTAGCCGCAGGCCAGCGTTTCGCCGGTCGCCGCGTCCGCGACGTAGTCGAGAACAGTCTGGAAGCCGACCACGACGTCCGCCTCGGCGATCGCGTCGCGGCCGCGGGGCGTCAGGAACTCCGCCGCGCCGGGGCCGATCCCGATCGCGCGGACCGCGGGGTCCGCTCCGTCCGTCCGGTCCGGCTCCGGGTCCGCGGCCGCGAAGTCGGCCGGGTCGGGACCCGAGTCGAGATCCACCGCGTCGTGGTCGCTCATGGTCTGACAAGCGACGCGCGCGACTTCCCGATTGCGGTCAATCGGCCGCCACACCAAAGCTACTTGTCTCCAACTCCAGTACGGTTGTCCATGAGCGACGACGACGCGGTCGATGGCGGATCTCCCGCGGAGCGGCGCGAGGAGGCGACGGCCCCGCGGGTGCTCGCGAGCAAGCGCGACGCGACCCGGTACCGCGTCCTCGTCGAGATCGCCAGTCGACAGCCGGCGGTGAGCCAGGGGGAGATCGCGGAGGCGGTCGGCGTCACCTCGCAGGCGGTCAGCGACTACGTCCGCGACCTCGTGGAGGCGGATTACGTCGAAAAGCACGGCCGAGGCCGCTACGAGGTGACAAAGGAGGGCGTCGACTGGCTCATCTCGCGGACGGACGCGCTGGAGAGCTACGTCGAGACGGTCTCCTCCGACGTCCTCGGCAGCGTCGACGTGGACGCGGCGGTCGCGGCCGGTGCGGTCGCGGAGGGCGATACGGTGGGGCTGACGATGCGGGACGGCGTGCTCCACGCGGTGCCCGGCGGCGGGGAAGACGGGGACGGGCGGGGCGGCGAGGCGGCCTCCGCAGTCGCGGTCACCGCCGGGGAGGCGGGGGAGGCGGTCGGCGTCACCGACTTCGAGGGCGTCGTGGACTACGAGCCCGGGACGGTGACCGCGCTGGTGGTCCCGCCCGTGACCGAGGGGTCGCCGCCGGAACCGGCGACGATCACCGACTACGCCGCCGACCACGACCTGATCGCGGTCGCCGGCACCGAGGCGTACGCGGCCGCGAGGCGCGCGGACGTGCGACCGGACGTCAGGTTCGGGACCGTTGAGGGCGTCGCGGAGGCGGCCGTCCGCGGCCTCGACGTCCTGCTTCTGGCGGTCGCGAACGCGCTCTCGCGGCACACCTCCCGGCTTCGCGAGGACGGGATCCGGTACGAGGTCCGGGACCCGACCGACGCGGAGTGAAGCGCGCGCGACGAGCGCGGCGACGCCGACGCCCGGAGTTCGACGCGACGGCGACGCCGGATCGTCGATAGTCGTCCGTCGATGCGTCGATCGTCGCCTTCGTCGGAGAACGCCTCAAATAGACTTATGAATGTTCTAGCGGTTTCTAAAGGAGTTATGAAAGGTCGTGAGCGCACGGTGAAGCGTTCTGAAACGGCGGAGAGACCGTTAATCGACCCGAATCGAACGCAAGGCTCGTTCCCTTATATGGGGTCGGGACGCCTCGTCGGGAGTGAGGCAGGTGACCCATATGTCAAACACATCCCTCCGCACGGCCGCTCGTTCCCCGGTCCGGGCGAGCGCCGCGCTCTCGAACAGGTTCCGCCGGCTCACCGCCGTCGGCGTGCGCGCCCTCGCGTTCTGGGCCGCCGTACTGCTCCCGCTGACGTACCTTCCCGTCCTCCACGGGATGGTCGTGGACGCGAGCGCCGGGCTGTTCCTGGTCCTGCTCGCGGCCAACGTCGCGTGCGCCGTCGTCGGCCACGACTACCGCCCCGGACACGGGGACGCGAGCACCGATCGCACGACCGACGCCTGAGACACCCACTACACAACCCATGAGCACGAACGCCGCCGCCACCGACGCGACATATTCCCCCAAAGCCGCCCGCCTCGCCGAATACCTCCGTGAGGAGGCCGCCGACGGCGAGACGTACTTCAAAGCGAAGTTCATCGCGGACGACGTCGACCTCTCGCCGAAGGAGATCGGCGCCCTGATGGTCCAACTGCAGGGTCGGATCCCCGACCTGACCGTCGAGAAGTGGTCGTACACGGGCGCGACCACCTGGCGCGTGGCACCGCGCTGACGCGGCCGCGCCTCGCGGGCGGCCCCGTCGATCCCCGCTACGCCCCCCCGACGCCCGACCCCTGCCGTATCAGGTCCCCGCGGTATCCGATACCCCCGTTTTTGCGTACTCGGTCTCGCGTTCAGGTTCGCCGTCAGGCACGCGACCGGTCGGCCGCATGCGCCGTCGGCCGCGTGCACCATCGACCGCGTGCACCATTGACCGCGTGCGCCGTCGGCCGCGCGCACGGGCGGACTCCGGAGAGTGCATCCCGATCCATCGCGCTTTTACGTGTGGTTGACTGACCAGTCAGTCAATGACGGACGAGCCCTCCGCGGCGGACGAGATCATGGACGGCGTGTACCGCGCGCTGTGTACCCACGGGTACGCGGGGGTGACGATGCAGGACATCGCGGACGAATGTTCCAAGAGCAAGTCGCTGCTCCACTACCACTACGACACGAAGGAGGACCTCCTGGTCGCGTTCCTCGACCACATCCTCGCGGACTTCGAGGAGAAGGTCGCCGAGATCGCGGACGATCCCCCGCTCGTTCGGCTCACGACGCTGCTCGACCGGTTCGTCTTCGACCCGAGCGAAAGCGAGCGCGAGTCGTTCCACATCGCTCTCCTGGAGCTCCGGTCGCAGGGGCCGTTCAACGAGCGCATCCGCGAACAGCTGGACCGCAGCGACCGGCTGCTCCGCGAGACGCTCGCGGACATCATCAGCGAGGGCGTCGAGGCGGGCCAGATCCGCGACGTCGACCCCGAACGGTCGGCCGCGCTGATCACCGCCGCGATCGACGGCGCACGGACCCGCCAGATCACGTTGAGCGAGGACGTGCTCGGCGACGACACCTACACCTGCGTCACCTCGCGGCAAGTGCGCCGGCGGATCGTCGAGCCGATCCTCACCGAGGGAGCGTCCCTTCCGTCGGCCGAGGAACCGACCGCGGGCGGGGGCGACGCCGACGAGGCGACGAACGGCGCGACGGCGAGCGAGGACTCCGAACCACCCTCCGGAACCGCGGATCACCCGGACGGTGACTGGACCGAATGAGTACGGAGGCCGGACCGCGTGACCGGTCCGCCGACGACGGCGACCGGACTGGACGAGGCGAGCGGACCGCCCTCGACGTCGTGAGGGGAGGTGCCGACGACTGACGATGTTCGACCGACTCCCCACCTTCGGCTTCACTCGCCCGCCGGCCGTCCTGCTGGCGGTGATCGCGAGCACCTTCTTCGTCGGCTTCGGCGGGGGCGTCGTCTTCCCCATCCTCCCGAACCTCGGCGCGGTGCTCGGCATCTCCGCGTTCATGGTCGGGATCATCCTCTCGGCGAACCGGTTCATCCGGCTCGTCGCGAACGCGCCCGCCGGCGCGCTGATCGACCGCATCGGCACGCGCCGGCCGTTCGTTCTCGGACTCTTCATCGAGGGGGTCGCCACCCTCGGCTACGTCGTCGCCCTGTTCGTCCCGCCGCCGGAGGCGTGGTTCCTGCTGGCCCGGGTGCTGTGGGGGCTCGGCTCCGCGGCGGTGTTCGCGACCGCCTACACCATCGCCGCGGACGTCTCGACCGGCGACTCCCGCGGGACGAACATGGGCATCGTCCGCGGCGGCATCACGATGGGCTTCCCCGCCGGACTCGTGCTCGGCGGGGTGGTGAGCGCGCTCTACTCCAACGCCGCGGCGTTCGTGCTCGCGGCCGCGTTCGCGCTGTTCGCCAGCGTCGTCGCCTACGTCCTCGTTCCCGAGACGCACGTCGAGGGCGACGAGGGATCGTCCGTGAAGCCGTGGGACATCGACACCTCCGTCCCCGCGGTGACGGTCGGACTCGTCAACTTCGGGCTGATGTTCGCGTACATCGGCGCGCTGTTCGCGACCCTGGTGCTCTTTCTGGGCGAGCACGACCTCTCGCTGTTCGGGCTCGCGCCGCAGGGAACCTCCGGCGTGTTCATGGCCGGGACGGTGGTCTCCGCGGCCGCCTTCATGCTCGTCGGCGGTCGCGTCTCCGACACGCGGAAGTCCAGAACGCCGGTGCTGCTCTTCTTCCTCGTCGTCTCCTTCGTCGGCTTCCTGCTGCTCGCTCGGGCCGGGTCGGTGATCGAGTTGGCGTTCGCCTGCGTCTTCATCGGCGCGGGACAGGGCGGCACGAGCGGTCCCCTGATGGCGCTTCTGGCGGACCTCACGCCCGACGAGCGCATGGGGCGCGCCTCGGGGACGAACAACGTCTTCGGGGACGTCGGGGGCGGGCTCGGCCCGATGGTCTCGCTCCCGCTCGTCGAGGCGGTCGGGTTCGAGCCGATATACGCGTTCTGCGCGCTCGTTCCGCTGCTGGCCGGAGGGGTGCTGCTCGTGGGCGTCCGCCGCGTCACAGGGACGTTCCGACCGGGACGGACCGACACGAACGCCACGGTCGCGGACTGACCGGCGGCTCCCCGGTTTTTAACCGACTCCCGGAGTAATCACGAACCCATGAGAGACAGACACACAGCCCGAGGGGCCGCGTGGGCCGTCGCGATGCTGGTCGGGATCGCGCTCGCGTCGGGGATCGCCGCCGCACACGTCCGGTTCGTCACCGACACGGAGGAGGCGGGCGAGGCGCTTCGGTTCCTGGCCGGTGCGCTGACCGACCCCCTGCACCTCGCCGCGCTCGGGGGCGGGGCGCTCGCGGTCCTCGTGGCGATCGTCGTCTACCTGAAGACGGAGGCGCTGAACCGGGACGTGGCCGTGTTCCGGGGCGTGATGGAGAGCTACCGGGACCTGCTGCCGTGGCTGCTCCGCCTCGGGTTCGGCCTTCCGCTGGTGGGCGCCGGCTTCGCGGGCTACTTCTTCAATCCCGTCGTCGAACCGCTGATCGGGTCGGGCGTCGACCGCCTGCTCCAGATCCTGCTCGGGTTCATGCTCGTGTTCGGGCTCGGAACGCGCGTCGCGTCGCTCGCCGGACTGGTTATCTACCTCGTCGCCCTCCCGATCCAGCCGCTCCTGGCCTTCTCGCTGGAGTGGATCCCCGGGTTCCTCGCGCTGATCGTCGTCGGGAGCGGGCGGCCGAGCGCCGACCACACGCTCGCGCAGGTGGCGGCCACGCCCGGCACCTTCTACAACGAGGTCGACCCGGTCCACCGCGCGGCCGCGTGGTTCGAGGCGCGCGTCGACCCCTACGAGCGCTACGTGCCGACGGTGATCCGCGTCGGGATGGGCGTCGGGTTCGCCTTCCTCGGCCTGATGGAGAAACTGCTCGCGCCGGAGATGGCGATGAGCGTGGTCGCGACCTACGGGCTCGCGGAGGCGACGCCGTTCCCCGCGGAGCTGTGGGTGCTCGGTGCCGGTCTCGGGGAACTCGCGCTCGGGATCGCCATCGCGCTCGGCTTCTTCACCCGCGGCTCCGCGCTGGCCGCGATGTTCGTGTTCACGCTGACGCTGTTCGGCATCCCCGACGACCCCGTCCTCGCGCATATCGGCCTGTTCAGCCTCGCGTCCGCGCTGCTCATCACCGGCTCCGGCCCGTACGCGCTCGACAACTACCTCTCCGACTCGCGCCGGACAGCCCGCTCTGACGCGGTCACGGAGCCGGCCCCGGGCGACGACTGAACCGACACGGAACCGGTCGGAACGGATTTCTCCCCACGATACATATGGTAACGTATGACAACCACGAGCGCGGTCGCAGAGCGGACGTGGGCGGCCGGCGGGCTCGCCGGGCTCGCGGCCGGCGTCGGCATGGGGCTGGTGTTGCACCTCGCGTTGGACCTCATGCCGGTGATCGCGACGCTGATCGGTGGGGACACGACCCTCGCCGGGTGGGTCGTCCACCTGTTCAACAGCACGCTGTTCGGCCTGCTGTTCGTCGGCGTCTTCGCGCGGCCGTTCTTCGAGGAGTTGCTGGTCGACCTCGGCGGCTGCGTCTCGCTCGGGGTCGTCCACTCGGCCGCGCTCGGCCTGCTGACCGGCGGGCTGTTGCTTCCGGTCGCGCTCGCGCTGGAGGGCGCCACCTCGCTCCCGGTTCCGACGCTCCCGTTCCCGGGCGTCGACGTGGGCCTGGAGTTCGCGGTCGTCATCGCGCTCGCCCACCTGCTGTACGGCGTTCTGCTCGGCGGGACCTACGCGGTCCTGACCGGCGCCGCGTCGACGGCCGGGGTCGCCCCGGACGAGGAGGCGCCCGTCTGACCGGCGCTCCACGGCGCGGCGACGTCGCTCACCGACGGCGGCGGACGTAACGCTATTGCCCGGTCGCACCGACCGTCCGGTATGACCACGCGCGAGTTCGACGGCGTCCGGCTGGAGAAGGTGCGCGAGCACGTCTGGGAGATCCCGCGGGAGGGCGACATGAACGTGCCCGCCCGCGTGCTCGCGTCCGAGGAGCTGCTGGAACAGATCGGCAGCGACGACACGCTCCAGCAGTTGAAGAACGCCACCCACCTCCCCGGCATGACCGACCACGCGATCTGTATGCCGGACGGCCATCAGGGGTACGGCTTTCCGGTCGGCGGCGTCGGCGCGACCGACGCCCGAACCGGCTGCATCTCCCCCGGAGCGATCGGCTACGACATCAACTGCCTCCCGGAGGGTACACGTGTTTCCCTGTCTCACGGTCGACGAGCAAGAATCGAGAAACTCGAGGAAAGATTCGAGCAAGAGCAGGCCGCGGTCGCTGCCGAGAGTGGACTCACGTGCTCGGACATCCGCCTCTTCACGGAATCATCAGAAAAGCCCGTCTATGAGATCCGGTCGGAGACGGGAGATCTGGTTTCTGCAACGGCAGACCATCCGTTTCTGACAGAGACTGGCATGCGTGAACTCGAGGACATCGAGCCGGGAGATGAAGTCTATCTTCATCCCTTCGAGGGGTTCCCGGACGAGGAAGCGCCGGAGTTTATCGTGCTCGATGAGGAGGACTTCGCCGACGAGGATCCGCAGCTCGTTCGGGTTCTTAAGGAGCGCGACCTGCTGCCGCTTCGTTCCAGCGATGAGGCGTTCCACCGACTGCTCAAACTTCTTGGGTACCACACTGGTGACGGGGCTTTCGGAGACGGGATTACGACCTTTTATGGCGGTCGGGAGGACCTCGAGGCGATCCGGTCGGATATCGAGGCAATCGGTTTCACTCCCTCGCGGATCTATGAGCGTGAACGGGATCACCAGATCGATGGCCGGGAGTTCACTCGGACGGAATACAGCGTTCGTGGCCAAGCGAACGCGTTCAAGCAACTGCTGATCCGCCTCGGCGCTCCCGATGGAAAGAAAGTCGAGTCTGATTTCACCGCTCCGAATTATCTCGAAAAACTCACGGACTGGCAGCGTGCACTGTATCTGTCCGCCTTTTTCGGGGCAGAGATGAGCGCGCCAGATACGGTCGCCCCGAAGAACTTCTACGCACCATCAGTATCTCACAATCGGATCGCTGATGAGGCTGAGGCCGGAGAGGCGTTCCTTCGAGATCTCATGGCCCATCTTGAGGACCTCGGAATTGAAACCAACTCATTCGAGCGGGTGGAGAGTACTCAGACAGCGGCTGGAAAGGTCGAACGATTCCGTTTCGGCGTGAGTTCGGAAGCAGAAAACCTCGTTCGGTTTTTCACTCAAGTGGGGTACCGATACAACGCGGAGAAGCGACGAAAAGCACTGGTTGCCGCCCAATACCTGAAGCGAAAGGCCGAGGTGATCGACGAGCGCGAACGTGCCGCGGAGAAAGCGCGAGCAATGGCCGACGGTGGTGCGGCAATCAACGAAGTGAAAGACCGTCTCTCGAGTGTCAACGATCGGTTCATTGAGCGGAGCGTGTACGAGCAACGTAAGGGACGACCGAGACCGCCCGCTGACTTCCCGGACTTCTCCGAGTACCAAGAGCGTGTGACCGTTCGAGAAGATGGAGCGGTCTCCACCGAAGTAGTCTCGATCAGTGAAGCAGGCGTAGCGAAGGTTTACGACATCGGAGTTGCCCACGATGCACACAACTTCTTCGCGGAAGGATTTGTGGTTTCGAATTGCGGCGTCCGGATGGTCCGCACCGACCTCACCTACGACGACCTCCGCGGGCGGGAGGAGGAACTCGTCGACGCGCTCTTCGAGGCGGTCCCCTCGGGACTCGGCGGCGGCGGGATCGCGAAGGGCACCGCGGACGTGGTCGAGGCGATCCTCGAACGCGGCGTCGAGTGGGCCGTCGACGAGGGGTACGGCGTCCCCTCGGACCTGCGGCGGTGCGAGGACGAGGGGCGGCGCGAGGACGCGCGGCCGGAGTTCGTCACCCAGAAGGCGAAGGACCGCGGCCGGAACCAGATCGGCTCGCTCGGGTCGGGCAACCACTTCCTCGAGGTCCAGCGCGTGACCGACGTGTTCCGGCCCGAGGTGGCCGAGGCGTACGGGCTCTCCGAGGGGCAGGTCGTCGTCCTGATCCACTGCGGGAGCCGCGGACTTGGCCACCAGACCTGCACCGACTACCTCCGAAAGATCGAGAAGCAACACGGCGACTTGCTCGCGGAGCTGCCGGACAAGGAACTCGCGGCCGCGCCTGCCGGATCCGCGCTGGCCGAGGAGTACTACGGCGCGATGTGCGCCTGCATCAACTACGCGTGGACCAACCGGCAGCTGATCACCCACCGGACGCGCGAGGTGTTCGGCGACGTGTTCGACGCCGACCCCATGGCCGACCTCGGGATGGAGCTGCTGTACGACGTGGCGCACAACATCGGCAAGAAGGAGGAGCACGCGGTCGGCGAGCCGGACGCGGACGGCGAGCGCGAGACCCGGGAGCTGTACGTCCACCGGAAGGGCGCGACGCGGGCGTTCCCCGCCGGCCGCGAGGAGGTGCCCGCCGTGTACCGCGACGTCGGCCAGCCCGTGATCATCCCGGGGAGCATGGGCGCGGGGTCGTACGTGCTCCGCGGCGGCGACGCCTCGCTCGACACCTCGTTCGGCTCGACCGCCCACGGCGCCGGCCGCCTGATGAGCCGGACGCAGGCCAAACAGGAGTTCTGGGGCGGCGACGTGCAGGACGACCTCGCGGAGCAACAGAAGATCTACGTGAAGGCGCAGTCCGGCGCGACCATCGCCGAGGAGGCGCCCGGCGTCTACAAGGACGTGGACGAGGTCGTCCGCGTCAGCGACGAACTGGGCATCGGCGACAAGGTGGCGCGGACGTTCCCAGTCTGCAACATCAAGGGGTGAGCGCGGGGCGCTCGGCGGGAGATGGGGACGGCGCAGTTGCTCGCTTTTCACGTCTCCACTCGCTCAGTACAGGGGACTCAGGTATCGTTCAGTACAGCATCTCGGATCCTTGGGGCAGGTGTTGAACCAGTTCGGTGAGTCAGCCGAGGGTTACAGCGGAACCCAAGGGGACCAGCGAGGCAACGGAAACGGCAATGGCGATGGCAAAGGAAGTGACAAGGTCAACACTCATAATAGGCGAATCCATTGTTGGCACAAACGCCCCGGGCTGAAGCAGAGACCCGGGTTGACCAGATCCAACTGGCGATCGTGGCTGAGGTCTAACTCACGTCTCTCGATTCATCACCTATGGAAGTTGTATTGGCATCGAAACGAATCCGGGATTCACGCACAGCAACCCTCAGTGCGATACTGGTCGTGATACTCGCCCAGATCCCCATTTACGCAGTCTTCGCGGATATCCCGGTGGTCGGTGATTCATTCCTGGGTGCCGCCATACTGTGGGCCATCGGCGCACTCGTTTGGAGCGGGTATACAGCAATTCTGCTACTGGCTCCACTGGCCGATATCCGAAATCATCCGGATCGTGATTCCTGGGGGCCGTTTGAGACGCTGAACGTGTACTCCTACGTCTCTCTTCGTCAGATATGGATCCGACTGCTGCACGGAGTCTTCGGGTGTATCTTCGCGCTCATCGGCACGGTACTCTTTGTGGCGACACCGCCGCTATTGGTACTCCCAACGGTGGTAATGATGGCTTCGGTCATTATGATGGGAGCGCACACTGGTGTGAAAGATCCATCAGAAGAGACGAAGCGGCATCTCTGATCATCGACAATCGGCGGTCGGTACCACGTCCCACTTCACTACAAGATCCACAGCTGCCACGGCAGCTCCATCTAATATGCGTTCCCCATCCGACGACTCTATTGGAATCTCATGCGAGAAATGTGTGCCAGCCCCACATCAAGATCGGACGACGCCGTCGCGACGAGTTCACGCATAGGCCGATTTCCTGTTCTGACCCAGTCTCGGAAGTCGTCAGTAACCGCGTGCGAGATACGGAGTATGCAGTCAGCACGGCGGACGCGTTCGTTTCACATGGGACATACTGAATAAGCCGCTTAGTGTGCACGTCTACCAACCGGCACTTTCGACCAAAAATCTCCGCGAGGAATACGTGTTCAACGAGACCGTCAGGACCAGAAGCCGCCGGACCCGCCGCCCGGCCCCGACGGCCCTCGCGGTCCGGACGGTCGCGGGTCCGGGTCGATCTCGACGAACTCGCTCTCCGACCGCGGGTCGACCTCGCGGCCGTCCTCGAAACGCACGAACGAGAGGTAGAAGGGCTCGCCGCAGCCGGCGTCGGTTGGTTCTTCGTCCGCCAGCCGCCCCTCCTCGCCGCAGACGAACCGGACGCCGTCGGCGTCGTCGGCCTCGTAGTCCTCGTCCGGCGCGACGTAGGTCCACCCCTCGAGGGGGTACGGCGTCACCGACTTGTCCGCGAGGTAGCCCTCGCGGTCGAGTTCCACGAGCGTCTCGCAGTGCGGGCAGTGGTAGGTGACGGGATAGCTCACGGGCGAGGATACGCGCGGCGACGGCATAGCTCCGTCGTCGGCCTCCGGAACACCTTTTGAACCGTGCGGCGAGGGAGTGAGCATGATCGACGAGACGGTCGCCGAGATCCGGGAGATGCGGAGCCACAGCTCCTCGGTGATCGCGCGGAAGGCCGCCCGGGCGCTGGCGGAGCTGATCGACCGCGAGTACGCCTCCGTCGAGGAGTTCGAGCAGGACCTCCAGCACAACGCGGGCGTGCTCCGGCGCTCGAACCCCTCTCACGCGATCCTCCACAACGCCATCCGCGAGATCGAGCGCTCCGTCGTGGGCGAGGCGACGACCGTCGCGGACGGCAAGGAGCGCCTCCGCGAGACGATAGAGGAGGTGGTCGCGGACGTGGAGCGCGGCAAGGCGGCCGCCGCAGCGAACGCCCGCGAGACGTTCCGGGACGGCGAGACCGTCCTCACTCACGACTACTCCACCACGGTTCTGGAGGCGATGGAGACCGCGACGCAGGAGGGGCTCCACCTCTCGGCGTACGTGACCGAGGCGCGGCCGCGCTACTTCGGCCGGAAGACGGCGCGCGCGCTCGCGGCGAACCCCCGCGTCGAGACGACGATGATCGTCGACTCCGCGATGGGCCACGCGCTCCGGGAGTGCGACCGCGTCGTCCTCGGCATGACCTGCATCACCGACCGCACCTACTACAACCGGATCGGCACGCTCCCCCTCGTGGCGACCGCGAACGAACTCGACGTTCCCGTTACCGTCGTCGGCTCCGGGGCGAAGGTGATAGACGACTTCCGGTTCGAGAACGAGTTCCGCGACGCGGTCGAGGTGATGCGCGAACCGGTCGAGGACGTCGACGTCGAGAACCCGATGTACGACGCGGTCCCGGTGAACCTCGTCGACGAGGTCATCACCGACGACGGCGTCGTGGAGTTCTGATCGCCCCTCAGCGCGCCTGACCGACCGACGCCTCGCCCTCGGAGGCGAGCGAGGTCGGAGCGTCGTCAGACACCCGGACGTCGCCATCGGCGGTGACCGTCACCGTTCGCCCGGCGTAGGCGAACGTGACCTCGCCCGCCTCCATCGTCGCAACCGTGTCGTTCAGGCCGTCCGGATCGACGGCGTCGAACAGTGGGGGTAACTCGAGCACGTCGGTGTCCGTCTCCTCCGCAACGCGGCGCGTGACGCGCTCGCAGGGCGTTTCTCTCGGATCCATGGGACGACCTCGCACAGCCACTGCATAAGTATTCGTCAGACAAATTCCCTATTTCTGACTAGTCTCTGCCGCTTCCGATCATCCCTCCGTTTCTGTGGCCGGGGCGGACCCGGGGGATCAGTCGGCGACGGTGACGGCGAGGGCCGCGGCGGGCGTCCTCGCGGTCCGCACGAACGCCCCGTCGACGACCGCGAACGCCTCGATGCGCGCGACGAGTCTGCGGGGGCCGAGCGTCGCGCGCAGCACCGGCCCGGTCGAGGTGACGACGACGTACGGCGGCGCCGCGACCGGCGGCGCCGAGAGCTCCCCGCCCGCGGCCGCGACGGCCTCGACCAGCGCGTCCGGGAAGCGGTCGAGCGCGCCGGCGCGGCCCAAGGCGGCGCGGAGCGGTCCCCTGACCGCGGTCGAGTCGCGGGTGGCCGGCCGCCCGTCGACGGTCGTCTCGAAGCCCGCCGCGACCGCGTCCGCGCAGTCGAGCGTCGTCGCGAGCAGGTCGCCGTGCGCGGTCAGCAGTCGCTCGCGGGCGGCGTCCGGGTCGAGCGGCGGCCCGTCGCTCACGGTCGAGTCTCGCCGGGGGCGGAGAAACCGGTTGCGGTCCCCTTTTGAGGACCGCGACGGTAGGGAGAGGCATGACTCCCGAGGAGGTCGCGGACCTGATCGAGGCCGGCATCGAGGACTGCGTGGCGCGGGTGGAGACCCCGCGAGCGCCCGACGAGGAGCACGAGGACGCCCACTTCGCGGCGGTCGTCGTCTCGCCCGCCTTCGAAGGGGAGCCGCTGGTGCAACAGCACCAGCGCGTCTACGACGCGGTCGGCGACGAGATGACCGAGTCGGTCCACGCGCTGGAGATCAAGACGTACACGCCCGCTGCGTACGCCGAGCACGGCGACGGGCGCCTCGAGGCGGCGCTCCGCGAGGCGGGGCTGTTGCCGGTCGACGACGGCGCGGCGTAGTCGCCGCATCGGACGGAGCCGTCTGCACGACGCCCGCAGCCGCTTTCAGTAGCTTTTACCCGCCATCGGGCGTGGCGTCGATCATGGCAGACGACTACCGCGTGGAGGAGGACAGCCTCGGCGAGATGCAGGTGCCGGCGGACGCCTACTGGGGCGCACAGACCCAGCGCGCCGTGGAGAACTTCCCCATCTCGGGGATCACGTTCGGCCGGCGGTTCGTCCGCGCGCTCGGCGTCGTCAAGAAGGCGGCTGCGCAGGCGAACAACGACCTCGGGCTGATCGACGACGACGTGGCGGCGGCGATTCAGGACGCGGCCGACGAGGTCATCGCGGGCGAGCACGACGACCAGTTCCCGGTCGACGTGTTCCAGACCGGGTCGGGAACCTCCTCGAACATGAACGCCAACGAGGTCATCGCCAACCGCGCCGCGGAGATCATGGGCGCGGAGGTCGGCGACCGCGTCGTCCACCCCAACGACCACGTCAACTACGGCCAGTCGAGCAACGACGTGATCCCGACCGCGATGCACGTCGCCGCCCTGGAGGCGGTCGAGAAGGACCTCATGCCCGCGCTGGAGACGCTCCACGCCGAGTTGGAGGAGAAGGAGGCGGCCTTCGACGGCGTCGTCAAGACGGGGCGCACCCACCTGCAGGACGCCACGCCGATCCGGCTCGGGCAGGAGTTCGGCGGCTACCGCGCGCAGGTCGAGAAGGGGATCAAGCGCGTCGGCGACGCGCGGTTCCACCTCCGCGAGCTGGCGCTCGGCGGGACCGCGGTCGGGACGGGACTCAACACCCACCCCGAGTTCCCGGGGCTCGCGGCCGAGTACATCTCCGACGAGACGAACACCACCTTCCGCGAGGCGGACAACCACTTCGAGGCGCAGGCCGCCCACGACGCCATGTCGGAGGCCCACGGCGCGCTCCGGACGGTCGCGGGGAGCCTCAACAAGATCGCCAACGACCTCCGCCTGCTCGCCTCGGGCCCCCGGAACGGGCTCGGCGAGGTCGAGCAGCCCGAGAACCAGCCCGGCTCCTCGATCATGCCGGGCAAGATCAACCCGGTCGTCGCGGAGTCAGTCAACCAGGTCCACAAGCAGGTCGTCGGCAACGACGCGGCGGTCTCGGCGGGCGCGGCCCGCGGCGAGATCGACCTGAACCTCTACAAGCCGGTGCTGGCGCACAACTTCCTGGAGTCGACGGAGCTGCTGGCCAACGCCGCGGAAGCGTTCGGCGAGAAGTTCGTCGCGAAACTGGAGGCCAACGAGGACCACTGCGCGGACGCCGTCGAGCGCTCGATGGCGCTGGCGACCGCGCTCAATCCCGCCATCGGCTACGACAAGGCCTCGAAGGTCGCCAAGCAGGCCCTCGCGGAGGACAAGACGGTCCGCGAGGTCGCCGTCTCCGAAGGCTACCTCACCGAGGAGGAAGCGGACGAGGTGCTCGACCCCGCGACGATGACCGAGCGCGGCATCCTCGGCGACGAGGAGTAGGGCGGTCGCGGGCGCGATTCGGCGCCGCGCGACTTCCGACCCGACAACACTCACAACCCCCGGGGGCGTACGCCGGGACATGACCCCTTGGCGCTCCCGGCGCGCCGTCGCTTATCTCGCGCTGGTCGCGGCGACCTCCGCGGCGCTGACGCTGCTGTACAACTACGGAATGGCGACGTGGGAGGGGGACCCGCAGCCGCTCTACCGCTCCTTTCAGGTCGTGTTCCAGACGTTCACGACCACCGGATACGGGGAGGACGCCGGCTGGTCCACGCCGCAGATGAACCTCCTGATGGTGGCGATGCAGGTGACGGGTATCGGACTGATCTTGACGGCGGTCGACGTGTTCGCGGTGCCGTGGCTCCGGTCGGCGCTTTCGCCGAGTGCGCCAACGCGCGCGCCAGAGCGGTCGGGTCACGTCGTTGTGTGCGGTTACACGCCCCGAACCGCGGAGTTTCTGGAGGAAGTCGACTCCCGCGGACGCCAGTGCGTGGTCGTCGAGGCGGACGAGGAGACGGCGATCGACCTCCACGAAGCGGACCGAGCGGTCGTCCACGGCGACCCGGAGTCGCCCGAACCGCTGCGTGCGGCTCACGTCGAAGACGCGGCCGCGGTGGTCGTGGACGCGGGGGACGAAACGAGCGCGAGCATCGCCCTCGCGACGCGGGAGCTCGACGCGGACGTGCGCGTCGTGACGCTCGTCGAGGACGACGACACCGCGGAGTACCACCGCATCGCGGGCGCCGACGAGGTGCTTTCCCCGCGCCGGATCCTCGGCGAGAGCCTCGCTCGGCGCGTCCCGACCGCCGTCTCCACCGCGGTCGACGAGGGCGTATCCGTGGGTGACGACCTCGAACTGGCAGAGTTCGGCGTCGAGGAGGCGAGCGACCTCAGGGGGCGGACGCTCGTCGAGACGGAGCTTCGCGAGCGATACGGACTCGACGTGGTCGGCGCGTGGGTCGACGGCGATTTCGAGAGTCCGGTCGACGCCGAGCGCGTCCTCAACGCCGACGTGCGGCTCCTGGTCGCGGGTACACCCGCCCAGATCGAGGAGTTTCGCGGGGCGATCACCCCGGTCGTCCGGTCGCTTACTCCCCGGAAAGTCGTCGTCATCGGCTACGGGCAGGCCGGCATGGCCGCGTCCGAGGCGGTCGACGGCGTCGGGAGCGAGGTGACCGTCCTCGACATCAGGGACTCGGAGGGCGTCGACGTAGTCGGGGACGCGCGCGACCCGGAAGTGCTCCGGGAGGCCGGCGTCACGGACGCCTCCGCGGTCGTGATCACGCTCAACGACGACACCACGGCCATCTTCGCCACGCTCGTGGTCCGGGACATCGCCCCCGAGACGGAGGTCGTGGTCCGCGCCAACGACGCCGGGAGCGTCAGAAAGCTCCACCGCGCGGGCGCCGACTACGTCCAGTCGCTCGCCACCGTGAGCGGGCGGATGCTCGCCTCGACCGTCTTCGAGGACGAGGAGGTGTTGGCGGTCGACGAGCGCATCAACGTGGTGAAGCTCCCGGCGGGAGAGCTGGTTGGACGGACGCTCGCGGAGGCCGGGGTTCGCTCGCGGACGGGCTGTACCGTGCTGCTCGTCGAGCGCGACGGCGAGCCGATCCGACGACTCGGCGCCGACGAGTTCCGCTTCGAACGGGACGACGAGGTCGTCCTCGCCGGCACCGACGAGAGCGTTCGCGCGTTCGAGCGGACGTTCGGAGCGTGAGGCCGTCCCGCAGAGCCCCATCAGCCGACGACACTACGGAGGCGACCCCGTCGGCAGCGCGAACACCAGCGAGAGGAGGAAGAACGGCACGGCGAGCGTCAGGGTGTAGAGGGTCGTCGCCCCGGCCACGGACGCCCACGTCCGCGGGCCGTACCCCGTCTCGTTCCAGTCGATCCCGAGTCGGGGGAGCCCGGCCGTCGCCGCTATCGGGAGTCCGAGGAGGTACCCGATCCCCAGCCCGACGACCGCGTCGAGCATCGCGTTGGCCGTGGAGGCGGGCCCCGTCACGGGGGCGTTCAGCGCCGCGAGCACGCCAACCGACCACGGGACTCCGAGCCCGACGGTCAGGAGGACGTAGGCCGGATACGGTGAGTCAGTGGGGGGTACGGCCGCGAACAGCGCGCGGATCCGGCTGGACAGCAGAAACACCGCGGTCGGAACCGCCGCGAACGCGCCGGGGACGAGGAGCAGCAACGCGGCCACCGCGAGACCGACCGCGGCGTCGAGTTGGAGGGGCAGCATGCGTGTATCAGCGGCCGCCGCCGACAAAAGCATGGGTGTGTGGAGCGTCGGGCGATCGATCCGGCACGCACTACGGCGGGGTTCGCTTCGGTGCGTATTCCGGGCGGTTCGCTTCGGGTGCGTACTACGGCGCGGCCTGTTTCGTCGAGACCAGTTCGATCACGTCGCGGTGGGAGAGCTCGTGGTCCTTCGACACCTGTCGGTTGCTCCGGCAGTCCGTGCCGTGGAGCAGGCCCTCGCCGATGTCGGAGTGGATGTGGAACGCGAAGTCCTCCGTCGTCGACCCTTCGGGGAGGATGAAGCAGTCGCGGAAGACGCCCTTCTCGTCCTTGCTGCCGTTCGCGGACCCGGGGAAGACGGCGATACAGTCGAGCACGTCGAAGACGGCTTCTTCGAGGGCCTGTTGAACCCCGGTGCCGCCGTAGCCCTCGACGAACTCCTCGATCTGTCGGAGGCCGGCCTCCTGCTCGTCGGAGACGTCGCCGACGATGTCGAACGCGTCGTCGCCCGCGGTGTAGTCGACGACGCCCGCCTCGGCGGCGTTCTTGAGCGCCTTCTCCGCGTGCGCGCTCGCGGGGACGAACGAGAGGTGGTCGTACTCGGGGTCGTCCGTGATCGTCTCCCAGTTCTCCTGTGCCTCGGGCGTGTCCATCTTGTTGGCGGCGACGACCATCGGCTTCGTGCGCTTGCGGATCTCGCGGGCGAGCTCCTCGCGGTCGTCGTCGTCCCACGTCTCGGGGTCGAGTTCGAGCCCCTGCGCGAGAATGACCTGCTTCATCTCGTCCTCGCCGATGCCGAACGCGGACATCTGCTCGGCGAGGTCCGCCTCGATGGCGGCCTCGGCGCCGTGGTACTTCGTCTCGTACTTGTCGATGCCCTTGCCGAGCACGTCGAGGTACCACTGGTCGAGTTCCTCCTCGAGGAAGTCGATGTCCTCGCGGGGGTCGTGGCCCTCCGTCGCCTCGCCCTCGATGTCGGTCTTGCCGGAGAAGTCGACGACGTGGACCAGCACGTCGGTCTCGTTGAGGTCCGAGAGGAACTGGTTGCCGAGGCCGCGGCCCTCGTGGGCGCCGGGGACGAGTCCGGCCACGTCGACGAGCTGGACCGGGACGAACCGGGTGCCGTCCTCGCAGACGCCGACGCTCGGCGTGCAGGTCTCGTCGAACTCAGGGGCGGCGCAGTCGACGCGGACGTACGCCTCGCCCACGCTCGGGTCGATGGTCGTGAACGGGTACGCGCCCTCCGGCACGTCGTTCATCGTGGCGGCGTTGAAGAAGGTCGACTTGCCCACCGAGGGCTTGCCGACGAGGCCGATCCGATAACTCATTACCCGCGTTGCGCGACGGACGGTAAAAAGGCGTGCGAGAGACGCGGTGGTGTGGGGCACTGTCGCACGCAACGCCGGCCGGAGCAACCTCACTCGGAGGTCGGTCGTCCTCACTCGAAGGTCGGTCGTTCTCACTCGAAGGTCGGCCGCTCCGCGTACGGGATCGGGTCGCGCTCGCCGACGTTGCGGAACGCCTCCAGTCGGAACGCGCAGGCGTCGCAGGTACCGCAGGCCGGCTCGTCGTCGCGGTAGCAGGACCACGTGATCCCGTAAGGCACGTCGAGTTCCAGCCCGCGCTCCACGATGTCGGTCTTCGA
The DNA here is from genome assembly GCF_050122995.1 of Haloparvum alkalitolerans. Taxonomy (GTDB): domain Archaea; phylum Halobacteriota; class Halobacteria; order Halobacteriales; family Haloferacaceae; genus Haloparvum; species Haloparvum alkalitolerans. The sequence continues at coordinate 123,580 of NZ_JBNLIA010000014.1, forward strand.
GTCGCGGACGAACGGGACCTCCAGCGCGATGTCGGTCTCGGGTTTGGTCCCCACGTCGACCATCGCCTCGAAGGCGTCGAAGAACTCGGGGCGGCAGTCGGGGTAGCCGGAGTAGTCCTCGGAATGGGCGCCGACGAAGACGGCGTCGCAGTCGTTCGCCTCCGCGTACGAGACCGCCATCGACAGCAGGTTCGCGTTGCGGAACGGGACGTAGGAGGTGGGGATTTCGTCGCCGTCGAGGTCCGCGTCCGCGACCGTCAGTTCGTCGTCCGTGAGCGAGGAGGCGCCGATGCGGCTCAGGTGGTCCGTCTCGATGTGTAGGAAGTCCGCGACGGGCAGGTCCTCGCGCTCCGCGAGCGCCCGGGCGCACTCGTACTCCTTCGTCTCCGTGTTCTGTCCGTAGGAGGTGTGCAGGAAGTAGAGGTCGTAGCCGCGCGCGGCGGCCTCGTAGGCGGTCGTTGCACTGTCCATCCCCCCGGAGACGAGGACGACGGCGCGCTTATCGTCCCCGTCAGCGGTGGCGTTCTCTTCGGCGAGTCGATCATCGGTCGCGTTGTCTGAGTCGGTCATGGGATCGTGTCGGTGGCTGTCGTTCTTGTTCCGGTTCTTGTTCAGCTCTGGTAGCGGTTCCTTTCGGCCGGAGCGGCGTCGGCGAACCGGTCACGTCTCCGGCGCGTCGTTCCACAGGTCGACGTGGAGCCGTGGGGTGTACCGGTAGCCGTGTTCGAGCGCGAGGTCCGCGACGACGCGGCGCGTCTCCGCGAGCCGGTCCCGCGTCTGTCCCTCCGGCATCAGCAGGACGCGGTCGTCCGGGAGGGCGGATCGGTCGGGAGTTCCGGAGACGGCGGCGTCGTCCGCGAACGCCCGCTCGTCGAGGCGGTCGCGCACGTCCGCGACCAGCGACTCGATCTCCGGCAGGTCGTCGGGCCCGGTGACGACGAACTTCAGCTGCGTGTGGTACCGGGCCGCGAGCGTCGCGAGCGCGTCCACGTCCAGCCGCTCGGCCTCGTGTTTCTCGGCCCAGCGCTCCATCGCCGCCTCGGAGGGCGCTTCCTCGTCGGACGCGGGGTCCGTCACCTGCTCGGGATCGACGCCCGCGGGCGGACGCTCGGGCGAGGGCGTCGAGGAGGCGAGTTTCGGGCTCACGCTGGCGAGGTCGATGGGCGTCTCCGGCGGCGGAACGACTGTCCCGTTCGTCTCCACCGTGAGGTGGTAGCCGCGGTCGTCCAGCGCGCGGAGCAGGTCGACCGCCGCGTCGTGGATCAGCGGCTCGCCGCCGGTGAGGACGACGTGGTCCGGGTCGCGGGCCGCGACCTCGTCGAGGATCGACTCGCGGTCCATCCACGCGCCGGTCGGCTCCCACGACGTGTGGTAGGAGTCGCAGAACCAGCAGCGCAGGTTACACCCGGAAGTGCGGACGAACGTCGAGGGCTGCCCCGCGAGCGTCCCCTCGCCCTGCAGCGAAGCGAACAGCTCGTTGATCGGGAGCGCGCCCTCCGCGCCGGTGGATACCGAGGTGGCGTCCGCGCCTGCACCGACATCTGCTCCGGTCGCGTTCGGGTCGCTGGAGACCGGCATTACGGCCCGGCCCGAAGCTCGCCCGTCTCGCGGACCTCCGCCTTGACCGCGGTGACGGTGTCCGGAAGCCGGGCGTGGAGCTTCTCCTCCAAGAGCGCCCCCATCACCTCCGCAGTCGGCGGCGCCTCGAGGACGACCGTCCCGTCCGCGTCGCCCGCCTCCGCGAAGGCGTCGACGAGCGGGTCGCCCGCCTCCAGCAGGAAGCGGTGGTCCCACTCCTCGATGACGTCCGTGACGACGCCCTTGTCGACGACCCACCCCTCCTCGGTGAGCGCGCCGCGGACCGTCACCGACACCTCGTAGTTGTGCCCGTGCGGCCGACTGCACTTGCCGTCGTGGTGTTGGAGCCGATGCCCGGTCGAGATGCGGATCGGCCGATCACCGCCGATGCGAAGGGAGCGTTCGCCGAGACGGTCGATGGTTGTCCCGGAAGGCTCCTTAGATATTCTCTGAGACATACTGGGGGATTATCCTTTTGCTATTTAAAAACGAGGAATGTCGATCGTCGGCCGTCGCTGCTGCTGTCGACCGGTAACTGCGGTGCCGTCAACTGGAACCGGAAGTGCTGTCGACCGGGACCGGAAGTGCTGCACGACGCGCGGGCGAAAAGAGGTTAATTAGCGACTCTACTGGCGGTTCGGTCGGGGGTTCCGACACGCGAGCCGGCGGGATCGAGCTCCGGAGGTTACTTTCCGGCGCTGTTCGCGCCCTCGGCCGCGTCACTGCCGCCTGGGGTGAGGTCGCGGATGGCCTCGCCAAACCCGTCCTTCGCGTCGCCGGCCGACGAGCCGACCGTCTCGAGGATGTCCCCGACGAAGTCCGGCACCGGCCCGGGCAGCTCCGACGGCGGACCGGCCTGCGCGACGAAGTTGGCTGCGTCCTGTGCGAACGTCACCATCGTGATCGGGTCTGCTTCGAACATTGCAACTCGTCGTACCGGGTGGGGCAACAAAAGGGGGTGAAGTGCTGAACCCGGTTTGGAGGCGTATTAACCCGATTTAACGCGGTTGCTGGTCGAGTGAAACGGCTTTCGTACTCCTCTCTCGGCGGAACCGGAAAATCGGCCCGTTTGCCGTCGTGTGCTGTCCGACCCGACGAGCACGCGGCGGTTTCCACGGACCTCCGTCTCCGAAGGATGGTCGTTGGAAGAACTAGTCCGGCCTCCCCGAATTGAACGGGGGACATGCCGATCTACAGTCGGCTGCTCTACCAGGCTGAGCTAAGGCCGGCCTGTCTACGAGTAAGCGCTGGCCCCGACTTAAGGATTCTCTTTCGGGAGCAGAGTGGGTGTGCGTGTCGTGGGCCCCTCGGTCGGTTTCGCGGGCGGCGATCTCGCGGGCGTCGATCGCGACCCCGAGCGCTTTTTCTCCGTCGGGGCGCAGGTCCGGGTATGAGTGACGAGGGCGACCGCCAGGCGACGTTCGGCAGCGACGGGGACCTGGAGACCGAGACGCCGCCCGAGGCGACCGGCGAGAACGACTTCGGGGAGCGGAAGGAGCCGGACGAGACCGACGGCGGGTACAACCGGTACGCCGTCTCCAGCTTGCTCCAGAAGGCCGTCCGTCGGTCCGACGAGGAGGTTGCGGCGTGGGCGGCGTGGGAGCTGTCCCGGTCGGGGTACGCGTGGAACCTCTGGGACCGGCTCAACCTCTACGTCGTCGAGGACCTCCGGGCGGGCCACGAGGTCGCGCTGACGATCGAGCGCTACGAGGACCTCGCGACGGAGCGGTGGGAGTCGGACGAGTGGAAGGGGCGGATCTGTGCGATCCACGCCGCGCTCGCGGCCGCGCGTGCGCCCTCGACGCGGGAGTCGCCGAACGCCGACGAGTACTTCCGGACGGTCGCGGACCTGCGCGCGGACGCGAAGGCGCGGAACGCGACGCCCTCTCACGACTTCCCAGTGGGGGACTTGGAACGCGATGGGGAGTTCGACGTGGTGTTCGACCAGCACACCGGCGAAGGGGCCAAGCGCGACCGCGGGACGAAGTTCTTCAAAACGCGCGGTGCGCGCGTGGGGCCGGAGGGCGAAGACGAGCAGAGCGCGCGCTGGCAGCGGCTGTCGATGATCCTCGACGACGAGGTCGACTACACGGAGGCGGAGTTGGAGCAGGCCGTGGCCGCGGTTGACCGTGATTCACGGTGGGGGGAGCCGTCCGCTGGTGGGTCGTCGAAAGATGAGAAGACGGACGCCGAAAACGGTTCAGAAAACGGCGGGCAGAACGGCGATGGTTCAGAAAACGGCGGGCAGAACGGCGATGGTTCAGAAAACGAACCCGGGGACGAAACCGGAAGCGGGACGCTTGAGGACTTCTCGTAGGGATTTCGGGTCGCTCGGTTACGGACTGCTTTCGGATTACTTTCGGATTACTCGTCCAGATTCGTCTCGCGGACGCGGACGCCTTTCTGTGCGAGGTGGCGCATCTGCCGCTGGGCGAACTCCTCCTCGGAGGAGCCCCGGGTCGCGAGGACGTAGACGAGCGCCGACCCGGTGGGGCGCATGGTTCGGCCCGCGCGTTGAGCGCCCTGCCGTCGTGAGCCGCCGAGCCCCGAGGCGACGACCGCCAGTTCCGCGTCCGGGAGGTCGATCCCCTCGTCGCCGACGCGGGAGACGACGAGCGTGTCGAGGTCGCCCTCTCGGAAGCGCTCGAACAGCCTGTTGCGCTCCCCGTGTCTGGTCTCACCGCTGATGAAGGGCGCCTCGAGCGCGGCCGCGAGATCCTTGCCCTGGTCGAGGTACTCCACGAACACGAGCGCCTTCTTGTCCGGGTGCTGGTCGAGGAGGCGCTCGGTCTCCTCGATCTTCGCGGGGTTCTCGGCCGCGATGCGTCTGCGCTCGCGCCCGCGCGTGCTGACGTACTCGTTGCGGGCCATCTCGTCGCGCCACGGGACGTACCGTATCTCGACCTCCGGCTCCTGGACGAAGCCGGCCTCGAACAAGGAGTCCCAGTCCGCGCCGATGGGCGGCCCGATGAGCGTGTAGATCTCCTCCTCGCTGCCCGTCTCTCGGACCGGCGTCGCGGAGAGCCCGAGCCGGTGTTTGGCCTGCAGCTCCGCGGACCGGGAGAAGACCGGGCTCGGGATATGGTGGGCCTCGTCGTAGACGATCAGGCCCCACTCGCGGGAGTCGAACAGGCTCCGGTGTCTGTCCATCCCCGCGGTCTGGTAGGTGGCGATCGTGACGGGCGCGATCTCCTTCTCGCCGCCGTGGTACTGACCGATGTCGTCGGGCTTCAGCGTCGAGTGTGCGAGCAGCTCCGCCTCCCACTGGTCGGCGAGTTCACGGGACGGAACGAGGACGAGGCTCTCGCCGCCGACCTCGGTGAGGGTGGCGACCGCGGCGACGGTCTTGCCGGAACCGGGCGGGCCGACGTACACGCCGGAGCGCTCGTCGAGGAACGTGTCGACCCACTCGCGCTGGTACTCGCGGAGGTCGGCGGTGAGCTCCGCCTCGATGGGGTCGCCGGACTCGAGGTCGCGGTCGTCCTGGACGGGGTATCCGGCCTCGTAGAGCGCGCGCTTGATCGACGCGACCGCGCGGTCGTCGATCCACGCCTCTGTCTCCGAGATCGGCGCCTGGATCTGCCCCTCTTCGAGGTGGTCCTCCGCGACGTTGCTGAGGAGGGTCTCCGAGGCCGCCTCCAGGACGACGTAGTCGTCCTCGTGGGTGTACAGTCGGAACCGGTTCGCGCGTTTCCACTGGTCCGTGATCCAGTCCTCGAGGTGCGGGTAGCGCCGCGGCAGCACTTCGCGGACGCTGGCGAGCAGGTCCTCGACGGTCTCGAACGGCGCCGCCCACACGTCCTCCTGTCTGACCCGGTAGAGGTAGCCGCGTGTCCCCGGACGCTTCCGGCTCGTCGCGCGGTTCTGACTGGCCGATTCCGATCGAGCCGCATCTGCTTCCGACCCTGCTTCCTCTGCTCCCGACCGTGCTGCCTCTGCTCCTGACCGTGCTGCCTCTGCTCCCGACTCTGCCGCGGCCGAGCTCGACCGTCCCGCTGCCGACCCGTCACCGCTCGTGTCGACGAGGTGGGCGAACTGGGCGAGTTGTGCGCGGGTGTACTGCGTCGGGTGGTCGACCACGATTTCGCGGCGGGTCGGAAAGACGACGACGCGCTCGCGCGTCGCGAGGTTGCCCCACTCTCGCGGGTAGTACACGACCGGGTCGGTTTCGACGTCGAGTCGGTCCGCTCGGTCCGCGTCCGCGAGCGCGTCCAGGCGGTCGCGGGCGGTCGCTTGCGAGACGCCGAGCCGGTTGGCCACCTGTTGGGCGGTCGCGAGGGGGCGTCCCTCGGCTTCGAGCGCGTCGTGGAACGCGGCCTCGTCGATGGCGGTGTCGTTGCCGGTGGCGTCGTTGGCAGGGGTATTGTTTCCGGTGGCGTCGTTGGCAGAGGTGTCGTCGATGGTGGCGCCGTTGGCGGAGGTGTCGTCGGCGGCGGCCTCCGTTTCTGACGTCTCGGTTTCGGAGGACCCGGGGTCAGCCATTGGACTGGTTTCGGTGTCCGGAAGGAAATGGGTGCCGCCTCCGGGTCCGGCCGCTTTTCAGTCCCGGCAGGGGCGGTCCCTGAGCCGGGCTTTCGACCGGAACCGGCGGTTGCAGTCGGCGCAGACGACGAACCCGTCGCCGGGGCGCGTCGAGATTCGGTGGTTCCCGACCACGAACGGGCGGTCCACGTCACAGGGTCGGATCTCGTCCGGAACGTGGCTGTCCGCGTCGGTGCTGAGCGCGGTCCGCAGGCGGATCGTGTGCACGTCCGCGGGTCCCCAGCGTCGGGAGGCCATCGCGCGGTCGCGGTCAACGACCTCCGTCCACGCGGTCACGACGACCGGAGAGGCGGTCTCGGTGTCCTCTACGACCACGACGACGCGGATCCCCTCCTCCACGAGCGCGAATCGCCAGCCTTCGGTGTCGTTCCACCTGAGCTGTCCGCGCCGGATCGCCTCGCTGACGAGTTCCGTCGACGCGTACCGTCCGGGCTGGCCGAGTCGCTCCAGAAAGTGGTCGGTCAGGGAGTAGCGAGTCGGGTCGCGGACCGGAGGGTCGGTCCTCGTGCGGCGTTTCGCGGACGGTCGATCCGCCCGGGGCAGGTCCCCGCGGGTCGGTCCTGAGTCCCCATTCCGGGATGCCACTAGTTCACAACACGAAGCCGTCCATTATGTACATTGCGGCGATGTGAGGTTGTGGTGATGTGAGGAGAAGACGCCTGCCGTGCCTGGACCCGCCGAAACCGGATCGCGTGGCCACACCGTGTTTCCGGTGAATCGGGGCGGGTTCGGAGACACCGTATTTCCGGTGAAGCGTACCGTCCCGGGACCTGGTTCGCGGAACCGAGACCGTTCCTCGGAGGAGGGGAGTCGTTCTCCCAGTTGCAGACACCACGTTTCCGGTGAACGCGGTCGGCCGCGGTTGGCCGTGGTCGGGTTACGGGACCCGTCGACAGTATCACACCGCGTTTCCGGTGAAACGGGTGGTGTTCTCGATGAAACGAGCGTCGTTCCGTGTCGGACCTTCGAGTCGTCTGGTCCGATCACGGAGAGGGACACCGCGTTTCCGGTGAATCGTTGTCGACCCGGTCCGGTGAATCTAACCCCAGTCCATTCAGGCCCCAGTGCAGTCTGCCCCAGTGTATTCAGGCCCCAGTGCAGTCTGCCCCAGTGTATTCAGGCCCCAGTGCAGTCTGCCCCAGTGTATTTGGACTCCAACGCATCCCGAACGTGCGGCGATTCCGCCGGGGGGCGACGGAGTTTCGTTAAAGACGAGCGGGAGTCGAGACGATCTCCGCGGACTGGTCCTGATGGTCTCCGTGGGCCATCGAGACCGTCTCCGCGGCCGTTCTTGACGGCCTTTGCAGACTTTCCTTCTGAATGCTTGTGATTCAGAATTAGATCGGACGAGAGTGACACACCGTGTTTCCGGTGAATCTCGGATGGAGGACGGATCAGTATACCTGGGATGGTTCCAGGAGGCACGGTGAAGACAAGAAACTTTATTAGAGTTTTCTGAGTACCATCCTTCGAGTCCACTGCGAAATACCTTAATTGATGGGCGCTGCAACTCGGTCGACTCGAACCGTCGGTGTTGGAGCTGTAGTCGAACGCCGCCGTTCAAACGACGGTATCTATCGGACTTCTGTAAACGCCCCACGAGTAGCGGAGCGTCGATAATAGGTTTCGAGCCCCGACTACCTTCGATTATCGGCTTTCGGTCGCCTTTCCCACCGTCACCACGCACCTCGTTTCCGGTGAAACTGAACCCCCGTTTCGACTCCCCCCCTCACCCCAACGAACGTATTTCACCGGAAACCCGGTGTGTGTGTCCTCTGCGCTTTCTAACACAACTGCCGTCTCACGCCCGCCGAAACACAATACATTTCACCGGAAACGCGGTGTCTCCCCTATGGACGCAGCGGACGACCTCTTCACGCGCGAGGATCCCATCTTCGCGAACAAAGAGCTCCTCGAGATCAGTCACTTACCGGGAGAGGGGCGCATCGTCGGCCGCGACGACGAGATCGCGGACCTCGCGACCGCGGTCAACCCCGCCATCTTCGGCCAGAGTCCCAGTAACGTCCTCATCTACGGCAAGACGGGCACCGGGAAGTCCCTCTGTGCGAAGTACGTCTCCCAGCGCCTCGTCGATACCGCCGGTGAAGAAGGCGTCAACGCCACCTTCGCGTACGTCGACTGCGCGCAGGACACGACGGAGACGCAGGCGGTCCAGACGATCGCCGACGGAGTCAACGACCCCGCCGAAACCGGGATCAACGTCCCCGACAAGGGGCTGTCCACCTCGACGTACTACAAACGCCTCTGGCGGATCCTCGACGAGCGATACGACGTGGTCCTGATCATCCTCGACGAGATCGATAAGCTCGACGACGACGCGATCCTGATGCAGCTCTCCCGCGCCGGCGAGGCCGGCAAGATCACCGACTGCAAACTCGGCGTCATCGGGATCAGCAACAAGATCCAGTACAAGGACCGGATGGACGAGCGCGTCAAGTCCAGTCTCTGTGAACGTGAGTTCGTCTTCCCTCCGTACGATGCGACGCAGCTCGGGGACATCATGGAGGCTCGATCCGACGCCTTCCACGACGGCGTGCTCGAACCGTCCACCGTCCCGCGCGCGGCCGCGCTCGCCGCCCGCGAACACGGTGACGCACGCAAAGCGATCGACATCCTCCGATACGCCGGCGAGATCGCACAGGGGAACGGCGAACGAACCGTCCGCGAGGAGTTCGTCACTCAGGCGCGCGAACGCGCCGAAACCGACCGGTTTCGCGAGCTCATCCGCGGGTCGACCCCCCACTCCCGATACGTCCTCCAGGCCCTCGCACTACTCTCCCTCTCGAGCGACAAACAGGACGGGTTCCGAACGAGCCGCGTCTACGAGATTTATGAGAACATCTGTCGCCAGGAGGGGTCGGACAGCCTCTCGTTGCGCCGCGTTCGCGACCTGCTGAAGGAACACGCCTTCCTCGACATCATCGAACAGTCGAAACACAGCGGTGGCAGCGCTGAGGGGAGCTACACCAAACACCAACTGTTGGAGGATCCGAAGGTCGTGAAGGACGTTCTTACTGAGGACACCGAAGGATAATCGCGCCGTGTCGGTGGCTGCTCGGGGTTCGATCGAAACTGTCGCGAAGCGGTGGCCGAGAACGCGCTATCCCAGCAGGCCGAGACTCTCGATCCGCTCGACGATCTCCTCGACGGCCCCTTCGGCGTCGTCCGTCTGCTTCCCGCCCGTGATCACGATCTTCCCGCTGCCGAACAGGAGGATGACGACCTCTGGTTCGTCCATCCGGTAGACGAGTCCCGGGAACTGTTCGGGCTCGTACTCCACGTCCTCGAGACCCAGACCGATCGCGAGCGCGTTCAGGTTCAGGTTGTGACCGAGATCAGCGCTCGAGACGATGTTCTGTACCGTGATGTCCGGATCTTCTTCGACGGGGATACTGAGTCCACGAAGCTTCTCGAAGATGATTCCGAGCGCCTCATGCACGTCGTCGATGCTCTTTGCGCCCGTGCACACGATCTTCCCGGAGCGGAAGATAAGTGCGGCCGCCTTCGGATCCTGGGTTCGGTACACTAACCCCGGGAAGTTGTCCGGATTGAAGTCCGCTCCAGGAAGGTCCTCAGCTAACGCTTCGAGGTCGAGTTCCTGCCCAATACCCGTCGATGCCACCACGTTTTGGATCTCGATTGATTCTGCGGGGTCTGCCATCGTTCGCTTTTATATGCACGCCCCTCCCTTATAAACGCCCGTGTTATCTGTGGGTCGTTTCCGGCAGCTCGAAACGTCTTCTCGGAGCTGTCTCCTCCGTCTCGATCGACTGTTCGTCGGAACTCGTCGAGTGTCGCGACACTGTCCTCTTCACGATGCGTGAAACCGCATGCCGTACGTCGATCGCTTCGACGGGGTTAAGTACTGGCCTGCCATTCGAATGAATGCGAAGAACGCTCCCGCGAGGGGGCGACCGGGACCCTTCGGGGTCTCGGGCGAGCGTTCCGACGCCCTTATGTGTGGGCGCCGATTCGGAACGTAATGCGAAGAACGCGACGCGAACTCGGACCGTTCAACCCGGTCCGCTTTCGCAGAGTCGGCCCGGTTTCCATGCCGACGTCGTCCGCGGGGGCTACCCCCAGGCGGCGCACTCCGACTCGACCCATGAGGATCCCACCCCTGCGGTCCGCCGTAAGACGGGATCTGATGTGAGCCAACGACGTTCGGTGTCACCCGCTTTCGCGTGTGACCCGAACACGGACCATGCAATGGTGCGAACCAGTCTGACTGGTTCAATCCGCCATACCCCCTTCGTGCCGGGAATCAGGCACGAAGGAACCATTCCGGTTGATCCTGCCGGAGGCCATTGCTATCGGGGTCCGATTTAGCCATGCTAGTTGCACGAGTTCAGGCTCGTGGCATATAGCTCCGTAACACGTGGCCAAACTACCCTTCGGAGGAAGATAACCTCGGGAAACTGAGGCTAATACTCCATACGCCGTCCCAACTGGAATGTGGGACGGACAGAAAC
>NZ_JBNLIA010000015.1:0-133227 GCF_050122995.1 Haloparvum alkalitolerans
AGAGCGAGGAGCGCAGCGAGGGTCCCGCGAGGAACGAGCGGGACGACGGCAGTCGCAGCCCGGCAGCCCGCCACCGCAGGCAGCCCGGACCGTCTGCCGGAACCCGGCGGGTCGAGCCGGCTGGGGCTTTCTGGACGCTGCTGTTCCAAGCAGCAGGCTCTGCAGCAGAAACAGAAAAATCGAACCCGTCGTACAGTGAACCTGCGGAAAATTTCACAGCAGGTTCGCGACGCTCCCTCAGATAACGCCCGTATAGCTCGCGACTTCGCGGGCGGCCGCCTCGCTCATCCCGCCGGAGATGATCGTGTAGCGGTCGCGGATCTCGTGGGCGGTCGTCAGCGCCTCGATCACCTCGTCGTCGCTGACGCCGAGGTCGGCCGCGGTCGTGGGCGCGTCGATGCTCGCCAGCGCGTCGCGGATGGCGGTCCACTGGCCCTGCTCGCCGCTGTGGAGGAACTCGGTGAGGATGGAGCCGACGCCGACCTGGTGGCCGTGGAGCGCCTTCCCCGGCGCGATGCGGTCGAGCTGGTGCGAGAACAGGTGCTCGGCGCCGGAGGCCGGCCGCGAGGACCCCGCGATGGACATCGCGACGCCGGAGGAGACGAGCGCCTTCGCGACGATCCACGACGACTCCTCCAGCCCGGGCCGGATCGAGTCCGCGTTCTGGACGAGCAGCTCCGCGGTCATCTCCGAGAGCGCGCCCGCGTACTCCGAGTACTCCACGTTGCGCAGCCGGCGGGCGAGTCGCCAGTCCTTCACCGCGGTGTAGTTGGAGATGATGTCCGCGCAGCCGGCGGTCGTCAGCTCCCACGGCGCGTCCGCGAGGAGTTCGGTGTCCGCGACGACCGCGAGCGGGGGGTCCGCGGCGACCGAGTGGCGCGTGTCGCCCTCCGGGATCGAGGAGCGCCCGGAGACGATGCCGTCGTGGGAGGCCGCGGTCGGGACCGAGACGAAGCCGACGCCGAGGTGGTCGGCGGCCATCTTCGCGGTGTCGATGGGCTTGCCGCCGCCGAGGGCGACGAGGTAGCCGGGGTCGACCGCCTCCGCGGTGTCGATCAGCTCCTCGACCGCGTCGAAGGAGGCCTCGTCGACGACCGCGGTCGCGGGGTCGTCGAACTGCGCCCGGACGCGGTCGCCCGCGAGCTCGTTCGGCGTCGGGCTGGTGACGACGAGCGGCCGCCCCGAGAGGTACAGGTCCTCGACGGCGCCCCCGAGGTCGTCGAGCACGCCGTGGCCCAACAGGACGCTCCGCGGGAGCTTGATCCACGTCGACTTGTCGAACATACGCGGGCCGACGCGGGGGAGTTTCAAAGGCGTTCCTCTTGATCCGGAACGGCGACGGGCGGCCGACGGCTCGCCGCGTCGTCGGGCAACGCGGAGCGTCCTCGACCGCTCGACGTGGTCCCACGGCCGCTCGACGTGGTCCGAACGCGAGCCGGCCCGTGGGCCACAACTTAATCGGATGGCCCCCGAAGCGGGAGTATGGAACTGCTCGTCCAGCTGGACCTGGTCGGCCCGGAGACCCTGCCGCTGTTGCTGCTCGCGGCCGGACTGCTGCTCTCGATGGCGGAGGCGATCGCACCGGGTGCGAACTTCATCGTCGTCGGGATCGCCCTGTTGGGCGCCGGTCTCGTCGGGCTCGCGCTCGGTCCGCTCGCGAGTCCCTTCCTGCTCGGCCTCCTGATACTGGTCTTCGGGGCGGCCGCCTTCTACGGCTACCACGAACTCGACCTCTACGGGGGAAAGGGCCAACAGCAGACGCGGGACAGCGACACGCTCAAGGGCGAGACCGGCCGCGTGACGGAGCGCGTCACGCCTACCGGCGGCGAGGTCAAGCTCGACGCCGGCGGGTTCAACCCCTACTACTCGGCGCGGTCGTTCGACGGCGAGATCGAGGAGGGGACCGAGGTGATGGTGGTCGACCCCGGCGGCGGAAACGTGGTGACCGTGGAGTCGCTGGGCGTCGTCGAGGACGACATCGACCGCGAGCTCGCGGCCGACCGGGAGCGGACGAGACGCGCCGCGGAGACCGAGCGGAACGCCGACGCGGAGCGAGAAACCGAGACCGGCCGAGACACCGAAACGGAAACCGGATCCGGCGGCGTCTGACCGGACTCGGTGGCGTCCGCCCGGCTAGCGAAGCAGGTATCGGAGCCCGTAGCCGATCAGGAAGCCGGCGCCGCCGAGCAGCACCGCCGCGGCCCCCGCCCCGACCGCGGACGCCGCCGCGGTGGCCAGCAGTCCCGATCGCACCTCCGCGAAGACGGCACCGCCGAGCCCCGCGGAGACGCCGAACAGCGGCCCGAACGCGAGCAGCCAGCAGACGAGGAGCCCCCCGTTCAGGTAGGCGTGAGCCGCCGTCGCCGCGACGACGACGAGCGCCCCCGCCTGCCACCAGAGCGGGCGAACGACCGCGTCGATCCCGTAGAACCGCTCGACGATCGCGAGGCCGGCGGCCGCCGCGACGAAGGCGGCCCCCGCGAGCGCGATCGCCCGCCTGGCCCGGACCGCGCTCCGACCGAACAGCGCGCGGTTGATCGGGTCGTCGCTCTCGGCGCGTGCCATGAACCGGTCCGGGTCGGGCTGTGCGCCGTCCGAGGGAAAAGGGTTGGGTGGTCGGGGGACCCGGACCCGGGCCGGACTCCCGTCGGGCCAACCCTTATGGTCGGATGTGCTAACGTGTGAACATGGAGTTCCTTACCCTCCAACTCGACGTGGGACTGGCAGGCGTCGGCCTGCTGTTCCTGCTTCTGGTCGTCGTCGCGGTCTGGCAGTCCGTCGAGATCGTGGACGCGTACGAGAAGAAGGCGCTCACGGTGTTCGGCGAGTACAGGAAGCTGTTGGAGCCGGGGATCAACGTCATTCCGCCCTTCGTCTCCCGCACCTACCCGTTCGACATGCGGACGCAGACGCTGGACGTGCCCCGACAGGAGGCGATCACCCGGGACAACTCCCCGGTGACCGCCGACGCGGTCGTCTACATCAAGGTGATGGACGCCAAGAAGGCGTTCCTCGAGGTCGACGACTACAAGAAGGCCGTCTCGAACCTCGCACAGACCACGCTCCGTGCCGTGCTGGGCGACATGGAACTGGACGACACGCTGAACAAGCGCCAGGAGATCAACGCGAAGATCCGCAAGGAGCTCGACGAGCCCACCGACGAGTGGGGGATCCGCGTCGAGAGCGTGGAGGTCCGCGAGGTCAACCCCTCGAAGGACGTCCAGCAGGCGATGGAGCAGCAGACCTCCGCGGAGCGTCGCCGCCGCGCGATGATCCTCGAAGCGCAGGGAGAACGCCGCTCCGCGGTCGAGCAGGCGGAGGGGGAAAAGCAGTCCAACATCATCCGCGCACAGGGTGAAAAGCAGAGCCAGATCCTCGAGGCGCAGGGTGACGCCATCTCCACCGTCCTGCGGGCGAAGTCCGCGGAGTCGATGGGCGAGCGCGCGGTGATCGAGCGCGGCATGGAGACGCTCGAAGCCATCGGTCAGGGCGAGTCCACCACCTTCGTCCTCCCGCAGGAGCTGACGAGCCTCGTCGGCCGGTACGGGAAGCACCTCACCGGCTCCGACGTGGCCACGGAATCGGAGGGGCTGGAGGGACTGGAGTTCGACGAGGAGACCCGCCAGATGCTCGGCCTCGACGACATCGACGAGATCCTCGGTCAGATCGACGAGGCGGCCGAGATGAACGTCGAGGAGCTCGAACAGGAGGCGGAGAAGGTCAAGGCAGGCGGCGAGTCGGGCATCAAGTCCGCCGACGAGGTCATCCAGGAGATGGACGAGGAGGTTCCCGAAGCGGACGCGGAAACGGAACCCGAGACGGAGTGACGACCCATCCCGTTCGGCGAGCCGGCCGTCGGCCCGTCCGGGTGTGGCGCCGTCCCGTGTGACAGACGCACACGGCGAACGAAGCCCTTTTAATCGGCGCTCGTCCACCTTCGGACGATGAGTGACGGCGTCGACGGGCGGAAGCGGGCCACACTGCGGCGCTTCGCCGCGCTCGGAGCCGCGCCGCTCGCCGCCGCCGGGAGCGCGGCAGCGGCCCCCGACGAGGACGCCAACGAAACGCGGGAGGCCATCCAGGGATACGTCGCGACCACGCCCGGCGCGCATTTCTCGAAGCTGCGCGACGACCTGCGGCTGGGGACCGGTGAGACCCAGCACCACCTCCGTAAGCTCGAGGAGACGGGGGCGGTCGAGTCGATGAAGGACGGCGACTACCGGCGGTTCTTCCCCGCCGGCCGGTTCGACGCCGTCGACAAGCGCGCGCTCGGATACCTCCGCCGGGAGACGCCGCGCGGCCTGGTCCTCGCGCTGCTCCGCGACCCCGACGCGACGGGCGCCGCCGTCGCCGACGAACTCGGCGTCTCACGGCCGACGATCAGCGCCGCGGCCGCGGACCTCGCGGACGCCGGACTGCTGACCCGCGAGGGGGGCTACGCGCTCCGGGAGCCGGAACGGCTCATCACGCTCGTGGTGCGCCACGCGGAGTCGTTCGGCCCCGACGCGGTCGCGTTCGCCGACGCTGCCGCCGACTACGTGCGGTACGACCCCTGACCGTCGACGACCGATCTCGGTCGCGCACGGCGCCTGCCGTCCGAGGACGGTCAGTCACCGATCCGGTCCCGGAGGTCGTACAGCGACGCCACGACGTGGGTTGGCTCCGCGTCGAGGTCGGCGGCGTCGTTGTGCGGGCGCTCGACGAACGCGGCGTCGAGGCCCGCGCGCTCCGCGGCGACCACGTCGGTCTCCCGGTCGCCGACGTACAACCCCGTGGTCGCGTCCATCGCCGTCAGCCCCCGCTCGACGAGGGCGGGGTCCGGCTTCCGTCGTCGGTAGTCGGCGACGGTCGGCTCCCGACCGACGACCGCCTCGAAGACGCCGGGGAAACAGAAGTCGGCGACGAAGGCGGCCGTCGCGTGCCGGTTGTTACTCACGAGGCCGAGCCGTCGATCCGCGGCGAGGTCGGGCAACGCCGCCACGTCGTCGTACCGCCGGCGAGCGCCCGACCGGACGCGCGCGTTCGTCCGTCGAGAGGCGTGCCGTTCGCGGGCCGCCCACCACCGGTCGCGGTCGACGTCGAGCGCGTCGCACGCCGTCGCCATCTCGTCGGAGTAGTGGACGGCCTCGAGGGCGTCGGCGTCGCCGGCGGGGACGCTCGGCGGGTCGACGCCGAGTTCGCGGAGCGCGTCGTGGGCCGCCATCCGGTAGACGCCCGGATCCGTGCCGGCGCCGACGAGCAACACGCCGTCCATGTCGAACAGGAGGGCGTCGTACATGCTCCACGGGAAGTGGGGGAGGGACAAAAGCGTCGCGTCGGTGGGGCGGTACGGCCTACGCCGAGACCATCCAGGTCGTCCCCGAGGAGTACCCCCACTTCTCGATCGTGAGGTCCGTCACGGCGTCGCGGACGGCGCTCATGTTCGCACCGACCTCCTTCGCCGAGAGGTCGAGGTCGTCCGCGATGAGCCGGGACTTGAAGTAGGTGCGGTCGCTGGCGTGCTCCCGGAGATACGCGAGGATCCGCGCCTGCTTGTCGGTCAGCGCCGCACCGGCCGTCGCCGTCGCGGTGGTGGTGCTCATACCGTCCCGAACGGCTCCGCCTCGGAAAGGGCGTTTGGTAGACGTGGTTAACACGCTCCCCGCTTGCGGTTTTGAGGCCGAAGGCGTGCGGATCGCGGAGCCAGGGCGCCGGTTCCGGTACGTCGGCCGAACCTCGCGGCTTCAGAAGGTACTTATCTCCGCCGCGGCCAGGATTGGCCAATGACCGGGTCGTCCGAGGACCGGACCGTAAGCGTCGTCCTTCCCGCGTACAACGAGGAGGCGACGATCGAGGGGACCGTCGAGACGGCGCTGACGACGCTCGGCGAGTTCCTCCCGGCCGGCTCCTTCGAAGTGATCGTCGCGGAGGACGGCTGTGACGACCGGACGCCCGAGATCGCCAAGCGGCTCGCGGCCGCGGACGACCGCGTCCACCACTACCACAGCGACGAACGGCTCGGCCGCGGCGGGGCGCTCGAACGCGCGTTTGCGACCGCCGACGGCGAGACGCTCGTCTACTTCGACACGGACATGGCGACGGACATGCGCCACCTCGAGGAGCTCGTCGAGTCGGTGCGCTCGGGGGAGTACGACGTGGCCACCGGCTCGCGCTGGATGCCCGGAAACGAGGCCGAGCGACCGGCGAAGCGCGGGGTCCCCTCGCGCGGGTTCAACCTGCTCGTTCGGACCGTCCTGCGGTCGGACGTCCGCGACCACCAGTGCGGCTTCAAGGCGCTGTCCCGGGAGGCGTTCGAGCGACTCCGCGACGACGTCGAGGACGACCACTGGTTCTGGGACACGGAGCTTCTGGTGCGCGCCCAGCGGGCGGGGCTCGCGGTCAAGGAGTTCCCGGTCGACTGGGAGCCGAAGGGCGACACGAAGGTCGACCTCGTCCGCGACGTGGTCGGCATGGGCTCGCAGGTCGTGCGCCTCTGGTGGCAGCTCTCGGTGGCGCCCCGGGTCGGTCGCCGGGAGACGGCTGCCGCCGGGTTCCTGCTGGTGTTGGCCGCGGCGGCGCTGATGACCCAGTACCTCGATCTGGGTGCCGTGCTGGCGGAGATGCGGCGCGCGGACACCGGGTTAGTGGCCGCCGCGACGGTGCTGTACGCGGCGTCGTGGCCGCTCCGTGGCTACCGCTACCGGGACATCCTCCGGGAGCTCGGCTTCCGGGAGCGGACGGGGTTCCTGACGGGCGCGATCTTCATCTCGCAGACGGGGAACCTCGTGTTCCCGGCGCGGATGGGCGACGCGGTGCGCGCGTACGTCGTGAAGGTGCGCCGCGGGATCCCGTACCCATCCGGATTCGCATCGCTGGCGGCCGAGCGCGTCTTCGACCTGCTAACGCTCGCGGGGCTGGCGGGCGTGGTGCTGGTCGGCTACGCCGCGTCCGGCCAGTTCGCCGAGGTAGTCGCGGCGATCGCGGGCGGCGACGACGCCGGCCGCGTCGCGGTGTACGTCGCCATGGCTGTCGGACTCGCCGCGGTCGGCGCGGTCGTCGGGATCGTGCTGTCCGCGCGGTCGGACGCGAACCGCGTGCGTGCGCTCGTCGAGGCGGTCAGCGACGATTCCTACGGCGAATACGTGGCGGCGGTGCTGGAGCGGTTCGTGGGCGACGTCCAGCGGGTCGGCGGCGACCCGGCGGCGTTCGCCCGCGTCGGCGCCTCGAGCGTGGTCATCTGGGTGATCGACGTGCTCGTGGCGGCGCTGGTGCTGGCGGCGTTCGGCGTCGGGCTGGCGCCGGTCACGCTGCTCGCGGTCTGTTTCTTCGCAGTGAGCGTCGGGAACCTCGCGAAGGTGCTCCCGCTGTCCCCGGGCGGGATCGGCCTCTACGAGGGGGCGTTCACGGTGCTGGTGATCGGGCTGACGCCGATCACGTTCCCGGTCGCGTTCGGCGCGGCGGTGCTGGACCACGCGCTCAAGAACGTCGTCACGGTGGTCGGCGGCGTCGCGTCGATGCTGGTGCTCAACGTCTCGCTGACGACGGCAGTCGAGGAGAGCTCGGACGCGAGCGAGGCGGAGCCGCTCCACGAGTAGGGCGGACAGGCGGCACGGACTCGCCGCTCGCCGGAACGTCCGTGCCGCGCACCCGCGTTCCGTCCCGGCGCCCGCCGTCGGGCACGGGGCGTCTGGCGCGGCATCGGTCAAAAGGGCGTGGGGATCAGTAGAGGTCCGTGACGAACGGCCCGAGCGCGCCCGCGACCGCGGTCTCCAGCGCGGTGGTTCTGTCGACGCGGTCGCCGGTGAACGCGCCCGCCGCGCCGCCCTTTCTGGCGACGCCCTCGGCGTCGAGCACGTCGTCCATCACCGGCCCGAGTTCGGCGCCGTCGGCGACTCGTCGCTCGATTTCGGCCGGGAGCCGCATGCTCGGCCCGGCGCCGCGGCCGACCGTCTCGCCGTCGTCGACCGCGGCCCACATGATCAGGAACAGGCCGTCGGCGCCGTCGAACGCGGCGACGCCGCCCTCCAACCCGACCCCGAGGTCGTAGTCGCCCTGGGCGAGCACGTTCCGCGCCCGGGTCTCGGCGCCGCGGATCGTCTCCGCGTGGCCGCGGGGCTGTTCGCTCACGCCCGAGGAGACGGGACGGGCCTCGACCGTCGCGTCGCTCGGGACGGCGGCCTCGCCCGCCGCGAGGGCGCGCTCGACCGCGTCGCGTTTCACCGGGTTGCCGCTGCCGACGCCGACGTGCATGGGGGCGGCTCCGAGCGGGGCTCACAAGTCGGTGTCGGCTCCGGTGAGGCTCACGACTCGGCGTCCGCTCGACGTTCACACGCCGGCGTCGACCGTCGCCGAATGGAGGAGTTCGGCCAGCCGCTCCACGCCGTCGATCAGCGCCGGACTCGGCTGATTGAGGAGGTCGTCGTCGACGACGTGGACCGGCGCGTCGATCGCCCACTCCCGGTTCCGGACGGCCTCGGGATCGGAGCGCTCCCCGCGGCCGCAGACGTGGAGGACGACGTGGTCGGGGTCGGCCGCCTCGACGGCGTCGCCGGCGACCTCCCGGGAGCGCTCGCCCGCGTCGACGAAGGGGTAGCGCCCGCCGGCGGCGCGGACGGCGTCCGGGACCCAGTTGCCGGCGGCCATCGGCGGGTCCGACCACTCCTCGCAGTAGACGACCGGCCGACCGCGCTCGGCCACCGCCGGCGCGACGGCGTCCGCGACGCGGTCGAGGCGGTCGGCGGCGTCCGCACGGAGGTCGCGGCCGGCTCCCGGCCTGTCGACGGCGACACCCAGATCGGCGAAGGAGTCGAGAACCACGTCCAGCGTCGCCGGCTCGGCGTGGTGGACGGCGTGGCCGCGGTCGCGGAACTCCTCGGCGAGGTCGGCCTGCAGGGGGTCGCTGGTCAGGATCAGGTCCGGGTCGAGCGCGGCCACGCGCTCGGGGTCCGGGTTCAGCCACCCGCCGATCCGGGTCGGCGAGGCGTCGCCGGTTCCGCGGCGCTCCGGAGCCGGCGGGACCTCGCAGTGCGTCGTGACGCCGACGAGCAGGTCCGCGGCGTCCATCGCCGCGAGCGTCGCGGTCGCGCTCGGCGCCAGCGAGACGACGCGTGGGTCCGTCATTGGCGGGGCGAGGGCGGCCGGCGACATGGGCGCTTCGGTCGGCGCGGGGTCGCGTCCGGGGCGGCAGGTCGGGGCCGCGCGCAGGGGCGGCGCCGGCGCGGAGAGCGGCCGAGACCGCGGGACGCGGACCGGACCGATTCCGGTCCCTTTATGCGTCGTCCTCGCATCCACTCCGTAAGACCTTCCTCGGCTTCTATCGGTTCGTCCGGGGGACCCATACACCCATGAGCGAACGATCACACGTGCGGGGCCGATCCGCCCGCCACGAAACGGAGACGGAAGACGAGACCGAAAGCGAGAGCGAGGCCGAGAGCCTCACCTGCCCCGAATGCGACGGCAACGTCATCACCGACGAGGAGCACGGCGAGACGGTGTGTGCCGACTGCGGGCTCGTCGTCGAGGCGGACTCGGTCGACCGCGGGCCGGAGTGGCGCGCGTTCGACTCCCGCGAGAAGGACGAGAAGTCGCGCGTCGGCGCCCCGACCACCAACACGATGCACGACAAGGGGCTCTCGACGAACATCGACTGGCGCGACCAGGACGCCTACGGCCGCTCGCTCGGCGCCCGCCAGCGCCAGAAGATGCAGCGGCTCCGCAAGTGGAACGAGCGGTTCCGCACCCGCGACTCGAAGGAGCGCAACCTCAAGCAGGCGCTCGGCGAGATCGACCGCATGGCCTCCGCGCAGGGGCTGCCGGACAACGTCCGCGAGACCGCCTCCGTCATCTACCGCCGCGCGCTGGAGGAGGACCTCCTCCCCGGCCGCTCCATCGAGGGGGTCTCGACCGCCTGCGTCTACGCGGCCGCCCGCATGGCCGGCGTCCCGCGAAGCCTCGACGAGATCGCGGACGTCTCCCGGGTCGAGAAGTCGGAGATCGCCCGCACCTACCGCTACGTGGTCCGCGAACTCAAGCTGGAGGTCAAACCCGCCGACCCCGAGCAGTACGTCCCGCGCTTCGCCTCCGACCTCGAACTCTCCGACGAGTCCGAGATGCGCGCCAAACAGCTCCTCCGCAACGCGAAGGACAAGGGCGTCCACTCCGGCAAGTCGCCGGTCGGTCTCGCCGCGGCCGCCGTCTACGCCGCCGCCCTGCTGACCAACGAGAAGACGACGCAGGCGGCGGTCTCGGAGGTCGCCGACATCTCCGAAGTCACCATCCGCAACCGCTACCACGAACTCCTCGAGGCCGAGGACGGCCTCGTCGCCTGATCCGCGACCGACCGGACTCGACCGGCACCCGCTCGTTCTCGCGGACTTCGTTCTGACACCGCCGCCGGTCGACCGCACTGCCACGGTACCGGCCGCCTCTTCCGACCGCTCGACGGTCCCGGCTCTCGACTACCAGATCGTGACCGTTGAGACCATTTTCGATCTCTAGATCCATTTATGATAATCTTGCATCCCGTTAATTTCTGTATCTAGAAACTTCTGTGCCGTTTTCTCGGATTTCGTTATCAATATTGATTTTTAGCTGCCAAGGCTTTTACACGGTGTTCGTCTGGCTTCGCTAGAGCCAGTGATTCGGGCGGGCGTCCGTCGGGA
Source organism: Haloparvum alkalitolerans (assembly GCF_050122995.1). Classification (GTDB taxonomy): domain Archaea; phylum Halobacteriota; class Halobacteria; order Halobacteriales; family Haloferacaceae; genus Haloparvum; species Haloparvum alkalitolerans. Next base: position 10,641 of record NZ_JBNLIA010000015.1, read on the forward strand.
TCGCCGCTCCCGTTCGGAACGGGACGGCGGCATGTCGCTGCGATCGCGGACGGCGGTCTCCAGGCGCGGATCGACGCGGCTCGACCAACTCATGAACACGAAAATTGCGGTCCTACTGATCGCGGTCATCGGTGTATCGAGCGTCGCGGGCACGGCAGCGTTCACGACGGGGCAGGTCGACAGGACGGCCACCGTGCAGGTGGCCGGCGACGACGCCGCCCTCACCGGGCTGGCGCCCGGAGCGTCAGACCTCGTCTACTACGACGGCAACAACGAGCTCCAGATCGACTTCAGTCAGGTGACTGCCGACGGCGTCAACGCGAACTCGACGTACACGGTCGGCGACACGGGCGCGGCCAACGAGACGTACGCGTTCAACGTCACGAACAACCACAACACGCAGTACCAGTACACGTTCGACTACGTGTTCGACAATACGAATAACGCGGGCAACGTCTCCTTCCTGCTCTACGACAACACGGGGACGCAGGTCGACACCGCCTCGCCCGGCTCCACCGGCTCGATCAGCCTGGCCGCCGGCGAGGTCGGCTACGTCGTGATCGAACTCGACGCCGCGAGCACGGATCTCTCCGGCACGCTGTCGGTCTCGATCAGCTAATCCGCACGGAGGAATAGCGAACCAATGACCCCACGAACCGTCGGGATACTGCTGCTCGCCGCGCTCGTGGGGCTCCTGCTCGCTCCGCCGGGCGCACCGGTCGGAGTGAGCTTCGTCGAATCGGACAGCATGGAACCGGAGATGAACGTCGGCGACGGGATCGTGCTGCTTCCCAGTGGCGACGTTGCTCCCGGCGACGTGGTGACGTTCCGCTCCGACCACCGTGACGAGTACGTCACGCATCGCGTGGTCGGAGAAACGGAGGCGGGCTACGTGACGCAGGGAGACAACAACGACGTGACCGACCAGCAGGCGGGACACCCGCCGGTATCGCGGGACGCGATCGTCGCCAGCGTGCTGACGCTCGGCGGTTCGCCGGTGACGATCCCGGGGATCGGAACGGCCGCGACGGGGATCGAGCGACACAAGCGCGGCCTGGTCGCCGCGACCGCGATCGCCCTGTTCGTGACGGGATACGGTCGCACGCGTCCGCGACGGACGCCGATCTCGGAGGGCAGCCTCGTGCGTCTCGCCCTCGCGGTCGGCGCCGTCGCCGCCGTCGTGCCGATGCTCGTCGGGGGCAGCGCCGTCGGCGTCACGCTCACCGACGCACCTGGCGAGGACGGGGTGCTGTTGGAGGACGGCCGCGCGACGGTGGAACTGGAGACGACCTCGCACCCCTGGCTCGTCTCCACCGTCACCGCGCGCGGCGCGACCGTCCGCGACAGCGCGTGGACGGACGGCAGCCACGAGATCACACTCGAGAGGCCCTCCGGCCTGTCGGGGACGACGGCCGCGACGCTGCACGTCTATCAGTACCCACCGATGCTCCCTCCGTCGGTGCTGGCCGCGCTGCAGTCGGTCCACCCCGCGGTGGCCGGGCTGGCGACGACCGCCGTGATGTACACGCCGGTCGTTGCGCTGTACCGGCTCTCGTCGCTCCCCGGGGCGCCCCTCCGGAGCCGATCGCGGCGGACGGGGAAGGGGGGCCGAAACACGTGAACCGCGGTCGACGCGGTCGTGGCGGATCCGGCCGGACCGCCACCGTCGCGGCGGTGCTGCTCGTCTGTCTGCTCATCGGGCCGGGACCGGTCGGGCTGCAGGCGTTTCAGACCGGGGCCCTCGATCGGGCGTCGTCGTTGGAGACCGTCGACGACGGAAGCGGCGGGGTCACGATCGAGCCCTATCACGGGATGCAGAGCGGCGAGACCTGCATGCTCGCGGACCTGTCCAACGGGCTCGGGTCGACGCTCTCCGTGACGGTGGCGCTCCGCGACGACGCGACGCAGTACGGCAACCTGACGCTCGGCAGCGGGAACGAAGGCAACGAGGTCACGTTCTCGCTGGCGGTCGGTGCGACCGAGCGCGTCGAGATAGACCTCGCGAGCGACGTTTCCGACGGGACCGCCGTCGGCTTCGACGTGAACGCGAGCGACGAGTCGGTCGCGGTTTCCGCAGCGGACCGGAGCGCGACGGTCAACGAGAGCCGCACGGGAACGGAGTGTTCGTCGACGTGACCGAACCGGGTGGGGTACCGTGACCGACTGGACGCGAGTCGGGGTCCTCCGATGGCGTCGGCTCGTCGGACGGCACGGCCGAGCGCTCGTCGTCGGTTTCCTCGTGATCGCGGCGGTCGGAATCGGGGTCGCCGCGGTCTCGCTCGCGTCCCCGCCGATGATCGACTCCTCGGAGGAGCGCTCCACGACGGTCCTCGACGTGGACGGCGAGACGAGCGCGGTCGTCACCGGGGAGACGACGCTGTACGAGGACGGGACGCGACTGCGGGACCGGTCGGTGTACCTCCGAAGCGCCACGCCGAACCTCACCGTGCGGACGACCGCGCGGCCGGACGGTGCCGACGAAGTGGACCAGCGGCTCGCGCTCGTCTACCGCGCCGAGCGGGACGGCGAGTCGATCTGGTCGGAGACGGTCCCGCTCGCCGCGAACGCCTCGACCGGCGACTCGCCCACGACCGTCCGGACGACCGTCGACATCGACCAGGTCGACGCACGACTCGCCGAGGTGATCGACGAAGTCGGCGGCGCGGCGACCGTCCACGCCTACCTGCGTCACGACCTCACGTACCGGGTCGACGGGGAGACGAACGAGCGGACGGAGGCCGTGGAGCTGCGCGTCTCACAGAGCTCCTATCGGCTGACCGGTGATCTCGGCGGTCCGGTTCGGACGACCGAGACGGTCCCGACCTCGCGACCGGACCCGGGTCGGACAACGGTCATGAGCGTCGCCGGCGAGACGGTCATCGTTCCGACGACCGCGAGTTGGTCGCTCGGAATCGGGCTGCTCGCACTCGTCGGCGCCGCACTTGCCGGACTCGAACGCCGCCGGGAGCCGGACCCACGGGCGATCAGCCGGGAACTGGAGCGGCTTCGGTTCGCGGAGTGGATCTCGACGGCGAACGTCGACGTCGCCGACGCCGACGCGCGCGTCCCCGTCGCCTCGCTGGCGGACCTCGTCGACATCGCTATCGACTCGAACCGGCGCGTCATCCACGACCCCACGACCGGCCACTACGTCGTGACGGTCGACGGCATCGCCTACACGTACGCGCGGGACGGCCGCGCGACCACGGCGCCGGCGGCGGTCGACCGCGAAGAGACCGTGGCGACCGACCGCGAAGAGACCGTTGCGGCCGCCGAGACACCGGAGCCGGATGACGAGGCCGCGACGGACCCCTCGACCGGAGCGGGGACCGATCGGATCGAACGGTTCCTGCAGGGCGGCATGGGTGACGGGGAGGACTCCGACGATGACGCGAGCGCCGAGGAGACCGGTGCACGGACAGACGAGACGCCTCGGTCCGGCGCCACGTCGGAGGGAGAGTCGGGTGCCGAGCCCGACGAGCGCTCCGAGGAGGGATCGGCCGAGGACGCGGACGCCTTCGTGTTCCCGGACCGCTAAGAGGACAGAAATATGCCCAGAGTTCGGCGCCGGCTGTCCGTTCAGCGATCCCAGCGGTGCTGGGGCGGTCGGAACGCGCGAGAAACGCGCGCGAGGTCGCCGGCGTCGCCGTGAGCGCGGTGGGGAGCGAACGGCGGCTCGAAAATCTCCGATTTCCGGCGCGCTACTGCACGCTGGCTGCTCGAAAATCTCCGATTTTCGGTGGAGGTGGCGGCGCGGCCGCCTGCTGTGCGGTTTCGCGGCCGCGCGGCCGCCGAGGTTGGGGAGGTGTGAGGCTGCGGTGCGGTCGCGGTGCTGGGCGGAGCGGTGCTGTGCGGGGCGGTGCTGTGCGAGGCGGTGCTGTGCGGTGGGTGGGGCTTTCTGGGTGGTACTGTCGCGATCAGCAGGATCTACAGCAGTCACAAAAGCGTCGTACTGAGAGCCGGCAGGGACTCTCTGAGTGTTGCTGCCCCCAGCAGCAGGCTCGGCCACAGAAACAGAAACAGAAAACCCGTCGTCCAGAGAGTCGGTAAGCTCTCGAACGGGAGAGTATCCCCACGATCCGACCGTCCCAGTCACTACTCCTTCTGAGACCTTCGAAAGCCTCCCTGGAGCACCGTGATCGACTTCGTGAACGGCGGCGCCGCGGCGGGAACGCTCAAGTCGGTCGCGGGCGCAGGGGGAGACATGTTCGAGGAGTTCGTGCTGGCGGCGAGCACCGCCGACCTGTCGGAGGAGCCGGCCGCGCGCGAGGACGCGGACGCGGTGGAGTTCCGGATGGACCTGGCGGACGACCCGCTCTCGGCGCTCGACGACTACGACGGCGAGCTCCCGGTGGTCGCCACGAACCGCGCGTCGTGGGAAGGCGGCGAGGCGGCGGGCCCCAACCGGCTCGACGACCTCGCGGCCGCGGCCGCCGTCGACGCCGTCCGGGCGGTCGACATCGAGTTGGCCGCGCTCGACGGCACCGCGCCCGAGGGGGAGCCCGAACACGCCCGCGCGCTCCGGGAGACGGCCCGCGAGGAGGGCGCGGACGTGATCGCGTCGGTCCACGACTTCGCGTCCACGCCGCCGGCGGACGCGCTCGCGGAGCTGCTTGCCGACGCCGCCGCGGCGGGCGACGTGGCGAAGCTGGCGACGACCGCGGAGGTGCGCGCGGACGCGCTGGCGATGTTGGAGGCGACCCACCGCGCGACCGAAGCGGGTCACGTCGTCGCGACGATGTGCATGGGCGAACCGGGCAGACACACCCGCGCGGTCGCGCCCGTGTACGGCTCGCGGATCGGCTACGCGCCGGTCGACGCCGCCGAGGCGACCGCCCCCGGCCAGTACCCGCTCGCGGAGCTTCGCGAACTCGTCGACGGGCTCGTCGGCGAGTGAGGTAGAGACCGCGGCGCGGGTCAGTCCCGGGCCGCCTGCTGCTCTTTGGCGATCTCCAGCGAGATGAAGAAGCCGAAGTACGCCGGGATCCCCGCGAGCATGAACAGGTAGTACGCCCAGCGGGGCGCGCTCGTGAACACGGTGCTCGTCAGTACCGTCACGAACGCGACCCACGCGACCGCGAACAGCAGGTCGTGGACCATGCCGGTCGGGTTGTCGCGGACGTGGCTCCGGATGCGGTCGCCGAGGCTCATCGGCGGGCCCTCCGCGGCCGTCGGTGCGGCAAAAAAGTCGTCGTCCGTCGGTGCGTCGGCGTGGGATCGCTCACGGGAGGGTGTCGTGGGCGACCCACCTGAAGCTTACTCCTCCTCGTAGTCGACCACGAGGACGGGGACGTGCGTCGACCGGAGCGTCCGCTCGGTGACGCTGCCCAACAGCGCGCGCTTGACGCCGGCGCGGCCGTGGCTCCCCATCACGATCATGTCGATGTCGTGGTTCTCGGCGTAGTCGCCGATGAGTTTGTGCGGGCGGCCGGCCGAGACGTGTTCGACCACGTCGATCCCGCGCTCGGCGGCGCGGTCGGCCACGGCGCCGGTCGCCTCGTCCGACCGCTGTTTCACCTCCTCCATTTCGTCGAACCGGCCCTGCTTGAGCCGGTCGACCTGCTCGGTGCCGAGGCCGAGGTTGATCGAGTCGATGTCGACCACGTACAGCGCGTGGACCTCGGCGTCGTACCGCTCCGCGAGGTCCAGCGCGTGATCGACCGCGGCCTCTGCCACCTCGCTACCGTCCGTGGGAATCAGGATTCGCTCGTACATCAGTCGTCACCTTCGGTTTCGCCGCCGTCGGTCGCGACCACGTCCTCCGCGGTCTGCTGCTGGCTCATCGGCTCGGGGCTGTGACACTGCCGAACGATCTTCTTCGTCTCCAGCGGCGGCTCGTCAGTCATCAGCGACACCCCGATGGTGACGGCGAAGACGATGGGCACGGCGATGAGCGCCGAGCCGATGGCAGGCATCCACGTCGCGAGCGCACCGTTCAGCGGCGCTTCGAGCGCGCTCGTGTACGTCGGGACGACCTCGTTGATCATCGGGATGAACCAGATGACCAGCCCGGTCGTCATGCCGGCGAGCGCGCCCTCACGGTTCGTGTTCTCCCACCACATGCCGAGGAAGAACATCGGGAAGAGCACCGCGCCCGCGAGCGAGAAGGCGTACGACACCAGCGCGGCGATGGGCGCCGCGGGGTCGAGCGCCGCCAGCGTCGTCAGGACGCCCAGCGCGACGATGCTGAGGCGGCCGACGAGCACCTGCTGGCGCTGCGTCGCGTCGGGGTTGACGATGTTGGTGTAGATGTCGTGAGAGATCGCCGAGGAGCCGGCGATGAACAGGCCCGCGGTCGTCGCGATTGCGGCGGCGATACCGCCCGCCGCGACCAGGCCGACGAACCACTCGGGCAGGTTCGAGAGCTGTGCGGCCAACACGACGATCACGTCGGCCGCCTCGGTCGTCATGCCGGGGTCACCGTACACCGCGCCGATGTTCCGCGCGTACAGGTCCGTCCCGAACGCCGCGAACGCCGGCGCGCTGAAGTAGAGGATGCAGATGAAGAAGAGGCCCCAGACGGTGGACCAGCGGGCCGTCCGCTCGTTTTCCACCGTGTAGAAGCGGACTAGCACGTGCGGGAGCCCGCAGGTGCCGACGACGAGCGAGAACGCCGTCGCGATCCAGAGGTAGTAGCTCGCGTTGACGAACGGTTCGGAGAACTCGGTGCTCAGGTCGGCTATCAGCGCGCCGTACTCGATCTGCGGGAGGATCGTCGAGTAGTCGTTCGTGAAGCCGACCGCGTACAGCCCGGCGACGAACGCGACGATGAGGATGACGTACTGGACGGCCATGTTCTTGGTCGCGCCCAGCATCCCCGAGAGGGTCAGGTAGCCCACGGTGATGGTCATCATGATGATCACCATCGCCTGGTAGCCGCTGAGCCCCCAGAAGCCGAGGTCTCCGAAGATGTACAGCCCGACGAGGCCCATCCCGCGCGCCTGGCCGATCGCGTAGACGAACCCGATGAGGAACGTCGTGACCGCGCCGATGGCGCGTGCGGTGTCGGAGTTGAAGCGGTCGCCGACGAAGTCCGGCGCCGTGTACTTCCCGAAGCGCCGCAGCTGCGCGGCGAGGAAGATGAGCAGGATGAAGTAGCCCGTCGTCCAGCCGACGACGAACGCGAGCCCGTACACGCCGGCCGTCGCGATCAGCGCGGCCATCCCGAGGTACGACGCGGCGGACATCCAGTTGGCGCCGATCGCCATGCCGTTCTCCAGGTTACCGATGGAGCGGCCGGCGACCCACATGTTCTCGGTGTCGGCCACGCGGAAGACGAAGCCGATCGCGAGGAAGATCAGGAGCATGCCGATGACGAGCAGCGCCGGGAGGAGCTTGAACGAGACGTTGAGCCCCTCCGGAAGCAGCTCGCTCTGGAGCAGCGTCGCGGCGAGCGTCATGCGTCACCGCCCGTGACGTCGTGGTCGATGCCGTACTTCTCGTCGAGCTCGTCGCGTCGCCTGGCGTACCAGGCCGACAGGATCAGCGCGCCGCCGGGCGCGCCGATGGCGATGAGGAAGTAGTGGAGCGGGAAGCCGATGATCGGCATCGCCGTCGACATGGCGCCGGGCGCCAGGTACGTGGCCGTCACCGGGCCGAAGACCACGACCGCCCAGATGGCGAACCCCGTCCAGACGATCCGGAGGTGCTCGCGCATGTACGGCGTACTCGGGTTGAGGAGGTTCACCTCCGACCCCAGATAGTCCGTCTCTCGATGCTTCTGTGCCGCACCCGAGGCGACGCCCCCGTCGGTTCGGGGCCCGTCCTCGGCCGTGTCGTGTGAGCTATTGTCTGTCATATCGCGTGTGAGTGTGGGTCGTTCGTCGCTCGGTACGGTTCGAAAAACGGTGTGGTCGGTCAGTCGCCGCCCGCTTTCTGCTGGATCTCCTCGACGATCTCCGGGTTCCGGAGCGTGCTGGTGTTCCCCAGCTCCTCGCCGTCCGCGATGTTCTCCAGCAGGCGACGCATGATCTTCCCCGACCGCGTCTTCGGCAGGTCGGGCGTGAACACGACCTGCTCGGGGCGGGCGATGGGGCCGATGGCGTCCTCGACGCCCGCGACGATCCGCTCGCGCAGCGCGTCGTCCTCCTCGTAGCCCTCCTCGGTGATGACGTAGGCGTACACCGCCTCGCCCTTGATGTCGTGGTGGCCGCCGACGACCGCGGCCTCGGCGACGCCCTCGACGCCGACGATGGCCGACTCGATCTCCATCGTCCCCAGCCGGTGGCCGGAGACGTTGATCACGTCGTCGACGCGGCCGAGGACGGTGATGTAGCCGTCCTCGTCGATCTTCGCCCCGTCCTCCGGGAAGTAGACCCAGTCGTCGGGGTCGTCGCTGTCGAGGTCGGAGTACTCGGCCCAGTACTCCTCGATGTAGCGCTCGTCGTTGTTGTACAGCGTCCGGAGCATGCCGGGCCACGGTTTGTCGACCGTGAGGTAGCCGGCGCGTCCCGCTTCGACTTCATCGCCCTGGGTGTCGACGATCCGTACGTCGACGCCCGGGAGCGGCGGTCCGGCCGATCCGGGCTTCATGTCGCCGACGCCCGGGAGCGTCGTGACCATCATCCCGCCGGTCTCCGTCTGCCACCACGTGTCCACGATGGGACACTCCTCATCGCCGATGTGCTTGTAGTACCACTTCCACGCGCGCGGGTTGATCGGCTCCCCGACGGTGCCGAGCAGCCGCAGGCTCGAGAGGTCGTGAGCGTCGGGGTACTCCGACCCCCACTTCATGAACGCGCGGATCGCGGTCGGCGCGGTGTACAGCTGGGTCGCCTCGTACTCCTCGACGATCTCCCACAGCCGGTCGCGGTCCGGGTGGTCGGGCGTCCCCTCGTACATCATCGTCGTCGTCCCGAGCGCGAGCGGCCCGTAGACGATGTAGGAGTGGCCCGTGATCCAGCCGATGTCGGCCGAGCAGAAGTACGTGTCCTCGGGCTTGATGTCGAGGACGGACTGGGAGGTCCAACTGGCCCACGCGAGGTAGCCGCCGGTGGTGTGTTTGACCCCCTTCGGCTTGCCCGTGGTCCCCGAGGTGTACATCAGGAACAGCATGTCCTCGGCGTCGCGGACGACCGGCTCGACCTCGGCGCCCGCGTGGGCGGCCACGAGGTCGCCGTAGTCGTGCTTGTCGCCGAGGTCGCGGCCGAAGTCGTCGCCGTTCGGGCCGAGGCGGTCGACCACGACCGTCGTGGTCTCGTGGTCGACGCCCGAGAGCCCCTCCTCGGCCTTCTCGAGGTGGTCGAGGGGGTCGCCGCGGCGGTAGTAGCCGTCGCAGGTGACGAGGTACTCGGAGTCGGCCGCGTTCATCCGGGTCGCGAGCGCGTCCGCGGAGAAGCCCGCGAAGACGACGCTGTGGGGCGCGCCGATCCGGGCGCAGGCCAACATCGCGACCGGCAGCTCCGGGATCATCGGCATGTACAGCGTCACCACGTCGTCCTCGCCGACGCCGATGTCGCGGAGCGCGGCCGCGAACTCGTTCACCTCGCGGTGGAGCTCCTCGTAGGTGTAGGTCCGGTCGTCCTCGTCGACCGGCTCGCCGACCCACTCGATGGCCGCCTCGTCGCCGCGCTCGTCGAGGTGCCGGTCGAGACAGTTGGCCGAGGCGTTCAGCTTCCCGTCGGTGAACCACTCGTAGAACGGCGGGTCGCTGTCGTCGAGGACCTGGTCGTACTCCTCGTACCAGTCGAGGAGGTCGGCTGCGCCCTCCCAACAGGCCGGCCAGTTCTCCTCGAACTCCTCGTAGATGCCCGGGTCCGAGACGTTCGCCTGCTCGACGAACGACTCGGGCGGTTCGAACACCTCCTGTTCTGCCAGTCGCGCTTCGAGTTCCGCGTCACCCTCTGTCATGGGACGGTCGTACACTACAGATCATGGGTAATAAGCCCCGTATCTAATTATCAAAAATACGCTCCGAGCGGCGCGTGAGAAACGCCGGCCGGAGACGGGGAGAACGCCGCCCTCGAGCGCCCTATCGCTCGAAGACCGCCTCGAGCAGCTCCCGCTGGGCCTTCCGGAGGTGATTGTGGAACGTGGGCGAGGAGACGCCCATCGCGTCGGCGACCTCCTCGGCGGTGCTGTCCCGCGGCCAGTCGAAGTAGCCGCTCTCGTAGGCGGCCTCCAGCGCCGTGCGCTGGCGGTCGGTGAACCGCTCCGCGACCGTCTCGCGGAGCTGTGCCCCCGTGGTCGGCGGCGCGTCCACCACCTGCCGGCCGACGAGCCGCGCGTCCGGGAACGACGCGCGGAGCCCGTCCGCGATGGGGCCGACCTCCGTGCCCGCAGGCACCTCCGCGACGACCCGGAGCCGGCCCTCCTCCGCGGTCGCCTCCGCGATGGTCGCCCCGCGGCGCGTGAGCGCGCGGACGGGCGACCCCCCCGAGACGACGACCGAGAGCCGACAGCCGTCCTCGCGCGTCTCGACGACCCGCGGCTCGGCGATCCCGCGGACGGCGTCGACCACCTCCGCGACCGCGGGCGGGCGGGCGCCCTCGACCGAGAGGTAACAGAGCAGTTCCGCGTCGGAGACGACGACCGTCGACTCCAGTTCGACGGTGCAGTCGAGCCGGTCGGTGAGCGCCGGGAGGAACGCGCGCGCGTCGCTCGTGCGGAACTCCAGCCGCAACACCGCGTCGGAGTGGAGCAGGTCGCGCCAGCGAAGCGCCGTCAGTCCGCGCCCCGCGACGCGGCCGAGAAGCTCCACCGCGCGCCGCTCCCGGTCGGTCGGCGGGTCGTCCGCCGCGACCACACAGCAGACGCCGTCGGTCGCCCCCGCGTACGCCAGCGGGACCGCGAGCGCCGGGCGCTCCGAGCCCTCCGCCTCGATGGTGCCCGCGACCGGTTCGCCGCGGTCGAGCGCCGCGCTCCAGGCGAGCCCGCTCCCGCCGCGTCCCCCGTCCCCGCCGCCGGACTCGCGGACCGCGTCGAGCGGGGCCGCCTCTCCCGCGGCGGCGGCGACGGAGAGCGTTCCCTGCCGACCTTCGCGCGTGGCCGTCCACGCCGCCTCCCACCGCCGGTCGGCCGCCAGCGCCGCCGGCACGCCGGACAGCAGGTCGGGACGGTCGTCCGCGTCGACCACCGCCGCGACGGCGGCCGCGAACCACTCGGGTCCCGCGTCGGACCCGCCCTCGTCGCGGACGGCTTCATCCCCGACCGATCCACCCTCGGCCGATCCACCCTCGGACGATCCATCCTTGGCCGATCCACCCTCGATCGCGTGCGCGCCGTCGGTCGGCCGGTCGCCCGCGAGCGCCGCGACCACGGCCGTCTCCGAGGGCTCCGTCAGATGCGGCTCGAGCGCGTCGAGCGTCTCCCATCCGCCGACCGCCCGGACGATCCGGGGGTCGACTTCCTCCTCGACGAGGAGGCGGCGGGCGAAGGTGCCGCGGAGCGTGCGCGGGGTCACCTCTCGGAACCGGTCTCGCCCCGTCCGCTCGGCGGCGCGGTCGCCCACCTCCGCGACGAGCATCTGGATCCGGCGCGGCGAGAGGTCTACCAGCGGTTCCTCGGCAGCGACCCCGCGCTCGGCGGCGTACCGCTCCGCCGCGGCCGCGAGCGAGTCGGGGACGACGACGCGCCTGTCGGGCCCGCCGTCGCCGTCCAGTACGGTCAGCACTCGGGCGTCGAACGCGTCGGTCGTCGCACCGCCGGCCGCGGTGTCCCCCGCGTTCGGCTCGACCGCCTCGTCTGCGGGCCCGGCCTCATCTGCGGGCCCGATGTCGGACGGACACACGCGCGGGACCTCCGAGGTCCGCAGTCCCGCCTCCCCCGCGAGACGGACCACCAGGTCGGACCGATCGGTGGCGGCCGCCTCGCGGAAGGTCGCGTACTCGTCGGGCGTCAAGGCGTCGGGCGCCATGCGTTTCGTAAGAGATCTAAAAGCCGAAGCAAAAAACTGTCGCCGACGGACCGCGCCGCCGTTCCGGCGGGACCCGGTCGGAGCGCGGCACGCCCGATTCGGTCGGACGGGACTCCCCGCCCGGACGGACGGGACACTCGACCTGCACGGACGGGTCTTTCGGCCCGGACGAACGGAGCGGACCGTTCGAGGGGCGCTCGCGACGCTCGCCGGCCGCGACGCCCGACATATTTCGGGTTCAGTAGAAATAGCGAAACGTCACTCCTCGCGGACGGCCGAGGCGATCTCGCCGACCACCTCGGGGTTCCGGAGCGCGCTGATGTCGCCGAACTCCTCGCCCTGGGCGATGTCCTCCAGCAGCCGGCGCATGACCTTTCCGGACCGGGTCTTCGGGAGGTCCGAGGTGAGCACGACCGCGTCGGGGCGAGCGATCTCCCCCACCCGGTCGGCGAGTTCGTCGCCGATCCGCTTCCGGAGGTCCTCGTCGGACGGCGCCTCGCCTCGGGTGGTCGCGTACACGAGGATGCCGGCGTCGGCGGAGCCGACGACCGCCGCCTCGGTGACCCCCTCGACCTCGACGACGGCGGCCTCCAGCTCCGCGACGTTGAGCTGCTGGCTCGAGACGCGGACCACGTCCTCGACCCGGCCGAGGATCGAGACGTAGCCCTCCTCGTCGACCGCGGCGCCGTCGCCGGTCCGGTAGCACCACCCGTCGTCGGTCTCCTCCCAGTACTCCTCGACGTAGCGCTCGTCGCCGCCGCGGAGCCCGGTGCACATCCCCGGCCACGGCTTGCCGACCACGAGGTAGCCCGGCTGGTTCGGCTCGACCGGCTCGTTGCGCTCGTCGACGACGCGGGCGTCGATCCCCGGCAGGGGCGGCCCGACCTTCCCCGGCTTCATGTCGTCGACCCCCGGCAGCGTGGCGACCATGGTGGCGCCCGTCTCCGTCTGCCACCACGTGTCGACGATGGGCACCTCGCCGCCGCCGACGTGTTCGTGGTACCACTCCCACGCGCGCGGCGAGATCGCCTCGCCGACCGTGCCGAGCAGCCGCAGGCTGGAGAGGTCGTGCGCGTCGGGGTACTCCGCGCCCCACGTCATGAACGAGCGGATGGCGGTCGGCGAGGTGTAGAACACGTCGACCGCGTTGCGCTCGATGAGCTCCCAGACGCGGTCGCGGTCGGGGTAGTCGGGCGTGCCCTCGTAGATCAGTGTCGTCGCGCCGAGCGCGAGCGGGCCGTAGACGCCGTAGGAGTGGCCCGTGATCCAGCCGATGTCCGCGGCACACCAGTGGGTGTCCTCGGGCTTGACGTCCAGCACCGCCCGCGTGGACCAGGCGACGTGTGCGAGGTAGCCGCCGGTCGCGTGCTCGACCCCCTTCGGCTGGCCGGTGGTCCCGGAGGTGTACATCACGAACAGCAGGTCCGTCGCGTCCCGGGGAACCGGCTCGACCGTCTCGCCGTCGTGAGCGTCGATGAGGGCCTCGTAGTCGTACTCGTCCGCGCCGAGGTGCGTCGGGAGCTCGTCGCCGAGCCGGTCCACGACCACGGTCGCCTCAAGGTCCTCGTCGAGCCGGAGGCGCGCGTTGTCCGCCTTCCCCTTCTGGTTGAACGCGTCCTCCCGCCGGTAGTAGCCGTCGCAGGTGATCAGGTACCCGGAGTCGGCCGCGTCGAGCCGCGTCGCGAGCGCCTCCGCGGACAGCCCCGCGAAGACGACGTTGTGCGGCGCCCCGAGCCGGGCGCAGGCCAACATCGCGACCGGGAGCTCGGGGATCATCGGCAGGTACAGCGTCACCACGTCGTCCTCCCCGACCCCGCGCTCGCGGAGCGCCGCGGCGAGCGCGTTCACCTCCCGGTGGAGGTCGAGGTAGGTGTAGGTCCGGCGCTCGCCGCGCTTGCCGACCCACTGTATCGCCACCTGGTTCTTCCGGTCGTCGAGGTGTCTGTCGAGGCAGTTGGCGCTCGCGTTCAACTCGCCGCCGGGGAACCACTCGTAGAAGGGCGCGTCCGCGTCGTCGAGCACGCGGTCGTAGGGCGCCTCCCAGTCGAGGATGGCGGCGGCCCGCTCCCAGCAGTCGGGCCACTCGGCGGCGAACCGGTCGTGTATCGCCGAGTCGGCGACGTTTGCCGACGCCACGAACGGCTCGGGCGGTTCGACCCGGCCCTCGCCCGCCGCGGGCGTCCCGCCGGCGCGGTCGTTCATGCTCTCGCTTCCGGGTCGCGGTAACGTATATCTTGCCCGTGATCGGCGCGCATGCTGTCGGTTCCCCGCCGCAGATTCTGCCGGTTTCCTGCCGCAGGTTCTGCTGATTCCCCGCCGCCGTTCCGACGGGGCTCGCCACAGGATCCGTCGAGTTCGCGGCCGTCGACGGCGCGACCGGTCGCGGTCGGGATTCGTGAGCTTTTACGTCCGCGGCCGCGGTTGTGTGGACATGATCCTGTCGGACGCCGACATCCTGCGGCGCCTCGAGGCCGGCGACCTCGAGATCGAGCCCCTCGACGACGTCGACCAGCAGGTCCAGCCCGCGAGCGTGGACCTCCGGCTCGGCGAGGAGTTCCTGGAGTTTCAGCGGACGAACATCCCCTGTATCCATCCCACCGAGGCCGACGAGGTCGGCGACTACGTCACCGAGACGCACGTCCCGAACGGCGAGGACTTCATCCTCCACCCGGGCGACTTCGTGCTCGGCACGACGGCCGAGCGCGTCGCCATCCCGGACGACCTCGTGGCCCACGTCGAGGGGCGCTCCTCGCTCGGCCGGCTCGCGGTCGTGGTCCACGCCACGGCGGGCCTGTGTGACCCCGGCTACGAGGGGCAGATAACCCTCGAACTCTCGAACCTCGGCACCGCGCCGGTCGCGCTCTCGCCCGGGATGCGCGTCTCGCAGCTCACGTTCACGGAGCTCTCGACGCCGGCCGAGCGCCCCTACGGCGAGGAGCGCGGCTCGAAGTACCAGGGACAGAAGGGCCCGCAGGCGTCCCGCATCGGCGACGACCCGGAGTTCGCGGGCGAGGCGGAGGTCCGCGGGACGCCCGCCGACGAGGCGGAGCGACCGGCGGACGACGACGCGCGAGGTGACGGGGCGTGAAGTTCATCGAGGAGGTCATCGTCGAGGAGTTCCTGCCGACGGTGCGGGCGATGCTCGCCGAGGACCTCCGCGACCGCGGCTTCACACAGCACGAGGTCGCGGACGCGCTCGGCATCTCGCAGTCGGCGGTCTCGAAGTACGCGCACGGCGACGTGGCGCGCCACGAGCGCGTGGTCGCGGACGCGCGCGTACAGGACCTCGTCGACCGCGTCGGCGAGGGGCTGGCATCGGGCGACATGAGCCGCGTCGCCGCGCTCGTGGAGATCGAGGTGCTGATCCGGCGGCTGGAGGAGGGCGACCTGCTCGCGGAGCTCCACGAGGCGGCGATGCCCGAACTACGGGACGCGGACGTCGACTTCTCGGTCCACGACCCCGAGAGCGGGCTCCGCGAGCGCGAGCGCGTGCTCGCCTCGGTGCGGCGCGGCCTCCGCACGCTCACGAACGCCTCCGGCTTCGCCGCGCTCATCCCGAACGTCGGCGCCAACGTCGTGGAGTGTCTGCCCGACGCCGAGACGATCGACGACGTGGCCGCGATCCCCGGTCGACTGGTGGACGTGAAGGGACGCGCGATGGTCCCCGGCGAGCCCGAGTTCGGCGTCAGCGAGCACGTCGCGACCGTCCTCCTCGCGGCCCGCGAGGCCGGCAGCGACGCCCGCGGCGCCGTGAACGTCCGCTACGACCCGGAGCTGATCGAAGCGCTGGACGACGCGTACGCGACCGTCGCGTTCGACGCGGAGGCCGACACCGCGGCCGCGGTGCGGGAGGCGGTCGACGCGTACGGAGCCGAGGACGGGGACGACGCGAGCGACGCGCTCGTGCTCTACCAGACCGGCGCGGTCGGCGTCGAGCCCATCGTCTACGTGCTCGCGCCGGACGCGCCCGAGGCGGCGCGGATCGTCCGCGAGCTCTGCTGATCGCGGTCAAAAAATACCGACGCAGCGACCCGATCGGAGACCACTCCGGAACGAACGGTGCCGATACCCTCACCGTGGCGCGCGCGAGGAACGCGCGCGAGGGAGGTCGCGGGGCGGGCGCGCTGCGGTGCGTTGCGGTTCCGCGCCCGCCCCGCGGCCGAGGTTGGGGAGGCGTGAGGCTGCGGTGCGGGGCGGTGGGTGGGGCTGAAAGGGGCAGCCGGCTCGACCCGGCCCCGGCGCCTCAAGCACCGCAGCGGGCGGTGCTGAGAGCGAGGAGCGCAGAGCGTGCCGCGGCCGGTCGAGCCGGCTGGGGCTTTCTGGGTGGTTCCGTCCCGATCAGCAGTGCTGCGACAGAAATAGAAGATGAGTCGTACAGAGAGCCGGCTGGGGCTTTCTGGGTGGTTCCGTCCCGATCAGCAGTGCTGCGACAGAAATAGAAGATGAGTCGTACAGAGAGCCGGCTGGGGCTTTCTGGACGGTGCTGTCCAGCACAGCAGGATCTATCCCAGAGCCGGATGCGTAGTAGCGAACGCGGACTGAGGCTTTCGGAGCGGTCGAGACACGTCGGACAAGTGCCCGCCCACTGTACGACCCGACTTCCTACGACCCGACTTCCCAGCGATCGACCGTCGAACACGCCCGCGGAACGCGTTTTTTGCAGTCGTTCGCTCAGTCGTCCGCGGGCGCGGGCGACCGCGAGGAGAGCGCCACGTCGCCGGCGTCGACCTCCAACTCGTCCAGCGCGGCCTGCGCGCCCGCCTTTCCGGAGACGAGCATCGCGCCGAAGGTCGGGCCCATCCGCGGGAGGCCGTAGGCGGTCGCGACCGCCATCCCCGTCGCGACCACGCCGTCGTGGACGACGCCGGTGTGCTCGACGACCGCGTCCTCGCTCTCGCCGACCCACATGGAGTCGTGGCCGGGCGAGTCGTGGCCGGGCGCGCCGTACTGGCCGTCCTCGGTGGCGTCCATGCCGGTGTTGTGCTCCTTCGCGTGCTGGATGCCGGGCGCTTCGAGGACCCCGCGTTCATCGAGCTTGCTGATCACGACCGAGTCGTGGCCCGTCGAGTCGACGACGAGGTCCGACTCCACGGCGATGGGGTCGACGCAGGTTATCTCCCGCGGGAGCGCGTGGACCGGCGTCCAGTTCATCACGATGCCGCCGACGCGGTGGTTCTCGCGGACGACCACGTCGGTGAACTCGGTCATGTTCTGGATCTTCGCGCCCGCGTCGCAGGCGGCCTTGATCAGCGCCGAGCAGGCCTCCGGCCCGTTCGCGACGAACAGCCCCTCGGTCTCCTCGACCGGCTCGTAGTCGACGCCGAGGTCGTCGAGGATCTCCTGTGCGGGGTCGCGGACGGTCACCTTGTTCATCAGGAACCCGCCGAGCCAGAAGCCGCCGCCGAGGTAGTTGTTCTTCTCGACGACCATCGTCTTCACGCCGCGCTCGGCCAGCTCCTTGGCCGTCATCAGCCCCGAGGGACCGCCACCGACGACGATCACGTCGGACTCGGAGAAGTCGAGGAACTCCTCGCTCCACTGTTCGCCGATCGCGCGAGTGACTGCCGCCTCGTCCGCGTCGCTGAAGCCGTCGAACTCGAACATACAACCAAGTAGTATTCTCGGGTTGTATTATTCCTTGTGGTTCCACCGGCTCCGAGAGCGGTCGGGACTCCCGGTGTGCTTGTCGGAGGATCGCGGTCCTGGGTGCTTTTGTCAGTAGGTCGTGGACCCCGGCGCTTTTGCCGGCCGGCCGCGCACTACCCGTCGATGGTTCTCGGACTCTCGCCGTCCTCGCCGCTCGGACACGTCCTCCTGATCCTCCTTGCGAGCGGCGCGGTCTGGGTCGGCAGCGACTGGCTGGAGTCGTCCGCGGAGCACCTCTCGGCGCACTACGGGCTGCCCGCCGTCGTGCAGGGGTCGATCGTCGTCGCGGTCGGCTCCAGCTTCCCGGAGCTCGCGAGCGTCGTCGTCGCCGCGCTCGGCGGGAGCTTCGACCTGGGCGTGGGGGCGGTCGTCGGCTCCGCCATCTTCAACATCCTCGTGGTGCCGGGCGTCGCGGGGCTCGCGACCGACGACGCGCTCGACGCCAACCGCACGCTGGTGTACAAGGAGGCGCAGTTCTACATGGTCGCTGTCGCGGCGCTCATCGTCACGTTCGCGTTCGCGGTCATCTACGAACCGATCCCCGAGGGCCCGCCGCTGGGCGGGTCGATCACGCGCGAACTCGCGGTCGTCCCGCTGTGTCTGTACGGGCTCTACCTCTTCATCCAGTGGCAGGACGTGAGCGACCACGAGGCCGGGGAGCCGCCGGCGGGGATCGCCGTCGGCCGCGAGTGGCTCACGCTCGCGGCGGGGCTGGCGGTCATCCTGATCGCCGTCGAGGCGCTCGTCGGGAGCGTCGAGGCGCTGAGCGTCACGTTCTCGGTCCCCTCGTTCCTCGCGGGCGTGACGATCCTCGCGGCCGCGACGAGCCTCCCGGACACGCTCGTCAGCGTCCGGGCCGCCCGGAGCGGCAAGGCCGTCACCAGTCTCGGCAACGTGCTCGGGTCGAACACCTTCGACCTGCTGGTGGCGGTCCCGCTCGGCGTGCTCATCGTCGGCGCCGCGCCGGTCGACCTCGCGGTCGCGGTGCCGATGCTGGCCGTGCTGACGCTGGCGACGGTGCTTCTGTTCACCGTGTTGCGGACCGACCTGTCGCTGTCGGGCGGCGAGTCGTGGGCGCTGATCGGCGCCTACGGACTGTTCGTCGCGTGGGTGGTCGCGGAGACCGTCGGCGCGACGAACACGATACCGGGGGTCTAGAAGAACGCGGGACCGCGGTCGGCTCGCCGAGCGTTACATGTAGCCGAGGTCGCGCAGGCGCTCCATCAGGTCCTCCTTGTCCTGGGCGCGGCCGGCG
The DNA here is from genome assembly GCF_050122995.1 of Haloparvum alkalitolerans. Taxonomy (GTDB): domain Archaea; phylum Halobacteriota; class Halobacteria; order Halobacteriales; family Haloferacaceae; genus Haloparvum; species Haloparvum alkalitolerans. The sequence continues at coordinate 29,396 of NZ_JBNLIA010000015.1, forward strand.
CGCTCGGTCGTGTTCTCGAGGTCCTGAAGCCACGCGGGCTCCTCCTCGGTCTTCTCGGTGGAGACCTCGCTGCCGAGCGAGCGGAACCCGGCGAAGTACTTCGGCGAGATGGGCACGTCTTCCTGGTCGACGCCCTCGGGGAGGTCCGCGGCGGACTCGGGGACGTAGCCGTCCTCGGGGAACGCCTCGACGGTGTCCGGGACGACGTAGTTCCAGAAGACGTCCCACACGTCCGCCTCCGCGAACTGCAGGATGGGCTGGATGCGGTCGTGGGGCGGGAACAGGTCGGGGTCGTGCCGCGGCGAGAAGAACGTCTCGTCGGCGCGGGCCTCCTGTTCGTCCCAGCGGACGCCGGAGATGACGCCGTCGATGTCGTACTCCTCAAGGGCGTCGTTGAGCGCCACCGTCTTCAGGAGGTGGTTGCCGACGTAGGTGTCGAGCAGGAACGGGAAGGTGTCCTCCTCGTACTCGAGGATGTTCCGGACGTGGTGCTGGTTGTGCTCGGAGAGGGCGTCGACGGGGATGTCGTCGCCCGGTTCGAGGCCGTGCTCGTCCACGTACGCGCCCACGTCGTCGTTGCGGGCGTACACGAGGTCGATGTCCCACTCGTCGGCCCAGCGCTCGACGAAGTCGGTGATGTCGTCGAAGTGCTGGAAGTGGTCGATGAACACGGCGGTCGGCTTCTCGTAGCCGAACTCCTCGGCCACCTGGTTGATGAAGTAGAGCGTGAGCGTCGAGTCCTTCCCGCCGGTCCACATGACGGCGGGGTTCTCGTACTGCTCGAGCCCCTCGCGGGTCACCTCGATCGCCTTCTCGATCTTGTGCTGGAGTGACGGGTAGTCCGCGGGGGTCTCCCCCTCGCCGTCGGTGTAGTCGACGTCGACGTACGCCGGGAAGTCGTCGCTCATGTGGCTCCGAGAAACCGCGCGACGTTGATAGCTTTTCTGTCTCGCGCCGAGCACGCCGGTATCCCGGAGCGGGGCCGCAACGGAAAGGGTTTCAAGCGCCGCGAGCGGACTCCGGCCCATATGGGACTGTTCGACCGGCTGCGCGGCGACGACGAGGGACGCGTGGTCTTCCTCGGCATCGACGGCGTACCGTACGAGCTCGTTCAGGAGCACCCGGACGTGTTCGAGAACCTGACCGCCATCGCCGAGGCGGGAACCGGCGACCGGCTGGAGAGCATCGTCCCCCCCGAGTCGAGCGCCTGCTGGCCCTCGCTGACGACGGGCGTGAACCCGGGCGCAACCGGCGTCTACGGCTTCCAGGACCGCGAGGTCGGCTCCGACGAGACGTACGTCCCGATGGGCAAGCACGTCCGCGCGACGCGCCTGTGGGACCGGGTCACCGACGCCGGCCGCGACGCGACGGTCATGAACGTCCCCGTCACGTTCCCGCCCTCCTCGCGGGTCCAGCGGATGGTCTCCGGCTTCCTCTCGCCGTCGCTGGACGCGGCCGCGAGCGACGACGACCTGAAGGAGACGCTCTCCGGGTTCGACTACCGGATCGACGTGAACGCGAAGCTCGGCCACGAGGCGGACAAGACCGAGTTCGTCGAGAACGCACACGCCACGCTCGACGCGCGCCACGAGGCGTTCACCCACTACCTCGAGGCGGACGACTGGGACCTGTTCTTCGGCGTCTACATGAGCACCGACCGCGTCAACCACTTCCTGTTCGGTGACTACGTCGACGACGGCCCCCACGCCGACGACTTCCTCGCCTTCTACGACACGCTCGACGACTACATCGGCGAGATTCGTGACTCGCTCGACGAGGACACCGAACTCGTGGTCGCCTCGGACCACGGCTTCACCGAGCTCCACCACGAGGTGAACTGCAACGAGTGGCTCGCCGAGGAGGGGTGGCTCTCCTACGAGGACGACGATCACGACTCGCTCGCGGACGTACACGAGGAGTCGCGCGCCTACTCGCTGATCCCGGGTCGGTTCTACGTCAACCTGGAAGGCCGCGAGGCGAACGGCTCCGTCCCCGAGTCGGAGTACGAGGCGGTCCGCGACGAGCTGATCGCCGACCTGGAGGAGCTGACCGGCCCGGACGGCCGGCAGGTCTGCAAGCGCATCGTGAAGGGCGAGGAAGTGTTCGACGGCGCGGGCGACGACATCGCGCCCGACGTGGTCGTCGTCCCCGCGGACGGCTTCGACCTCAAGTCCGCCTTCTCGGAGAAGGAGGCCGTCTTCACGACCGGACCGCGCAACGGGATGCACAAGTTCGAGAACGCCGTCCTCTACTCGACCGCGGATCTGGACGCCGACGGCGCGAACCTCTACGACCTGACGCCGACGATCCTCGACCTGCTGGACGTCGACGCAGAGGGCGCGACCTTCGACGGCGAGAGCCTGCTCGCGGACTGACGACTGGACGGCTTTTTCAGTCGGGACCCCGACGCCGGATCCATGACGCGTTTCTCGCCCGGCGATTACCTCCACCGGGCCAGACGGCAGGTCCTGACCGACCTCCGCGAGGACGCCTACCTCCCCTACGTCCTGCTGCTCGCGGCCGGACTCTGCACCTTCTGGATCTGGCACCGCGTCCCGAACTTCGCCACGCGCGACGAGAAGAGCCGCATCCTCGACGTGCTGGTGGCGTACGGTCGGGTCATCGACGAGCCCAGCCTCGCCTCGCTGCGGGAGGGCGTCGCCTGGAGCCGCGTCCCCTTCGGCGCGACGTTCCACCTGTACGCGCTCGTGCTGCTGCCCGTGGTGCTCGCGGCCGCGCTGCTCGGCGAGTGGGAGGCGTTCGCCGCGCTCGGGTTCCCGGCGTGGGAGTTCGGCTTCTACGGCGCGTGGCAGACGCTGCCCGAATGGGTCTGGACCGCCTCCATCCTGTTGGTCCGGCTGACCAACGTCGCGTTCGCGCTCGGGTGCGTCTACCTCACCTACCGGATCGGCGCGGCCGCGTACGACCGCACGACCGGCGACCTCGCCGCCCTCCTCCTGACGCTCACGTTCGGCTTCCTCACCATCGCCCACGAGGGCGGCGAGGACATGCCGGCGCTGTTCTTCGTCCTGCTGGCGCTGTACCTCGGGCTGCGCTACGTGCAGACGGACGACGGCGGACTGTTCGTGCTCGCGGGCGCGGCCGGCGGGGTCGCCATCGCCTTCAAGCTCACCGCGGCGCCGGTCGTGCTCGTCGTCGGCGCCGCGTACGTCCTCCGGGCGCGGCGGGTCCGCGAGGAGGCCCGCCAGGGCGCCGCGGGCGACACCGACGGACCGACCGCCGGCCCGCGTGCGGCGCTGTGGCGGCCGAAGCTGTTCCTCGGAGCCGCGTTCGCGGGCTTTCTCGGCATCGTCCTCGGGTTTCCGACGGCGCTGGTCGGCGAGGTCGGTGAGGTCGTCACCCGGATCTTCGGCGGCTCGACCGCGCGGGCGACCCACACGACCGGCCCCGACGCCCCGATCTGGTGGTGGTTCCTCCGCGGCTACTTCAGCGGGCTCTCGCTCCCGCTGTTCGCCGCGGGGCTCGTGGGGACCCTCGCGAGCGTCGCCTCGCTCCGACGCCGCGACGCCGGCGTCGACGGCACCGCGCTGGTGTTGACCGCCCTGTTCGCGTACCTGCTGCTGTTCTCGGCGTGGCACGACTTCCGGGTCCACCACCTGCTGCCGACGTTCCCCCTGATCGCGCTCGTGGTCGGCGAGCGACTGCTCGCGCTCAGGGAGTCCCGGCCCGCGGTCGTCCGACCCCTCATCGCGGCGCTGCTGATCACGAGCGGCGCGTACGCCGCGGTCGGCGTCGGCGGCTACGCGGACATGCCCCGCGACAACGCGGAGGCGTGGCTGGAGGCGGAGGCCGGTCCGAACGACGCGATCGAGGTGTACCGCGTCGACTTCCAGGACACCGCGGTCCCGTACGACGCCCGCGTCAACCACGTCGCGCAGCCGGGCGACGCGGAGATGGTCCACTGCCCCGAGTACGTGCAGGTGGGCTACCGCGACCTGCTGTACCTGAAGGAGGACTCCTACTACCGAACCGGCCCGATCCAGCGGTGGTTCATCGAGGACCTGGTCCACGAGGAGACGAACTACGAGATCGTCGCCGAGTTCGGCCCCCGACCGCCGGAGTTCGTCCCCCAGCGCGCGACGCCCGGCTCCGTGACGGACCTTCTCCCCTACGGCGTCGTCCCGCAGACGGACCAGTACGCCGACGAGCAGGAGCTCCGCCCGAACCAGTACACCCTGATCCTGGAACGGACCGGCGAGTGCGAGGCGGACCGCGACCCGCCGTTCTGACCGGCGCTGATGAGCGGTCCGGGCGACGCTGCGGACGTTTCTGTCGACGCTCTGTACGGCGTTTCTGGAACTGCTGTCGATCCTGCTGATCGAGACGGTACCACCCGGAAAGACCCAGCCGGCTCTCCGTACGACGCGTTTTTTGTTTCTGTCGCAGATCCTGCTGCTCCTGACAGCAACACCCAGAAAGCCCCAGCCTGCTCGACCGGCCGCGGCACGCTCTGCGCTCCTCGCTCTCCGCACCGCCCGCTGCGGTGCTTGAGGCGCCGGGGCCGGATCGAGCCGGCTGCCCCTTTCAGTCCCACCCACCGCGACCGCACCGCAGCCTCACGCCTCCCCAACCTCGGCCGCGGGCCGGGCGCGGAACCGTAGCGCGCCCGGCCCGCGACCTCCACCGAAAATCGGAGATTTTCGAGCAGCCGGCGTGCAGTAGCGCGCCGGCGACCTCGCGCGCGTTGCTCGCGCGCGCCGACCGCACGGCCGGCCGAGCGTTTTTCGCGGATGGGGCAGAACTCCCGCCGTGAGTGCAGCCTGATCGTCCCGGCCGCGGCGCATCGCCCCGCCGGTTGTCCCGTGCCCAGCGCGCGTGGGGTTGCCAGCGCGCTACCGCACGCTGGCTGCTCGGAAATCTCCGATTTCCGGTGGAACCCGCCCGCGGTCGGAGCAGCGCGGAAGCCGCGAGCGCGGTCGAGGGCGTTCAGCGTGTGCACGATGAGCGCAGCAGTACGCTCGACCGGTGAGGAAAAAGCGACGTACAGCGCCGTCTTCTCTACGACCGCCGGTTGGTCGGCTCGCGGGGCAGGTCCAGCGACTCGGTCAGGTCGTGCTCCTCGCCGGTGAGGATGTAGAGCACGTCCTCCAGGACGACCACGAGCTCGGGCAGCTCTCGGGCGACGAGGTAGGTGATCCCGACCAGCGCGACGACCGCGAGCAGCTGGCTGATGATCCGGTCGGAGACGAAGAAGGACACCCGGTAGGGGTCCGAGGCGCCGAACATCGCCAACACGAGCTCGGGGTACCAGTGCATGTACTGGTTGCCCGCGACGACCGTGATGAACGTCGTGCGGAGGATGTTCAGCACGTAGATGATCGGCAGCGACACCGCGAGCGCGCGGAGCTTGCGGTTCAGGGGCGCGCTCACCGCGCCCACGAGCCCGCCGAAGATGGCCATGCTCCCGATGCCGGTACACGCCAGCACGACGGAGATGCGGACGACGTGCCCGTCCGGAAGCACCCACCTGAAGGCGGCGTCGTACCCCTCGGTGCTGGTCACGCGCTCGGGGTCGTAGCCGAGCAGGTCGATCAGGAAGCCGGTCTGGTCGGCGACGATCTCGATGAGCACCTGCCGCGGCGCGGGCAGCGTCGCGCCCGCGACCGTGACCGCGGGGATCGTCTCGAACGGCAGGTAGATGAACAGCATCAGCCCGACCGCGCGGGTGAGCACGAACAGCGAGCTGCGGCCGCGGTACAGCAACAGGCCCGCGTACGCACACGCGGGCGCGCCGACGAGCGCGAGGATGCTCTCGACGTAGCTCTGGTGCTCGAACGCGAAGTAGGGGACCATGTACAGCCAGAAGAGGCCGAACAGTCCCCACGCCGCGGCCGCCAGATCGCGGCCGCGGTCGCTCCCGCGATAGTCCAAAAGCGCCGCGATCCCGAACAGGACCGCGACGATCCACGCGAACGTGAACGTGTCCGGAACCGCGGTGAAGACCGCCTCCGTGACGCCGCTCTGCATCACGCGAATCGAGGGCCGGCGCGCGTAAAGCCCTTATCGTTGCGTGCGTCGGAGGCGCTCAGTAGCGAAGGGGCCACGGGCTCGGGCCACCCGCTACCAACGCCTCCGTTTCAGTGCGGGACTTCAATAGTGGGTCGTGTGCCGGTCCAACGACCGGTTCCGAGGAGACGGAGCGCTCGAACGGAGCGGTTCGGCGGCGAAAGACTGCGATCAGCTATTTCGATCGATCCACACACAGAACGCATCGAAGTCGAGTGCCCCACACTGGTCCGCAATGTTCCGAAGTGTCCCGGTTCGGATCTCGCCGGTCTCGGGGTGTCCGTACCGGAGCTTGCAGTGGCTCCCCGTTCGGTCCACCGGACGGTATCCGTTGTCGATGAGGACGGCAGCGACCTCTTGTCCCGTGAACTGCCGCCGAGTCATTCCTCGTCCGCGTCGAACCACGGAACGTCCGGAACGCCGGCCTCGTCGGGGACCGACTCGGGGTCGAGACCCCACTCCCGGAGGTCCTCGTCAGTGACCGGCTCGCCGGCCGCACCGGTGTGGAGCGCGACCGCCTCGTCGATCATCTCCAGGGCGTGCTCGCGGGTCTCGCCCTGCGTCGTCACGCCCGTCTCCCGGTCGGTGACGATCCACGCCTCGCCGTCCGCGGAGCGTTCCAGCGTGATGTGGGACGGGGGGGACGGTTTCTCGCCGTCATCGCCCGTGTCGGTGCTCATGGCTCTCGATAGTTCGTTCCCGGGCAAAAGGGTTCGGGCGCGACCGCGGGCGCGCGCCGCGCTGAGGTACGTAGCGCTGAAAATTGGCTGCAAGCGTTCGCCTTCGCAGGGGATCAGCGTATCGCCTTCGCAGGGGATCAGCGTATCTAAACACTCCCGGATCGGCCACCATCGCGCTCGGTGTCAGTCGTCCGCGGTGTAGGCGCCGCTCCGATGTTCGATCCGATGCACTTCCAGAACACCGCCCTCGCGGTTCAGCGTACAGGCGAGCCGGTACTGCCCCACGCGCAGTTTCGAGAACGGACCGCCCGTCAGTGGCTCCAAGAACTCCGAAGGCTCGCGCCACGGTGACGACACGATCTCGTCGAGTTTGCTGACGAGTCGATCCTGTACGTGCGCGTCGAGGGTCGCGAACTGGTCGGCAGCGCGGGGCGAGAACGATCAGGTCCAGTCACCATCACTCGCCCTCCAGGCTACTCGTCGTCCTCGTTTCGGTCCATCAGTTCGACGACCTCCTCACGAGTGACGAGTTCCGCGCCGGAGCGCAGCTCGTGCTCACTGGTCGCGATGGACTTCCATCCCTCCCGGGAGAACTCGGGGTGTTTCACCGCGTCCCGGGCGACGTATCGGAGGAACTCGCTGCGCGAGTTGAACCCCTCCTCGCGCCACGTCGCGTCGATGTCCTCGAGGAACGCCTCGCTCAGCCGGAGGTTGATCTGTACCATCTCGGGCCCGCTGCCGTCGCCACCGCCTGATTCGGCGTTCGACATATGCTCATGCTTTACGTGCGTGTATGCATAAGCGTTCGTCCGCGGTGGCTTCCGGGCGATGGGGACCGCGAAATCCGGCACGAACCGGTGTCGCGCGCAGGTGACGGCTCAGTAGTACCGCGTGCGCTTCGTTCCGATTCTCGGTTCAGGGCGGGTTCTCTGCCGTATTCAGCTCCGCGAGCGACCCCGTTTCGTACGCTCGACGCCAGAGCTGCAGGACTGCACGGGCGACGAGTACCGGTTCCTCGACGGTGATACACGAGGCGACAGCAGTCTCCGAGTCCGCGTCCGGTGGCTCGTGGAAATGCTTCTCGGGAGAATGCGGGTTCGGGTGACGGTCGAACCGCCAGTTGATCGCTTCGTCGACGTAGTGAAACCGATACGCGCCGCCCGCGTACCACGTCACGTCCAGTCGTGCGGTGTCGGCACCGTCGAAGCCGTCTACGAACCGCACCTGCAGTTCGCGAGGCGAAATCGGGTCGTCGAAGGAAACGTCGTCGACGAGTGGGTCCCGAGCGAAACACCGGTCACGAATCAGCTCCATCGCGCCGTAATCGGGGCCGCCGACGGCCGCCGAGAGCTCCGTCGGATCGATTCCGGACGCCATCAGGCCGTCGCGCCGCGGTCGCGGTCGTCAGCGAGCGCACCGCGTGAGTCGCGGTCCTCGTCCGCGTGCGATCCGCGGTCGGTCGGCCTGTCGTCGGGGTCGAAGTCGTACAGCGCCAGCGCGGCTTGTGCGACCGCGAGGTCGCGCTCGAGCGCGCGCCAGTCGCTCACCGCGGTCCATCCGGCCTCGTCGTCGCCCGACAGCCGGAGCGCGAGGTCGTCCGGGCCGGCGGCGTCGTGCCGGTCGGCGTACGCCGCGAGGCGGTCGCGAACGTCGCGGATGCCCGCGGTCAGCTCCTCTCGCGAGAGTCGCTCGTGGAGGTCGCGGACGCGCTCCATCGCGAGGCTCTCCCGTGATCGGACGTACTTCGTCCCGCGACCGGTCGGGACCGCGGTCGCGACGCCGGTGTCGGCCAGCGTCTCGAGGTGCGTCCGAGCGGTCGGCTCGCTCACGCGGGCGCGGTCCGCGAACGCACTCGCGTACGCGGGCTCGGTCGTCGAGCGAAGGACCTCGTGCACGCGCTCGAAGGGCGTCGTCTCCGCGCACCACTCCTCGACGACCGCCTCGTTCACGGACCCGGACCACGGCTCCTCGTGCTCGACCATATCCGTGATCCAAGCTCCAGGAAGAAATATCTACTCCCGAAAACGCATAGTTGTCCCAACCAGGTCCAGATCGCGAGCGTCGCCGCTACGCGGTCGGTGAGCGCGGTGCGAAAAATGGGCTGCAAATCGGGACCGACCCTCGCGGGTCAGTGGTTAGGCGTCCGTGTTAGGGACGGCGGCGAGTCGCGAGCAGCGCGGCGGCGACGAGCGCGACGAGCGCGACGACGGCGCCGAAGCCGGGCGTGTCGTCGGACGTCGTGGTCGTCTCCTCAGGCTCCTCGGTCGTCTCCTCGGTGGTTTCCTCGGTGGTCTCCTCGGTGGTTTCCTCGGTGGTCTCCTCCGTGGTTTCCTCCGTGGTTTCCTCTTCCGTAGTGTCCTCGGAGACGGACTCAACGACGACACCGTCGACGGTCACACGCGGCACGGCGCCGCTAATGCGAGCCTCGAAGGTGTCCTCGGCAGCCTGTTCACTGAAGTCCATCGTGGTGCTCCACGTACGGTCCTCAGCAACAGTCACAGTCTGCGTCTTGACGAAGCGCGGCTCAGTATCCTCCGTCGCGCTTGCGCGGACGGTGATCTCGGAGCCAGGCGCGACGGTCGTCGTGCCCGTGATCTGCTGGTCGGAGGCAGCCTCGACCTCGACGGGGTCGCTATCGAAGCTACCCTCGCGGTCGTTCAGCGTGAAGGTTCCAGTAACGGCTTCCTGGTCCTCTTCGTCCGGAGCCGTGTCGCGGTCGTCCAGACCGAGCAGGGCGGAGTCGTTCACCGTGAAGGTGGCGTCGAAGGACGCACCGTCACGCATGTTGAGATCGCTCGAACTGATGCCCTGGTCCGTGGTACTGCTTCCACGGTCCCACTGGGCATTATTCGTGTTCAGAACCAGGTAGTAGCTGTCGTTCTCACTGTCGGCGATAACCGAGATGGCGTTCTCCGACTGCGAGAGGTTCAGCGTGATCGGCTGGCGGTTCTGACGCGGGTTGTTCTGCTCGATTGCGAGCTCGAAGTTGTCGTTGTCAACCGCAGCGAGGAAGTCCTCAGTGACAACACCGCTCTCTTCAGCGCCAAGGGCGCCGGCAAGACCGGTCGCGTCGATCTGGTGAACCACGAGGTCCTCCTTCGCAACGTCGGAGGTCTCTGTGAGGTCACCCTCTTCGACGGCCGTCGTGATGTCCTCAAGCTCCTCGTAGTCACCCGCGGTGCCCTTCGGGGCAGTCCAGATAGTCATGCCGTCCGTGGACCGCTCGGACAACGTGACCAGCATGACATCGTCCGAATTGTCGATGACATCGGAGTAGTCGTTGTTACTTCCTGCAAGCACGTAGGTGTCGTAGTCACCAGCACTGATGAGACCGGAGATCTCGACATCGCCGTGCTCGTTCTGGGAAGTTACCTCGTCGTCATCGTGAACAGCAGTGAGCAGATCGTCACCAGTGCCATCGCCCGCCTTGTACGTGTTGAAGCGGAGCGTCACTTCACCGTCGTCGTTGCCGTCCTCGACGGTGGCGTTGTACTGGTAGCCGTCCTCCTCAAGGTTGCCAAGGACAACCTGTGCCGTGTCGGAAGCACCAGTAACTTCGATAGTGTACTCAACGTAGTCACCGCGTTCCTCAGTCACCGTGTTCTGCGCGAAGGATGTCTCGCCTTCCGAGACTTCCTCAACAGTGATGGAGTTCGAATCTTCCGCAGTCGTGTCGATCACGGTATATTCGAGGTCGTAGTCCGCAGCCTCGATACCGGAGAAGTTCGTCGTGTACGTACTGCCACCCGAGACGCCCTCGATCGTGACACGGTCGTTCTCAGTGTCGTTGGACACCGTCAGACCCGTGTCGTCGAAGATCATCTCGAGTTCCTCAGCGGAGAGGTCACCGTCGGCCTCAGTCACGTTGACGGTGAACTCGCCACGGTTGGACTCCAGATCAAGGTCGACCTCGGAGCCGCTGCCCTCGTTGTCGACCGTGTCCGAGCCGAAGTCAGCAGTCAGATCCTGCACGACGATGTCGAAGTCGTCGCTCGCCTCCGCAGCGTCAGGATCACGGACCTGGAAGACTGCCTCGTTACGGTTCGCGGAGTTGAAAACCACGACACCGTTGCCGTCACTCGTTCGCTGGACGCGGGTCGAGTAGCTGTCCGTCCCCGTACGCTCACGGAGCTGGATCTGACGGTTCTCAGTGACGTTGTAGACCGCGAACGACTGGCCCTGCCAGACGATCTCGTCACCGATTTCCGTGTAGTCGTAGGCAGCGTCAACGCCGTACTGGTTGGCGATGTCCTCGTCGGACTCGCTACCGTCCAGAGTCTGGCCGATTGCGAGTTCGAGCGTCGCACTATCGTCGGCACCGCTTGCCAGACCAGTTGCAGCACTGGATTCACCAGTATTCAGAGCGACATCAACATCGTACGTACCGTCGCTCTGATGGTTGGTGATCATGTCACCAGCACTGTTAGCGTCACCAGGGTCGGCGTTGTCGTTGAGCGTCACCTCGATGTTCGATGCACTCGACCCGTTGAGATCGTACTCATCGGTGAGAGTGATCAGAATGGCATTGTCCTGAGCATCAACGTCGAAATCGGTGATCTCTGAACCGTCAACGAATACAGAGACATCGTTGGAAGAGATCGACGTATCGACGTTTGGCTCAGCACTTCCAGCGGAGTAATCGACGTAAATGTCAGAGACATTCCCGTCGGTTAGTACCTGGGAACTGTTGTTAATGCCGAACGTAACATTGTGCTGTGCGTCTGCGCCTGCATCGTTGGGTGTAGCAACGATGCTGCTGGAAGAGTCTTCGATCTGCCATGCTGCAGCACCGCCCGCGAAAGAGAGCGGGACTGCGAACACGGACAGAACCATAATCGCAGCCAGGAACACTGCGCGTCCCTTCGTGCGATAGTTTGTGTTTTCGCTTGTCATGTTTAGTTAGTTGTTGCATCCGGCGACAGGACCTTTCTCCCAACCTTGACCGAACGCCCGCCATCGGCACCAACATCGTCGTCGCGTTCCGGCCGGACTCGGTCAGGGATACTCGCTGCTGCCACCATGGGTAGGGGTACGGACGGAACAAACGCACCTCGTTATAAATACTTTGTGTTGAATGACCTATCGTGTGACGCCTTCACACGCCCGAATCCGGGGGGTAGAGCCGTTTCGGCGGGATTTCCCATAAGTACTTTGTGGCCCGTCCGACGCGTGGCCGACTGAAGACGGCGCGAATCAGGCAGCTCGGGGGTGAGAATCGCGGCCGCGGGCTGGGACGCGGGCGTCGCGGCGCCGGACGCGGTCGCGGGGATGTGCGGCAGCCTCCCGGACATCGGCGTCGCGGACCTCGCGTGTTTGCGGACAGGGATTCAGCTCGCGCGATCCCGGACGGCGTCAGCGGCGTCCGCTACTGCGGAGCGGACTGCGGAGGGGCCGACACACGTCTAGACGCTCGCGCACGCGAGCGACGCGTCCGCGAAGAGTCATCGGCATGACTCCGCGAGTTCGAGGAACGGACGCGACGCATCGCTCCGAGACGGTCGCCGAACGGCTTCCCTTCCCACGGAGCGACCCGACCGATACGTCGACCGATTCGGCGTGAAACGGGACGACGATGAACGCCGAGGAACGTGACGAGCTGGTCGCGGACAACGCCCGCGAACGTCGAGCGTTCGTCATCTCCTGGGCCGCGTCCGTCCGGACCCACGACGACGCGGAGTGGTCACGCCAGGGGAACGTCCTCATCGACTCGCAGCTGCAGTCCGCCCGCGAGACGGAGCTCTCTCCCGAGGAGTACGCCGCCCGCGAGCGCTCGACTCGAGGCTCGCGGTCGGGCGAGGAGTGACGACCGCGGTCGCGACCGCCGAAAGCGGACTCCTCAGGGCGGGAGATAGCGGTCGTACACGTTCCGGCGATGCCCCACCGCTTCGACAATGAGACGATCGTTCGACCGGTCCCAGGTGATGATCGCCCGGTAGTCCCCGGCCCGGAGTTTGTAGTAGGGGTAGCCCGCGAGTGGTTCGAGACGGTGGTCGGTCCACTCGGTCGCCTCGTCGACCTTGTTCATCACGCGGTCGGCGACCTGTTGGTCGTGTTTTTCGAGGTGCTCGACCGCCTGCTCCGTGTACTCGACCCGCGTCAGTCCTCGTCCGCGAGCCCGAGTCGCTCCCGCACCTCGTCCGCGTCGTGCGTCGCGCCGCGTTCGACCTGCTCGCGGCTCCGCTCCAAGTCGTCGAGCGTCTCCTCCGAGAGCCGCGTCGACGGCTCCACCCAACTGCGAAGGGCGTCGCGGATCGCCTCCGACTTCGAGGAATACCCGCGCCGCTCCCACTCCTCATCGATCCGAGCCAGAAGCCCCTCCGGCACTCGGACGTTGATCTTCTCCATTCGGTTGTCCCCCGCGTCCGTGTCGGTGCTCATGGGCTGTGATACAACGGTGATACACAAAAGAATTCCTCTCAACGGTCCAACCACGGTCACGGTCGTGTCAAGGGAACGTTCGTACGCACTCGGGGATCCAGTCCGCCCGCGAGACGGCGCTTTCTCCGAGGAGTACGCCGCCCACGAGCGCGCGACGCGAGTTCCGGTTTCCGTCGAGGACTGACGACCGCGACAGCCGACTCCGATGAGACGCTATCCCTCAGCGGTCGGTTCGACCCGGTCGACGATCCCGTCGAAGTCGTCGTCGAAGCTCACGACCGCGTCCGCGTCGCCGCGCTCGCAGTGCGCGATCAGGTTCGCGTCGGTGAAACTCAGGTCGTGATCCCGATAGCGCTCGAACGCCTCGACAGTCCGGTCGAAGGCCGGCGGATCCGAGATCAGGAGCTCGACGACATCGGGAAACCGCCCCGCACCGCGGATCCGGTCCCCGACCGTCTTCGCCGCATCGAACGACCCCGTCCGCGACCGCGTCAGCGTGACCGTCTCGTCGTACACGTACTCGGTCGCGTACACGCGCCCGTACGCGCCATCAAGCAGTTCGTCCATCATCGCGACCGCGGCGTCGTGTCGGGCGGCGTCACGGTCGTGATGCGCGTAGAACACGCCCGTGTCGACGAGGACGCTCACCCGTACAGCTCCTCGTCGATGTCCGACTCCCGCGTCCGCTTCCCCGAGGCGATCTGGCCGTCGTGAAACGCCTCGCGCTCCGCCGCGGACGCGTCCGGCTCGGACTCGCGGAACGAGTCGATCAGCTCCGCCCGCGAATCGTACGCCTCCCCGACGATACGCGCGAGCAACTCCTGTTGCGTGACACGAACGCCGGCCTCCAGACGGATTTCCGCCTGCAGCTCCTCCAACCGGGACTTCGTCGACTCGTCCATCTTGACGGACGTGCTCATAACGGTAGAACGTTCTACTGAGTCATAAATCCTCCAACCGGCCCTGTGACCCGTCGGACCATCGAGCATGGTCACACGGAGTCGACGGACGCGACCGTGCCCTCCTCGGACCGGACCGCCAGACCGGACCACCTCCCTCGGCGTTTATTCCGAACCGGGCACAGCATGATCGTAGCGTCCGAGCGTCGAAACCGCTCGGTCGCATACGACCATGGCTACGCAACCGAACCCGCCGTCGCCCGACAGCGACGGTCCGACAGCCGCGCATCGTCCGTCGATCACCACGCTCGCCGCAGCGAGGGCGCGCCGCCTCGCGGCCGCGTTCCTCGAGGGCCCCGTCTTCGTCGCGCTCGTCGCCGTCGTGGAGACGCTGGTCGCCACCGCGCTGCTGGGCGTCCCGCTCTCGCCCGCGCCCGCGGTGGTGGGCCTCGTCGCCTTCGCGGTGTACGCCACCGACCACGTTGCCGACGCCGAGGCCGACGCCGCCTCCACGCCCGCGCGGGCCGCCGCCGCCCGCAGACACGCCGACCTGTTCACGGCCGCGGCCGCGCTCGCGTACGGGCTCGCCGTCGCCGTCGCGCTGTTCGGCGGCCCGCTCGCGCTCGCGATCACCCTCCTGCCCGGCGTCTGCTGGGTCTGTTACGCCTCCGACTGGCTGCCGACGGTCGGAGACGCGCTCCCGGGCGTCGCCGAGCGCGTCCCCCGGCTGAAGGACGTGCTCCTCGTCAACTCGCTCGTCGTCGCGCTCGCGTGGGCGACCGCGCTCACCCTCCTCCCGCTGGCGTTCGCCGCGCCCGCGGTCGAGGGATCCCCGACTTTCGCCGGTCTCGGCACCGCGGTCGCGCCCGTCGCGGCGGTCGTCTTCGCCTACTTCCTCCTGCGCTCGTTCGTCGACGTGGAGGTGCCCAACGTCCGCGACGTGCGCGCCGACCGCGAGGCGGGCGTCGCCACCCTGCCGACCGCGCTGGGCGTCCGCCGCACGCGCCGAACGCTGTACCTCGTCGACGGGACCGTCGTCGCGCTGATCGCGGCCGCCGGAGCCGCGGACCTGCTCGCCCCGGTCCACGTCGCCGCGCTGCTCGCGGGCGTGACCGTCTCGCTCGCGACCACCGGGCTCGTCGGCCGCGTCAGGGAACGCCGCCTCCTCGGAGTCGCCCCCGAGTGCAGCTACCTCGTGGCCGCGGCCGCGCTCCTCCTGCTCGGCTGAGCGGCGGCGGCAGGAGCGGCGACGGCAGCGGTGGCGGTCGACCGCCGGGGAAGGAACGGCCGCCCCCTGACTTCGATCCGCGGCCGCGAAAGAACACGCCGCTCGTCTGGTACGTTTTTCTCGGTGACAAGAGAATTAAACCCCTTCGCGACGAGGGGACGGATGTCGTGTTTCCGATCGCACCGCTCCGGGCCGTCGTGACGGTCGCCGTGATCGTCGGCGTGGCCGCTGCCATCGTCGCGTGGCGCGAGCGGCCGGAGCCCGGAGCGGCCCCGCTGGCCGTGCTGCTTTCGGGGCAGGCGTGGTGGGCCGTGTTCCTGGTCTTCGAGCTCCAGGCGGAGACGCTCGCCGCGAAGGCCTTCTGGTACGACGTGCAGTGGGTCGGCGTCGTCGCCATCCCGGTGGCGTGGCTGGTGTTCGCGCTGGAGTACACCGGTCGCGACCGCCTCGTCACGCGGAAGACCGTGGCCGCGCTCTGTGTCGTCCCGGCGGTCACCGTGCTGCTCGCCGCGAGCGGCGACCCCTACGGCCTCCTCCTCCGTGACCGGTGGATCGAGTCGACCGCGTTCGGCGACTTCGTCGGCACCGCACCCGGCGTCTGGTACTACGTCACGGCCGGGTACACCTACCTGCTGGGACTGTTCGGCACGATCCCCCTGCTGCAGCTCGTCCGCGACGAAGCGCGGGCGTTCAAGGCGCAAAGCGCCGCGCTCATCGTCGGCACGCTGGCGCCGTGGACGACGAACGCCCTCCACCTGGTGGGCGCCGCCCCGGACGCGCTGGCGGGGTTCGACCCGACGCCGCTCAGCTTCGCGGTCACGGGCGTCGCGTACCTCGGCGCGCTCACGCGCTTCCGGCTGCTCCGGACGAGCCCCTCCGCGATGCCGCGCGCGCGTCGCTACGTCTTCGACCAGGTCCACGAGGCGGCCGTGGTGATCGACAACCACGGCTACGTCGTCGACTACAACCGGGACGCGGAAACGGCGCTGGGGCTCGACCCGACCGACGCGCTCGGCCGCCCCGCGGCCGCGGTGGTCCCGGCCTACGACCGCTTACCGGAGGCGGACGACGACACCGAGCGACTCACCATCGAGGGGACCGACGGCTGGCGCCCCTACGACGTGACCGTGACGCCGCTTTCCGACTCGCGGAACCGGCAGGTGGGACGCGTCGTCACCTATCACGACGTGGGCGCCTACCTCCGGCAGCAGCAGCGGCTCGACGTGTTGGACCGCGTGCTCAGACACAACATCCGGACGGAGACGAACCTCATCCACGGCTACGCGAGCGTGGTCGGGGAAGACCCAGAACACGCCGAATCCGCCGGGGTGATCCAGGAGAGCGCGAGCCGGATCCTCCAGCTCAGCGAGCGGACGCGGTCGATCGCGTCGATGTTCTCCGAGGAGGCCGACCCCCTCGATCCGACGCCGGTCGGGCCGCTGCTCGCGAACGCGACCGATCGGACCCGGGACCGGTACCCCGACGCGACGGTCGAACTCGGCCCGACCCCGGAGGGCGTCCACGTCGCCGCCTCGCTCGACGTGGTCGTCGAGCAACTGCTGACAAACGCGATCAGCCACAACGACGAGCCGAACCCGACCGCGTGGGTGACGACCGCGGTCGTCGACGGCTGGGTCCACGTTGCGGTCGCGGACGACGGTCCGGGGATCGACGCGGAGGAGTGGGCCGTCATCGACCGGGGGCGCGAGTCGCCCCTCGAACACGGGAGCGGTCTCGGCCTCTGGCTGGTGAAGTGGGGCACCGACCTGGCGGGCGGCCGCATGGAGATGGCGGACCGCCCGGGCGGCGACGGCGCGGTCGTCACCGTCGAGGTCCCGACGCTTCCCGGGCCGACGGACGACGAGGACGGCGGAGACGGTCAAGACAGCGAGGACGGCGACAGCGACGAGACTGCGGAGGCCGGCACCCCCGACCAGTCGGACGGCTGATCCCCGTCCGTCGGCGTGCGGCGCATGCCGAGCGTGCACGCGAACCGCCGAGCCCCTTTCAGCGGCCGCGACCGGGGCTGGGGAGGTACGAGGACGCGGTGCGGTCGAGCCGGCTAGGTCGTTCCGGGTGGTGCCGTCCAGCGTAGCAGGATCTGCCACGGACCCGGTTCTGTCTGCGGGAGAGCCAGCGGGTGCGTTCTGGACGGCACTCTCCCGAGCAACGGACACGACAGCAGACAGAAAGCCGATCCGGGAACTCGTCCGACCGAACCCCGTGGCCCGTCCTGACGCCCGATATCGCGCTCAGTCGCGCGTCAGGATCTCGATCTCGTGGCCGTCCTGGTCCTTCGTGAACGCGTAGTTGTGGTCACAGGACTCGGGGTCGCGGTAGTCCGCCGCCTCGCGGGTCATCAGGTCGTCCCACGCCTCCTCGAGGTCGTCGACGCGGACGCAGAGGTGGCCCCACGCGTCGCCCATCGTGTACTCGCGGCCGTCGTAGTTGTAGGTGAGCTCCACCGTCATCGCCTCCTCGGGCGCGTCCGGGGGCGCCATGAAGTAGTTCGAGAAGGTGTCCGCCTCCCAGCGACCGGCGTGCTCGTACTCGAACTTGCGGGTCCAGAAACCGAGCGCCTCGTCGGCGTCCTCGACGCGGATCATCGTGTGGTCGAGGCTCCACTTCACGCCGTGGTCGCGCTTGACGATCTCGATCTCGTGACCGTCGGGGTCCTTCACGAACGCGTAGCGGTTGTCGCACGACTCGGGGTCGCGGTAGTCGTCGACGCCGTTGGCCATCAGCTCGTCGTAGGCGTCCTGTAGGCCGTCCTCGGGGACGCGGACGGCGATGTGGCCCCACGCGTCGCCCAGCTCGTAGGAGTGGTCGCCGTGGTTGTAGGTGAGTTCCAGCAGCGCGCCGTCCTCGTGGACGTCCTCGGGGCCGAGGTAGACGTTGGTGAACGTGTCCGCCTCCCAGCGGCCCTTCTCCTCGTAGCCGAAGTTGGTCTGGTACCACTCGAGGCTCTCCTCTAAGTCCTCCACGCGGATCATCACGTGGTCGAGAATGCCGCTCATACGGGCCACGATTCGGCGCTCGGGTCGAAAAGCGTACCGGACCCGGAAGCGGCCGCGGGCGTAACGATGAAGACGCGGCCGCGTCACCGGCACACGAGACACGCCCCCGGGAATGACGACCTATCCACTCATCGAGGCCCCGCGGAGCGGCAAGCGGGTCCGGTATCTCGAAACGCCCGACGCCACCGGCGAGGACGCCGCCACGTTCGAGATGTGGCTGGCCCCGCCCCCCGAGTCGCACGGCCCGATGCGGCACGTCCACCCGGAGCAGGACGAGACGCTCGAGGTCCGGACCGGCCGCCTCGGCGTCTGGCACGACGGCGAGACGCGACGGCTCTCCCCCGGCGAGCGGGCGACGATCCCGGCCGGAGACCCCCACCGGTTCTGGAACGCGGGCGAGGGCGAACTCCACATGGTCGGGTCGGTCGCGCCGGCGCTGGCCACGGAGCCGTTCATGTACGTCACCTACGGGCTCGCGGCCGACCATCCGGCGACGCCTTCGGGGATGCCGCTCAACCCGCTCCGACTCGCGCCGGTCCTCGAAACGTACGACGACCTGCTCTACCTCGCACGCGCTCCCGTCCCGATCCAGAAACGCGCGATCCGGGCGACCGCACGGATCGGCCGCCTCGCCGGCTACCCGACCGATTACCCCGAGTACATCCCGCCGTCCCGCCGTGACGACCTTCTGACGGAGTGACTCGGAAGCGGCGGCGGACGGTGGCGGACGGCGGCGGGAGGCGGCGGGCGGTGGCGGACCGTGGCGAGCGGTGGCGAACGGTGGCGGACGGCGACGGGCGGCGACGGGCGGCGGCGGACCGTGGCGGACTGCGGCCGCGGCCGACTCCCCGAAACACGCGCGACCGTGTGCGAACGACACGCGAACGTTGCGGAGAGGGCTGCCGCCTGACGAAGGGCCTTTAGGTCGGCGGTGAGACGGGGCATGTCCGCCGTGTCCTCCGTCCCCAACCCCTTCAGGCTCGCCATCCTCTACATCGGGTTCGCGCTGGCCCGGGCCGGGCTCATCGAGCGCGAGCGCGTGGTCCGGACCACGGACCTCGCGTGGCCCCGGATCGTCACCGGCGTCGCCCGCATGTCGAAGAACGCCGTGGACGTGGCGATGGTCGGCTCCGCGGTCGGCGTCTCCGCGGTCGCTGGCGTCGGCTTCGCCGGCCCCTTCTGGGGGCTCGCGTTCGCCATCGGCGGCGGCGTCGCCGGCGGCACCATCGCGCTCGTCTCCCAGCGCTACGGCGCCGAGGCGCACGAGGAACTCGGGCTCGCCGTGCGCTCCTCGACGCTGCTCGTCGTCGTCGTCAGCCTCCCCGTCACCGCCGCCTTCTGGCTGATCCCCGGAGAGCTCATCGGCCTCATCTCCAGCAACGAGCGGGCCATCGCGCTCGGCGCCGACTACCTCAAGATCGTCGGGCTCGGCGTCCCCTTCGCGGGGCTGAACCTCGTCGGGAGCCGCGTGCTCGTCGGCGCGGACGACGCCTACACCGCGATGCAGGTCCGGGCCGGCGGCGCCGTCGTCAACGTCGTCCTCAACGCCGTCTTCATCTTCGGACTCGGCTGGGGCGTCGAGGGCGCGGCGCTCGGCACCGTCCTCTCGAACGTGGTCGCGGTCGCCGCGTTCGCGGTCGGGCTCACTCGCGGCGCCCTTCCCGGGATGGGCGCGTTCCCCGTCACGATCGACCCCTTCGGGAACTACCTCGACCCCGGAACGCTGCGGGACCTCGTGGAGATCGGCGCGCCGGTCGGCGCGCGCAACCTGGTGTGGACGGTCGCGGAGTTCCCGATGCTCGCCATCCTCGACGTGTTCGGCGAGAACACCGTCGCCGCGTTCGTCATCGCCCGCCGCATCTGGGGGATCATGAACACCCCCGGCTGGGGCTTCGGGCTCGCCTCCTCCAGCCTCGTCGGGCAGGAACTCGGCACGAACGACGAGGCGTCCGCGGAGGCGTACGCGCGCGACATCATCCGCTTCTCCGTGGCGACCTACCTCGTCTCCGCGGCGCTCATCGCCGTCGCCGCGGCGGACATCGTCGTCCTGTTCGCCGATAGCCCCGACAGTCCGGCGATCCCCATCGCGACGAACCTCGTCTACGCCGCCTGCGTCGCCGTCATCCTGCAGGGCGTCTCCGGCGGCGCCGCGGGGCCGCTCGACGCCGCCGGCGACACGAAGATCCCCTTCCTGAGCCAACTGCTCGGGATGTTCGGCGGCTCGATCCCGCTGGCGTACCTGGGCGCGGCGGGGCTCTCCGTCCCCTCGGTGACCGTCCCGCTACTGGGCGTCGCCACGCCCGCGGTCGCGCTCGCGCCGCTCGGCTACTGGGGGCTCTACCTCGCGTTCCTCGCCGAGACCTCCATCCCCGCCGCGATCAACTACGCCCGCTTCCGGACCGGCAAGTGGAAGGCGATCAGTCAGAACTACCGTCCCGACGCCGCGGCCGCGGACGACTGAGAGAACTGTGTGGGATGGGTCGTCCATGTCGGCGGCCGCTTCGACAGCGTACAGAAAGCCCCGACCGACTCCCTCTACGTAGCTGACCGATCTCGGTCTGTCACAGACCCTGCTGCGCGGAACAGCACCACCCAGAAAGCCCCAGCCACCGCCCCGTGACCGCACAGCCCCGCAGCCTCACGCCTCCCCAGCCTCGGTCGCAGCGACACGCGAAGCGGTCGCCGCGGCGCGCGCCGACCGCACGGCACCGCACGGCATCTCCCAGTGCCGCAGGGTACCGCACCGCCCAGTACGGCACGGGAGTGCACCGTTCCGCGTCGGCTCGGCGTCCCGACACGTTTTACACACCGCACGCGCTACGGTCGCGCAATGAGTACGCAGACCGCCGAGGAGGAGCTCGCGGTCGTCATCGGGCTGGAGGTCCACGTCCAGCTCGAAACCGACACGAAGATCTTCTGTGGCTGTTCGACGGAGCCGAGCGAGGACGAGGCGCCGAACACGCGCACCTGCCCGGTCTGTCTGGGCCTGCCGGGCGCGCTCCCGGTGCTCAACGAGGGCGCCGTCGAGGCCGCGGTGAAGATCGGCAAGGCGCTGGAGGCCGACGTGCCCGAGACGACCACGTTCCACCGGAAGAACTACTACTACCCCGACCTGCCGAAGAACTTCCAGATCACGCAGTACGACGCCCCGATCTGCCAGGACGGGAGCCTCGAGGTCTCCGTCGAGGGCGACCGCCGCGAGATCGGCATCACGCGAGCCCACCTCGAGGAGGACCCCGGCAGCCTCCAGCACGCCGGCGGCTCCATCGACACCGCCGACTACACGCTCGTCGACTACAACCGCGCGGGGACGCCGCTCGTGGAGATCGTCACGGAGCCGGACTTCCGCTCGCCCGCGGAGACGCGCGCGTTCCTCGCCAAACTGGAGGAGGTACTGGAGTACCTCGGCGTCTTCGACGCCACCCGCGACGGGAGCCTCCGCGTCGACGCCAACATCTCGCTGGTCCCCGGCGAGGAGGTGGCCGCGGACGGCGCCATCGACGAGGCGGCCCTCGCGGAGGCGAACCGCACCGAGGTGAAGAACATCTCCAGCCACAAGGGCGCGGAGAAGGCGCTCGCCTACGAGGTCACGCGCCAGAAGAACGCGGTCCGGCGCGGCCGCGAGGTCGCACAGGAGACGCGCCACTGGGACGAGTCGCGCGGCATCACCGTCTCGATGCGCTCGAAGGAGGCCGAGAAGGACTACCGCTACTTCCGCGAGGCGGACCTGCCCGCGCTCGAGGTCTCGGACTGGAAGGAGTCGATCCCCATCCCCGAGCTCCCGGACGCCCGCCGCGAGCGCTTCGTGGAGGAGTACGGTCTCGACGCCGAGTCCGCCTCGAAGCTCACGTCCACGAAGGAGGTCGCGGACTTCTTCGAGGCGGTCGCCGAGGCGTTCGACCCCGACCTCGCGGCGACGTGGGTCGCCGACAACCTGCTCGGCGAGCTCAACTACCGCGACATGGCGATCACGGACGTCGACGACCGCCTCGACGAGTTCGAGCGCCTGATCGAACTCGTCGACGAGGGCGAGCTCACCACGAAGAACGCCGAGGAGGTCGTCCTCCGCGCGATGCTCGACGAGGGCGACGACCCCGACACCGTCGTCGAACGCGAGGGCCTCGGCAAGGCCGAGTCCGGCGAAGTCGCGGCCGCGGTCGAAGCGGCCATCGAGGAGCACCCCGAGGCAGTCACGGACTACCACGAGGGCGACGAGGGCGCGATCAACTTCCTCGTCGGGCAGGTGATGCAGAAGACCGGCGGCTCCGCGGACCCCGGCGAGGTCAACGGGCTGTTGCGCGAGGCGCTGGCGGAGTAAGCGAGTTTCGAGGACCCGGTCGTCGCTGAAGAGGCGGTTGCGAAATCGGTCGTCTGTGCCCGTTTCTGTCTCGGAGAGCGTTCTGCTGCGCTTGCTGCTAACGCCCAGAAAGCCCTCGGCCGCTCGCTATACGCTGGTTCTTGACTGATGAGGCGTTCTGCTACGCTTGCCACCACCGCCCAGAAAGCCCTCGACCGCTCGCTATACGCTGGTTCTTGACTGATGAGGCGTTCTGCTGCGTTTGCCGCTAACGCCCAGAAAGCCCTCGACCGCTCGCTATACGCTGGTTTTTGACTGATGAGGCGTTCTGCTGCGTTTGCCGCTAACGCCCAGAAAGCCCTCGGCCGCTCGCGGTCGCTGAGCAACATATCGGCGCTCTCCGCAACGCCCGCGCCGATAGAGGTTGCTCAGCGACTCCCCTTCGGCGCGACCGGCCTCGCCCTTTCAGTCCGCCAGGGCGTTTTCTGGTCAGTTGGTCGCCGCAGCCGGTTGCTCGGTGAGTCTCGCTAGCGGCTGTCGAGTCGAGCGTGGCCTCACACCTCCCCAGCCTCGGCCGCGGGCCGGCCGCGAACAGCAACGCACCGCAGGCGGCCGGCCCGTGCCCTCCCTCGCGCGGTCGCGGCGACGCGCTTCGCGGTCGCCGCGGCGCGCGCCGAGCGTGGGACAGCCGGGAGAGCGTGCTCAGAAGGCAGGTCCTCAGAAGCCGCCGTCCAGTTCCCGCACGACCGCGGCGCTCGTCCGGATCCCCTTCTCGAAGCGGTCGAGGCTCATGTGCTCGTTCGG
Source organism: Haloparvum alkalitolerans (assembly GCF_050122995.1). GTDB lineage: Archaea > Halobacteriota > Halobacteria > Halobacteriales > Haloferacaceae > Haloparvum > Haloparvum alkalitolerans. The sequence goes on from NZ_JBNLIA010000015.1 coordinate 52,726, forward strand.
CGAGTGGTTCCCCTGGTCGTGGTCGCCGTAGGGGACGACGAGGACGGGCACGTCCGCGAGCTCCTCGACCGTGCGGAACAGCGCGGCGGGCAGGCTGCCGCCGAGGACCGGAAGCTCGACCGGCGCCTCGCCGTAGACCCCCCCGAGGGCGGCCGCGACAGGCTCGGCGGCCGGGGTGTCCACCGGGGTCTTCATCGGCGGGAAGGTGGACTGCTTGGTCGCTTCGACCTCGGGGAACCGCTCCGCGAGGTGCGCCTCGATGGCGTCGAAGACGGCGTGGGGATCCTGCCCGGGGACGAGCCGGCAGTCCAGCTTGGCCGAGGCCGTGGCGGGGAGCACCGTCTTCATCCCCTCGCCCTGATAGCCGCCGGAGAGCCCGTTGACCGTCATCGTCGGCTCGGTCAGCAGACGCTCGTAGTAGGAGCCGTCGCCGTCGAACCGCTGCACGTCCAGGTCGGCCGCGATGGCGGCGGAGTCGTCCGGGATGGCCGCGACGAGTTCGCGGTCCGCCGCCGTCACGTCCGCGCCGTCGTGGAACCCCTCGACCGTGATCGCGTCGCCGTCCGGGCCGCGCATCGAGGAGAGGGCCTGCACGAGCCGGTTCGTCGCGGCCGGGACCGGCCCGCCGAAGTTCCCGGAGTGAAGGTCGGTGTTGGCGATCCGACAGTCGAGCTGGAACGCGAGCACGCCGCGGTTGCCGTAGATGAGCGTCGGCTTGCCCTCCCGCGAGCCGGCGGTTCCCGCCCCGTCCGCCTCCCCGGTCGGCCCGACAGCGTGCTGGGGGCCGTCGGCGACGTAGAGCAGGTCGGCGTCGGCGATCGCGGGCGCACCGCTCTCCAGGTACTCGACCAGTCCGGCGCTCCCGCTCTCCTCGCCACCCTCCACGAGCAGTTTGACGGCGACCTCGGGGAGCGCGTCCGCGGCCGCGAGCGCGTCGACCGCGAACGCGTGGGCGAGGAACTGGCCCTTGTTGTCGCCGACGCCGCGAGCGTATATCCGGCCGTCGCGGACGGTCGGCTCGAAGGCGGGGGAGTCCCACTCGTCCTCGTCGCCCGGCGGCTGCACGTCGTAGTGGCCGTAGAAGACGACCGTGGGAACGTCCGCGAGGTCGGTCTCCCCCTGTCGAACCGACTCGGGGACGCGCTCGGCGTACGCCAGCGGGTAGCGCTCGGTGTCGATCAGCTCCGTCTCGAAGCCGCAGTCGGCCAGGGTGGCGGCGACGAGGTCGGCGGCCTCCGCCATTCCCTCGCCGGTCGTCGAGACGCTCGGCTGGCGCAGCAGCTCGAACAGCGACTCGCGGTAGTCGTCGAGGCGGGCGTCGACGGCGTCCGAGACCGCCTTCTGAAGTCCGTCGTCGGTCGGCATGGTCGTTGGTTCGCGCGCCGGGGCTTGCCCGTTGCGGTCGCGGAACCCGGGCCGGCGACCGGAGACGGGCGGGCGCCGGCCAGCCCGGCCGCCTCCGCAAGAACTACCGGTTCCCGTGACGACCTGCGGCGTGAGAGTCCCCGTGGCGAACCAGGACGCGCGCGTCGACATGACGACCGGCCGCATCTCCCCGAAGCTCTTCCACCTAGCGTGGCCGCTCGTCCTCGGCAACCTGCTGCAGACGCTGTACAACCTCGCGGACATGTTCTGGGTCGGCCGCGTGAGCACGGAGGCCGTCGCGGCCGTCTCCCTGATGTTCCCGCTGTCGTGGATGTTCGTCTCCACCGCGATGGGGCTGACCGCCGCCACTATCGCGCTCGTCTCCCAGCACGTCGGCGCCGGCAACGACCGCCGGGCCGACGAGGTGGTCGCACAGACCTGCCTGCTCGCGGTCGTCGTCTCCGCCGCGCTGGCCGTCGCGGGGTTCGCGGCGCGCGAGCCGCTTTTGCGACTGATCGGCGCACAGGGGCGGGTGTTCGTCGAGTCGCTGGCGTACATCGAGGTCATCTTCCTCACCCTGCCGCTGACGTTCCTGTTCTTCGCGTTCCGGGCCGCGCTGCAGGGCGCGGGCGACACGAAGACCGCGATGTGGCTCGTCGCCGTCTCCGCCGGGCTCAACATCGTCATCGACCCCGTCTTCATCCTCGGATGGGGACCGGTCCCGCCGATGGGCACCCGCGGCGCCGCCCTCGCGACGCTGGTCTCGCGGCTGTTCGCGGCCGCCGTCGGCGTCTGGATCCTCCTGCGGGGCGACTGGGGGATCCAGCTCCACCCCGGCGACCTCCGTCCGAATCCCGATATCCTCCGGAAGCTCGTCGACGTGGGGTACCCGGCGACGCTGGACGGCTGGGCGCGCTCGTTCGCGGCGGTGGCGATGGCGGCGCTGGTCGCCCGGTTCGGCCCCGCAGCCACCGCGGCGTACGGCATCGGCGTCCGCCTGATGTCCGTCTCGTGGACCGTCTCCGGCGCGGTCGGACAGGCGACCGCGACCGGCGTCGGACAGAACCTCGGCGCGGACACGCCCGACCGCGCGAGCGAGGTCGCACGCGTCGCCACGCTCGCGACGATGGGCATCCTGCTCGCCGCGAGCCTCGCCGTCTGGCTCTTCCCCGCCGGCGCGATGCGCGTGTTCATCGACGACCCCGCGACCGTCGCCGAGGGCGTCGTCTTCCTCCGGATCGTGGCGCTCTCGTGGGCGTTCTTCGGCGGCCTGATGGTGATCCAGGGCGCGTTCCGCGGCGCCGGCGACACCAGGGTCGCGATGGCGCTCTCGCTGCTCTCCCGGTGGGCGTTCCGCGTCCCGCTGGCGGTCGCGCTCGCGTTCGGCACCGTGACCGTCCCCGTCGTCGGCGTCACCTACACCGGGCTCGACTGGGGCGTCGAGGGGCTCTGGTGGGGGTACACCGCGGCCGCCGTCGCCTCCTTCGCGGTCGGCGTCGCGTGGTTCCTCCGCGGCACGTGGAAGGAAGGAGTTATCGACGGGGAAGGGGCGGCAGAGGGGTCGCCGGCCGCGACGGACGACTGAGACGGTCACCCGCTGGGCCCGGTCGTTCGCGCGTCAGTCGTCGTCCGCCGGGAGCACGGCGCTCGCGACGTCGGGGTCGGCGTGCGCCACGGTCGACCGGTTCGTCCGGGGGTCCTTCTCGACCGTCACGAGGTCGTCGGCCGCGCCCACGAGGTCCTCGTCGTGGCTCACGATGACGATCTGGCGGACGCCGAAGCCGCGCATCTCCTCGACCAGATCCACCAGCCGCGAGACGTGGCCCGAGTCGAGGAAGACGGTCGGCTCGTCGAGGATGAGCGGCGGGGTCGGCGCCGCGCCCTCGATCCCCTCCGCGAGCAGGCGGTAGATCGCACACCGCAGCGAGAGGTTGAACAGCGCGCGCTCGCCGCCCGAGAGCTGCTCGGGGTCGAGCGGCTGCCCGTCCTTCTGATAGACGGTCAGCTCGTACTCGCCGTCCAGCTCGATGTGCGAGTAGGCGTCGTTGTCGTACACCAACTCGAACGTCTCGTTGAGCATGCGCTCCAGTTCGCGGACGTTCCGCTGGCGAAGCTCCGCCCGGAGGTCGCCGTACATCGACTCGAGGGCCTCGGTCTCGCCGTGGAGCGACTCGAGGGAGTCGACCGTCTCCGCGAGCTCCGCGCGGTCCTCGCGGAGGTCCTCGAGGTCGCCGATCTCCCCCCTGACGCTCCCGATGGCGCTCTGGATCTCGTCGCGCCGGTCGGCGAGCCGGTCGAGCTCCGCGTCGACGCGCTCGATGTAGTCTTCGGCCTCCGTCTTCCGCTCTTTCGCGTCCTCGATGGCGTCCTCGTCGACCTCCTCGCGGAGCTCGTCGCGGCGCTCGCGCTTCTCGGCGAGCCGATCGCGGCGCTCGTCGTTGAGGTCGGCGATCGCGGACCGCCGCTCCCGCAGGCGCTCGATCCGGTCCTCGGCGTCCGCGACCGCGTCCAGCCGCTCCGCGACCGCGTCGACCGCCTCGCGGGCGTCCGCGAGGTCCGCGAGGTCCCCCTCCAGCGTCTCGACCGTCTCGGCCGCCTCCGCGGCCGCCTCGCGTTTCTCGTCGGCGACCTCGCGGAGGTCCGCCGCCTCCTCGCGCTTCTCGGCCGCCTCCTCGCGCTTCTCGGCCGCCTCCTCGCGGTGCTTCTCGGCCGCCTCGCGCTTCTCGGCGACGCGCTCCTCGAGCATCTCCCGTGCGTTCCCGATCTCGCCGAGTCGCTCCTCGGCGTCCACGAGGTCCTCGAGCGCGTCGATCCGGTCGTCGAGGGCGGCGACCCGCTCGCGGGCGTCGCTCAGGTCCGCCTCCAACTCGGCGACGCGCTCGCGGTCCTCCTCGACGCGGTGGGCGTGCGGCGAGTCCTCGACTGGCTGGCCGCACTCCGGGCACTTGCCGGCGTCCAGCAGCTCCTCGGCCTCCGCGACGCGCTCGCGGGCGTTGCTCAGCTCCGCCTCCAACTCGGCGACGCGCTCGCGGGCCTCGCCGCGCTCCTCGCGCAGCGCCTCGCGTTTCGCCGTCGCCTCGCCGCGGTCGACCTCGGCGTCCGCGAAGCGGTCCTGAAGCGTCTCCGCCTCCTCGGCGAGGTCGTCGAGTCGGTCCGCGCGGTCCTCGGCCTCCGATTCGGCCTCCGCGGCGCGTTCGGTCAGGCCGTCGGCCTCCCCGTCCAACTCCTCGGCGCGAGCCGCGAGGTCGTCCGCCTTGTCGGCGAGGTTGTCCGCCTGATTGCGGAACGCCTCGGCGTCGACGCGAACGTCCGACAGCTCCTCCTGTAACTCCTCCTCGCGAGTATCGAGCGCCGCGCGGCGGTCCGCGACCGCGTCCTCCGTCGCCGCGTCGAGGCCGGCGTCGCCGAGCCGGTCGTCGAGAGCCGCCTCGAGGTCCGCGATCCGCTCGCGAGCCTCGCGGATCTCGGATTTGTGTCCCTCGCGTTCGCTCTCGGCCTCGCGGATCTCCGCCTCCAGGTCGTCGATGGCCGTCTCGACCTCGCGCAGTTCCTCGCGATTCTCCGCTTGGGCGTCGAGCACCGCGGCGGCCTCCTCGCGCGTCTCGACCGCGGTCTCGCGCTGCTGCTCGTAGTTCTCGACTCGCTCCTCGAGCTCGGCGAGGTCGCTCTCCAGCTCGTTGAGCCGGCCGTGGAGGTCCTTCTCCTCCTTCTCGTCGATCCGTTCGTCGAGGTCTTCGAGGAGCGTCCGCTTGGCGGTCAACACGTCCTCGACGCCGAGGCGGGCGTCGCCCGCGCGCTCGCGGTACTCCTCCAGCGTCCCGAGCTGGAGCAGGTCGTCGATGGTGTCCTGGCGCTCGCTCGGCGTGGCGTTGATCAGCTTGTTCACCTCGCCCTGCCGGACGTACGCGCAGTTGACGAACGCCTCGGCGTCCATCCGCAGCAGTTCGGTGACGAAGCCGCGGACCGCGGTGGCGCCGTCGCGCGTCAGCCCGTCGGGCCCCTCCAGCGTGCAGTCGTGACCGACGCGGTCGCCGTAGTCCTTCAGGCGGCGCTCGATGCGGTAGTTTCCGCCGTCGTGAGTGAACGCGAGCGTCACCTCCGTCTCCTCCTCGCCGTTGGTGATCACGTCCTCCAGCGTGCCGTCGAGCGCCTTCGACCCGTACAGCGCGAAGAAGCACGCCTCGAGCAGCGAGGACTTGCCGCTGCCGTTGAGCCCGTGGATCACGGTGACGCCGTCGCCCAGGTCGAGGTCCGCGTCGCCGTAGGGCTTGAAGTTCCGCAGCACGATGCGGTCGAACCTCATAGGTAATCCTCCATGGAGACTTGTCCGTCGTCAGCGGGCGCGTCGGTCGGGTCGGCTTCCGGTTCGGCGTCCGCGGCCCCCTCGTCCGTCTCGGCGGCGTCCGCCGTGGTCGCGTTTTCCGTCCCCTCGGCGTCGGTGGTGGCCGTCTCGGTCTCCGCGGCGTCCTCGCCGTCTTCCGCCGGCTCTCCGGGGACGTCCTCCGGGTCGTCCTCGTCGCCGGTCCGTTCCTCGACCACGCCGCTTCCGGTCTCGAAGGCGCCGAGGTCCCCGTCCTCGAGGCGGTCCTCCAGCCGCGTTTTGACCTCCTCGCGGACGTTGCTGTCCGCGACCTTGCTCGCGCGGACCGTCTCGTCCACGTCGAGCGCGGCCGTCGACAGGCCCATCTCGCCGATACGCTCGCGGACGGCGTCCTCCGGGTCCGCGAAGCTCACGTCCACCTCCGTCTCGGTCTCCACCTCGCGGCGGTCGGTCACGCGGGCGATCAGCGCGCCCTCGTCGGTGGCGAACTCCTCGACCGCCGCGGGAGTGACCGGCTCCCCCTCGCCGGTGACCTCCACGATGGCGACCGCGTCCGCGAGGTCGTGCTGGCGGACCTGCTCGCGCACGCGCTCGATCCCCTCGCCCTCGCGGAGGTCCACGGAGACGAACGCGAACGGGCGCGTCTCCAGCGCTCGTCGTCTGATGTCGACCGCGGCGGCGTCGTCCCCGGACTCGCCGTCTTCGGCGTCCCCGTCGGCCGCGTCCTCCCCGAAGCGGACGAGGTTGTAGCCACGGCCCGCTTCCTCGCTCGCGCTCGCGCGCTCGGTCGAGCCGGGGTAGGTGACCCACGCGTTGCGCACCTGCGCGGTGTCCGCCTTGTGGTTGTCGCCGAGCAGCAGCGCGTCGAAGTCGACGGTGCTTGCCGTGAGGAGTTCCTCGGTGTCCCAGTCCGCGTGCGCGAACGGCTCGAAGAGACCGTGCGCGACCAGCGCGGCGGCGTCGGCGTCGTGTGGCTCGAACTCGTACTCGAGATCGTCGCGACGCGAGACGGGGACGTGGTCGAGCCCGTAGAAGGCGGTGTCGCCCACGACCGTCGGCGCGTCGTCGAGCCGCGTGGCAAGTCCCAGGCGCTCGAAGAGGTCGAGCCACTGCCCGCCGCGCGTCGACTCGTGGTTGCCGACGATGGCGAGGAAGGGGATGCCGGCGTCGTCCAGCTCCCGGAGGACCGACAGCGTCCCGAGGAGGTCCTGCAGCTCCGGCCGCCGGTCGTGGAACAGGTCGCCAGCGTGGACCACCGCGTCCACGTCGTCCGCGACCGCGTCCTCGACCACCTGCTCGAAGGCCTCGAGGAAGTCCTGCCGTCTGACCGGCGAGTGGTACTGCTGGTACCCGATGTGGGTGTCGCCGGTGTGGATCACCCGCGTCATTCGGCGTGAGGTTGTCCGGTTCCGCATTTAGGGGTTCCGCCGCCGGGGCGGAAGTGGTCGGGAGCGTCCTCGCGGTCCCCCTCGGACCGCGGCCGGTCGCTCGCCGTGCCCGCCGCGGCCGCCCGAAGCCCGCGATACGCGCGGAGCGCCTCGCGGCCGCGGTCCGCGAGTGCCGCCTCCTCGGCGTCCGCGGCCGCCGCCGTCGCCGCCTCCAGCCGGTCGAGCCCGACCGCGTCGAGGAACCCGGCGGCTCGGGAGAGGTCCGAGCGCGCATCCGTCGCCTCCTCGATCACGGCGGCGTAGGGGCTTCGAGCCGTGTCGGTCCTCCTCGCCAGCGCGGCCAGCGCGCGCTTGACGGCTTGCGTGGTTGCCACGGCCGCGGATGGCGCGGTATCGGTGAAAAGGGGTCGGGAGGGGTCGGGGGAGAAGGGACCGGAGAGAAGGGACCGGAGCGGCGTTCCGGGGGGATTCGAGATCGGGTCCGGGCCTCAGAGCGACAGGGTGTAGAGCCGCTTGCGCGCGTCAGCGAAGGAGAATCGGGAGTCGACGACCTCCTCGTCCTCCAGCCGGGAGAGCGCGTAGCGGACCGTCCGGGGCGGCAGCAGGGTCTCCTCCGCGAGTTCGCTCTGCGTCAGCGTCTCGTTGTAGTCGAGGACCTTCGCCACGAGCTTCGCGCTGGGGGGCAGGTCCCGGACCGGCTCCCACCGGTCGCCGTCGACCGCGTCCTCGTCTACCGCGTCGTCCTCGTCCGCGTGGATGGCCTCTGGTGCACTCATGTGTCTCCACGTGTGTGATGCTAATAGATAATATTTGCTATCCAATTTAATTACCAACAAGCATTACTCGGGCACGGGAGGCGCCGACGCGAACGGAGAGGAATGGCGGCTGTTCCACGCGAACGACCGCAGAGACGGCCCACAGCGGCGGCCGGACCGCCCCGACCCGAAGTCTCTTATTAGTGACCGGCCTAACAGGGGTAGATGAGTGACACTGTGGACGACGTCGATATGCCGTACGAGGACGAATCGGCGTCGCAACAGGAGAAGATCGAGACGCTGCAGGAGCGGCTCGAGGTTCTGGAGTCGCAGAACGAGGAGATGCGCGACAAGCTCCTCGACGCGAACGCCGAGAACAACAAGTACCAGCAGAAGCTCGAGCGGCTGACTCACGAGAACAAGAAGCTGAAGCAGTCCCCGCTGTTCGTCGCCACCGTCCAGGAGCTCAACGGCGAGGGCGTCGTGATCAAACAGCACGGCAACAACCAGGAGGCGCTCACCGAGGTCACCGACGAGATGCGCGAGGACCTCGCGCCCGACGACCGCGTGGCCGTCAACAACTCGCTGTCCGTCGTGAAGAAGCTCGAGAAGGAGACGGACGTGCGCGCCCGCGTCATGCAGGTCGAGCACTCGCCCGACGTGACCTACGCCGACATCGGCGGCATCGACGAGCAGATGAACGAGGTCCGCGAGACCGTCGAGATGCCGCTCGAACAGCCCGAGATGTTCGGAGAGGTTGGCATCACGCCGCCCTCCGGCGTCCTGCTGTACGGTCCGCCGGGCACCGGCAAGACGATGCTCGCGAAGGCCGTCGCCAACGAGACCAACGCGACGTTCATCAAGATGGCCGGCTCCGAGCTGGTCCACAAGTTCATCGGCGAGGGCGCCAAGCTCGTCCGCGACCTCTTCGAGGTCGCCCGCGAGAACGAGCCCGCGGTGATCTTCATCGACGAGATCGACGCCATCGCCTCGAAGCGGACGGACTCGAAGACCTCCGGCGACGCGGAGGTCCAGCGGACGATGATGCAGCTGCTCTCGGAGATGGACGGCTTCGACGAGCGCGGCGAGATCCGGATCATCGCCGCGACCAACCGCTTCGACATGCTCGACGAGGCGATCCTCCGGCCCGGTCGGTTCGACCGCCTCATCGAGGTCCCCAAGCCCGACGCCGAGGGGCGCAAGATCATCTTCGAGATCCACACCCGCGACATGAACGTCGCCGACGACGTGGACTTCGGCGCGCTCGCGGAGATGGCCGAGGACGCCTCCGGCGCGGACGTGAAGGCCGTCTGTACCGAGGCCGGGATGTTCGCCATCCGCGACGACCGCACCGAGGTCCGGATGGGCGACTTCCGCGAGGCCTACGAGAAGCTCTCGCAGGTCGAGGAGAGCGACGTGGGCGACTCGATCGCGTTCGCCTAATCGACCGACTCCGGCCCCTTCCTGTTGGTTTTTTCTTCCCGCGCTTCGCGCCGAGCGACGCATCCCGTGGCGTCTCGAGGTCTGAAGCGCCCTCCGCGCGGCGGACGGGTCGGCGTGCGAGCGTCCGAGTCAGCGCGCGACCGCCCGGCGAAGCGCGGGGCCGTAGAAGGCGGCCGCGACGCCGAGGGTCACCGCGGCGCCGAGCGGCGGCGCGGCGAGGGGGCTCCCGCCCCGTGCGCCGACGCCGACCGCGACCCACGCGCTCCCGACCGCGGCGAGCACGAGCAGGCCGCCGGTGACGCGCCGGTCCTCGCGGCCGAAGAGCGCGCCCGCGACCGCGCTCCCCGCGGCCAACAGGTGACACGCGAGCGCGACCGGCCAGACGGTGATCGACCGGGGCAGCGCCGCGACCGGCGGCCCGTCGAGGAAGTAGCTGGCGACGGTGTAGACGTGGATGGATCGGTCGGGCGCGAGCGGCGCGGTGTTCAGAAAGCCCCACGGCATGAGGAGCGTGTAGTCGCCGGCGCCCGCGCGGAGGGCGGTCACCGGGACGAAAAGCAGCGCGAGCGTCGCCGCGGCCGCGAGGCGACCGGAGGGCGGGGTCGGGTCAGAGGTGGCGTCGCCCATCTACTTCCGGGCGACGATCCGGAGCACGTCCTCGTCGGCCAGCACGTGCCCCTTGCCGACCTGCTGGTCGTCGTGTTTCGCGCTCGGACCGGAGACGCGGGCGAACTTGAACCGCTCGTCGAACTCGCCGCCGATCTTCTCGCAGGCGTCGCCGACGGTGGCGCCCTCGAAGAGGACGAGCGGCTCCTCGTAGTCGACGCCGCGGCCGGGCTTGTCCATGTAGATCCGGATCAGCCCGAGCTCCTCCCAGAGCCGCTCCTTCAGCCCGTCGAGGCCGCGCTCCTTCTCCGCGGAGATGAAGACCACGTCGTCGGGGTCGAGGTCGCGCTCGCGGAGTTCCTCCTTCACCGTCGGCAGGTACTCCTTGTCGATCAGGTCCGCCTTGTTGACCGCGACCATCGAGGGGAGGTACTCGCGGTTGTCCATCACGGCGTCGACGAGCTCGTCGATGGTGAGGTCGTGGGGGATCGTCACCTTGGCGTTGACGTAGCCGTACTCGCGGAGCACCTGCTTGACGGTGTCCTCCTCGAGGCTCACCTCGTCGCTCATCGTCACTCCGATGCCGTCCTTGTGTGTCTTCCGGATGTTGATGTTCGGCGGCTCCGTGTCGAGCCGGATGTTCGTGTTGTACAGCTCCTCGCTCAGCCGGTCGTACTGCTCGATCTCGAAGACGGAGAGGACGTACACCACGAGGTCCGCGGTCCGGACGACCGAGAGGACCTCCTTCCCGCCGCCGCGGCCGCCCGCCGCGCCCTCGATCAGGCCCGGCACGTCGAGGATCTGGATGTTCGCGCCGCGGTACATCAGCATGCCCGGGTTGACGTCGAGCGTCGTGAACTCGTAGGAGCCGACCTCGCTGTCGGCGTTGGTCAGCGCGTTGATCAGGGTCGACTTGCCGACGCTCGGGAAGCCGACGAGCGCGACGGTCGCGTCGCCGTGTTTCTCGACGGCGTAGCCGTGACCGCCGCCTGCGGAGGACTGGTTCTCCAGCTTCTCCTTCTTCTCCGCGAGCTTCGCCTTCAGCCGCCCGATGTGCGCCTCGGTGGACTTGTTGTAGGGCGTGTTGGCGATCTCCTCGCGGAGGTCCTCGATTTCGTCCTCCAGTCCCATCGCCGCATACTCGGCCGGTCGGCTCGTTAAACCTGTCCCTCCGCGGTCGACGTGGGGACGCGAACACGGTCGGACCCACGCCGGGACTGCACGCCGAGGACCGCGGAGATGGCCCGCGCGCTCGTTCCGACACGCCTATATGTCGGCCACACAACTGGTCGGACGACGAATGCCGGACCCCGCGCGGCTCCGCGACAGCACGCAGATCGTGGTGCCCCGCCACGCGCTCGACGGGGTCCGCGAGCGACTGGAGACCGAGTACACCGTCACCGTCTTCGAGACGGAGACGCACTGTCGGATCATCGGCAGCCCGATCGAGATCAAGGCCGTCAACGACTACCTGGCTCGGCAGGGCGTCGCGCTGGCGTAGCCGGTCGCGGACCGCCCGTCGGCCGCCCGCCGTCTCTCCTTCGAACGCGTGTCCCCGACCGCGGAGCCGCGGCTGACGTGTGCCGATGAGAAAAGGAACGGACCGCGACGCGCCGACTCAGCCGAGACTGCCGATGACGAGCTGCGCCGCGATGACGAACAGGAGCGCGAAGCCGAAGGCGATGGCCCCGACGGCCACCCCCTGCGCGTTGCCGAGCCCGCGGCCGCGTGCGCCGGCGTACCCGCCGAGGAAGACGAACGCGAAGAGCGAGATGCCGAGCACGGCGTAGACGACGGTCAACGCGGTCGCGGCCGCCCCCTCCGAGAGACCGAAGCCGCCGAACGCGGCGACCGCCCCGAGGCCGAACGTGAGCGCACCGGCGACGAAGACGACCGCCCAGACCGCGGGCGACTTGGCGAGTTCGTCGAACCGGCGCGCGAGCTGGTCGTACCGGTCGCCCTCCGACGCGGCCGCCTCGTGTTTCCGTCGGGTGCCGATCCGCGCGGCGGCGACGAACGTGGCGACGACGAGCAACCCCATCAGTACCGTACTCACGAGCGTAAGCGAGACCATATCTGTATCCGTTCCTCGTTGGTAGAGCGTCCGTGCGTGCGTACAAATAGCCTTCGTATGTCGGCGACGGTGGACCCCTCGGATGTGGCCGACGAGCGCGCGGGCGAACGCGCTACAAAAGAGCTAAGTGTGCCATCGCTAAGTCCACACGTAAGGCCCGACAGAAGAACATGATAGAGTCACTCATATTACAAGTGGCCGACGAGTGGCGAGCGCAGTCAGCGGTGTTCGACGAGATCTTCTTCGTCTTTCTCGCGCTCGGTACCCTCGTCGGGACGATCGTCGTCTCGTACACGCTCTACAACGCGTACAAGTACCGCGACGACGGAAGCGACCCCGGCGAGAAGTTCGATCCCCCGGTCCTCGGGGAGCTGCCGACGGGACAGGGCGGCCCGAAGGCGAAGAAGCTCTTCCTCTCGTTCGGTCTCAGCGCGATCGTCGTCATTAGCCTCGTGGTTTACGCCTACGGCCTGCTGCTCTACGTCGAGGAGGGACCCGCCACCGACGTGGAGGAGGACATCGAGATCACGGTCGAGGGCTACCAGTTCGGCTGGGAGTTCCAGTACCCCGACGAGGGCGTCACCACGCAGAACACGCTGCGCGTCCCCCAGGATAAGGTGGTCCAGTTACGTGTGACCTCGCGGGACGTGTGGCATAACTTCGGAGTCTCCGAATTACGCATCAAAAGCGACGCGATTCCGGGCGAGTACTCCGAGACGTGGTTCAGCGGACAGGCCCACCTCGAGGAGCCGCTCGAGCCCGGCGAGACGGAGACTTACACGGCGGAGTGCTTCGAGCTCTGCGGCTCGGGCCACTCCTACATGAAGGCCGACGTGATCATCATGCACGAAGAGGATTACCAGGATTGGTACGACGAACAGCTCGCCGACGCCGAGGGCGAGGAGACGGAGGGTGACGGCTGATGTCCGAGCTCCCGCCGACGACCTCGCTCCGCCGTTGGCTCGTCACGACGAACCACAAGGACGTCGGGATCATGTACACCATCACGGCGCTGTTCTTCCTCATCTTCGGCGGCGTGATGGCGCTGCTGATCCGGCTCCAGCTGTGGGAACCGGGCGCCCAGATCCTGTCCGGCCTCGCGTACAACGAGGCCGTGACGGCCCACGGACTGGTGATGGTGTTCTGGTTCCTCTCCCCGCTCGGGTTCGGGCTCGCGAACTACTTCGTCCCGCTGCAGATCGGGGCGGACGACCTGGCGTTCCCGCGGCTCAACGCCGTCTCCTACTGGCTGTACGTGCTGTCGGGCGTCATGTTCGCCATCTCGTTCTTCCAGGGCGGAACGCTCTCCGCCGGGTGGACGATGTACGCCCCGCTCAACGTCCCGATGTACACGCCGAGCATCGGGTCCACGGGCGCGATCCTCGCGCTCGCGATGTTCGTGGCGAGCACGACCGCGTCCACGGTGAACTTCCTGACGTCGATCCACCACTCCCGCGCCGAGGGGATGGGCCTGATGGACATGCCGATGTTCACGTGGTCCATGCTCGCGACCGTGTGGATGATGCTGTTCGCGTTCGCGGCCCTGCTCGCGGTCGCGGTCATCCTCCTGTCCGACCGCGTCTTCGGGAGCCTCTACTTCTCGGCGACTGAAGGCGGATCGCTACTCTGGGGACACCTCTTCTGGTTCTTCGGCCATCCGGAGGTGTACATCGTCTTCTTCCCCGCGCTCGGCGTGATGTTGGAGCTGTTCCAGACGTTCTCCGGCCGGCGGCTCGTCGGGCGGAAGTGGGCCATCATCGCCATCTGTCTGATCTCCGTCCAGTCGTTCCTCGTGTGGATGCACCACATGTTCCTGACGACGATCAACCTGGAGATCAAGACCCTGATGATGGCGACGACCATCGGGATATCCCTGCCGTTCGACCTGCTGGTGTTCGCGCTGATCTACACGCTGATCAAGGGACGGATCCAGTTCACGACGCCGTTCCTGTTCGCGCTCGGCGCGCTGCTGCTGTTCATCCTCGGGGGCATCACGGGCGTCTTCCTCGGCGCCATCGTCCTCGACTACGAGTTCCGCGGCACCTACTGGGTGGTCGCGCACTTCCACTACGTGATGTTCGGCGGCGCGACCGCGCTGTTCGGGGGCATCTACTACTGGTTCCCGAAGGTCACCGGGAAGATGTACGACGAGTTCCTGGGGAAGGTCCACTTCGTCGTGTTCTTCATCGGGTTCAACGCGGTGTACTTCTCGATGTTCCTCGGCTGGGAGACCCCCCGCCGCGTCTTCGAGTACGACCCCGCGTTCCAGACGTTCCACCAGATCGGGACGATCGGCGCGTTCGTCCTCGGCGGGTCGTTCTTCATCATGTTCTACAACCTGGCCAACTCCTACCTCTACGGCGAGGAGGCCGGGGCCAATCCGTGGGACTACACGCGGACGGCCGAGTGGGCGATCCCCTCGCCGCCGCCGCTCGAGAACTGGGACGGCCGCCCCTCGTACGCCTCCGGGAAGCTCGAGTTCGTGCAGGACGCGGTCGCTGACGGCGGGCACGCCGACGGTCACGGCGAGAGCCACCTCGACGAGTACCCGTACTGGGACAAGCACCCGAGCCACGCGAGTATCTGGCCGTTCGCGTTCTCGGTCGCGACCCTGATCTTCATGATCGGGCTCTCGGGCGTCCGCGACTCCGTCTCGCTGTCGCTGGGCGACACGCTCGCGACGACTGCGCTGTCCATGTCGAACCCCGTCTACCCGGTGTTCGCCGCCGTCGGCCCGATCCTGATGGTGTGGACCGCGGTCCGCTGGGGCACGGAGGACTTCTACGCGCCGCCGACGGCGATCGCCGAGCGGTGGCCGTTCCACGGCATCGAGAAGGTGAAGCTGGGCATGTGGTTCTTCCTGGCCTCGGACGTCATCGTCTTCGGCGCGTTCATCTCGGCCGCCGTGTTCATCCGCGTGAACGCCGGCTGGATGAACTGGGGCCCGCTGACGGACCCGCTTCCCGGGCTCATCAACACGTTCGTGCTGTTGACCTCCTCGTTCACGGTCATCCTCGCGCTCGTGTTCGCCCGCCGGGAGAACGCGAAGGGGCTGCTGGCGAGCCTCGGTGCGACGATCCTGCTGTCGTTCACGTTCCTCGGGATCAAGGCGTGGGAGTGGCACCACGAGGTGTACGACAAGGGCGTCACGCTCACCCAGAACCCGCACGGCGACCCGATTCAGGCGTCGATCTACTACGTGACGACCGGACTGCACGGCTTCCACGTGATCATCGGCGTGCTCATCGCCGGCTACCTGTTCGTCCGGGCCGCGCGCGGGTACTACCAGGAGGACCAGCGCCCGCTGGAGTACTTCGGGCTCTACTGGCACTTCGTCGACATCGTCTGGATCTTCCTGTTCCCGCTGTTCTACCTCTTCTGAGGTAGCGACCGCGGGCGGTCCCTTTTGACGCGTCCCGCCCGCGTTCACACGCGCCGCCGTTCTCACGCAACAGGAGCGAACCGCACGACATACCTTTCCCCCCACGATACCCGGAGTATGGACGAGACTATGGTCGCGCGGCTCCGCGTCGCGGCCGTCGCGCTCGCGGGCGTCGTGGCGGTCACGCACCTGCTGCATCCGAGCTACGGCGGTCCCGCGCTCCTGGTGTACGCGAGCGCCGGCTACCTCGGCGACCCGCGTCCGGTCGCGTTCCTCGCCGGGGGGTTCGCCGTGGTGTTCGCGGCGTCGCTGATCGTCGCGGACGTCTATCGGCGCGGCGCGTACCTGCTCGCGGCCGGCGTCGCGGGGACGTTCCTCGTCGGGTTCGGGGTGTGGCACACCTTGCTGGACCACGGCGCGTTCTGGCCGGGACTGGAGCCGCGGGGACACCCGGACACCGGCGTCGTCGCCGTCCTCCTCGACCACCTGGTGAGCGACTGGCTGACCCTCACCTCGAAGGTGGCCGAGGCCGCGCTGATAGTCGTCTGCGTCGTCCTCTTTCGCGCGGAGGCACCGCGAGGCGACGGACCTAACTCCGGGAGCCCCTGAGTCCGTCCATGGTCGTGGACGCACTGACGAACGGGCGACTCCTGATCGGCGTGGGGATCGCCGTCGGCGCGGTGATCTTCTGGTCCAGCGGGTTCGTCGTCGCGCACTACCTCTGGAACCGCTGGCGGGGCAGCGAGGAGACGGATGAATAAATCTATAAGGACGGCACCGAAGGTTGAGGTGTACGAATAATGGCGTCCGACTCCATCAAACTCTACAGCCTCGTCTACGCGGGACTGGTGGGCCTCGCCGTCCTGAACTACGTGCTCTTCGAGGGCGGACTCGACCTCGCGTACGACATCTCCTTCGTCGGAACGATGGTCATCGCCGTGCTCAAGACGGCGCTGGTCGTCGCGTTCTTCATGCACCTCAAGTGGGAGAATCGCTCGCTGACGTACCTGATGGTGCTGGCGCTCGTGCTGACGCTGCTGTTGATGTCGGCCGCCACCTACTCCATCACGTAGTTCCCCGTCGCAGCACCTTCGTTCGACGGTTCAGTTCTCGACGCCGCGAGCGGCGCGATCGGTTCCCCTCCGACGAGGGGCGTCTCACGGGGGAAAGACCATTACGGACCCCGCACAACCCCGGTCCATGTACCACGTGCTGTTGGGAGTTGACGACGACGGAGAGATGGCCGACCGAGTGGCGGGGACCGTCGCCGACCTGCCGGGGGGCGCCGACGAGGTGACCGTCTCGGTGTTTCACGCGTTCACCGACAATCCCGCGGGCGCCTCCGCGGCGCAGGTCGCAGGGGTCCGTCGGGCGCAGGAGCGGCTCGAGGAGGCGGGGATCGAGACGACGGTCCTCGAGGCGAGCGGCGATCCCGCGGAGGAGCTCCTGGAGGCCGCCGCGGACCACGACGCGGACATGATCGTCATCGGCGGACGGCGTCGGTCGCCGGCGGGCAAGGCGCTGTTCGGGAGCGTCGCGCAGACGGTGATCCTCAACGCGGACCGACCGGTGCTGGTCGGTGGCCGCCCCACGCCGACGGACGAGGCGTAGCGACGAGCCGTCCATCCGGCCGCAGACACTTTTGTAGCTGGACGTGGTGACACCCCACATGGAGATTCGTGCGGCGACCGGGGACGACGTGGACGCGATCAGGGCGGTAGCGCGCGCCTCCCTCGACGCGTCGTACGGGCACGCGATCACCGAGACGGTGCTGGAGGCGGCCGTCGACCGCTGGTACGGCCGGGACGCGCTCGGCGCGGACGTCGCCGACGACCGGGTCGTGTTCCCGGTCGCGGTCGCGGACGGCGAGGTCGTCGGGTTCGCCGAGAGCTACGTCGTCGACCGTCGGGATCGCGTCGGCGAGATCGACTGGCTCCACGTCCACCCCGATCACCGCGGCGAGGGGATCGGGACGATGCTGTTAGAGCACGTCGAGGCGGCGCTCCGCGAGCGGGGCGTCGACCGCGTCGAGGGCGCGGTGCTGTCGGCCAACGAGGCAGGCACCGCCTTCTACGAGCGGGAAGGGTACGAGCGCGTCGACGAACGGCTCGTCGACATCGGCCACGACAGCTTTCCCGAGCACCGCTATCGGAAGACGCTCTCGGAGGGGGTCGCCGTCGCGGACGCCGAGACCGTGACGACCGACGACGGGACGGAGCTCCACGTCGCACTGACGGAGAGCTCCCGCGGCTCCGAGGGCCCCTTCTACGTCGTCTACGCCGACCCGGACCACGAGGAGCGGTACGGCTTCCGGTGCGGGGCCTGCGGGAGCCTCGACGTGGCCGTGGACACGATGGAACGGGTCGTCTGCAACGAGTGCGGCAACCGGCGCAAGCCGGCGCGGTGGGACGCGGCGTACCTGTAGTCGGTCCGTGAAGCGGACGAGGCTCCCGGCCGATCCTCAGGGCTCGTAGAAGGCGTCCGCGCCGTGGTCGTCCTGCCACGCGAACGCGAACAGCCGCCGCGAGGGGACCCGTTCGAGCGGCTCCGCGGCCGCACCGCCGGACTCGCCGGTGTGTGCCGCGGGCGCGTCGACGGGCCGGCCGGTCGCGCCGTCGTACAGCGCGCCGGTGCCGTCGGGGCGGTCCGCGCGGAATCCCGCGGGGGTCGCGCGCCACTCGTAGCCGGGGTCCGCGAAGGCGTGGATCCCCTCGTCCGCGAAGACGACGACCGACGCGCCGCCGACCGTCGCGGTCACGACGCCGCCGGCCGCCTCGACGCGCGGGAGGGGGAACCCGAGCGCGTCGCCGCCCCGCTCGACGCCGAGGACGACCGCCTTCGGGTCGAGGTCCGTCCGGTCCCACGAGCGGCCGCCCGTGCCCCGGTGTGCCCCGAGTCCGAACCCCTCAGCCTCGAAGTAGCGCTCGTAGGGCGCCTCGTCGTAGTCGACGGGCTCGGGGTCGTCCCCGTCCCCGGCCGCTTCGCTCTCGCCGCCCGGCGGGGCGAGCACGTCCCCGTCGGGATGTGCCTCCCGGAAGCGGGCCATCGTCGTCACGCCCGCGGGGAGCACCCGCAGCGACGCGCCCGCGAGCACTCCCGAGAGCGCGCGTCCGAGCGACTGCTTCCACTCCGTCCCGGTCTCGCGGTCGTACATCACGAGGTCGTCGTCCGCGAGCTTGCCCGAGACGCCGAACGTGAGCGTCTCGGGGAGGCCGTCCTCGTCGTCGAGGTCGGCGTCTTCCGCGTCGACCGTCTCCGCCCGCCGGTCGTAGACCACCGCGGAGCCGCAGAGCGGACACCACGTCACCGCGACCGGGATGCCGCCCAGTTCGTCGTTGACGATCTCGTGGTAGTGGAGGTAGCGGACGGGGTACGCCCGGGCCCGCCCCTCGACCGTGACCGCGACCACGTCGTCGTCCGGGTCCCCCTCGTAGGCCGCGGCCGGCACGCCCTCCGGGTCGTCGACGCTGGGGATCGCGTCGCGCGGGACGACCCGTCGCACGTCGAACCGGGCGTCGCTCACGACGCTCCGTCCCCCGCGTTCGCGGGATCCGTGTCGTCCCCGGCGTCGACGTGCTCCGCGAGCGCGAACCGGACGCGCTCCTCGTCGCTGCCCTTCGTCTCGCGGCCCGTGACGACCACCTCGCCGATCTTCTCGGTGTTGTCGACGTGCGTGCCCGCACACGCGGTGCGGTCGTAGGGGTCGGCGTCGGGGTCGGGCTCGCCGTCCGCGCCGAGCCCCGCGACCTCCACGATCCGGAGTTCGGTGATGGAGTCCGGCAGCAGGTCGATCCGCGTGCGCTCGGTGTCGAGCGTCGCCTCCGCCTCCTCGCGGTCCATCGTGTAGTGGGTGACGGGGCGGGCGTCCGCGATCAGCTCGTTCAGGCGCTCCTCGATCAGCGCGAGGTCCTCGTCGGTGAAGCGGTCGTGCCCGGCGTCGAGGTGCGCGTGGTCGCCGTACAGCTGATTGCCCGTCGTGGGCGCGTCGAACGCCTCGAGCAGCAGCGCCGACAGCAGGTGCTGTGCGGTGTGGTAGCGCATGTGGGCGTACCGCCGGTTCCACGTCACCTCGCAATCGACCGTCGTTCCGGGTTCGGGCAGGTCCGCCCTCGCCTCGCCGCCGACGGGCGCGTCGTTGGCGACCGCGCCGTTCTCCGGACGGAGCGTGTGGTAGACGTCGTCCGACTTCTGCACGTCGACGACGCGCCAGCGGTCACCGTTCGCCTCGACGACGCCGGTGTCGTGCGGCTGGCCGCCGCCCTCGGGGTAAAAGTACGTGCGGTCGAGCACGAGCCGGTCGTCGAGGCTCCGCTCGACGGTCGCGGAGAACTCCCGGACGTAGCTGTCCGCGAGGTAGGCCTGGTCGGTCATACGCGGACGGAGTCGACCGAGCTACTTACGGGTTGTTGAGTCGGAAACGGGCGGATCCGGCGGTGAAGCACGTGCCGCTTCGACCGCGAGGCGCCCGGAACGCGTCCGCCGAAAAGTGGGTACACTGTCGTAACGTCTAAAAGCGTTACGTACCTCCGTTCGTACAATGAACTACACGGATCGTCACGGGGGGAGGTGCCGGCGTGGGCGTCGAGATTAAGGAGTCCTCGGTGAGCGAGGACGCGTTCGAGGACATGAAGGAGTTCGTCCACGACTACCTCGCCGCCAGCGTCGAGGGCGAGGACGACGGGGGTCGGATGCGGTGGTACCCCTGGCACTCCGCGGAGTACCGGTTCAACCACATCCTCAACGTGATGGAGATCGCCACCGAGATCGCGGAGGCGGAGGGCGCCGACGTGGACGTGGTGCGCGTCGCCGCACTGTTCCACGACGTGGCCAAGTTGGAGGCCGAACAGGACGTTCACGCCGAGGCCGGGGCGCGCGTCGCCCGGGAGTACCTCCGGACGCGCGGGGACTACCCCGAGTCGTTCGTCGAGGAGGTGTGCCAGGCGGTCGAGGACCACTCCTACCAGGGCGACCTCGACGCGGTCGCGCTGGAGGCGCGGTGTCTGATCGAGGCGGACATCCTCGACAAGATCGGCGCCAACGGCAGCGCGCTGATGCTGCTCCGGATGGGCTACGAGTCCCGCTCGCACATGGACGCCGCGAAGATGGTCGACCGCGTGCTCGAACGCGGCCGCGACCACGTCGACCGCATCGAGTCCGACACGGCCGAGAGCATCGCCCACCAGCGGCTCAAGCGCGCCAGGTGGTTCCGCGAGTGGCTGGTCGACGAGGTCGCCGCGATGGACCGGTCCGGCGTCACCGACGAGTAGGACGGCCGCCGATCGGCCCGGCGCCGCCGAGCCGCCGTTCCGGGTCCTATAAGGCCGTCCCCGGCCGAGCGGCGGTATGCTCACCTTCATCGGCCTCGGCCTCTACGACGAGCGGTCGATCACCGTCGAGGGGCAGGAGGCGCTGCGCGCGGCCGACCACGCCTACGCCGAGTTCTACACCAGCCGGCTGGTCGGCGCCGACGTCGCGGACCTGGAGGCGTATCACGGCGTCGACATCGAGGTGCGTGACCGGCCCGGCGTCGAACAGGACCCCGACGACATGCTGGCGAGGGCGGCCGCCTCGGACGTGGCGTTTCTGACCGCGGGCGACACGATGATCTCGACGACTCACGCGGACCTCCGGCTCCGCGCCGAGGAGCGGGGCATCGAGACCCGCGTTATCCACGGCGTCACCGCCCAGTCGGCCGCCTCCAGCCTGACCGGGCTCCAGAACTACCGCTTCGGAAAGGCGGTGACGCTCCCGTTCCCGTACGCCCACGGCGGCGACCGCGTCCCGGAGAGCGTGATCGAGACGATCGAGGCCAACCGCGATCGCGGCCTCCACACGGTCGTCTATCTGGACATAAAGGTCGGCATGGGGCCGCGCGGCCCGGACCCGGACCACGAGGAGTACATGACCGCCGACTACGCGGCCGAGCTGTTCGCCGAGGAGTGGGGCGACGAACTCGCCGTGGTCGTCGCGCGCGCCGGGAGCCCGGACGCCGTCGTCGCCGCGGACCGCCTCTCCGCGCTCGCGGCGCGCGACTTCGGCGACCCGCTGCACCTGCTGGTGATCCCCGGCGACCTCCACCACGTCGAGGCGGACGCGCTGGCGGGGCTCGCCGGCGCTCCCGACGACCTGCTGTGACCTGCGGCGCCGCGTATCGAGGCACGCGACGGGACGTAGCGGAGAAGCGAGGGGAGGGCGACGGACGGCGTCGTTATCGGTCGCTCACGTCCTCGGCGACCGCCACGAGCCGGGTCCAGCTGTTGATCCCGGCGCGGAGGGCGACGAGGTCGTGCGCCCGCACGCGGACCGCCACCGTGTCCCCGTCGCGGTCGACGCTCGCGGTCGAGCGGGCGTCGTCGATCTCGCCGACCTCCGGGCCGAGCGCGTCGGCCACGAGGCGAGCGCGACGCTCGTCGGGGTAGGAAAAGCGCAAGAAAGCGTCGTGCTCGAACGCCGGCGACACGGGTGGACCCGTCAGTTGACGTCGACTTCTTTGACGTCGCCGCCGCGCTCCTTCAGGAGGACGCGGTGGCCACAGTACGGACAGCGGACGCCGCCGTACTCGTCGAGCGTCACGTCGCGCTTACAGCGGGAGCACTTGTAGCTCATTATTCCTCGTCGGCCAGCGCGGCGCGGATGGAGCGCCGGACGGTGCGGCCGCCGGGCGTCTCGGGGCGGTAGGCGCCGCCGGTGAACTTCTCGCCCGTCTCCTCGTTGACCCAGATGCCGGTCCCCACGCGGGTGACGTCGTCGCCGTCGACCGTCGCGGACTCCATCTCCGCTTCGATGTCCTGCACGCGCTTGCGGGCGACGCGCCCGTAGCGTGCGCCGAATCGGCCCGCGCTGCCGGTGGATCGAGCCTCGTTCTCAGCCATAGTGGAGAAGAGTACCGCCAGCGTGGGTAAAAAGGCTACGAGTCCGGGCGCCCCGCGGGAGGGCCTCACAGTCCCGGAGCGGAGGAACGACCACCGGGACAACGGCCTTTTAGCTTCGAGCGACCACACCTCGAACAATGAACTGTCGGCGGTGTGGCACCCCCCTCGACAAGCCCGGGGACTACTGTCTCACCTGCAACACCGCCAACAGCGACGCCGTGGTGGTCCGCTTCGACCCCGACCGCGCGGAGATCGCGATGCTCGACGACGACGAGGTCGTCGGCCGGACGACCGTCACCACGATCCCCGAGCGCGACCGCCGGGACGGGGACGAGCGCGAGACGGTTCAACGGCGGAACTTCGCGGGCCGGGTCGCCGACGAGATCCGGCGCAAGCGCCCCGAGGCGGTGTATGCCGCCGGCGAGCGCGGACCGCTCCGCGAGGCGCGCGCCCAGCTCCACCACGAGTTCTACCGCATCCCCGACGAGGCCGACCCCGTCGCGTGGGTGCGCGACCGCCGCGGCGACCGCGCGCTCGAAGTCGTCGAGACGCCGCCGAAGGAGAAGATCGGCGGCACGCACTCGACGCTGATCGGCGGCCGACCGGGACGGCGCGCCATCTCCACGGTCGCGGGACACCCGCACGTCAAGAAGATCGTCCCGGGGCCGATCGACGCGGGCGGGACCGGGTCGCGGACGGGGCTGCGCGCGAAGGCCACCCGCGCGGACCGGAACGGCAACGTGCGGCTCCTGTTGCGGGACGGCTCCAGCGTGCAGGAGAACCGGATCGTCACGACCGCGATGGACCGCGACACCGGCGAGCGCGTGCGCGAGGACCTCAACGAGGCGCTACGCGAGGCGGAACTGCAGGACGGCTGATCCGACCGGCCGCCCCCGACTTCTCTACTCGTCCTGCCGCACGTACAGCGTCTTCTCGCACTCCGCGTGGACGACGCCCTCGGCGTCGACGATCGCCACCTCGTAGACGCGGTCGAACGACTCGCCGGGGGACAGCGCCTCGCGGATGCGGTCGAGCTCGGCCCCCTCGATCTCGAACTCCGCGTACAGCGTCTCGCGGCCGGGCTTTCTGAACCTGATGTCGGCCGCCTTGTCCCACACCGTGTAGCGGTCGGTGTCGAGGTTCCGCCGCAGCAGGCTCATGTAGACGGGGTCGACCGCGCCGTAGAGACTGCCGCCGAAGATCGCGCCGACGACGTTCCGCGTCCGCCAGTTGAACGGGATCCGGACGCGGACGTAGCGCCAGTCGCCGCCGATGTGGTCGATCCGCGCGCCCGTCCCGCGGTAGGCCGGGAACAGGTTGTAGCCGTGCCGCCAGAGCCGCGTCCGGAGCGTCTCCGCGGGCGGGTCGTCACGCAATGGGGCGCGCTCCGGCCCGTCGTCGCTCATACCCGCACACGCGACCGAAGGCGCATACCCCTGTCGGAACCGGCGACGGCGTTGGTGCGGTCGCGGCGCCCTCCTTTTACGTCGGCGCGCGCCGGACGACCCGTATGGAGACGGAGACGCTCGGCGACCCCGCCGACCCGGACCTCGCGTGCGTGCTCGGCTGGGGGAACCGCCTCGACCACGAGAACGTCCGCTGGCTGCTGGAGACGCTCGCGGCCGACAGCCGCGTCACCGCGGTACAGATCCCGATCACGGTCACCGACTTCGAGGCGGGGTACCTCGACCCGGTCCGCGAGGTCGTCGACGGCCTCGACGACGACTACCGCTTCGTCGGCCACTCGACCGGCGGGCTGATCGGCGCGTACCTCCGCGGGGAGGCGGCGCCCGCGACGCGGACGTACCTCAGCCCGTGGTGGGGAATGGTTCCGGAGACGGCCGGCCCCATCTTCGACCTCGTCACGCGGCTCCCGATTTCTCGACGGGTCGTCCCCGTCGGCACCGCCGACCGCGACGCGCTCGGCGCGCTCGCGACCGACCGCCAGATCAGGGAGGGGCCCGACCGAGCGGCGCCGACGTTCCTCCGGGAGGCGGCGCGGGCGCAGGCCGGCCTCGCGGCCGTCGACCCCGACCCCGACGCGGTCGCCTTCTGTACCCTGACGGACCGGATCGTCGACCCGCGTCGCGTGGGGGACCGCGTCGAGGCCGAGCGCACGGTGCTGTACGACGGCGGCCACGAGCTGTTCTCCTCCCCGTCGCGCGACGAGCACGCGTCGACGCTCCGGGCGGTCGTCCGCGAGGGGCCGGCGGGACTGCCGTAGCGCCCCGGGACGGCCCCGCGGGTGAATCTCGCTCCGACCCCGAAACCCGTATCCCGACCGGTCCGCTACGGGTCGGTAATGGACTGCGACAAGTGCGGCGCGGACGCGGTCACCTTCGCGGCCTACTCCGGCGCCCACCTCTGTGAGGACCACTTCTGTCGCTCGGTCGAGAAGCGCGTGCGCCGGCGGGTCCGGGAGGACGGCCTCCTCGACCCCGAGGCGACGCCCGACGACCCCGACCGCTGGGTGATCGGTCTCTCGGGCGGGAAGGACAGCGTCGTGCTCGCGTCGATCCTCGACGACACGTTCGGCAAGGACCCCCGCGTGGAGATGCTCGCGCTCACCATCCACGAGGGGATCGAGGGGTACCGCGACGAGAGCGTCGACGCCTGCGTCGAGCTGGCCGACGACCTCGACATGCGCCACGAGGTGGTGTCGTACGCCGACGAGATCGGCGTCGAGATGGACGACGTGGTCGAGAAGGACCCCGAGAACATGGCCGCCTGCGCCTACTGCGGCGTCTTCCGGCGCGACCTGCTGGAGACCTACGCCGACGAGTTCGGCGCCGACAAGCTCCTCACCGGACACAACCTCGACGACGAGGCCCAGACCGCGCTGATGAACTTCCTCGAGGGCGACGTTCGCCAGATCGCCAAGCACTTCGACGCCTCGCTCGGCCCCTTCGACGAGCGCGGCGGAGCGACCGATGCCGCGGACGACGACGCGGACGACGACGCGCCCTTCATCCCGCGCGCGAAGCCGCTCCGCGACGTGCCCGAGAAGGAGGTCGCGCTCTACTGCCACCTCCGGGACATCCCCGCGCACATGGCCGAGTGCCCGCACGCGGACGAGGCGTACCGCGGCGAGATCCAGCGACTCCTCTACGACTTGGAGGAGAACCACCCCGGTACCCGCCACTCGATCATGGCCGGCTACGAGGAGCTGGCAGCGCTGGCGGCCGACCGCTACCGCGACGACGGAGAAGGGCCGGAGCTCCGCGAGTGCGCGGAGTGCGGCTCCGTGACCAGCCGCGAGGTCTGCCGGAAGTGCCGACTCGTCGCGGCCATCGAAGCGGTCTGAGAGTCGGAGCGGGGCGTCGGAGTCGCGGCGGCGCGGTCGCTCGTCGGTGCGGGGTCGAAAAAACGTGACGCGGTTCGCGGCGAACGGCCGGCGTCAGCGGATGACGTCGAGGCCGTTGTTCTTCTCGACCGGGTCCTCGCCGCCGTCGGACTCCCAGGCCGCGGCGTCGCTGCCGCCGGAGACGTCCGCGGACGGGGTACGGGAGACGTCCGCCGCGCCGTCGTGGACCTCGCCGTCGCCCTCGATGCTGGCGCGGGACTTGTCGGCCTGTTTCTGCGTGGACGGGCCGAGCACCTGCGCGCTCTGGACGCCCGTCATGATCGCCATGACGCGCACTTTCCCCTTGTACTCCTCCTGGATCCGGGCGCCCCAGATCACGTTGGCGCTCGCCTCGAGGCGCTCCGTGATGCTGTCGGCGATACCCTCCGCCTCCTTCAGCGTCAGGTCGGGGCCGCCCGTGATGTGGACGAGCCCGCCGGACGCGCCGCGGTAGTCCACGTCCAGAAGCGGGTGGTTCATCGCGTCGTTGACCACTTCCTGGGTCTTGTTCTTGTCCTGGGTCTCGCCGACCAACATCACCGCGACGCCGCCCTGGTTCATGATCGTGGACATGTCCGCGTAGTCCAGGTTGATCAGGGACGGCTGGGTAATCGTCTCCGAGATCCCCTTCACCGTCTCCGCGATGATCTGGTCCATCACGGAGAACGCCTTACCGATGGGAAGGTTCGGGACGTAATCGAGGAGGCGGTTGTTGTCGAGCACGATGATCGAGTCGGCCTCGTTGCGGAGCTCCTCGAGCCCCTCCTCGGCCTTGACCGTGCGGGCGCGCTCGACGTTGAACGGCGTCGAGACCATCCCGACGACGATGGCGCCCTGCTCCTTGGCGATCTTCGAGACGACGGGCGCGGCGCCGGTGCCGGTCCCGCCGCCCATGCCGGCCGTGACGAACACGAGGTCGGCGTCGCCGAGCACTTCCTTGATGGTCCCCTGGGCCATCTCGGTGGCGCGCTCGCCCATCTTCGGGTCGCCGCCGGCCCCGAGGCCGGAGGTGAGCGACTTGCCGACGAGGATCTTCGTGTCGGCCTCGATCATCTTGAGGTGCTGCTTGTCGGTGTTGATCGCGACCGTGTCGGCCCCGTCGACACCGATGTTGTACAGGCGGTTGATCGTGTTGTTGCCCGCGCCGCCGGCGCCGACGATGACGATTCGGGGGTCCCCGAAGTCGTCGTCGTCCATGTCGGCGTCCATCTCGCGCTGCTCGGCCTCGGCGTTGTCGAGTGCGTCCTGAACGATGTCCTGCATCGTTACACCTTGGCCCAGCCGCGCTTGCCGCGGCGCTGGCTCTCGTGGTCCCCGTCCTGCTCGTTGAGCATCTCACGGACGGCGGAGCGAATCGCCTCGCTCCGATTCGGGAACTCCCCCGTCTCGACCATCTGTTCGACCTCCTCGATCTGCTGTTTCGGTATGCGTAGTGTCACACGCTCCATGCTTACATTCCCCCGGTAAGACGGCGGGCGACGAGCGCCCGCGTCTTACGAAACGGAACCGCCGGACGGAACGGACTCCCGTTCCGCGGCGGCCGTCTGTAAGACGACCGTCTTACGCACATAGACGCACCGAGGCATAGAACTTAAAGGTAACGGCGATTGTAAGACACGCTAGCGAAAACGGCGTATACGTCGGCCACGACCCCGCTATCCGCGTTTACCTCGTGTCGAGTACGTCCGCAGCGGGGGTCCGGCGGCCGCAGCCGGGACAGAAGCCCCAGTCCGTCCGCACCTCGTCGCCGCACTCGCAGAACATGCGGTGGGCGGTCTTCTCGCCGCAGTTGGCGCAGTACACGTCGCCCGCCTCCAGCGTTTCGCCGCAGCCGCCGCAGGTCCGCTCCCCGTTCTCGCCCGGCGCGGTCGCGGAGTCGGCGGACCGGTCGGCGGCGTCCGACGCGGAGGGCTCCTCGTCCGCCGGCTCCTCCCGCTCCGCGGCCGGCCCACGACCGGACGCCCGCCGTCCGCTCGCCGACCGCTCGGTCGTCTCGTCCGCCGCCGTCGCGCCGTCGACGGTGACGTTGACGTTGATGTCGCGGTCGCGAGGCGCGGGGCCGTACCCGCGGGCCGCCGCGTCGCCGAGGCGTTCGTCGAGCGCGGCGTCGAGCCGGTCGGCGATGATGGCGTCGACGCGCTCCGCGATGGCGCCCTCGAGGCCGTCCGCGGCGACCTCGCGGTCGGCGTCCGCCGCCTCGGCCGCGTCCGACGCGTCCGACGACGCCGCCTCGTCGAGGTGACTGCGCAGCGCCTCGCGCATCACCTCGCTTTTGGAGGCGTCTAGCGCCTCCAGCCGCTCCACGAGGTCGTCGTCCGCGCGGAACGTGATCTTACTCATCTCGACACAGCATCCTCGCCCCCACTACATCAATCTTCCTGCGCGTCCGACGCGCGTGTGACACGCCGCCTTCCCGGACCGTCGGACCGTCGCCGCCGACCACCGACCGATCCCACGCGGGCCGCCGTCGCGGCGAGAAACCGGCCGTAAGCTCTTTGCCGTCAGAATTGCGAAGCTATCCGCAATGAGCATCGATCCCGAACGCGACGAGGCTCTGGAGAGTGGCCTCGACGCACTCCCTGCAGGGGAATTCCTCCGGGCGAGTCCCGACCCGGCAGTGACGGTCGGGCTCGACGGCACAGTCCACGCGGCCAACCCCGCGCTCGAACGCATCCTCGGGTACGCCCCGACCGCGGTCGTCGGCGAGTCGGTCGAGATGCTGATACCGAACCGCTTCTCCGCGGCCGCCCGCGAGCTTGCAGCCGAGTACGTCGAGACAGGCGAGTCACCCGTCGGCACGGCGAACCTCGAACTGCTCGCCCGACACGCGGAGGGCCACGAGGTGCCCGTCTCCGTGACGCTCGTCGAGCACGGCCACGCGGGGGAGCCGGTCGTGACCGCAGTCGCCCGCGAGATCAGCGACGCCATCGAGACGCGCGAGGAGCTGACCCGGGAGCGCGACCGCCTCGCCGCCGCGCTGACCGCGATGGCGAGCGAGCGGGACGTGCACGAGGTCTCGGTTCCGGACGTGGCGGCGTCCGCGTGGGCGACCGTCGAGACCGGATCGGAGTCGCTCGACATCGACGTGGGCGCCGTCGTGGAGACGGACGCGACCCGACTGAAGGCGCTGCTGACGGCGCTGTTCGCCGCGACCGCGCCCGAGGAGAACACCGTCCGCGTGGTCGGCGACGCGGACGCGGTGCGCGTCGAGGGAGCCGCGGTCGCCACGGACCTGGGCGCCGCGCCGGCGCTCGCGGCCGACCTCGGCGTCGCGTTGGACGTCGAACCGACCGCCGTCACCGTCTCCTTCTGAGCGCGCCGGTCCGGGAGGTCGCCGCGCCTCCGGGTCGCCCGCCGGCCGGCTTCCGGGCGCTCGGGGGTGACCCGGAAGCGCTTTCCGTCGCGCTCGCCTCGTCCGGTCATGGAGTACGAAGCGAGCCTCGACCGCGCCATCGACTCGCTCCCGGACCTCGGCGGGTCCGACGAGCGACTGCAGGTGCCGGACCCGCAGGCACAGAAGGACGGCGCGTTCACCCGACTCACCAACCTCTCGGCCATCGCGGACGCGCTCGGGCGCGACCCCGAGCACCTCCACTCGAACCTCCAGCGCGAGCTGGGGACGGCCGGCCAGTACGAGAACGGCGTCGCGCGCTACAACGGCACGTTCCGCCCGAGCGACTTCGAAGCGGCCATCGACGCCTACGTCGCCAGCTACGTCACCTGTTCCGAGTGCGGCCTCCCCGACACGCGACTCGTCACCGAGGACCGCACGCAGATGCTTCGCTGTGAGGCCTGCGGGGCGTTCCGCCCGGTCGCGAAGCGCTCGTCGAACACGACGAAGACGACCACCCAGGAGGAGGCCATCGAGGAGGGCAACACCTACGAACTGGAGATCGTCGGCACCGGCCGCAAGGGCGACGGCGTCGCCGAGCGCGGCCAGTACACGATCTTCGTCCCCGGCGCCTCCGAGGGCGACACCGTGAAGGCGTACATCGAGAACGTCTCCGGTACGCTCGCCTTCTCTCGCCAGGTCTAACTGCCGATATTCCGTTTTGACCGATAGCGATACTGGGTATAGCGGGCTGATCTAGAAGTGTCTGTTTTCTGTCTCATAAGGCGTGCTGATGCGCTCATTGTCGACACCCAGAAAGCCCTCGACCGCTCGGTCTACGCTTTTTCTGGATCAGTCAAGCGTTCTGCTGTGCTCACCGCCAACACTCAGAAAGCCCTCGACCGCTCGCGGGCGCTCAGCGACATATCGGCGCCTCTCCACACCGCCCGGCGCCGATAGGGGTCGTCTGAGCGCCCGCGACCGGCCTCGCCCTTTCAGTCCGCCAGGGCGTCATTTGTAGGGTCGGTCGTCGCGCCCGGTCGATCGGTGGTTCTCGATACCGGCTGTCGAGGCACGCGTGGCCTCACACCTCCCCAGCCTCAGCCGCCCGCGGCCTTCGCGTTGCTCCGGCCGCGGGCGGGCTTCCCTCGCGCGCGTTGCTCGCGCGCGCCAAGCGCGGGACAGCCGGCGAGCCGACGTGTCGAAGAACGAGCGATCAGGCTGCACTCACGGCGGGAGTTCTGCCTAATACGCGAAAAACGTTCGTCCCGCGGTGGCGCGGTCGGCGCGCGCCGCGGCGACCGCAACGCGTGTCGCCGCGACCGTGCGAGGGAGGGCGCGGGCCGGCCGCCTGCGCTGCGGTTTCGCGGCCGGCCCGCGGCCGAGGCTGGGGAGGCGTGAGGCTGCGGTGCTGTGCGGTCGCGGGGCGGTGGGTGGGACTGAAAGGGGCAGCCGGCTCGGTCCGGCCCCGACGACGTAAGCACCGCAGTCCCGCGGCGACCCTGTGTCGCCGCGACTGTTCGAGGAGCGTGGTTCGAAAGAGCAAAGCTCTTTCGTCATCCCGAAAATCTCCGATTTTCGGACGACAGCGAGGCGCGGCCGGTCGAGCCGGCTGGGGCTTTCGAGGTGTTGCTGTCACCAGTAGTGAGGCTGCCACCAGTCACGGAACAGTCACAAACGCAGTGACGAGCAACACCAACCCCACTCACAACGCCATAGTCTCACGCCACGTACAGCAGGTAGAACCGGTAGAGCCCCGAGATCCACGCGAGGATCCACAGCAGCGTGAAGCCGAAGACGCCGACGCGGAGGCGGGTTCGCCAGTGGCTCATGTTCTCGTGGAGTTCGTCGATGTCCGCGGTCGCCTCGGCCGCGGGGTCGTCGTAGAGGTCCGCGTCCCGCTTCGCCTGAAAGATGCGGACGATGCCGGTGAGTGCGAACGTCAGGAGGGCGTACGCCTGCAGGCCGAGGAACGCGTGGACCGCGGCGAGCCCGGAGAGCTGCTCGAACAGCCGCGGGAGCATCCACCCGACGAGCGGGACCGTCGTGAGCACCAGCCCCGTGACCACGAACTTGAGGTGGTAGATCAGCAGGTCCCACGTGACCAGTTCGGCGTCGATCATCACCCACGCGCCGTAGAGGAAGAAGGGGAGGCTCGCGGTGACGGCGAGGGCGGTAACGGCCGCGGCGAGGGGCATCTCGGCCATCTACC
Source organism: Haloparvum alkalitolerans (assembly GCF_050122995.1). Classification (GTDB taxonomy): domain Archaea; phylum Halobacteriota; class Halobacteria; order Halobacteriales; family Haloferacaceae; genus Haloparvum; species Haloparvum alkalitolerans. The sequence goes on from NZ_JBNLIA010000015.1 coordinate 83,818, forward strand.
GTGGCGGTTGGTGGGCGGGCGCGTAAAGCCTCCCGGTTCCGCCCGATGCGGTCCGGCGGGAGGACGAAAACGGTTACCCTGCGCGTCCCGTACGCCCGCCAATGACCGACACCGACCCGTCCGGTGAGGGCGCGGGGAACGCCGGCCCGGCCGCGGACGAGGACGCCGACCTCGAAGCCCTCCGGCGCGAGGTGGAGGAGACGTACGACTTCGAGGAGTTCGGCCCCGCGGACATGGCGTCGATGACGGGCGACGAATGGGAGGCCGTCTTCGACGCCGACACGTGGATCACCGGACCCGAGCTCCTCGACCGGGTGGAGCGGACGCTCCAGTCCCGGATCGCGAGCCGCGAGGTGTTCGGCGTGCTCGACCGGATCGTCGAGGAGGACGAGGAGCGACTGGTGCTCTACTCGGACGAGGGGTACGCGGTCGTCCGACCGACCGGCGAGGTGCGCGGCCGCGGCACCGTGTTACAGGAAATCGAGCCCACGGTCGTGCTCTGTTCGATGGAGAGCTACGATCCGCCGACGCCGCCCGAGAACTGGGAGCTACCGGACCCCGAGGAGGTCGAGAGCGGTTCCGGCGAGCTCGGGAACCTGATGATGCAGGCCATCGCCGGGACGCAGCTGCTGGCGGGCGTGGCGCTCGTCGGGGCGTGGCTCTTCCTCGGCGTGGAGACCCTCTTCGCGCCCTTGGTCGGTGGGCTGTTCGCGCTCGCGGGACTGTTCCTGTTCTCGACGGTCGCGAACGCCCGGCTCTCGGACCGGTTTCGCTCCGAGGAGTACCGCGAGCGACTCCGCGCGCTGCAGGCTGCCGAGGAGCGCGAGGGGTACCTCCCCGAGGGTGTCGAGGAGGGGGGCGACTCGGGGGCGGATCGCTGACCGATCCGGCCGGCCCGCGGCGGCACCCAGACCGCCGAGAACGCCGTACTGAGCCGCGAGCGCGTCGTCCCGACGACCGGCGATAGTCGGTGGGTTTAAGCGCAGGCCGTCCTGACTTCTGACCGTATGAAACGGCGGGACTTTATGCGTACGGCCGGCGGGGCGACGGCCGCGGCCGCGGCTACCTCCGCTGCGGCCGGGACGGCGGCAGCCCAGGAGGTACAGCCCGACTGGCCAAGCGCCGTGGAGGGCAACGTCAACACCTATCTCGACGCCCGCGGACAGGACGAAGTGACGGTCTCGGTCGGTGCCGGCGACGGGCTGGCGTTCGACCCGACCAAGATCTGGGTCGACCCCGGAACGACGATCATCTGGGAGTGGGTCGGTGCGGGCGGCGACCACAACGTGCACGCGGTCGACGGCCCCGCGTCCTTCGAGAGCGAGATCGTCGGCGAGGAGGGGCACACCTTCGAGTACGAGACCAGCGAGGAGGACGCGGGAATCACCCACTACCAGTGTGACCCGCACTCCTCGACCGGCATGCACGGCGGGATCGCGGTCGGCGAGGACGTCCCCACCGTGGAGGTCGGCGGCCCGAGCAACGGCTGGCCCGAGGACATCCACGACATCGGCGTCCCGCTCCATCCGCACTGGGTCGGCCTCGTCTCCGGGGTCGGCATCTCGCTGACGATCGTGTTCACGTTCTACGCGCTGAAGTACGGTGAAACCGCCCACGCCGGGCACGGGAGGCGCTGATGGCGGGGGACACCTCCTCCTACGGCGACATCCACCGCTACGAGCCCGCCCGCGAGAGCACCGCCGCCGCGATCGGGATCGTCCTGCTGACGATCATCGAGATCGCGTTGGTCTTCCTGTTCGTCTACGGGCTGATGTCCGCGTGGGCGTCGACCCTGTTCGGCAACCAGTTCGTCGGCGGCCTGCTGGCGCTGATCTTCATCGACCTGGCGTTCATCCTGCTTCTGTACCGCAAGGAGTTCCTCCCCGACGTGATGGTGGTCAAGAAGCGCCGCCGCAAGTGGGAGGACCTCTACGTCCGCGAGGAGGACGCCGACGGCACCAGTCTCGCTGACGGCGAGGCGGCCTGGGACACGGTGAAACGAGCGATCTACCCCTACTACAAACGGTAACGACCAATGAGCCTCGAAAAGAAAGACGACTTCGACCACGACGCGTGGCTCAAGCGGAAGGACCTGACGCCCGTCGAGACGGCCTTCCTCACCACGCTCATCTGGCTCGACAAGCGGCTGCGCATCGTCGACTACCTCGAACTGCTGGAGACGATGTACTACCGCGTCAACCTGCAGATGCCGAAGAGCCACACGGAACAGTACGACCTCGACAACAAGTTCTGGTACTGGTACCCGCTCTACTCGCTCGGGTCCCTCTCGATCATCGCGTACCTCGTCGCGGCGGTCTCGGGCGCGCTGCTCGGGTTCTACTACTCCCCCTCGACCGCGGGCGCCGCGGCGGCGGGGGACCCGACCGCCGCGTGGATCTCCGTCGAGAGCATCATGAAGGACGTGCAGTTCGGCCTCATGCTCCGCGGGATCCACCGCTGGGCGGCCCAGTTCATGGTCGCCGCGGTGTTCCTCCACATGTTGCGCGTCTACTTCACGGGCGCGTACAAGGAGCCCCGCGAGGTCAACTGGGTGCTCGGTATCGTCCTCATCGGCCTCACCCTGCTGTTCGGGTACACCGGCTACCTGCTCCCGTGGTACCAGCTCTCGTTCTGGGCCGGACAGATCGGCGTCGAGATGGCGCTGGCGACGCCGCTCGTCGGCGAGTGGGCCGCACAGCTCGTGTTCGGCGGCTTCACGCTCGGACAGGCGACGCTCGTGAGAATGTACATCCTGCACGTGTTCCTGCTGCCGTTCGTGGTGACGGCGCTCATCGCGCTCCACGTCGGCATCGTCTGGGTGCAGGGCATCGCGGAACCCCACTAAGCCAATGACCGAATCAGACGACACCACCGAGATCAGAACCGACGGCGGGACGGGCATCGTTCCGCCCGACGACGAGACGCCCGATTGGACGGAACGCAAGGAGCGGAGCCGCGGCCTCTCGCGGCTCACCTACGAGTACTTCGAGCGCTCCCGCCGCGAGGACCAGGACCTCCGGCAGGAGTCCGACTACGTCGAGCGCGACGTGCTCGGCTTCCCGACGTGGCCCCACGAGACGATCCGCAACCTCGCGATCACGAGCTTCTTCGTCGGGATCATCATCCTCGTGGCCGCGGCGCTGCCGCCCGAGTTCATGAACCCGGCGAACCCGAACTCCACGCCCGCGGTCATCCTGCCGGACTGGTACCTCTACTGGTCGTTCGGGCTGTTGAAGCTCAACCCCATCAACCCCGAGCTGGCGGTGCTCGGCGGTGAGAAGGTCCTCTCCGACCAGTTCTACGGGGTCGCCGCCCACGGGGTCATCTTTGGGATCCTCGCGCTGGTGCCGTTCCTCAACAAGGGGAGCGCGCGGCGGCCGGTCGAGCAGCCGTTCTGGTCCGCGGTCGGCATCTCCGGCGTCGTGCTGTCGTTCACGCTGGCGGCGCTGGCCATCCAGAACTTCTTCCCGTTCGAGCTCGAGCTGCTGCTCACGCTCACGTTCACCCTGCCCATCGTCGCGGCGATCCTGACCTACGCCGTCCTCAAGACGATGCGCGAGGGGTACATGTACGACCTCAACAAGCGCTACTACCGGCTGCGCCCGCCGAAGTAGCGCCCGCACGACGCACCGTGACGAGCGACGACCGCCCGGCGCGGCCGGCGTGACTCCGTCACGACCCGCCGTCCCCTATCCACTACCCGCCGTTCCCGCACCACGTTCCTCATGGCCCCACCGTCATCCGATCCGACCGGCGCCGACGAGCGACGCGACGACGAAACTGGCGACCCCCTCCCCAAGGAGGAGCGCCCCGAACCGGAGCCGGTGGGGGCCCGCGAGGGACCGGGCGGCCGCGAGGTGGTCGTCCCGCTGTCGCTGTACAAGGTCGTGACCGTCTTCTCGACGCTCATCGCGGTCGTGACGTTCATCTTCGGCTTCCTACTCTTAGACGCCGCGACGCTCCAGACGAGCACGCTTCGGCGGCTGTTGACGGGGCTTTTGACCGCGGTCGGGGTCACACCGCCCGCGGACACGCTGACCGCCGTGCTCGCGGTCGCGGGTCTCGCCTCGATCACCTTCGGCTCGGCCGTGTACGTCCTGGGAACCCGGTTCCGCGCTCAGGGAATGGGAAAGTCTCAAGAGGACTCCGCCGAAGACTCAGACAATGGCTGACGAATTCATGAAGGGGTTCGCCATCTCGATGGTGGGGGCCCTCGGCTGGTTCTTCTTCGCCGGCTGGTACCGGACGCCCTCGTTCGAGCGGATCCAGCAGCTCACCGTCGAACCGCCGGAGCCGAACGGGATCTACGACGCGGTCGCAATCTTCGCGAGCGACCTGTTCTTCTGGCTGATGGTCCTCGGCCCGCTCACGTTCTGGGTGATCATCCCGGCGCTCCGCGAGCTTCGCCGCAGCCGCGCCGACGCGTCGAACTGACGCAGCGGCCTGCGGTCCCCTTTTGTGGTCCAGCCGAGGTCCGGAGCCGTGGCGCTGCCCGTGCCGGCCGCTCCGCTGCTCCGCCGCCGGCCGCTCCGCTGTCGGCCGCAACGCCGCGAGCTCATCGGCCGGTTCGTTCGGCAGTCGGCGCGAGCAGGTCGTGACGACCAGGACGAACGAAGCGGCTGACCCTGTCGAGGTGCCGGACAGTGACGAGGAACGGTAACTCCGAGAACGACGGGTCGGTCACGCGGGACCACGACGGTCGAACGGGCGGAAGAAGGGGCGCGAGGTTCAGGCGAACAGCGACGACCAGAAAGTCGCGTTCAGCGCCGTGAGGACGTAGTAGGCGGCGTACAGCAGCACGAGCGACGACGCGGCGATGGCGCTTTTGGGGCGCTCGATGGTCATGTCGTTGCGCGCCTCGAGGTTCCGCGCCTCGAACTCGAACACGTCGGCGATGAGCACGGTGACGGCGAACGTCGTCAGCAGGACGCCGCCGGTGGCCTGATACAGCGTGAACAGGCTGCTCAGAAGGACGAGGCCGACGTTCGTGAAGACGTGGGGCAGGAACCGGTCGACGCTGTCGGACGACTCGGCCTGTTCCACGTGCTGTGCGTGGGCGAGGTGGCGCGTCGCCACGTTGGCGAGTGCCAGGACGAGAATGGCGAACGGCAGCACCGGCCCGACCACCTCGATCCAGCCGAGCGGGACGAGGAACTGCAGTGGGTCCATACCGGATAGTCGGACCACGACTCTTTAGAGCTTTTCCAATCGTTCCCCCGGCGAGCTACTCGGCGGACGGCGCGCCCGACGGCACGCGCACGAGGGGCACGTCCCCGCCGGCCGTCACCTCGACCGGCTCGTGTGCGGGGACGGTCCGCCGGACCTCATCGTCGACCACGAGCTCGACGGGTCCCTCGTCGCGTTCGACGGTCAGGGTCACGCGGTCCGGAACCACCCACGTGTCCGACCGGGTTTCGAACGGCGCGATCGGGACGACGATCAGCCCGGTGTCGGCCGCGAGCTTGGCGCCGCCGGCGGCCGCCGCGTAGCCGCCGCTCCCCAGCGGCGTGGCTGCGACGACCGCGTCGGCCCGGAAGCTGTCGAGGCGGTCGCCCTCGAGCGTCACGCCGTACTCGGAGATCCGCCCCGGGTCGCCGGTGACGAGCGTCACGTCGAGGAGCGCGTCGCCAACCGTCTCCCCGGCGACCGTGGCCGTGAGGCGCGGGTGGGACACGACGCGCCCCTCGCCGCGGATCAGGCGATCCAGGGCCGTCGGCGCGCGCTGCGGAGGTACCGAATGGGGAGAGTCGCCGACATCGACCGGGAGGATGGGCGTTCCAGCCACCGTCTCGGTCGCCTCGCGGAGCGCCGGCTCGCCCGCGGCGACGACGGCGTCCGCGTCGGCCGTTCGGACGACCGATCCGCCCGCCTCGCGGACCGCGGTCCGAAGAGCGTCGTCGCCGCCGAGGACGGCTATCTCGACGAACTGCGTACCCGGCTGATTCATAATCGTCCCTCTGGCGGGGGCGGCAAAAAGACCGCGGGACGCAGCGGGTACGCTAGAACGGCCAGTCGCCGGTGACCTTCATCCCCTCGGCCTTGTTCTCCTCCTCCAGCGCGGCCGCGATCGCGGCGGTGTCGCGCGGCTCGACGCGCACGTCCGCGCCGGCGAGGTCGACGACCAGCTCGGTCAGCAGGATCGCCTGCTCACGGAGGTTGCGCGACTCGAGCTTGTCGAGCGTGTCGGCGTGTGTGTGGCCCCACCCGCGGCCGCGGTCCTCGGTCTCGCCCGAGACCATGTAGCCCGGGATCCCGCGTTTCACGAACGGCCAGTGGTCGCTGTGGGGAACCAGCTCGCCGCTCGTCGAGACCGGGTGGTCGAAGCGGTCGCTCACGCGGTCGGCCGCCGCCTCGAGCTCGTCGAAGTCGTGGTGATCGAGCTTCAGCGTGCGTCCGAAGACGTTGCTGTCGACGTTGACGACCGCGCGGACGGCCGCTGGGTCGGCCGCCTCGGCCGCGATTCCGGACCCGACCAGTCCAACCTCCTCGGCGCCGAAGGCGGTCAGCTTCACGCGCGTGTCGAGTTCGTCCTCGCGGGCGGCGAGCGCGCGGGCGACCTCGACGATCGTCGCCGTGCCGGCGCCGTTGTCCATCGCGCCCTCGGCGATGTCGTGGGCGTCGGCGTGCGAGGAGACGACGAGGTACTCCTCCGTGTCGGGGCCGAGTTCGGCGACGGCGTTGCCGCTGGTCGCCTCCGGCACCGCGCAGTCGACGCTTACGGTCGCCGTCTCGCCCTCGTGTTCGCGGACGAGGCGAGCCCCGGTCTCCTTGCTCACGCCGACCGCGGGGATCTCGCCGATCGGCGCCGCTTCGGAGCCGACGCTCCCGGTGGGCGGGAGCTGTCCGTCGACGTGGTTCGTGAAGACGAACGCCGCGGCGCCACCCTCGACCGCGTAGTAGTACTTCTCGCGGCGGTGGATGAACCGGTCGAAGTCGTCGGGGACGGTGGTCGAGACGGTTACGACCTTGCCGGCCACGTCGGTCTCCTCGAAGTCCGACGGGAGGCCGTAGCCGAGGTCGACGAACTCGCCGGTCGCCTCGCCGGAGGGACTGCGCGGCAGCGCGATACACTCGTGGGCGCGGTCGGCGACGGGCGTTCCGTTCACCGCGATCGCGGAGTCGCCGCGCTCCCAGCCCTGCAGGTCGAACTCCTCGATGCGCGCGTTCCGGGCGCCCGCGTCCGCGAAGGCGTCTCGGGTCGCCTCCAGCGCCGCCCGCTCGCCCGCGGAACCGGCCATGCGGTCGCCGATGCCGACGAGCGTCTCCAGGTGGTCCCAGCCGACGGTGCTCGTGAACGTCTCGCCGATCCAGTCGGTCATGGCTCCCGGTCTCGGGGGCGCGCCGCTAAGGGTTTCGGTGGCGGACAGCCGACACGGGATCCCCGACCCCGCGGCGCGGCCGTGCCGGAGTCCGCGCTCCGCGCCGGGGGCGACGCTGGCGCACGGGGCGTCTGCCTTGCTCTCCGTGAAAAGGGTCGGGGGAGGCGTCGGTTGCGGCGGGCTATCGGGCCTCGGACCGCGGACGACGACTCAGTAGGTGTACGCGTAGACGTGGTTGAGAAGCAGGTACGTGATCACGCCGAGCACGAGCGAGAGCACCCACGAGCCGGCCGCGATCCGGCCGACGCGGGCGTGGGGCGTCTCCGTCCGGAGTTCGCGCTCGCTGTGAATGATCCCGAGGATGATGGCGTACAGCACCACGGGCACCGCGAGGATGGACAGCAGGATGTGGACCGCGAGCATGAGGAAGTAGGCGTACGAGACCAGTTCCGGGCCGGCGAATCGCTTCGTCCCGCCGCCCGCGACGCGCGGCACGTAGATGCCGAGGAACAGCAGGATGAGCGCGAACGAGGTCGACATCGCGGCCGCGTGCTTTCGCACCTCCCCCTGCCGGATCCAGTACCACCCGAGCACGAGCGTGGCCACGGTCATCGTGTTGACGACGGCGATGGCGTGGGTCAGCAGGTTCACCGTCTCACGCGAGAGGTCGGGAAAAAGCGCCGCGAACGAGGGGACGAGAAAGACGCCGAGGACGACGCCGTACCCCACGACGGTCAGCAGCGCGGTGAGGATTCCGGGGTGCCGCTTCGCCCACGTCGTCGTGCCGGAGGAAGCCATGGTCGGGATTGGGCCGGACGCATAATCCGTCTTCGGGTTCGACGCGGGACGAGTTGCCGGCGGGCGTCCGGCCGACGGCGATCTCGGGGACGCTCCCTCCCGTCAGGGGTCGTCGCCGTAGACGCCGGCGTCCTCGCCGGCGGCGCCGAGCTGGTCGACCAGCCCCGACCGGATGTCGTAGGTGTCGCGGATCGTGCTCGCGAGCACGCCCTCGCGCGCGAAGACGACGTACACCGCGACGTAGTCGTACGCGTCGGGGCGCATCAGGAACACCGCACGCGGCCGGCCGTCGTCGAGCCGCGCGTTCACACGGGCGATCAGCGGTTCGAGGGGGACCGTTCCGTCCCGGAGGTCCGCGAGCAGGTCGCGGCCCGGCGGGTCCGCGAAGCAGTAGAGCGCGCCGTTGGGGTCGCCGTCCTGTCCCCGTGTCGTCAGCGAGGTCATCGCCTCGCCGTTCGCGCGCGCGGCCTGCCACGCCTCGGTCGCGGCGTCGAACATCCCCGTCACGCCGTCGGCGACCTCGATCCGCGTCTCGCGTTCCACTTCGACCGCCTCGAAGCGCGCGTCGCCGTCGTCCCACGCCAGCGTCGCCGCGACGACGTAACCCGGGCGAAGCGCCCCGACGGTCGCCCCGAGGTCGCCCGCGTACCCCTCGGCGTCGACGTGGACGCGGTCGTAGGCCGCCTCCGCGTCCGGTTCGGTGGGGTCGACCGGCCCCGGCTCGTCGGGCAGCTCCACGAGCACGAACGTCCCCTCGGCCTCGCGCTCGTCGAGCACCCGGAACCGGCCCTCCGTGGTCGGTTGCATGGGGACGCGTAGACCGTCAGGGCGGATAAGGGGGTCGGAGTCGGACCGGTCGGACCGGGAGCCGCCTCGCCCGACTGAGCGGCTCGTCCGCGCGGACGGACCGGCGGCCGCCCCGGATCCGCACCGTTATGGGCCGGCCGCCCCAACGAACGCGCGATGGGACTCCTCGAGGACAAGGCCCGGGCCCGCCTGTTCTACAAGTACCTCTCGAAGGTGTACGACCGGATCAACCCCTTCGTCTGGAACGAGGCGATGCGCGACGAGGCGCTGGAGTGGCTCGACGTGCAGGAGGGCGACCGCGTGCTCGACGTGGGCTGTGGCACCGGCTTCGGCACCGAGGGCCTGCTGCGGTACACCGACGACGTGCACGGGCTCGACCAGAGCGTCCACCAGATGGAGAAGGCGTTCGAGAAGTTCGGCAGGCGCGACCGCGTGCACTTCTACCGCGGCGACGCCGAACGGCTCCCGTTCGCGGACGACTCCTTCGACGCCGTCTGGTCGTCCGGCTCCATCGAGTACTGGCCCGAACCGGTCGAGGGGCTCCGGGAGATCCGCCGCGTCGCCAAGCCCGGTGCGACGGTCCTCGTCGTCGGTCCGGACTACCCGAACTCCAAGCTGATGCGGAAGGTCGCCGACGCGATCATGCTGTTCTACGACGCCGAGGAGGCCGACCGCATGTTCGAGGCCGCCGGCTACGAGGAGTTCGAACACCACATCCAGCAGGCCAAACCCGGCAGCCCGAAGGCGATCACGACCGTCGCGACCGTCTCCGAGGAGTAGCGCGAGACGCCCGCTTTCGCCGGGGCGCTTTTCTGTCCCTGCGGGGGCGCTTTTCTGTCCCTGCGGGGGCGCTTTTCCGTCTCCCGGTTGCGCCGGCTCGCGGCGTCTCGACTACTCCCGCACCGCGCCCACGACGAGGTAGACGAACGGCGTGTCGACGAGCGCGATCAGGAGCTTCAGCAGGTACTGCCCGACGACGAGGCCGACCACGACCGCGGTCGGGGGCGCGTCGCCGATGCCGAACAGGGCGGGGGCGGCGACGAACGCGACGCCGACGAAGATGACCGTGTCGATGGCCTGGCTGCTCGCGGTGGAGGCGACGTTGCGCAGCCAGAGGTAGTCGCCGTCGGTGCGCTCGCGGATCGCGTGGAAGACGACCACGTCCCAGTTCTGGCTGACGACGTACGCCAGCAGGCTCCCGGCGACGATGTTCGTCGCGGGCGCGAGCGCGGCCGCGAAGGTGTCCGCGAACTCGGGGTTCGCGGCCGGGGCCGCGAGCGTCGACCACACCAGCGCGAGCACGACGAAGTTCATCGCGAACGCGACGTTCACCATCACCTGCGCGGCGCGGCGGCCGTACAGCTCCGCGTAGCAGTCCGACGCGAAGAAGGTGAGCGCGTACGCCAGCGCCGCGCCCGGGAGCATGATCTCGGCGCCGACCGCGGGCAGTCCGAACGGCAGGGGGAACGCGAGGATCTTGGCCGCGGTCAGCTGTGCGGTCGCCAGCGCCGTGACGAACAGCGCCACGAGGCCGACCTGCGCGACCGCGGCGCGGTCGACCGGCGTCGTGCCGGGCGCGACGCCCGGACCGCCCGACCCGTCCGCCCGACTCATTCGGCGTCCTCCGGGCCGGCGTCCGTCGCGTCGCCGGCGCTCCCGTCCGCCGCCTCGTCCTCCAGCCGCCCGTGGCGCTCGTCGATCTCGTCCAGCAGGTCCAGCGTCTTCCTGATCGACGCCCGCACGGCGTCGCTCCGGTTCACGAACTTCCCGTCCTCGCCGACGTGCTCGTCGAGGTCCGCGAGCAGCTCGTCGGGGATCTCGACGCTTATCTTGCTCATGGCCGGGTATTCTCTGAAGAATAGTTAAGCGGTACGGTCGCCGTGTCGGGTGGTTCGGAGCCCCCGCGGAACTTCGGCTCGCGGGGCGTGGGGTCGTCCCGCACGCTCGCGCGGATGCGAAGTGGTTAAAACGGTTCGCCGGGTAGACCCGACAACTCGCTGGTACGGGCGTCCAGCGGGCACCCGCCGCTCCCGGCCGCCTCGCGGCCGGAGGACGGGACGAAATGTGGTCCGGAACGCGGCGCGCGCCGCCAGGACTGAATCGGAAGCGTCCGTGGACAACACTATGGCACGAAGTTTCTACTCGCACATCAAGGAAGCGTGGCGCTCCCCCAAGGAGGGGAAGCTCGCCGAACTGCAGTGGCAGCGCAAACAGGAGTGGCGCGAACAGGGCGCCATCGAGCGCATCGAGCGCCCCACCCGCCTCGACAAGGCCCGCGAGCTGGGCTACAAGGCGAAGCAGGGCGTCATCGTCGCCCGCGTGGCCGTCCGCAAGGGTGGCTCGCGCAAGGAGCGGTTCACCGCCGGCCGCCGGTCGAAGCGACAGGGCGTGAACCGCCTCTCGCGACGCAAGTCGATCCAGCGCATCTCGGAGGAGCGCGCCTCGCGGAAGTACCGCAACCTGCGCGTGCTCAACTCCTACTGGGTCGGTGAGGACGGCTCCCAGAAGTGGCACGAAGTGATCCTCGTGGACCCCGCTCACCCCGCGATCGAGAACGACGACGACCTCAACTGGATCTGCGACGACGACCACCGGGGTCGCGCCTTCCGCGGACTCACCTCGGCCGGCAGTAAGGGTCGCGGCCAGAACCAGCGCGGCAAGGGCACCGAGCACACGCGGCCGTCCATCTCGGGCGACCGCCGCCGCGGCAAGTAAGCCGCTCCGCGCGGCTCACCGCCGCGGAACCGTCTTCCATTTCTCACCCCGTGAGCGACCGTACCGTCCCCCGCGGTGCGTCCGTGGCGGCCCGGCCGCGCTCCCGCGCCACGCGTGCGCGCCTCCCGCAGCCTTAACTCCGCCAGTTCCGAACGTGTCGGTATGACCCTCTCGCTCGACGCGACGCAGCTCGACCGCTACTCCAGACACATCATCATGGACGAGGTCGGCCCGGAGGGACAGAAGCGCCTGCTCGAGGCCTCGGCGCTGGTGCTCGGCGCGGGCGGGCTCGGCGCGCCCGTCATCCAGTACCTCGCGGCCGCCGGCGTCGGGGAGATCCACCTCGTCGACGACGACGTCGTCGAACGGTCGAACCTCCAGCGACAGGTCGTCCACGCGGACGCGGACGTGGGCGAGCCGAAGGTGGCGTCGGCCCGCCGCTACGTGGAGGCGCTCAACCCGGACGTGGACGTGGTGACCCACGAGACCCGCCTCGACGCGGGCAACGCCCGCGAACTGATCGCCGACCGGGACGTGGTCGTCGACTGCGCGGACAACTTCTCGACGCGGTACGTCGTCAACGACGCCGCGCGCATCGAGGGCGTCCCCGTCGCGCACGGCGCCATCTACAAGTTCGAGGGGCAGGTCACGACGCTGACGCCCGAGGGGCCCTGCTACCGGTGCCTGTTTCCGGAGGCGCCGGAGCCGGGGACGGTACCGGACTGCGCCGCGACCGGCGTGCTCGGCGTGCTCCCGGGGACCGTCGGCTGCATCCAGGCCACGGAGGCGGTGAAGCTCCTGCTCGACGCCGGCGAGCCGCTCGAGGGTCGCCTGCTGTTCTACGACGCGATGGAGATGAGCTTCGAGACGGTGCCGTACCAGCGGAATCCCGACTGTCCGACCTGCGGCGAGGGGGGTATCACGACGCTGGACGGGATCGACTACTCTGCGGGCTGTCGGATCGACGCGGACTGAGCGGAGAAAAAGCGGACCACAACGGGGCGCGGTCGGCGGCTCAGCCTTCCATGCCGCCGAACGAGAGCCCGGACTCGATGTACCGCTGCGCGAACAGGTAGACGAACATCACCGGCGCCGCGAACGTCAGCGCGAACGCCGAGAAGCGCGCCCACGGCACCGAGTACTCGTCGATCAGTGCGAACAGGCCGACCGGGAGGGTGTAGTTCTCCGGCCGAAGCACGGTCTGTGCGACGATGAACTCCATCCATCCTGCGAGGAAGACGAAGATGAAGACGGCCGCGAGGCCGGCCTTCGACAGCGGGAGGATGATCTCCCAGACGACGCGCCACGGCGGTGCGCCGTCCATTACCGCCGCCTCCTCGTAGGAGGGCGGGATCGAGTCCATGAACGTCTTCAGCAGCCACGTGTTGAACGGCACCGCCATCGCGGCGTAGTACACCGCCAGCGCGAACTTGCTGTTGGTCAGGTCGAGCCCGGCGAAGATGGCGAAGACGGCGATGAGCATCGCCAGCCCGAGTCCGCCGCCGACCTGCGTGAACAGGATGTATCCGTACAGCACCTTCCTCCGCATGAGGAACTCTCTGCGGGAGAGTGCGTAGGAGGCGGGAACGATGACGATCATCGCCATGATAACCGTCGGGATCGCGACCGTCAGGGAGTTCCACGCGTACGTCGTGAAGTCGGAGGGGTTCTCGACACCGTAGTCGGCCGCTCGGAACAGCGTCGTCTCGCTCGTCACGACGCTGAGGTCGGTGAACGGGATCGAGACGCGGAGGCTCGGTATCACCACGTCGCCGATGACCCAGACGAACGCGGAGAGATCCATCCCCATCCAGAGGTCGCCCTCGGTCACCAGAAGCACCGGGTTGAACCCGTCGGGGATCACTCTGAAACCGCTGGAGGAGTACAGGGACGCCCCCTCTCCGGACAGCGCCGCCAGCGCGATCCAGTACACGGGGAACATGAGTCCCGCCACCAGCACCAGCGCGCCGAGCGACGAGACCACCGGCGCGACCAGTTGCGAGAAGCCGATCTTTCCACGCCGATAGAGGTCGATCTTGTACTGGCTCTTGTGGTACCAGTCGGCGACCGCCTCGGGGATCGCTTCGAGGTCGTCACGGATCTGGCCGGCGATTGCGGACAGGAGTGACATCAGTGGGCCCCCTCCGCGAGATCGCCTTTTGTTGCGGCCACGATCATGAACAGGCCGATGATGGCCACGGCGGTAAGCATGATCGCCGAGCCTTCACCGAATTCACGGAACTCGAACGCTTCGCGGTAGCCGTACAGCAACACGAGTTCGTTCGCCCGCGCCGGTCCGCCCCGGTTGAAGATGAACGGGATCAGGAACTGCTGGAACGATGCGGCTGCAGTGAGGATCGAGGCGAACATTACCGGTCGCTTGATCGCGGGCATGGTCACGTGCTGGAACCGACTCAGGAATCCGGCCCCGTCGACCTTCGCCGCTTCGTGAAGCTCAGTCGGTACGTTCTGGAGAGCACTCACGGTGATGATCACGAGGAACGGGTACGCGAGCCACATCTCCGTCACGTTGTACGTGAAGAAGGCGAGCCACCTGTCGCTGAACCACGCTATCGGGTCGATCCCGAAGAAGGCCAGAAGCTGGTTCGCGAGACCAAACTGCGCCGAGGAGAAGGCGCCGCGCCAGATGGTGATCGTGAAGATGTTCGGTAGTCCCATCGGGAGAATGACGAGTGCACGCATGAGCCGCTTTCCGCGGACCCAGTGGTGTGTCAGGACCATCGCGATCCCGACGCCCAGCAACACTTTCCCGACCACGCTCGTCGCGACGAAGAGCCAGGTGATGCCGAACGATCGGTAGAATTGGCTGTCGGACAGCAGTTCCGCGTAGTTCGCGAAGCCGACGAAATCGGCCTCCCCGAACACGGTTCCCCACAGGCCCGGCGCGTCTTGGAACATCGTCGAGAGCGCAGCGTCAGTAAACGAGAGCCCGATCAGGTAGACGAGCGGGATCGCAACGAACGACAGGAAAAAGAACAGACCGGGAAGCACCAGAAACAGCGCGAGGTTGTCACTGAGCCACCGGGGAAGCTCGTACTCGCGGACGTGCTGTGCGACGTCGGTCGTCGCCATCGATTATTCCCAGTTCTCGCGGATCCGGCTCTCGGCCTCCGCCATCGCCTCCTCGGGGTCCACGTCGCCGGTGAGCACGTTGAGGATGGCGTCCTCCGTGGGGCTCCACACGTCGTTCATCCGAGGATGCGCCGGCATCGGCGTCCCAGCCGCGGCGGAGGCGGAAAAGCCCTGCACCGCCTCGGGGAGGTCTTCGCTCCCGGCGAGTTCGTCGAGTACGGGGATGAACCCCTGCTCTTCCGCGAGCTCCTGGAGCACGTCGGCGTTGGTGGTGTACCACTGCGCGAAGTCGCGGCCGGCAGCGGCGCGATCCGGATCCTCTTCGATGCCGTCGGCGAAGTAGACCATCTGGATGCCGGAGTAGGGCGCCGGCGTCCCTCCCTCGGGGGCGGGGAGTTCCGCGACGCCGACGTCGAAGTCGACGTTGCCCAACTCCCACGGACCGTTGACCGCGAAGGGAGCGTTCCCCTCGTTGAACACCGCGACCTGCGGTTCGTACTCCGTGTCGTTGGGTGCGTAGGGCCACAGGTCCTCGGTGATCACGCGGAGCCCGCGGAGGGTCTCCTCGTTGGTGAGTCCGAGTTCGTGGCCGTCGGTTCGGTAGTAGAACCCGTCGAAGGCGTGGACGTAGCCGCTGATGAAGTAGGCGTCGATGTTGTACGACAGCCCGTACTGGTTGTTGGCCGGGTCGTGGTGCTCCTCCATGATCGACTTCATCTCCTCGATGGTCTCGGGCGGTTCGTCGACCATCTCCTTGTTGTATAGGAGCGCGACCGTCTCGGCGCTGACGGGGAGCCCGTAGGTCTCTCCCTGGAACTGAGCCGCACCCCGCGCGGCCTCGGTGTACGTTCCGAGGTCGACGTCGAGTTCGTCGGTCTGTGCCGAGAGGAACCCGCTGTCCGCGAAGTCGCCCGCCCAGTCGTGTGCCCACATGAACAGCTCCGGCCCTTCGCCGGTGGGGATGGAGCTGGTGAGCCGGTCCTGCATCTCTGCGATGTCGACGCCCTCGACGGCGTAGTCCGCCGAGCCGTTGTAGTCCGCGATGGCGTCCTCCATCAGCTGAAGTTCGCCCTCCTGTAGCTCGTACCAGAACTCGGCCTCGCCCGCGGGACCGCTCTCACCGTCCGAACTTCCGGAGCCGCTTTCGTCGGTTGCCCCTCCACCGGATCCTCCGGAACCGCCCGACCCGCCGTCGCCGCCGTCGTCCACGCTGACACAGCCGGCCATGCCGACCGCGCCCGTTCCAGCCAGTGCACCGAGCAGTTTTCGCCGTTTCCAAGTCATGGGTGAATCTGTGATGAATAATGAGTTCACTGTTGTAAAGATTAGGGATTGGTTCTCACTCTCACGCCAGTAGCGAACCGGTTCTCGCGGAGCTTATAGGGTCCTACCTCGGAAAAACGCGATCTAAAAACGTACTACGAAATACTGCATCACAAATCTCGAGCGACGCGTAACGCTTTACTCACGGGGCGGTCTCACGGACACCATCGTGATCCACCGAGCCGCGGTCCACCACCGGCCGAAGAGCGAGCAGGCGTACGCGTACGACGCGGAGACGGTCCACCTCAGGCTCCGCACGGAGCGGGGCGACGTGGACTCGGCGACGGTGCTGTGGGGCGATAAGTACGACTGGCCCGGCACGTCCTCGCTGACGCCGATGCGTCGCGTCGGTCACGACGAGCGCTTCGACTACTGGGAGGCCGCGGTCGAACCGCCGCACCGTCGACTCGCGTACGCGTTCCACCTCGCCGGGACTCGGGGAGGGCGCGGTCCGGACGGCGAGGAACTGCTGTACCACGAGCGCGGCTTCGAGGCGGCCGCGCTCTCGGACCTCCCCGTCGACGACCCCGCGGGCGCGGCCGACTGCTTCGAGTACCCGTTCGTCAACCCGGCGGACGTCCACGACCCGCCGGCGTGGGTCTCCGACGCCGTCTTCTATCAGATATTCCCCGAGCGGTTCGCCAACGGCGACCCCGAACTCGACCCCGAGGGCGTCGAGGAGTGGGGCGGCAGACCCGACCGCGACAGCTTCTACGGCGGCGACCTGCGGGGGGTCATCGACAACCTCGACTACCTCGAGGAGCTCGGGGTCACCGCGCTCTACTTCACCCCGCTGTTCGCCTCCCCGTCGAACCACAAGTACAACACCACCGACTACGAGACCATCGACCCTCAGTTCGGCGACGAGGGGGACCTCCGAGAGCTGGTCGAGGAGGCGCACGACCGCGACATGCGCGTGATGCTCGACGCCGTCTTCAACCACTGCGGCCGCGGTTTCGAGCCGTTTCAGGACGTGGTCGAACACGGCGCGGACTCGGAGTACGCCGACTGGTTCCACGTCCACGAGTTCCCGGTCGAGTTCGAGCCGCGGCCCACCTACGACGCGTTCGCGTTCGAGCCGTACATGCCGAAGCTCAACACTGAGCACCCCGAGGTCCGGGAGTACCTGCTCGACGTGGCGACCTACTGGGTCGAGGAGGTGGACGTGGACGGCTGGCGGCTCGACGTGGCCAACGAGGTCGACCACGCCTTCTGGCGCGACTTCCGTGAGGCGGTCACGAGCGCCAAGCCGGACGCCTACATCCTCGGCGAGGTGTGGCACGACTCGCGCGCGTGGCTCCACGGCGACCAGTTCGACGCGGTGATGAACTACCTCTTCACCGACGCCGTCCACGACTTCGTCGCCGAGGGCGAGACCGACGCGACCGCGTTCGCGGACGCCATCGACGGCCTGCTCGCGCGCTATCCGCGGCAGGTGACCGACGTGCAGTTCAACCTGCTGGGGAGCCACGACACCCCGCGACTGCTCCACCGCTGTGACGGCGACGAGTCGCTCGCGCGCCTCTCGCTGCTGCTGCTGTTCACGTATCCCGGCGCGCCCTGCGTCTACTACGGCGACGAGGTGGGGATGACCGGCGGCGACGACCCCGACTGTCGCCGACCGATGACGTGGGACCCCGCCGAGCAGAACCGCGACCTGCTGTCGTACGTGCGGGACCTGACGAGCCTTCGGACCGGGGAGCGCGCGCTTCGACGCGGCGACCTGCGCGTCGACCGCGAGCGCTCCGGCGGGGACCTCGTCGTCTTCCGCCGCGTCCTCGACGACCCGGCCGCGCCGGACCCGGCGGCGGACGCCGGCGCGGTCGTCGCGGAGGAGGCCGACCTCCCCGCGGCCGAGACCGTCGCGGCCGCCCCCGGCCCCGACGAGAGCGGTGCGCTGACGGTCGCGGTCAACCGCGGCGACGAGGCCGTCACGGTGCCGGTCGACGGGGAGGCCGACGTGCTCGTCTCGACCGGCGCGGTCGACGCCGACGCCGGGACGATCAGCCTCGGCCCGACTGCGGGGGCAGTCTGGCGCTGAGGGGGCTCGACCGGGGCCGCGCTCCCGCGGTCGCGGCCCCGGGGCGGCCGGATGCGGTGCCGGTGCGGTCGCGGTGCGGAGCGGTCGCGGGTCGGTGGCGGTTCGGGGTGGGACTGAACGGAGCAGCCGATCGAGCGGGCTGGGTTTTCTGGGTATCGCTGTCCAGCACAGCAGATCTCCGACAGCCACGACCCGATCTCCGCGAGAATCGTACCTCTCGTTCGTCACGACCCCGACGTACCGAACCGCTCCCGCGGCACGATCTCTGAAAGTAATACGAAATATCGCTTCATAAATCCCAAAAGAAGGGAAAGAGTTATCCCGTGACACCACCCCACACACGGTATATGGCAACCGTACGGCTCGAGAACCTCCGGAAGGAGTTCGACGCGGGGGATATCGTCGCGGTCGACGACGTATCACTCACGATCGATGACGGGGAGTTCCTCACGGTCGTTGGCCCCTCCGGCTGCGGGAAGTCGACGACGCTGCGGATGATCGCGGGGCTCGAGCGCGCCACGGGCGGTCGGGTTCACATCGGCGACGACGACGTGACCGACCTGAGCGCGCGCAAGCGGGACGTGGCGATGGTGTTCCAGAACTACGCGCTGTACCCGCACAAGACCGTCTTCGAGAACATGGCGTTCGGGCTCCGCATGTCCACGGACCTCGACGAGGCCGAGCGCGCGGAGAAGGTCGAGTGGGCCGCGGAGATGATGGGGATCCCGGAGCTGCTCGACCAGAAGCCGGACGAGCTCTCCGGCGGGCAGAAACAGCGCGTCGCGCTCGGCCGCGCCATCGTCCGCGAGCCCGACGTGTTCCTGTTCGACGAGCCGCTCTCGAACCTCGACGCGAAGCTCCGCGTGGAGATGCGCACCGAGATCCAGCGGCTCCAGGAGGAACTCGACATCACCGCCGTCTACGTCACCCACGACCAAGAGGAGGCGATGACGATGGGCGACCGGATGGCGATCCTCAAGGACGGCGTGCTTCAGCAGGTCGGTGCGCCCAAGGAGGTGTATCGCGCGCCCGCCAACGAGTTCGTCGGGGGCTTCGTGGGCTCCCCGAGCATGAACTTCGTCGACGTGCGCAGCGAGTCGACCGCGGGCGGCGTCGCGCTCGTCGCGGCGGACGAGGAGAGCGCCTTCCGGACGACGCTCACGGGCCCGGCCGCGGAGGGCCTGGAACCGAACGAGCCCTACACGGTCGGCGTCCGCCCGGAGGACGTGTCGGTCGTCGACGACGGCATCGCGACGACCGTGGAGGTCGTGGAGCCGGTCGGCGCGGACAACTACCTCTATCTCGACGTGTCCGCCTCGTTCATCGCCCGCGTCCCCGCGGCGGTCGAGCCCGCGACCGGCGAGCGGATCGAGGTCGACTTCGACGAGTCGGCTGTCCACGTCTTCGACCGCGACGGCGAGGTCGTCGGCGTCCCGGAACGGGACGACCCCGTGCCGGTCGAGGCGTAAGCGCGGCAGATCGCTTTTCTCCTGCGTCTCCTCTTTCTTTCTACTCTCTCCTCCCCACTCTCTCCTCTTCTCGCCGGCCCCAGCCGAACCCTTTTGTCGGATGGGGGGTCCACCTCGGGTCGGCCGGCGCGGACGTCGGAGTGGCGCTCCGCCGTCCGCCGGTCGGGAGTGCCGACGGTGTAGAACCGAACGGGGAAGGAGAGCCGCTGGCTCGTGGCTCGAAGAGCCCGTCGACGTAAGGACACGAAAGGAACGCTCGCGCCGCCCGTCAGTCGTCCGCGGTCGCGGCGTCGACGGTCAGCATGCCCCGGTCGGCCATCAGCGCGCGCGTCGAGAGCCGGAGCGCGTGGGGCCACCCGAGCGGCGTCGCGCTGTCGGGCGTGCCGTCGTCGAAGAACTGCTCGGGGAGGTAGCCCGTCCCGGGACAGAGCGGGCCGTCCGGCTCCACGAGCGCCAGGAGGTCGCGCGCCCGGTCGGCGAGCGGCGCGGCGCGGTCGTCGCCGCGGTCCGCCAGCAGCGCCGCCAGCTCCGCGCAGGCGTTCGCGCCCCACGCAGTGGAGACGGTCCACACCTTCGACTCCGCCTGCTCGCGCCGGCGCCAGCCGTCGCCCTCGTAGCGGGCGAGCCCGGCGACCGCGCTCTCCGCCGGGTCGCGGTGGAGCCCCTCGACCACCGTCTCGACGTGCGAGACCAGCCGATCGAGCCGCTCGTCGCCGACCGAGTCGACGTGCTCGAACGCGCGGTGGGCGCTCACGAGCGCGAGCGACGCGGAGTCGAGCCGGTCGTCGATGTCCCCGTCGACGGTCTCCCGGAGGGCGTAGCAGCCGCGCTCCGGGACCCAGAGGTCGTCGACGGCCGCGTACACCTCCCGAGCGCGCGCCGCCGCCCGCTCGCTGTCGGGGTGCTCCGTCCCGGCCAGCGACCCGTACGCCTCGAGGAACGTCGCCGTCGTGTGTGCGAACCGGCCGGCCATGTCCTCCCAGGCGTTCTGGCAGGCGACCGGACGCCCGTCGTCGGCCAGCGTCTCGTCGAGCCCGTCGAGCGCCAGCGCCAGCGTCTCCTCGATACCCTCCACGTCGGCCGCGACGCCGCGGCCGTAGGCGGTCGCGAGGTAGGCGATGACGCTGCCGGTCTGGTCGGCCTGGTAGTCGAGATCGGACCCGTCCTCTATCCGAGCGTTGGCCCACCCCGGCGCGAGGCTTCCGTCACGCGGCCACACGCGGTGGGGCCACGAGCCGTCCGCGCGCTGCGTCTCGACGTAGCGCGCCGCGGAGCGGCGGTGCCATTTCTCGAGCCCCACGTCGAGCCGGCCGTCGGCCGCGATCAGGAACCGCGCGACTTCGGCGTCGTCGCGGAACCAGGTGTAGCCGTACCCGCCCGAGTGACGGTAATGGGGATCGAAGTCGGGGCCCGCCATCCGGAGCCCGTTCGGCGCCGACAGCAGCGTGAGCGCGCGCAGGTCCGCGCGGACCGCGTCGGGGTCGGCCGCGTTCGGGGACGCCTCCGGGAGGCGGTCGTCCGCGGCCGCGGCCAGCTCGTCCGGGGAACGGTCGCGGTCGAGCAGGGCGTCCAGCCGCGTTCGAGCCACTTCCCGGGAGGTCTCGGTGCGGTCCGTGAGCAGGGTCGCGACCGTCGCCGCCCCGTCCTCGAACGGGACGCGCGCGATCACTTCGCCCGAGAGGCGGGCCTCCTCGTAGCGGTCCTCGTCACGCTCGCGCGGGAGGTCGACGGGGTCCTCGTCGAGCACCTCCGGGAACGTGGTCGGGAGCTGCCCGCGCAGGTCGGAAAAGCCCGACGCGCTGGCGAGGTAGTCGTGCTCGTCGCCGTGATAGAGCTCGACGGCGTTCGCGAACCGGAGCTGTCCAACGCGGTCGTCGCGTCCGTCCGGCGCGAACGACGCGTACACGACGAACTGGAGGTCCTCCGGCGCTCGGTCGTCGACCGTGACGTGCGTCAGGTGCGCGCCCCCGAGGGTGCAGTCGTACTGGTCGACGGTGCCCAACGGCGTCTCGTGTGTCGTCTCGACCAGCGTCGTCCCACCGACGTACTGCTGATCGCCCGTTGTCTCGTCGAACCAGACCACGTCACCGTCGTCGGTCGCGACCCCGAGCCGGGAGCGTTCGATGCCGGTTCGTCCCGAGAGCGGGTAGCCGAAGTCGCGGATGCTTCCGTGCGGAGCGACGTGCACGAGCCGTCCCTCGTCCCCCGAGAACCGCCCCGAAGTGGTCCGACGTTCGCCCGGGAAACGGGTGGGATGGCCCGCGTGTCGTTTGAAGTCGTCGAGCGCGTCGCGCAGTTGCATTATCCGTCTGGAGGGGGTACCGGGCTAATAATCTTTGGTGTAATTGTTGTTCATTGATTGTCCCGGGGCGTCGATCCTGATCACCTGCGTTCGACACCGTTCCCTTTCCACCCACGGCGACCGATCCGTCCCCGCCACCGACCGACATAAGTATCCCCCCATCCGCTACGGATCCATGGACGAACGGACGCTCGCGGACCTCCTCCACCGATTCGGGCTCTCCGACAAGGAGGTCGACACCTACCTCACTCTGCTCGAACACGGCGAGGCGAAAGCGAGCACGATCGCGGACGCGGCCGGCGTTTCGAAGCGCTACGTCTACAGCGTCAGCGAGGCGCTCGAGGAGCGCGGCTTCGTGGAGGTGAACGACCACGTGGTCCCCACGACCATCCGCGCGGTGCCTCCGGAGGACGTGATCCGCCGGCTCCGTTCGGACGTGGAGTCGATGCAACCGGGGCTCGAAGAGCGGTACGCGGAGGCGGAGCCGACCGCCGAGCAGTTCGAGGTCGTGAAGTCCCGCGTGACCGTCTTCAAGCGGATCCGCGAGCTGATCGCCGCGGCGGACTCCGAGGTGACGCTGTCGATCCCCCTGGAGCACCTCGAGGAGGTCGAGACGGAGCTCCGAGAGGCGGTCGACCGGGGGGTGCTCGTGCTGCTCATCGTCACCGGCGAGGAGGACCTCCCGGACCTCGGGGGCGTCGCCAGCGCCGTCCGCGTCTGGCGCGAGCCGATGCCGACGATGGTGACGGTCGACCAGTCGATCGGCGCGGTCGCGCCCGCGGAGATGCTGCTCCGGTCGAACTCCGACCGCCAGGCGATCGTCTTCGCGCAGGAACAGCTCGGGCCCGTGCTCGTCGGGTCCTTCTTCGGCAACTACTGGCCCGCCGCCGAGGAGGTGGCGACGGCCGCCCCAGCGACGCTACCCACTTCCTACGAGAACTTCCGGCACGCCGTCTTCCAGGCGACGCTTCACCTCCGCGCGGACACGCCGCTCCACGCCGCCGTGGAGGGGCGGTTCACCGAGGACGGCGCCGCGGCGATCGAGGGCCGCGTCGTCGACACGCGACAGGGAATGGTGGCGCCCGCGAACAACGAGTTCCCCGTTCAGCACTCCCTCGTCGTCGAGACCGAGGACGGCGAGCTGACCGTCGGCGGCCCCGGGGCGTTCGTCGAGGACGTCGAGGCCGACCGCGTCACGCTCTCGCGGGCCTGAACCGGGCCGACCTCCCTTTCGAGTCGCGCCTCGCGACGCCGAGCGACGTCGCTACCGACCCACGGGCGACTGGAGAAATTCTGTATCGCGAATAACGATTTACGAGTCGGCGTACGCGCGGACGCTCTCGACCGCGGACGCCTCCACGTCGTCCGCGAGACGGGAGATGTCGACCGAATCGGGGGTTTCGCGGGGATACTTCCGGGTGAAGTAGCGCGTCACGTTCCGGAGGTCCCGCTCGAGGTACTCGCGCGCGTTCTCGTGGTCGGTCGGCACCGCCTGCGGCCAGTCGAAGACGGTGAGGCCGCTCTCGGCGATCGCAACGTTGTGCTCGGACATGTCGCCGTGGACCCAGCCCCCCTCGTAGGAAGCCTCGATCTCGCCGATCACCAGATCGAGGACGCCGACGACCTGCTCGCTGTCGAGTTTCGCCCGCGCGAGCTCGACGCCCTCGAACTTGTCCATCACGATGGCGTGGCGGTTCTGGTCGACTGGGCGAGGGACCGAGACGTCGGGGTACAGATCTTCCAGGGCCTGATACTCGCGCTCGGCCGCCTTGCGCGCGGTGTAGAGCCAGGAGACGTGCTGGCGGTCCGCGGTGTAGTCGCGCTCCTTCATCACCTCGCGGAAGTTCGTGTACCCCTCCCGGTGGTACTTCAACGCGAGCGGCGTGAACGACTCCACCTCGTAGACGTCGCCCTCCTTGCCGACGCCGAGCGGGGCGCCGACGCCGCGGATCGTGTCCCGCTCGGAGAACGCCCGCAGCGCGAGCGCGTCGTACCCTTCGAAGGTGAGCTGGTACCCCTCGTACTGGATCGTCTTGCGCTCGATCAGCTCCCGGTCGAGACACCGGTCGAGCCGGTAGTCGACCTCCTCGTGAGTGAGGTCCGCGTACTCCGGGAGCTTCCCGCGGCGCACCCACTCGGAGAAACGCATCCCCTGCTCGACGCCCGACAGGAGGTAGAAGTCCGCCGCCTCCAGCTCGGGCATCAGCGCCGCGATGTTCCGAACCATACCCGCCCTACTCCGGCGATTCCTAAAAGGGCCGCGAGTCGGCGGGCGGCGTCGGATAAATCGGATATCGCGATACAGAAACACCCTCGCGCCGCTGCCGGCCTACGGACGGCGAGCGCAACCGCTTTTTGATCCGGTACGCAAGCCGGAGCATGGACGCGCCCGGCGACGACTGGCGACTCATCACCGAGGATCGGCACTCCGGTCCGCTGCAGATGGCGCTCGACGAGGCGGCCGCCGAGACGGCCGCGGACGGCGGGCCGGCGACGGTTCGGACCTACCGCTGGGACCCGAGCTGTCTGACGCTGGGGTACGGACAGGACCCGGACACCGTCGACTGGGCGTTCTGCGACCGCGAGGGGATCGACGTGACGCGCCGACGCACCGGCGGCGGCGGCATCTACCACGACGGTTACGGAGACGTTGCCTACTCGATCGCGGTGCCCGCGGACGCGGTCCCGGGCAAGCTCATCGACTGCTACCACCTGCTCTGTGAGCCGGTCTTCGAGGCTTTCGACCGGTTGGGCGTGGACGCCCGATACGTCGAGGCGGAGGTCTCGGAGCTGTACCACCCCGCCTGTTACCTCCGGGAGCTTCACCCGGCTCACGACGTGGTCGCGGGCCCCGAGGGCAGGAAGATCGCCGGGAACGCGCAGTACCGCCGCGACGAGGCCGTGATCCAGCACGGCTCGATCACGTTCTCGGTCGACGCCGAGCGCCACCTCGGGACGTTCGCGGACCCCCCGGTCTCGCCGGACGCGTTCCGCGACCGGGTCGTGGGGATCGACGAGCTCGTCGAGGCCTCGCGGGCGGACGTGGTTGCGGCGCTCGAGGGCGCGCTCGCGGACTGGGCCGACGCGACCGCGGGCGGGTGGACCGACGCGGAACTGGAGCGGGCCCGCGAGCTCGTCGACGAGCGCTACGGGAGCGACGAGTGGGTGCGGCGGCGTCCGAACGGCCGCTGACGGGGCATCGCCCGCGTTCGGCCGCTTCCGAAGCGGCTTTGCCGGCCGCACGCGGAGTCCCGGGCATGAGCCTGAAGGTCGGCGCGCACGTGTCGATAGCGGGCGGCGTGGACAACGCCGTCGAGAACCAGATCGAGGTCGGCGGCAACTGCGGACAGATATTCACCCACTCGCCGCAGGTGTGGCAGGACCCGAACATCGGCGACGAGGAGGCCGAGAAGTTCCGCACGGGCACCGAGAAGAACCTCGAGGGGCCGTGGGTGATCCACACCTCCTACCTCGTCAACCTCTGTACGCCGAAGGAGGACCTCCGCGAGAAGTCGCTCGACTCCATGCAGAAGGAGGTCGACGCGGCCGCGCAGCTCGACATCCCGTACGTGAACGTCCACCTCGGTGCCCACACCGGCGCGGGCGTGGAGGGCGGGCTGGACAACGCGGCCTCCGTCATCGACGACATCGACGTGCCCGACGGCGTCACCATCCTGATCGAGTCCGACGCCGGCTCCGGTACGAAGCTCGGCGGGGACTTCGAGCACCTCGCGGGGATCATCGACCGCACGGAGACGGACATCAACGTGTGCATCGACACCGCCCACGCGTTCGCGGCCGGCTACGACCTCTCCTCGGCACCCGCGGTCAACGAGACCGTGCGGGAGTTCGACGACGTGGTCGGGTTAGAGCACCTGCAGTACATCCACCTCAACGACTCCAAGCACGCCTGCGGGACCAACAAGGACGAGCACGCCCA
Source organism: Haloparvum alkalitolerans (assembly GCF_050122995.1). Taxonomy (GTDB): domain Archaea; phylum Halobacteriota; class Halobacteria; order Halobacteriales; family Haloferacaceae; genus Haloparvum; species Haloparvum alkalitolerans. The sequence continues at coordinate 109,625 of NZ_JBNLIA010000015.1, forward strand.
CATCGGCGAGGGCCACATCGGCGAGGAGGGGATGGAGCGCATCGTCAACCACCCCGACCTCGCGGACGTGCCGTTCGCGCTGGAGACGCCCACCGAGGACGGGAAGTCCTTCGCGTGGAACATCGACCGCGTGCGCGAGCTCCGCCACGACGAGTAACGCGGCGGTGCGGTCGGACCCTTTTGTCCTTCAGCAGGCGATCAGCGCAGGCCCTCGACTCGCCGAAACGTCCCGCGGACGCCCGCGGGGGTCGCGTACGGGCCGCCCTGCACGCGGTGGTCGGGGATCAACAGCGGGACGGGGTTCGCGCCGAGCGCCGCCGTGACGAGGTCGAGGTCCTCGGGGTCGTTGTCGTCGAGGCCGGCCATCCGGGTCACCTGGCTCACCGACGTCTCCTCGCCGTAGGGGACCTGCCGGGCGGCCTCCAGCACGTCGCGTCTGTCGGTGGGGACCGTCAGGCCGATCGGCTCCTCGGCGAACGGTTCCTCGGACCCGGCGAGGTAGTCGGCGATCCGGTCGAGCAGTTCGTGGTCCGCGTCGGCGTCGTCGGGCACCGTCTCGGGGAACTCCACCGAGATGACGCGCCCGCCCGCGAACCCGACCTCCACCGCGCGGTCGAGGGCGTCGTACGTCCGCGCGTACACGCCCGTCGTTCCCATGCTGACCATACCGCCCTTCCGCCCGCGGCGTCCTTAAGTCGGACGGCGATCGGACCGGCGGGAGGATTGCGGGCGGTTCGGTTGCGGCGCTGAGACCAGCGTCGTGGACGGCTCCGCTCTCTGTCTCACGAAGCGTGCTAGGTGCTAGATGTCCGTCCGGCGTGCGGTCGGGGTCCTGTGCGGTTGCGGTGCTGTGCGGTCGCGGTGCCGTGCGGTCGCGGTGCTGTGCGGTCGCGGTGCTGTGCGGTCGCGGTGCTGTGTCATGCGTTTACGGACTTTTCGGGTCGTTTATAGCGCGTTTACGGTGCGATTGCCGGGGCGACGACGTCACCCCGACGCGACGCTCCGTCGCACCGGATCCGCCCCCGGTGCGCAAGCCTTATGAACAGATGCGTACATTAGTGTACAGTAATGGAGGACACACAGGCGGAGCTGGCCCCGGCGGTTCGCTCCATCCTCGACGCCGCTCGCGAACGTGGGCGGGAGGCCGAGCAGGCCGTCGACGGCGGGGGGCGCGAGCGCGTGTCGGTCGACCCGCGCGACCTCGAGGCGGCGTTCGCCGCGGCGGAGTCGGCGGGGCGCGTGCCCGTGATCGCCGAGGTGAAACCGACGAGCCCGACCACCGAGGGAACCCGCGACGAGGACCCCGTGGAACTGGCCGAGGCGATGGTCGCGGGCGGCGCGGCCGCGCTCTCGGTGCTCACCGAGCCCGAGCACTTCGGCGGCTCCACGGACCGGCTGGCCCGCGTCCGCGAGGCGGTCGACGTGCCGGTCCTCCGCAAGGACTTCGTGGTCGAGGAGGCGCAGCTGGACGCCGTCGAGAGCGACATCGTCCTGCTCATCGCGCGCTTCGTGGGCGAGGACCTCCCCGACCTGCTCGCGGCGGCGCGCGACCGCGGCTTCCGCGTGCTCGTGGAGGTCCACGACCGCGAGGAGCTGACCCGGGCGCTCGACGCCGGCGCGGACCTGATCGGCGTCAACAACCGCGATCTCGGACAGCTCGAGGTCGACCTTTCGACGTTCGAGGCGGTCGCGCCCGCGGTGCCCGAGGGCGTGACGCTGGTCGCCGAGAGCGGGATCGGGTCCCCCGCGGACGTGCGCCGGATGCGCGACGCGGGGGCGGACGCGCTGCTCGTCGGAAGCGCCATCATGGACGGGGACGTAGCGGCGAACACGAGACGGCTGGTGAACGCGGCGGAGACGTCGGATGAAGGGACCCCGGCCGAGGAGACATCGACATGAGTTCGGAGACACCACCGGAGACGGACCGACGCGAGGGAGAGCGCGGCAACGACGGCGCGGCCGACGGGAAGTTCGGCCGCTACGGCGGCCAGTACGTCCCCGAGGCGCTGATGCCGGCCATCGAGGAGCTGACCGACGCCTACGAGCGCTACGTCCTCGACAACGAGGACGGCTTCATGGACGAGTTCCGGCGCCGGCTCGCGGACTTCGGCGGCCGGCCGACGCCGCTCCAGCACGCCGAACGGCTCTCGGCGCGGTACGACACGGACGTCTACCTCAAGCGCGAGGACCTCGTCCACGGCGGCGCGCACAAGCTCAACAACGCGCTCGGGCAGGTGCTGCTCGCGAAGTACATGGGCAAGGAGCGCATCATCGCGGAGACCGGGGCCGGCCAGCACGGCACCGCGACCGCGATGGCGGCCGCGCACCTCGACATGCCCTGCGAGATATACATGGGCGAGCGCGACATCAACCGCCAGCGCCCCAACGTCTTCCGGATGAAGCTCAACGGGGCGGAGCTCAACGCGGTCACCGCGGGTCGCGGCACGCTCAAGGAGGCCATCTCCGAGACGATGCGCGACTGGGCGGGCTCCGTCGAGCACACCCACTACGTCATCGGGAGCGTCGTCGGCCCCCACCCCTTCCCGTCGATGGTGCGGGACTTCCAGGCGGTCATCTCCGAGGAGGCCCGCGAGCAGGCCCGCGAGAAGACCGGCGGCCTGCCGACCGACGTGGTCGCCTGCGCCGGCGGCGGTTCGAACACGATGGGGACGTTCGCGGAGTTCGTCGACGACGAGGACGTGGCGCTCCACGCCGTCGAGGCCGGCGGTTCGACGCTGGAGATCGACGCGGAGGCGGGCGTCGCGCCCAACTCCGCGTCGCTGTACGCCGGCGAGGAGGGCGTGCTCCACGGCGCGCGCACGAAGCTCCTCCAGGACCCCCACGGACAGATCGTCGAGAGCCACTCGGTCTCCTCGGGGCTCGACTACGCGGGCGTCGGCCCGGAGCTGGCGAACCTCGTCGACGAGGGGCGCGTCACGCCGGTCTCGGTCGGCGACGACGCGGCGCTGGAGGCGTTCCACCTGCTCTCGCGCACCGAGGGGATCATCCCCGCGCTGGAGTCGGCGCACGCGGTCGCGTACGTCGAGGAGCACCACGCGGACCTGGGCGAGTCGGTCCTGATCAACGTCTCCGGCCGCGGCGACAAGGACCTCGAGGCCGTCATCGAGGAGACCGACAAGCGGGACATCGAGAACGCCCCGGACATGGCGGAGTTCTCGGGGGGGATCTGAATGGCGGACAATGGGACCGAGGGGGACGACGTGGCCGGCGGCGCTTCCTCCCCGCCGGCGACCGGCAACAGCGAGGCCATCGCCGCGGCGTTCGCCGACGGGCCGGCGTTCATCCCGTATCTCGCGGTCGGCGACCCGAGCTACGAGGCCTCGCTGGCGTACGTCGAGGCGCTCGACCGCGGCGGCGCGGACGTCATCGAGCTGGGGCTCCCCTTCTCGGAGCCGGTCGCGGAGGGACCGACGATTCAGGGCGCGGTCGTCCGCGCGCTGGAGGCGGGGATGACCCCCGACCGCTTCTTCGCGTTCGTCGAGGCGGTCGAGACCGACGCGCCGCTGGTCTGTATGACCTACTACAACCTGATCTACCAGTACGGCGACGAGCAGGGACCGCGCCCCTTCGTCGAGCGGGCGGCCGCGGTCGGGCTCGAGGGGCTCGTCGTCCCCGACCTCCCCGCGGAGGAGGCGGACCCCCTGCGCGCGGCCTGCGACGAGTTCGGCCTCGACCTGGTGTTCATCGTCGCGCCGACCACCCGCGGCGAGCGACTGGAGCGGATCATGGACCGCGTCTCCGGCTACGTCTACGTGCAGGCGCGGCTCGGCACCACGGGCGCGAAGGCGGACGTCTCCGACCAGACGGAGGAGAGCCTCGCGCGGCTCTCCGACTGGGACGTGCCCAAGGCGGTCGGCTTCGGCATCTCGGCGGGCGACCACGCCGAGCGCATCGTCGCCGCCGGCGCGGACGGCATCATCGTCGGCTCCGCGCTCGTCGACATCGTCGCCGAGGGGGCCGAGAAGGACCTGCCCGTCGAGGAGGTCGCCGACCGACTGGAGGCGCTCTCGCGCGAACTCGCGGCCGGCGCTGAACGCGGGTACGAGCAACGGTCGCCGTCACCGGAAGCCCGATAGCGTCGCACCGAACGAAAGCCACTTATCCGCGTTTGCCACAGTCTCACACAACCGACCGTCGGAGGCCCCGGCGGACTCACCGCGACACACACCAGCACACACCATGACAGCAGGACTCTCCGCACGACTCGAGCGCATCTCCACGAACGACCGCTACCTCATCGTCCCGATGGACCACGGGATCACCATGGGCGCCGTCACCGGGCTCAAGGACATCGAAGCCACCATCGACGGCGTCACCAGCGGCGGCGCGGACGCGGTGCTCACCCAGAAGGGCATCGCCGACCGCGTCCACCCGAACAAGAACGACGCCGGCTACATCGTCCACGCGAACGCGTCGACGACCATCGGCCCCGACGAGCAGGACAAACGCGTCACGGCTACCGCCGAGGAGGCGGTCCGCGCGGGCGCCGACGCCGTCTCCTTCCACATCAACGTCGGCTCCGACTACGAGCCGAAACAGATCGAGGACCTGGCGGAGCTGACCGACGACGCCGACCGGCTCGGACTCCCGGTGCTCGCGATGGCGTACGCCCGCGGACCGGGCGTCGAAGGCGACGACCCCGAGGCGCTGGGCCACGCCGTCCGGCTCGCAGAGGAACTGGGCGCCGACGTGGTGAAGACGGGCTACTCCGGCGACGGCGACTCCTTCCAGCACGTCTGCGAGTCGACGCGGCTTCCGGTCGTCATCGCCGGCGGCTCGAAGGGGACCGACCGCGAGACCGTGGAAATGGTCCGCGGCGCGATGGACGGCGGCGCCGCGGGCGTCTCGATGGGCCGGTCGATCTTCCAGCACGAGAAGCCCGAGGCCATCGCGCGCGCCGTCAGCGCCGTCGTTCACGAAGATCGCGACGTCGAAGACGCGCTGCGGGCGGCCGGGCTGGTCGAGGCGTAACCGCGCGTTACGACACGTTTTACGGCTTCCGAGCGGCGTCGCGGAGCGGTCGCGCTGTCGGGGCGCTGTCGCGGCGCCGTCGCCGCACCGGCCGCCGCGTTTTTGTCGCGCCCGGCCGCCGGACGACTCATGGTTCGGTTCGACTTCGACGGCGAGGTGGCGGTGGTGACCGGCGGCGCCTCGGGCATCGGGCGCGCGACCGCGAAGCGCCTCGGCGCGGCGGGCGCGTTCGTCGTCGTGGCCGACCGCCGCGAGGCGCCGAAGGACGTGAACGCCGAGACGTCGACCCACGAGGCGGTCCGCGAGGCGGGCGGCGACGCGGTGTTCGTCGAGTGCGACGTGGCGGACCCGGGAGAAATCGGCGACGTGATCGAGGCGGCCCGCGCCGAGGGGGGCGTCGACGTGCTGGTGAACAACGCCGCCGAGTACGTCTCGGACCCCCTGCTGGAGCACTCGACGGGCGACCTGGACCGTCTCTACGAGACCAACGTCCGCGGCTACTTCGCGGGGACGAAGGCGGCCGCCGAGGACATGGTCCGGCGGGGCGAGCCGGGGCGGATCGTCAACGTCGCGTCGATCAGCGCCCGGTTCGCACAGCACGACCAGGCGGGCTACGACCTGACGAAGGCGGCCGTCGAGATGCTCACCCGGAACGCGGCGCTGGAACTGGCCGACCACGGGATCCGCGTCAACGCGGTCGCGCCCGGCCAGATCGCCACCGAGTTCTTCGAGGGCTGGACCGAGGAGGCGGTCGAGGGCGCCCGCGAGGACGCGTTCCTCAAGCCGGTCCCGCTCGGCCGCGCCGGTCACCCCGAGGACATCGCCGGACCGATCCTGTTCCTCGCCAGCGACGCCGCAGGGTACGTCACCGGCGAGTCGCTGTACGTCGACGGGGGCTGGTCCTGCTGTTGAACGGGAGCGGCGGTGACTGCGCGTTTGCGGGGTGAGCGTCGGGCCGGTCGTCGGGAGAGAGTTCCGGCGCTCGTGGGTCCTGTTACTGTGCTCGACGGCACCACCCAGAAAGCCCCAGCCGGCTCTCCCTCATACAGAAATCGTTCTGTCGTAGATCCTGCTGATCTGGACAGCAACACCCAGAAAGCCCCAGCCGGCTCTCCCTCATACAGAAATCGTTCTGTCGTAGATCCTGCTGATCTGGACAGCAACACCCAGAAAGCCCCCAGCCGGCTCGACCCGCCGGGCCTCGCTGCGCGCTCGCGTCTCTCCGCAACACCCGACGCGAGTGCTTGCGTCGTCCGGGCGGGATCGAGCCGGCTGCCCCTTTCAGTCCCGCCCCGCACCGCGACCGCAGCCTCGCGCCTCCCCAGCCTCGCCGCGGCCGCGGTCGCGCGACCGCACCGCGCTGCTGCGCGACCGCGACTGCGGGCTCCCTCGCGCGCGTTTCTCGCGCGCGCCGACAGCACAGCACCGCCACAGCACCGCCCCAGCGCCGCCACAGCACCGCCCCAGCGCCGCCCACGGCCCGTCCCAGCACCACCACAGCATCCCGGCCGCACCGGCCTGCACCTTCCGCAGTTTTGAAGCCGCGCGGCCGCGACTCTTCGGTAATGACGCGTACCGTCTGGGTCAAGGCCGACGACGCCGTCGGCGACTGGGAGGACCGGAAGCGGCGGATCACCGCGGGCATCGAGGCCGGCGTCGACTGGGTGCTCGTGGACGAGGGGGACGTCTCCCGGGTCCGCGAGCTGGGCGACGTGAACGTAGCGGCGTTCCGCTCGGACGCGGACGTGGTCGACGCGGCCGAGCCCGAGGGGGAGGCGGACCTCTACTTCGTCGGCAAGGACAGCGAGGGCGACGGCACCATCGACCTGCCCGATGACTTCTCCGGCTCCGCGGACCTGACGACGCTCCGGCGGCGCGACGACCGCGCGCAGGGCGCGTACGTCCGGATCCTCGACACCGAGTACGAGGCGTTCGCGGAGGAGGCCGCGGCCGAGGCCGACTACACCGTCGTCATCGGCGAGGACTGGACGATCATCCCGCTGGAGAACCTGATCGCCCGCGTCGGCGAGGAGACGCACCTGATCGCGGGCGCGACCACCGCCGCCGAGGCCCGGACGGCCTTCGAGACGCTGGAGACCGGCGCCGACGGCGTCCTGATCGACTCGGACTCCCCGGACGAGATCCGCGGGGCCGTGGAGGCCCGCGACGCCGCCGAGCGCGAGCAGCTGGAGCTCACCTACGCCGAGGTGCTGGAAGTGGAGCCGACCGGCATGGCCGACCGCGTCTGCATCGACACCGGTAGCCTGCTCGACCACGACGAGGGGATGCTCGTCGGGTCGATGTCGCGCGGCCTCTTCTTCGTCCACGCCGAGACCGCGGAGTCGCCGTACGTCGCCTCCCGCCCGTTCCGGGTCAACGCCGGTGCGGTCCACGCGTACGTCCGCACGCCCGACGGCGGCACGAAGTACCTCGCGGAGCTGCAGTCCGGCGACGACGTGCAGGTCGTCGACACCGAGGGGCACACCCGCGAGGCCATCGTCGGCCGCGTGAAGATCGAGAAACGGCCCATGTTCCGCGTCGAGGCCGAGGTCGAGACCGCGGAGGGGACCGACCGCGTCGAGACGCTGCTCCAGAACGCCGAGACGATCAAGGTCCCGACCCGCGGGGGCCGCGTCGCGGTCACGGACCTGGAGCCGGGCGACGAGGTGCTCTGCTACTACGAGGACGTGGCGCGGCACTTCGGCGAGACCGTCGAGGAGTCGATCATCGAGAAGTAGCGCCGCGAACCGCGGACGAAATCCGTTTCACCCCCCGTCGCCAATTTGGTGCACATGGACCGCGAGACCGCCGTCGACCGCGCGGCGTCCGTCGTGGAGACGGTCGCGACCGAGACGATGCCCGTCCCCGTCCGGGAGGTGTGGGTGTACGGCGACGTGGCGCTCGGGCTCGACCCCGTCGAGCGCCTCGACGTGTACGTGACCAAGGACGTGCTGTTCGGCGGCGGCCGGAGCGGCGCCGGTGCGGCGGCGACGGCGGGCGGCGACGCGTCGGCGACGGCGGGCGACGACGGCGCCGCCGACGCGACTGACTTCGAGGCCGAGTACGGCGTGAAGGGGATCGACAGCACCGTCCGCGCGGAGTGGGCGGCCGCCCACCCCGAGTGGATCCGGGCGAGCGACAACGGCTACGCGGCGCCCGAGAAGTGCCTGGCCGCCCACCTGCTCGACGGGGTCACGGAGCCGGTCCACCTCGAGGTGTGCAACACGGGCTTCGGCGACAACGTGACCCAGCGGCTCCGCGGCGCGCTCGCGCGCGAGGCGTACGACGAGGTGCTCGACCCCCGCGGCGTCTGCCTGTGGGCGGAGGGGCAACGCGACCCGGAGGCGTTCGAGAAGCTTCGCGAGGGGTCGTTCGCCATGCCGACACTCGAGGCGGCACTCGAGGGGATGGGCGCCGACCCCGAGGCGGCGGCCGCGGCCGCCGAGGCCGTGACCGCCGAACGCGCGGAGAGCGAGGGGACCTCGGTGCGCGGCGACGTGGTCTGAGACGGGACCTCTGAGCCTCCGAGTGGTCCAAAAACCGCCGGCCCTCAGACGTGTTCGTCGAGGAACTCCACGACCGCGCGGTACGCCTCCTTGCGGTTCTCCAGCTTCGAGAAGCCGTGGCCCTCGTCCTCGAAGATCAACTTCCGGACCGGCACGTCCTGCTCGCGGGCGCCCTCGACGATGCGCTCGGCCTCGCCGACCGGGACGCGCGGGTCGTTCGCGCCGTGGAGGACGAACAGCGGCGCGGCGATGCGGTCGACGTTGTTGACCGGCGAGATGGACTCCAGGAACTCGCGGTCCGCCTCGAGGCTGCCGTACTCGGCCTCGCGCAGGGAGCGGCGCCAGTCGCCGGTGTTCTCGAGGAAGGTGACGAAGTTCGCGATGCCGACCACGTCGACCCCCGCGGCCCACAGGTCGGGGTACTCCGTCATCGCCGCCAGCACCATGAACCCGCCGTAGGAGCCGCCCATCGCCACGACGCGGTCGCGGTCGACCTCGGGGTGGTCGTGGAGCCACTCGACGCCGGCGCGCACGTCCTGCACCGAGTCCATGCGCTTCTCCACGTCGTCGAGGGCGGCGTACGCCTTCCCGTAGCCCGACGACCCCCGGACGTTCGGCTCGAACACCGCGTAGCCGTGGTTGAGCAGGTACTGCGTCACGCCCGCGAAGGAGGGCCGGCGCTGTGACTCCGGCCCGCCGTGGACGTCCACGACGACCGGGTAGCCGCCCTCGGGCGGCTCCGTCTCCGGCACCGAGAAGAACGCCGGGATCTCGCGGCCGTCGAACGTCGGGTAGCGCACGAGTTCCGGCGCCACGAACGTCTCCGGCGGGATGCCGGCGGTGGAGGCGTTCGTCCACCGCTCCGTCTCGCCGGTGGTCGTCTCCACGACGTAGACGTTCCCGTTGGTCCCCCGACCCGAGGCGGAGACGGCGAAGCGGTCGCCCTCGGGGCCCCAGCTCACGCCGCCGGCGACGCCCTCGGGGAGGTCCGGGTCGGGAAGTTCGTCGATCCGGTCGGGCGCGACGAGTTCGCCGACCGTCAGCTCCGTGTACCCCTCGACGTTTCGAGAGTAGACCAGGCGGCGCGAGTCCTCGTCGACCGAGACGCCGTCGACGTTCCACTCGCCGCCGGCCGCGACGACGTCCCACTCGCCCGTTTCGAGGTCCAGCCGCTCCAGTCGGAGGGTGTCGGAGTCGCGGTCGGTGACGCAGTAGACCGCCTCGCCGTCGGGACCCCACTCGGCGCTCCCGTAGCGTACGTCGCCCTCGTGGGGCGTGAGGTGGCGGAGCTCGCCGCTCGCCACGTCGAGCGCGTGGAGGTCCTGGTCGAACGAGGAGTGGGCCTCGACCACGAGCAGGCGGTCGTCGCTCGGCGACCACCCGGCCAGCGAGAGCCAGCCGTCGCCCTCGTACACGAGGTCCGCGTCGCTCCCGGTCTCCGCGCTACCCTGCACGTACACGTCGAAGACGGCCTCGTCGCGGCGGTTCGAGGCGAACGCGAACCGGTCGCCCTCGCTCGCCCAGCCGCCCCACCGGTGTTTCGCCTCGGGGCGCTCCGTGAGGTTCGTGACGGTCCCGGTCGCGTAGTCGAGGCGGTACAGCTGCGCGCGCTCGTTGCCGCCCTCGTCCATGCCGAAGACAGCTTCGTCGCGCTCCGGCGAAGCGTCCACGAAGGCGACGCGGTCCTCGAAGAAGGTGTGCTGGTCGGGCCACGCCTCGGGCGCGTCGAGCGACCAGACCTGCGAGGTGCCGGTCGTGTCGATCAGGAACGAGAGCCGGCCGTCGGGACCGAGGCTGGCTCCGCCGGCGCTGCGGACGTTGAGGTAGCGGTCGACGTCGTACTGCTCCATGCGACCGCTTCGCTCGCCCGGGGCAAACCCCTTCGGGTGGGCGAGGGTGCGACCGCCTTTCGAACGGAGGCGGCCGTCGGGGACCGTCGCCGACGGGCGCCTCATCCCGCGGTCGACCGAAACCGCGTCGCCGGAACCGCCGGCATTTATGTCGGGGCACGCGGTTGGCTCGGGCATGCGCGTCGCGTTCGTCTCGCTGTTCACTCCCCACCACGGGGAGACGCCCGCCCGGACCCGGACGCGACGGTTCGCCCGCCTGCTCGCCGACCGCGGCCACCGCGTGACGTGGCTGTGCGCGCAGTGGTGGGGCGGCGACCACGACGCCTTCGAGGAGGACGGGATCACCTACCGGCGAGTGACCCGGGAGCCGGCGCCCGCCCGCTTCGTCGCGACACTGCCGTCGGCGCTCCGCCGGGCGAGCCCCGAGCTCGTCCACGCGGTCAACAGTCCGCCCGGCGGCGCGGTCGCGGCGGAGCTCGCGGGGCGGCTCCTCCGCGTCCCGGTCGTCGTCGACTGGTGGGACGACCGCCCGACGGACGCCGCGGGCCGCTACCGGCTCGCCGCCCGCGGCGCGGACGCCGTCCTCACGCCCGCGAGGACCGTCAGAACCCGGGTGTGGGAACACGGCGCGAGCGACGACGCGGTGACGGTGGTCCCCGAGAGCGTCGACTTCGACGCGGTCCGCGACGCGCCGGTCGACGACCGCTTCGACCTGGTCTACTCCAGGCGGATCGACCGGCACGCCAACGTGGAGACGTTCCTGCTCGGACTCGCGGAGCTCCGCGGCCGCGACTGGAACGCGGCGGTGATCGGCGACGGACCCGAGCGTGCCGCCGCCGAACGCACCGCGAGCGACCTCCGGATCGACGACCGCGTGACGTTCCTCGGCGACCTGCCCGTCGCGGAGCGGATCCCCCTCTTCCGCGGCGCGCACGTCGCGGCGTGGACCGCCACGCGCGAGACGTTTGCGGTCGACCTCCTGCGCGCGCTCGCCTGCGGCTGCGTCGGCCTCGTGGAGTACCAGGCCGGCTCCAGCGCGCACGAACTGGTGGAGGGGCGCGAGCGGTCGAGCCTGGTCACCAGCCCCGCGGAACTCGCGGCGGAGATCACCGACGCGAGCGCGCTCGACCACCGGACCGTCGACGAGACGTACGCCGAGTACGACCACGGCGCGGTGCTTGAGACGGTTCTGGAACGGTACCGGTCGCTGCTGAACGGGGAGTCCTGACCGAAGGCAGAGATCGGCTTCTCGGCGCGACGAGACGGCCTACTGGGCCGCGCCGCCGTCGCCGCCGTAGCTGATGAAGAAGAACGCGAGCCCGAGCGTCGCGACCATCGCGATGAACGTCGCCACGCCGAGCGCCTTCGCGGCGTCGGGGATGAAGACGGCGTTCGACTCGCCGCCGCCCGTGTCCACCGTCGGGATGTCGCTGCCGACCGCGAGCCCGCCGTGCATCCCGACCTGCTGGTGAGGGTCACACTGGTAGTGGGTGATCCCCACGTCTTCCTCGCTGGTCTCGTACTCGAAGGTGTGGCCCTCCTCGCCGACGATCTCGCTCTGGAATGACGCCGGCCCCTCGACCGCGTGCACGTTGTGGTCGCCGCCCGCGCCAGTCCACTCCCAGACGATCGTCGTCCCGGGGTCGACCCAGATCTTGGTCGGGTCGAACGCCAGCCCGTCGCCGGCACCGACCGAGACCGTCACTTCGTCCTGTCCGCGGGCGTCCTGGTAGCTGTTGACGTTGCCCTCGGTCGCGCTCGGCCAGTCGGGCTCCTCCTCCTGAGCGGCCGCCGTGCCGCTCGCGCCGACCGCCGCGCCCGCCGCCGCGGCCCCGCCGGCAGTCCGCATAAACCTGCGCCGGGAGACGTCGTCCGTACTCATACCTCCCGGTTGGCGACGCCCCGTAGTGAATACTTTGGTTCGCCGCTCGGACCGCTCCGGTCATTTATCACCCATGACGCGGCGAACCCGCCCCGTGACCTGAACGGAGTCCTCGGCGCGTCGAGGCGGTCGCGCGGCGCGCCGCCGGGGACGCGGAGCGGTGCGCCGCCTGTTCGCCATCGTCGAGCGGCGCCGCCGGAGCGCCGCGGCCGACCCGTGCCGGTCTCAGAACGTGTAGTCGTTCTCCCCCGTCTCCGACTCCAGGAAGGCGGTCAGCAGGTCGATCGTCGCCGCGACGTCGTCGCCGTCCGCGGTCTCGGTCACCGTGTGGAGGTACCGCGTCGGGATCGACAGCGCGCCGACCGGCTTCGCGCCCGCGCTGTTCTGGAACCCGGCCGTGTCCGTCCCGCCCGCGGGCAGCACTTCCGTCTGGTGGTCGATCCCTTCCGCCGCCGCAACGTCCCGGAGCCGCGCCGTCACCTTCGGGTTCGTGATCACCGAGGAGTCCTTCAGCTTGATCGCGGCTCCCTCGCCCAGCCGGGTGACCGCGTCGGCCTCGTCGGGGATCTGCGGCACGTCGTTCGCCACGGTCACGTCCAGCGCCACCGCCAGGTCGGGGTCGATGTCGACGCCGAGCGCCTCGGCGCCGCGGAGGCCCACCTCCTCCTGGACGGTCGCGGCGAAGTGGACCGTCACCGCCGGGTCCTCGATCCGCCGCGCCGCTTCCAGCATCGCGAGGACGCAGACCCGGTCGTCGAGCGCCTTTCCGGTCACGCGGTCGCCCATCCGCGTGGTCGTCTGGTCGAGCGTCACGAGGTCGCCCACGTCGACGAGGTCCCCGACCGCCTCGCCGTCGCGGCCCACGTCGATGTAGACGTCCGAGACCTCGTCGTCCGCCTCGCGTTGCTCCTCCGTGAGCGTGTGCGGCGGAACCGACCCGATGACGCCGGTGAGATCCGCCTCCTCGGCGTGGACCGTCACGCGCTGAGCGCGCAGGACGCGGGCGTCGAAGCCGCCGAGCGGGTCCACCTGCAGGAACCCCTCGTCGGTGACGTGTCTGACCATGAAGCCGATCTCGTCCATGTGGGCGGCGACGGCGACCGCGTAGTCACTTTCGCCCTCGATCGTGCCCACGACGTTGCCCATCGCGTCGGAGCGCACGCGGTCGACGCTCTCCGCGAACTCGCGGCGGACGATCTCGCGGACGCGGTCCTCGTAGCCGGGGACGCCCCGCGCCTCGGTCAACTCGCGCAGCAGGTCGAAGTCGAAGTCGAACGACATGCCCGAGCGTGGCGGCTCCGTCGACATAACCGCGGAGGTTCCGGAACGCCGACCCGGATCCGCGCACGGATCCACCAAGAACCAGTTTACCGTTGTTCCGGAACGCTTTTGCGGTCCGTGGCTGGACGTGGAGACATGACTGACGTCGAAGCCGAACTCCGTGCACAGTTCCGCGACGCCTTCGAGGGCGCAGACTTTCCGGTCGACAGCCAGATGGACCTCGTTCCGGCGCTGCCGGACGGTCCGGCGACGAAGTTCGAGGCCGGCGACGTGAGCTTCACCGCGATGGAGCTCGCGGCCAAGTTGGGCAGCGAACAGGAGTTCCCCTACGCCGACGTGGACTCCCTCGTCGACGACGTCATCGAGGGGCTGAAGTCGCAGGGCATGCTCTGAGTCGGCCGGACCGCACTCGCGACCTCCGTTCTGCCGTGCTAGCGACGACTGACACCGACGAGAGGTTCTTGAGCCCCGCGTCCCTACGCGGGGTGTGGTCGTCGACATCGTCCGACTCCTGCCGGCGTGGCTGCTCGTCGGCGTCGCGCTGGGGCTTGCCGCGACCGGCGTCGTCGCCGCGACCTTCTACGCCGCCGACCGGCTGTTCCCGGCTCGCAACCGCGCCGGCGGCGGGCCCAGCGTGGACGGCGCCGAACGCCGACGGATGGAGGTGCGAGACTACCTGCGCTCCATCGGGGAGCGCGTCCGCGAGAACCACGCGGTCGACGGCGTGACGGTTCCGTTCTTCCTCCCCGAGCGCGAGGTGGCGATCACCTTCGACGCACACGACTACTTCCGACTGCGCGAGGCCGGTGTCAGCGCCGTGCTCGCCGAGCACGAACTCCCCGGCCACTCGCTGGGCCGGCGGCTCCCCTTCGACGTGCCCGAACCGGAACCGCGGGCCCGCCGGACGCCGAATCCGGTCGCGGCCGCGTTCGACGAACTCGGCGTCCCGCGAACCGCGGACGCCGCGGCGGTCAAGCGGGCCTACCGCGAGCGCGTCAAGGAGGTCCACCCCGACCAGGGGGGCGACGAGGCGGCGTTCAGGCGCGTCCGCGAGGCGTACGCCACCGCGAGCGCACACGTCGAGGGAGAGGCTTCGGTCGATCCGGTCCCGGAGACTCGGGGGACCCGGTAGCCGTCCGGACCACCGAGGCTCTCACTCCGCCAACAGCTCCGCGACCGCGTCGCTCGCGGCCCGCCCGCTCGCCATCGCACCCTGTATCGAGGACCACTCGGTGTAGTCGCCGGCCAGACACACCGGCCCGTCGGGGTCGTCGACGCTCGGCAGGTCCGCCCGGAACCCCGGCGGCTGTGCGAACTGTGCGAACGGGATCCGGTCGACTGCGACGGGCTCCAGTCCCTCGAAGGAGCGCTCGGGGAACCACGACGCCAGCGCCTCGCGGGTCGCCGCGTGGAGCGTTCCGTCGTCGGCGTCGGGCGCCGCCTCGTCGACGAACGTCGCGTTGATCAGCGCGCGGTCGTCGGGCGCGTACTCCGGCGCGACGTCGGACATCGGGACGACCGTGTTCGGCCGCTCGTCGCCCGCGTTGAGAAGGATCCGACCGCCGGCTTCGAAGGTGGCTCCCTCCGGAAGCGTGTACCACGCGGAGACGCAACCGACGCCCTCCGTCGGGACCGAGCGCACGTCGGTCAGTCGGCGCGCCGTCTTCGGGTCCGCGGCCACGACGACGGCGTCCGCGGCGTGGGCGGTGCCGTCAGCGAAGGAGACGGTCGCGTCCGCGCCGTCGGCGCTCCCCCCTTCCTCGCCGCCCTCGGCGTCGATCCGGACGACTTCGCGACTGGTCTCGATCCGCGCGCCGGCCTCGCTCGCGCGGGCCGCCAACTGGTCGGGGACCGCGGCCATGCCAGCAGCCGGCACCGCGATTCCGCCGCGGCTCATCGCGCGGAAGGTGTACTCGAACACCTGCGAGGAGGTCGAGAGACTCCGGTCGAGCGTGATCCCGCCGTAGAACGGCTCGACGAAGCGCTCGACGTAGGCGTCGGAGAACCCCCACTCGTCGAGGTACTCGCGGATCGACTCGTCCGGACCGACGAAGAACTCCACCTCGGGGCGCCGGAGGAGGTCGTGTCTGAGCGCGAGCGTCCGGAGCTTGTCGGTCAGCGGTACCTCGTGGTTCAGCGCGGACTCGACCGCGTGGCGGGGGTCCCGGATCGGGTCGGAGAGGACGGCTCGGGACCCATCGCGACAGATCGTCGCGCCGGGCGCGAACCGCCGGAGGTCGAGCGCGTCGAGGTCGAGTTCCTCGCGGACCGCCGGGTAGGCGGTGAACAGCACCTGGAACCCGCGGTCGAGCGTGAACCCGTCGACGGTCCGGCTCCGAACGCGGCCACCGACGCGCTCGCGGCGCTCGAAGAGGGTCACGTCGCGGCCCCGCTCGGCCAGCCGGGCGGCCGCCGTCAGCCCCGCGAGCCCCCCGCCGACCACCGCGACCTCGGAGTCGTCGTCCATGCCCGTCGTTGGGTGCGCGGGGCCAAAAGTCCCGGCGGCGGAGGGCGGCGGTCCGCTCCCGCGGCCGAGCGAGCCGAGACGGGAAGGGCTTAGTCGCCGCTGTCACAAGGGCCGTGCATGGAGACGACGGACGCGTTCGAGGGGCTGGAGTGCCGAGGCTGCGGCGCCGTCCACGACGCGACGACGGCCGGCCGGTGCCCGGAGTGTGACGGGTCGCTCGACCCGACCTACGACTACGACGCCGTCGATTCGGCGGCGTTCCGCGAGGCGGCTTCCGAGGCCGCACGCGGCCGCGGAGTCGGACGGTTCGACGCGCTGCTACCGTTCCCGGCCGCGGCGCTCCCCGGGGCGGCCGAGGGGGGGACGCCGCTCGTGAGCGCCGACCGGCTCGCCGGCGAACTCGGCGTCGGCGAGGTGCTGATAAAGGACGAGGCGCGCAACCCGACCGGAACGTTCCACGACCGCGGGATGTGTCTCGCGGTCGCGGCCGCGAGCGAGCACGCGGCGTCCCGTGACGTGGAGCCGCTCGCGGCCGCGACGCCCGGCAACTCGGGGCAGTCGATGGCTGCGTACGCCGGCCGCGCGGGCCTGCGGTCGTACGCGTTCGTCCCCTCGCGGTGCGCCTTCTCGAACAAGGCGATGACGAACGTCCACGGCGGCGAGATGCGCGTCGTCGGCGGCCGCTTCCCGGACGCCGCGGCGGCCGTCGACGAGCAGTTCGCGACCGACTACACGGACCTGGGGGCGTTCACCACCCCCTACCGCCACGAGGGAGCGAAGACGGTCGCCTACGAGATCGCGGCGGACCGCGCGTGGGACGTGCCCGACGCGGTCGTCGTCCCGACCAGCACCGGGGAGCTGATCGTCGGGCTCGAGAAGGGGTTCCGCGAGCTCCGCGAGCTGGGGCTTCTCGACGCGGTGCCGACGCTGGTCGCCGCCCAGCCCGAGGGGTGCGCGCCGGTCTCCGCGGCGCTGGACCGCGGTCTCGACGCGCCGGAGCCGTGGGAGACGCCGGACACGATCTGCGGCGAACTGGAGATCCCCGACCCCGCGGGCGGTGCGGCCGCGGTCGCGGCGGTCCGCGCGACGGGCGGCCGCGGCGTCACCGCGAGCGACGACGACATCCTCGAGAGCGCGGTGACCGTCGCGCAGAACGAGGTGTTGGAGATGGGCGCCGCGGGCGGGGTCGCTCCCGCGGGCGCGTGGGCCCTCGCACAGGAGGACTTCTTCGACCCGGACGACGAGGTCGTCCTGATCAACACCGAGAGCGGCGTGAAGACGCCCGACGTGCTCCGTAGCCACCTGATGGGCAAGGGGATCTGAGGGGACACACCGCGTTAGCGTGACGTGAACGACGCCGTGAGGTGATCCTGTTGTGGAGACGGTGCTGTTGTGGTGCTGTGCTGTTGCGGTACGGTGCTGTTGCGGTACTGGGCTGTTGTGATGCTGTGCTGTCGGCGCGCGCGAGAAACGCGCGCGAGGGAGCCCGCGACCGCGGTCGCGCTGTGGTGCGGTCGCGCGACCGCGGCCGCGGCGAGGCTGGGGGGGCGTGAGGCTGCGGTCGCGGTGCGGGGCGGGACTGAAAGGGGCAGCCGGCTGGGGCTTTCGAGGTGTTGCTGTCCAGATCAACAACGTCCGCAACAGACGCAGAAACAGCCCGAACACGGTCCCCAACACGGGGGTTCGCTCCGACTCACTCGCCCTCGGAAAGCAGCCGATCAGCGACCGCAGCGTCCCGGGGGCGGTTGACGTTCACCGCGAGCCGCCGGCCGGCCGCGTCCTCGCGGACCCGAAGCCGGTCGTCGCCCTCGCCGACGACGTTCAGGCCGGTGGGGGCGAGTTCGCGGTCGTCGCCCGCGCCGTCCATCACCTCGCCTTCCCCGGAGCCCGCGTCCGCGGCCGAGAACGTCGTGTCCGCGCTGACCCCGAGCGACCGCTTCAGGGCGGCGGGGACACAGACCGCGAGCGAGTCGCCCGCCGCGTGCGCGACCGCGTCGTCCACGTCCGCGGGCGCAAGGAGGGGAAGGTCCGCGGCGACCGTGACGGCGGGCGTTCCCACGCGCGAGATCGCGGCGTCGAGGTCAGCGACGTACCCCTCGCCGGAACCCTCGATCACGCGGACGGGGCGCGAGCCCTCTTCGTCGGAGCGGGCGGCCGTCGCTCGGTCCTCCAGGAACCCCGCCGTTGCGGGCGTGTGCGGGGAGGTGACCGCGTGGACGACCCCGACCCGCTCCGCGGCGAGCAGCGCGTCGAGGACGCGCGCGACCATCGGCTCGCCGGCGATCGGGAGCATCGGCTTCTCGGCGTCCCGGACCGCGGACGGCGCGTCGGCGCCGGAGAGCCGGGTTCCGCGCCCGCCACACAGCAGGACCGCCGGGACCGGCTCGTGGACCGGCTCCGGGTCGCCCGTCACGTCAGCGCCCACGCGACCACCCCCGCGTGGAGCGCGACCGCGCGCCCGAGTTCGTTCGCCGCGCCGATCAGGTCGCCGCTGACGCCGCCGACCCACCGATCGCTCCGGGCCAGCACCGCCAGCGCGACCGCGGGCCCGGCAAGTAGCGCAGTCGCAAGCGCCGGGAGCGCGCCGGTCGGCGGCGCGAGCAGAACCGGCGCGGCGACGACGACCGCCGGGACCGCCGACAGCGGCCCGACGACGCCGACGAGCTGTGAGCCGAGCCCCTCGTGGGCGGGCCCGCCGAGACAGACGAGCAGCGCCATGCCGAGTTTCGCGCCGACCTCGGCGGCGAGGGCGATCCGGAACGCCACGCCGGCGGCCGCGGCCGTGGTCGCGAGACCCACCGCGCCGAGCGTCAGCGCCGCGAGCGTCACCCCGAGCGCGAGCACGCCGCCGACGCCCGTCTCGGCGTCCTTCAGGACGGCGTGCCGTTTCTCCGGATCGTGGACGGACAGCGCGTCGCCGAGGTCGGCCAGCCCGTCCGCGTGCGTGATCCCGCCGAGCAGGTAGAGCGCGAGGAGGTACGCCGCGACGGCGGTCGGTGCGGGGACCGGGAGCGCGAACGCGAGGCCGGCAACCGCCCCCAGAACTGCGCCGACAACCGGGAGCGTCCACGGCGACCGCCGGAACGCGTCCCAGTCCGCGAGCTCTCCGCCCGGGACCGGAAATCGGGTCAGAAAACCGAACGCACCGCGGAGCGCGGGGATCGGCTCGGCGCGCCCGGTCGGCGCCGCGGGCCGGTCGGCGCCGTCGCTCGGGTCGGCGTCGTCGCTCGGGCCGTCCGCGCCGGTCATACGGCCGCGGTCACCCCCGCGAGCGCGACCGCGGTCCAGCCCGCTCGCCCGACGAGGCGAACCCCGTCGGCGGCCGTCTCGACGTCGGGCAGATCCCGGTCGGGGTTCAGGTCGTAGGCGCCCGGCTTCCGGAGGCGCACGTCGAGGGCGGCCGCCGCGGTCGCCATCGGCCACCCGGAGTTCGGCGAGGCGGGAACGCGAGCCCACTCGCGGGCCCGGGCGACGGCGCCCGGCGACCGCGCCGCCACTCCGAGACAGAGCGCGCTCGTCCGAGCGGGGAGCCACATGACCGCGTCGTCGAGACGCGCGGGCGCCCGCCCCGCCCGCTTCTCGCGGTAGCCGAGCATGGAGTCGAGCGTGTTCACCCCCTTCACCCACGCCGCGGCGGCGGCGGCGAGCGGGAGCGCGAGGAACGGCGTCGACGCGCCGAGAAGCGACGCCCCGGCCGCCGCCAGCGAGAACGCCAGCAGTGGCGCGACCAGTCCGTCGGCGAGGTTCTCCGCGGCGCTCTCGACGGCGGCCGAGCGCACCGCCGCCGCGGAGAGGTCGCTCGGGTCGCGGCCGGCCAGCGCCGGGAGCGCGTCCCGCGCCGCGTCGAGGTCCGTCGCCGACAGCGCCACCACCTCGCTCGCGGCGTCCAGCAGCATCCGCAGGCTCGAACAGGAGAACAGCACCAGCCCGGCGAGGACGGCGGCGGCTGCGGTCGCGACGGGGAGGCCGAGTCCCCGCGGAGCGACGCCGGCCGCGAGGGCGCCGCCGGCCCACACCACGGCGGCGGCCGCGCCGGCGAACGCGAGCGGGAACGCCGCGGCGGCGAGGAGGCCGGCGAGCGCGGAGCCGCGGAAGCGGCGGTCGACGGCGCCGACGGGCTTGCCGAGCCAGACCACGGGGTGCAGGCGCGCCGGCGGCTCCGCGAACAGACGGTCGAGAACCGCCGCGAGCGCGACCGCGGCGGCGGCCGCGGCGGGCACGCTACGGTGCCTCCAGTCGCTCCGGGAGCCGCGCGAGGGGGGTCTCGGTCACGTCGACGAACCGGCCGCCGAGGTCGGCGACAGCGCCGTCGGCCGTCGGGTCGTCGCCGACGTGGGTCAGCGCAGCGGGCGCGACGCCCAGTTCGTCGGCGACGCGCTCGAACGCCTTCCGGTGCGGCTTCCGCCAGCCGCAGGCGACGCTCGAGACGACGGCGTCGAACTCGCCGCGGAGGTCCGCCCGGATCAGGGTCCGCGAGACGAGCTCGGGGACGGAGCAGTTCGAGAGCAGGCCGACCGGGCCGCGCTCCGCGGCGCTTCGTACGGCCGCGTGCGCGCCCTCTCGGACGGTCACCTCGGGGTCGAACGCCGCGACGACCGCGTGTCGGGCGACGTTCTCCGGCGCGTCGACGCCGCGGGACGACAGCGCCCGGGCGACGTGTGCGGGGAGCGGAACCTCGGCGCCCTCCGGGGCGTCGACGTGTCGCTCCCCGTAGGCGACGTGCCAGTCGTCGGGGACGGCCACGTCGCGCGCCTCCAGCTCCCGAGCCACCGCTTCGGCCGGGTCCGTCGGATAGGAGACGTCGACGAGCGTCCCGAACAGGTCGAACGTTACGGCCACGTTGCCGGCAGTAGGTGGAAGGCCGGGTTGAACCTGTCGGTGGGTTCAGTCCCCGTGGCCGGGGCGGCATTTATCGACCGCGGCCGTCGAGCGTCTCCGTCAGCACGCGCCGCCAGTTGCGCCACGCCACCTTCTCGACCGCGGGCTCGTCGTAGCCGCGCTCGCGGAGCGCGTCGAGCAGGTCGCGGAGCCCGGCCACGTCCCCGACGGCGTCGGTGATCGACGCGCCGTCGAAGTCCGATCCGAGCGCGACCGCGTCGACCCCGGCCGCGCCGACCATCGCGTCAACGTGGTCGACGACCGTGTCGAGTCCGACGGTCGCGTCCCGGTCGCCTTCGGGGTGGAGGTAGCCCGTGCCGAAGGTGAGCCCGACGACGCCGTCGCGCTCCCCGACTGCCCGGAGCTGCTCGTCGGTGAGGTTCCGGCTGGACGGACAGACCGCGTGCGCGCAGGCGTGGGTCACGACCGGCGGGTCGTCGGAGGCGTCCAGCACGTCCCAGAACCCGGCCGCGTTGAGGTGCGCGCAGTCGACGACCATCCCGCGCTCGTTGCACGCGCGGACGAGGCACTCACCGGCGTCGGTCAGCCCCGAACCCGTGTCCGGGGAGGCGTCGTGCAGAAAGGGGACGCCCTCGGCGAAGGCGTTCGGCCGCGACCAGACGAGGCCGACCGAGCGCAGCCCCGCGGCGTACAGCAGGTCGAGATTCGCGAGGTCCGGGGCGACCGCCGCCGCGCCCTCCAGATGCGGCACCGCGCCGAGGACGTCGCCGGGAGCCTCCAGACACGCGTCGAGGTCGGCTCCGTCCCGGATCAGCCGGAAGCGGTCGCTCGCGCGGTCCCACCGGTGAAGCGCGGCGAGTTGCTCGAGGACCACGTCGCGGGCGACCGCGGGGTCGACCGCGGGCGGCACCTCGCCGGCCGCGTAGTCGACCGACCCCTCCTCGAAGGCGGGGTCCGCGGCGTTCGGGACGAAGGTGGCGAACAGCCCCGCCGCGAGCCCCGCCTCGAGCGCGCGCGGGAGGTCGAGGTGGCCGCCCGCACCGCCCTCCAGAAACGCCGCGTCGACGCCGGGGACGTTCTCGGGGGCGACCCCGACCTCCGCGGCGGCCTCGGTCCGCCTGTCCCCGTCGGTACAGCGCAGGACGGTGTCGTTGTGCCCGTCGATCAGGGAGACGCGCTCGCCGTCGAGGTGGAGGTCCGCACGACGCCCCGCCATTCAGATCGTGTTCGACTCGATGTCGCGCGGGAAGTGCGTCAGCCACTCGACGCCGGTCTCGGTGATGGCGATGGTGTCGGAGTGGCGGTAGCCGTACTCGTCGGTGTAGATCCCCGGCTCGATGGTGTAGATGTGGCCGGGCGCCATCTCGACGTCCGCGCCGTCGTAGCGCTCGTCCCAGCCGCGGTCGATGTACGGCGGTTCGTGGCCGCCGAGGCCGATGTTGTGGCCGGTGTGGTGCTGGAGGAGGTCCGCGATCCCCTGCTCGTCCGCGTACGCGAACACCTGCTCGTCGACGTGCGAGACCGGGACGCTCGGCCCGAGCGCGTCGATGGCGACCTCCTGTGCCTCCTTCATCAGTTCGAAGTAGTGTTCCTGCTCGTCGGTGTAGTCGCCGACGAACATGGTGCGCTCCAGCTCGGAGTTGTAGCCGTCGACGTTCGCGGACGCGCCCGTGATCAGCACGTCGCCCTCCGCGAGGCGCTCGTTGGGCGTGTGGCCGTGCGGGAGCGCGGTCTCGGCGCCGGAGATGTAGCCGGCGTGGACCGGGCCGCTCCCCCGGACGCGGACGCTGTAGGTGTCCCCGAGCGCGTCCAGCATCGCGCGCGAGGCGTCCGTCGACGCGCGCTGTGAGACGGTCGCGGGGTGGGCGCCGACCTCGGTGTAGTCCGCGAGGTAGCGGTGGCCGAGGTTCGCCCACTTGGCCGACTCGCGGACGAGGTCGACCTCCGCGTCGGTCTTCTCCCAGCGCATGCGGTCGACCCACGACTGCGTCTCCACGTCGAGGAACTCCGACAGCGCCGGCCCCTCGTAGCCCATCACGCCCGGCGCGCCGTCGCCGTCGGCCGCGACCGCCGCGACGTCGAGCCCCCGGAGCATCTCCACCGCGGTCTCGATGGGCTTCCCGCCCGGATAGTCGAAGTAGTGATGCACCGCGTCGATCCGGGGGTTCGGCTCGACGCGCTCGACCTCCAACCGGGGGACCGTCACCGCCACGCGGTCGTCGGTCACCGCGAGCACGACCGGGCGCTCGGTCTGGATGTGGTGGAAGCCGGTGAGGTACTCGATGCTGGTCGCGCCGAACCAGACGCCCGCGTCCGCATCCGTGTCCGCGAGCTTGCCGCGGATCTCCGCGAGTCGGGCGTCGAACTCCGTCTCCGGAAGCCGTGTTGCCATACCGCCCGGATCCGCGACCGCGGAGTAAAAACGTGGGGAACCGGCCGCGAACGCCCCTTTGACGAAAAACGCGATACTGGGTATAGAGATGGTTTTTTGTCTGTTTTCTGTCACTGGGCGGTGTTTTTGTGACTGTTGCCGATCCTGCTGATCTGGACAGCACCACCCAGAAAGCCCCAGCCGGCTCGACCGGCCGCGCCTCGCTGCGCTCCTCGCTCTCCGCAACGCCCGCTGCGGTGCTTACGTCGTCGGGGCCGGATCGAGCCGACTGCCCCTTTCAGTCCCACCCACCGCGACCGCTCTGCACCGCCATCGCCCCGCAGCCTCGCACCTCCCCAGCCTCGGCGGCGGCGCGGCCGCGAAACCGCACCGCACCGTAGGCGGCCGCGCCGCC
>NZ_JBNLIA010000016.1:0-97865 GCF_050122995.1 Haloparvum alkalitolerans
GCCAAGCGGAGAGCGAGGAGCGCAGCGAGGGTCCCGCGAGCTTGCCGAGTGGGACGACGGCAGTCGCAGCCCGGCAGCCCGCTACTGCAGGCAGCCCGGACCGTCTGCCGGAACCCGGCGCGGTCGAGCCGGCTGGGGCTTTCTGGACGGTGCTGTTCCAAGCAACAGGATCTACGACAAAACGAGATCAGTAGCAGGGAGAGCCGGCTGGGGCGTTCTGAGTGTTGCTGTCCAGATCAGCAGGATCTGTAGCAGTCACAGAAAATACGTCGGACGGAGGGCCGGCTGCGTCTTTCGAGACGTTTCGGACCCACCCAACAAGCTCCACAACCGATCCGGAACCGCCACCCGCTCGCTCCGGCTCCGAAACCCGTAGGTACGCCCGTCCCCAACCACCACCAATGAGCCTCGACGCGGACTGGCGCGCCGGACTGAACGCCGTCGACGCGCGCCTGATCGACGAGTACCAGAGCGGGTTCCCCGTGACGGAGCGACCTTTCGACGCGGTCGCCGCCGATCTGGCCGCCGAGACGGGCGCGGACCTGACCGGCGCCGATGTCCTCGACCGCGTGCGCGACCTGCGCGAGCGCGGCGTCTTACGGCGGTTCGGGGCGGTCCTCAACCCGCCGGTCATCGGCTCCTCGACGCTCGCGGCCGTGCGGGCGCCCGAGGACCGCTTCGGGGACGTCGCGGACGCGATCAACGCCCACCCGCAGGTGAACCACAACTACCGCCGCGACCACGAGTGGAACATGTGGTTCGTCGTCACCGCGGCCTCCCGCGAGAAGCGGGACGCGATCATCGACGACATCGAGACGGAGACCGGCTGTGAGGTCCTCGTCCTCCCGATGCTGACGGACTACTACATCGACCTGGAGTTCCCGGTCGTCAACGGGGACCGGTTCGCGCGGGAGTCGCTCTCGGAGACCGCGGTCTCCGCGACCCGCATCTCGGAGGAGGCGCGCGGCGACCTCACGCCGCTGGAGGCCGCGCTCCTGCTGGAGATCCAGGACGGCTTCCCGCTCTCGGAGACCCCCTACCGCGACGTGGCGGCCGCGGTCGACGACGCGCTCGGGGCGGACGGGACCGCCACGGTCGCGGACGTGCTCGCGGCGGTCGAGCGCCTGCGCGCGGACGGCTGCATCAAGCGCATCGGCTGCGTCGTCAACCACGTCGTCACGGGCTTTCAGAACAACTGCATGGTCGTCTGGGACGTGCCGGACGACGAACTCGACGCCCGCGGCGAGGCGGTCGGCCGCCTCCCGTACGTGACGCTGTGTTACCACCGGCCGCGGCGGCCGGATCAGGACTGGCCGTACAACCTGTTCACGATGATCCACGGCCGCGAGGCCGCGGCGGTCGACGCGAAGGTGGACGAGCTCGCGGCCGACCACCTCCCGTTCGACCACGAGCGCCTCTACTCGACGGAGACGTTGAAACAGACCGGCGCGCGCTACGAGGACCTGCTGCCGGGCGGGTCGTAGCGACCGGTTCGAAAACCGCCCGCGACCGGCCGCGGTCGGTTCGCGGGGGAGCCGCGGCCTCTAGGCCAGGAACACGTGCCGCGGCTGGTCCGCGAGCACGTCGCGGCCCCACTGGACGGTGTTGCGGAAGTCGTCCGAGCGGAAGAAGGCCATCGCGTCCTCTTTGGCGGCCCACTGGCTCGCGATGAACATGTCGTTCTCGTCTTCGACGTTGACCATCAGGTCGGTCTCGAAGTGCCCGTCCATCCCCTCGAGCTTCTCGCCGACCGCGTCGAACTTCTCCACGAAGTCCTCCTGGTGGTCGGGCTTGACGGTGTAGAACATGCCCATCGTCCCGAAGCCGGACTCCTCGCCCGCGCGGGCGACGACCTCGGGGAGCTCCGAGAGGAACCCCGCGGCGGTCTCGGCCGCGGAGGCGGTGTCCCAGATGGAGACGACCGCGGCGCGGTCGGTCGCGCGCCCCTCGTAGACGGCGGTCTTGACGTGCGTGCCGTAGTGGTCGAAGTTGGCGCGGAGCCCCTCGACCTCCTCGAACAGCTCGTCGGGGTCGGCCTCGCTGTAGAGGACGGTCGCGAACACGTCCTCGCCGTGGGGTTGGCCCGCGTAGATGTCCAGGTCCGCGAGTTCGCCACGGATCGACTCCGCGTTCGCGTCGCCGCCGTGGCCGCTCGCGGTCTCGCCGCCGGCGTGGTCGCCGCCGCCGTGGTTGCCGTGGTCGTGGCCCCCGCCGTCGCTCCCGCCCTCGTCGGAGCCGTGCGGGTGGTCGCCCTGCCCGCCGGAGCCGGAGCCGTGCGGGTGGTCGCCGTGGGCGGCGCCGCCCTCGCCGTGAGCGCGTCCCCCGTGACCATCTCCGCGCTCGTCCTCGCTCGCCGGACAGGTGCCGGTCCGGTCCTCGTCGTGGTCCGCGGTCGGCACCTTCGCGCCGTCGAGGAACGCGCCGAGGTCCGCGGGCGGGAACCGGCGGCCGACGTAGAACTCGCCGAACTCGCCGTACCGGGAGGAGGCCTCGTCGAAGCGCATCTCGTAGACGATGTCCTTGATGTCGGCGGGGTCGGAGCCGAACAGGGTGACGCCCCACTCGTGGTCGTCGAAGCCGACGGAGGAGGCGATCACCTGCTTGATCTTCCCGGCGTACTCCCGCCCCACGTCGCCGTGGCCGGACATCAGCTCCGCCCGGTCCTCGAAGGAGAGGTCGTACCAGTTGTACTCCTCGCCGCGGCGCTTGCTCATGGGGTAGAAGGAGACGTACTCGTCGTCGGGGATCTCGGGCTTGAGTTTCCCCTCGATGTAGCGGCGCAGGCCCTCGTCGATCTCCTCTTCGTTGCCCTCGAAGTAGTCGTCGGAGACGTAGCCCGATACCTCGGTGACGGAGACGTAGGAGGTCTCGCGCTCGGTGAACTTCGCGAGGGCAGTGTCCTCGAACCGGCGCTCGATGGCCGAGAGGTCGTCGAGCGCGGGCCGGAAGTGGACGAACAGCAGGTCCGCCTTGTGGCCGACCATGCCGAAGACCGCGGAGTCGCCGGCGTCGGCGTCCGCGACCGCCTCGCGGTGGACGAGGAACTGCTCGCCCTCCTCGACCGCCCGCTCGCGTTCTCGCTCCGGGGCGTCCCGCCACGCGTCCCAGTCGACCGTCCGGAAGTCGTGGAGGGCGTACCACCCTTCGTCGGTTTGTGGGGCTTCGACCATACCCGTGCTTGGACGGCCGGGCCTTAGGGGTTTGCGAGTCGGCGCCGCCGGAACGGGACTCGCGCCGGGTACCGAAGTCGGCACACATCGCCGGACTCCCGCACGGATTGCCGACGTCGGTGACGGTCGCCGCGCGGGCGGGCGAGATAGCCACAAACACCGCCACTTTCTCCGAGGTTTACCGCGTGGGGGGCGTATCGCGGCGCATGTCCGAGCAGATGCGCTTCAACCTCTTCACCATGAACTCCGTCGAGCACGTCTCGCCGGGGTCGTGGACGTATCCGGGCGACCAGTCGCACCGGTACACCGACCGGGAGTACTGGACCGAGGTCGCCCGCACCGCCGAGCGCGGCGGGTTCGACGCGGTGTTCTTCGCCGACGTGCGCGGCATCTACGACGTGTACGGCGACGACCGCGAGACCGCCGTCGAGAAGGCGGTCCAGACGCCGGCGAACGACCCGCAGCTCGTCGTCCCCGCGATGGCGGAGGTGACCGACGACCTCGGCTTCGCGGTCACGCGCTCGACCACCTACACGCACCCCTACCAGCTCGCGCGGGAGTTCTCCACGCTCGACCACCTCACCGACGGCCGGGTCGCGCTCAACGTGGTCACCTCCTACCTGGAGTCCGCGGCCGCGAACCTCGGGCTCGACGAACGCATGGACAAGGAGACGCGCTACGACCGCGCCGCGGAGTTCCTCGACGTCTGTTACGCCCTGTGGGAGGACTCGTGGGAGGACGACGCCGTCGAGGTCGACCGCGAGGCCGGCCGCTACACCGACCCCGAGAAGGTCCACGCCGTCGACCACGAGGGCGAGCACTTCTCGGTCCCCGGTCCGCACGGCTGCGAGCCCTCGCCGCAGCGCACCCCCGTCATCTATCAGGCCGGGTCCTCCGACTACGGCCGCGACTTCGCCGCGCGCAACGCGGAGGCGGTGTTCGCCAGCCAGCCCACCGAGGAGGGCGTCGTCGAGTACATGGAGGACGTGAAGGCGCGCGCGGCCGACGCCGGGCGCGACCCCGAGAGCCTCCGGTTCTTCATCGGCGTCGTCCCGGTCGTCGGCGAGACCGAGGCCATCGCGGAAGCGAAGTACGACTCCTACAAGGAGAACGTCGACGTCGAGGCGACGCTGGCGCTTTTGTCCGGCTTCCTCGACATGGACCTGTCGGAGCTCGATCCGGACCAGAAGGTCGAGCACATCGAGACCGACGCCATCCAGGGGACGATGAACGCGTTCACCTCCTCACAGCCCGACCGCGAGTGGACCGTCCGCGAGGTCGCCGAGTTCTCCGGGCTCGGCACCACCTCGCCGAAGATCGTCGGGACGCCCGAGCAGGTCGTCGACGAGCTGGAGTACTGGTTCCACGAGGTGGGCGTCGACGGCTTCAACGTGAAGGAGGTCGTCCGCCCGGACTCGCTGCAGGACTTCGTCGACCTCGTCGTGCCGGAGCTGCGCGAGCGGGACCTGATCCGCGAGCCGGACGGCTACGAGGGCGACACGCTCCGCGAGAACACCACCGGCGGCGGCCCGCGGCTCCCCGCCGACCACCCGGCGAGACGGTAGCTCCGACCCGACGGCCGGAACGGGAAAACGCACGACTGCGCGCCGGCCGGACGCGGTCCGAAACGGGAACTGATGCCGCGCTCGTCACGCTTAAGTGGATACGGCGGCTTCTCTCGGGTGACGCTTCGTCTTGGAGGGCCGAAGCGTCAGCGGGGACCTATCTAGGGCGGCAGGCCCGCGCCGATTCGGCGCGGGCTTCCCCTTTCGTTTTGCGCCGATCGCCGAGTCGAAAGCCGACACGCTTACTCGCGACCGGGAGGTACGCCCGGCCGTGATCGTCGTCGCCACCGAGGACTTCCGGCTCTATCACGACCTCGTCGACGAGCTCCGCGAGCGCGGCGTGACCTTCACCACGATCCGGCCGGGCGCGGAGGTCCCCGAGCGCGCGACCGTGGTCATCGCGACCGACGACGACGAGGTCGACCTCGGCGGGCGCGAGGACGTGACCGTCGTCGCCGCGGACCCCGACGAGCCGCGGACCGCGGTCGACGAGGCGCTGGCCACGCTCCGGGGCGGCGGCGGGCGGACCGTGGTCGGCGTTGACCCCGGTCCCAGCCCCGGCATCGCAGTGCTCGTGGGCGACACGGTCGTCGCCGCGTTCCAGGTCCCGCTCGCGGACGCCGTCGACACCGTCCGCGAGGAGGTCGCGGGCGCGCCGGACCCCCTCGTTCGCGTCGGCGACGGCGACCGGCTAAAGGGCGCCCGGATCGTGAACGACCTCCCCGACGACCTCGCGGTCGAGCTGGTCGACGAGACCGGGACGACGCCGTACCTCGGCGCCGGCGCCCGCGGGATGGCCGACGTGCTCGCGGCGGTCAACGTCGCGCGCATCGCGGGCGAGGCGGTCGACCGGCGGGAGATCGAACCGACCGAGGGCGAACTCCAGCGGATCAAAGACGAATCGCGTCGCCGCTCGGCCGGCGGGCGGACCATCGACGAGGCGCTCGCGCGCGAGGTGGCCGCCGGCGAACTCTCGCTCGAGGAGGCCATCGAGAAACACCGGGACGGAGGCGGGGACGGGACGGACGACGGGACGGAAGCGGACGACGGGACGAAAGTGGACGACGCGACGGAAGCGGACGACGCCGCAGAAATGGACGACCCCGAGTAGGCCGTCACTCCCCGTCGGCCGGTCCCCCGTCGTCCGCGTACCGCTCGTAGAACTCCTCGACCGTGCAGTCGAACCGCTCGAACTCGTCGAAGTCGCGCTCGTGGTGGCGGATCACCTGTTCGACGATCCAGCGGCTGAACGTCTCGGAGTAGCACCACTCGCCCCCCTCGTCGTCGACCGCGAACCGGTCGTCGGTCGAAAGCGCCGCGAACAGGTGGTAGAAGCCGAGCACCACGTCGCCGAAGTCGCGGGCGTTCGCCCCCACCTCGCGCCGCTTCTCGGCGAGCTTCTCGCGGCCGGCCTCGGTGATGGCGAAGTACTTGCGGTCCGGCTCGTCCTCGCGCTCGATACGCTCGGTGTACCCTTCCTCCTCGAACTTGTAGAGGATGGGGTAGACGGAGCCGTAGGAGGGCTCCCAGTGACCGCCGCTGATGTCGGTTATCTCCTTGAGGAGCTCGTAGCCGTACCGGGGTCGCTCCTCCAGAAGCTCCAGCGCGAGGTAGGAGATGAGTCCCTTCGGCGGTCCGCTGTTCCGCATTTGGCCGGGATTTCGCCGGTCTCTCCGAAAGGGTTTCGGTCCGGACGGAGCCGGCCGTCCCGGCCGCCGACCGGCGGGGATTTACCGCCCGGGCCGCTACCGTGTGCCATGAGTCACGTCCCGACCGCGTCCGTCGATCCAGACGCCCTCCCGCCGGACGCCGACACCGTGATCTGCCGCGTCGGCGAGGTCGGCACCAAGAGTGAGCGCGTCCGCTACGGGATGCAGTCGACGCTCGGGGAGAACCTCCGGGCGCTCCTGTCGGACCGCGGGATCGAGGGGTCCGTGAGCCACCGGCGGAACCGCCCCCTAATCGAGACCGCGGAGCCGGCGGCCGCGACCGAGGCCGCCACCGACGCGCCCGGCGTCGTCTCCGCGAGCCCCGCGACGACGGTCGACCCGACCCTCGGGGCAGTCACGGACGCGCTCGCGCGAACCGCCGAGGCGACCTACGCGGGCGGGTCGGTCGCGGTCCGCGTCAACCGCGTCGGGACCGACTACCCGTTCACCAGCGAGGACGCCGAGCGCGAGGGGGGCGCCGCGGTGCTGGACGCGCTCGAGGCGCGGGTCGGCCGCGAGGCGGGCGACGCCGAGGGCCGACCGGCCGTCGACCTCGACGACCCCGACTACGTCGTCCGGGCGGAGGTCCACCCGGACGCGGCGTACGTCTTCGGCCCGAAACACCGCGGCCCGGGCGGGCTCCCGCTCGGCTCCCAGCGTCCGCTCGTGAGCCTGCTGTCCGGCGGGATCGACTCCCCCGTGGCCGCCTTCGAGGTGATGCGCCGCGGCGCGCCCGTGCTCCCGGTGTACGTCGACCTCGGCGACTTCGGCGGCCCGGACCATCGCGCCAGGGCGGAGGCGTCCGCGCGGACGCTCGCGCGCTACGGACCGAACCACCTCGACGAACTCCTGGTCGTCGACGGCGGCGACGTCTGTGCGGACCTGGCGGCCCTGCTCGAGCAGGGCCGGATGCTCGTCTTTCGCCGGTTCCTCTACCGCGTCGCCGCGGAGGTCGCCGCCGACCGCGGCGCGACCGGCGTGGTCACCGGCGAGGCGATCGGCCAGAAGTCGAGCCAGACGACCCAGAACATGAGCGTGCTCGACTCGGTCACGGAGTTTCCGGTCCACCGCCCGCTTTTGACGGTCGACAAGAACGAGATAACCGAGCGGGCAAAGCGGCTCGGCACCTACGAGGCGGCGTCGATCCCCGCGGGCTGTAACCGGTTCGCGCCCGCCCAGCCCGAGACGAACGCGGGCCTCGACCAGATGGCCGACATCGAGCCGGCGTGGCTGGAGGAGCGCGCCCGCGCGGCCGCGACAGGCGCGGAGCGCGTGTCCCTCTCGCGGTGAGGCGCCCGCCGTGAGACCGCGGAGCCCGCGATATTCGTGGTGTAGCGTCCCGGACGCCGGGGAATCCTGCCACGGTGGGGTGTGTTTTTGAGGGTGGGAGGCGATCGGGACGGTATGAGCGATCGAACGGTTCAGCTGTCGGCGGAGCGCTACGAGCGGTTGGAGGGGCTCGCGGCGGCCCGCGGGCGCACCGTCGAGGAGCAGGTCGCCGCGCTGGTCGACGACGCCTGCGACGGCGCCGGCGACCGGCCCGCGCCCGCGGACCTCCCGCTCGGGGTCTGCGACGGCGACGAGTGACCGGGGGCGACCACCGGCCGGGCGGCGGGGATGGCCGTCCCGTCGCGTCCCCGTCGTTGCATAAATATCTGTCGCCGGTTCCGGTCGAGATGGAACCCGCCCGGGGTCCCTTATATCGGACCGGCCGTACATGTTGGTGGGCAGATCCCACTGACATGCACCCGACCGGTTCGCCGGTCCTCCCAAGCCTGCCCATGTGTGAGCACGGCGTGCCGGAGACGGCACGCGACCTTGTCTGTCTCTCGCGTCGGATCCCGCTCCGGCGCCTCTCTCTCTCCGTCGCCAGCGGATCGCGTACCGGTTGCGTCGACCGCCGTGGGCCGCGTCCGCGGGCGACCTCCCGATCTTCGCGACGGCTCGACCGACGGAGCCCCGGCTCCGTCGGGGCACAGAAAGAACGGCGGTCAGATCAGAAGCAGCGGTCAGATCAGAAGCAGCGGTCAGAGACGGAGCGCCCGTCCGACTCGCGCCGCCGACTGCTCAGGTCATCGCGTTCGCGATCTCCTCCTCGAAGGCGACGTAGCCGCGCAGCAGGTGCGCGGCCGCCTCGTAGAAGCGCTCGTCGGTGGTCGTCAGCGTCTCCTCGGCGCAGTCGTCGATCCACTGCGAGAGGTGCTCGTCGTGGAAGACGCGCTGGAAGCCGAACGCCTCCTCGTCGCCGTCCCGCTGGCGCTCGATGAGGTAGCGCAGGAAGGCGAGTTCGACCGCGACGTGGTCGTTCTCCTCGGGGTACTCCTCCGGGGGGGTCCAGCCCGACGCCCCGTAGGAGGCCTCCACCTTCGCGAGCCCCTCGCCGCGGAAGTCCGTATCCGTCCGGAAGTAGGTCTCGTGGGGGAGGACCGGCGGCCGCGGGCCGACGAAGACGCGCGTGTACTCCGGTTCGAGGTCCTCGCGCACGTCGGCGGGGTCGCGACCCTCGTTCTCGGCCGCGAACTCCTCCAACTTCGCGAAGCCGCGGTCCAACTCCTCGGAGACCTCGCGGTCGGGAACGGTGAACTCGCCCTCCAGCAGCCGCTCCAGCAGCTCCTCGGGCGGGTAGTCCGCGAACGCGTCGATCAGGAAGTTCACGAGCTCCAGTCGCGCCTCGTACAGCGCGCTCTGGTCGACGCTCATCGGTCACCCTCCGGGCCCGCGCCGCGACCTCCGGGGCCGGTGTCGGGGCCGTCGCCGGAGCCGAACAGCACGCGCGGCCGGCAGTCGTCGCAGTAGTCGAAGATGTTCTGTCCCTCGGGCGCCATGCCGGCGACCACGTCGCCGACCTCCTCCTGAACCTTCGCGGCAGAGCCCTCCGAGGCGAACGGCTTGCCGCACATCGCGCACTCGCGCATCGCGCCGTCGAAGACGACGCGCCACGGCTTGCCCTCGTTGCGCTCCGGGAGCTGGTCGAGGTGGAGGCCCGACTCGACGGTGATGGCGTCCTCGACGCAGCCCTCCTCGCAGAGCCCGCAGTTGACGCAGCGCTCGTGGCTGAACAGCAGGTCGGCGGTCTCGGTGTCGCGGTGGAGCGCGTCGGTCGGACACATGTTCGAACAGGTGGGCGTCAGCGTGCAGGCGTCCGACACCTCGACGCTCCCGAAGTCCTTCAGCCCGCGGATCACCTCTCGCTCGGGTTCGACGTGTTCCAGGATCGCCCGCACGCTCTCCAGCGTCCACGCGTGCGAGTCGAAGTCCGGGTTCGGCCGCGGGCCGAGGTCCGGACCGATAGTGGACGGGCCGCCCTCGCCGGGGGCGTCGCCCGGCACGGTACCGCCGTCGGTGGCGACCGCGTTCGAGCCGTCGGCGTCGCCCGGGCCCACCTCGATCCGGCCGGTCGCCTCGTGCTCGCCGGCGGGAACCGGCGTCTCCTCGAGCGTCTCGACCACGAACCGGCCGAGTTCCTCCTCGAAGGCGCCCGGCTCCTCGACCTCGGGCGCGAAGAAGCCGACGCGCTCGCCGAGGCCCAGGTCGCGGGTCGCGCGGTTGAGCCGGTCGACGAGTTCGGCCTTCGGGTCGGGGCCGGAGTGGAGACACTCGCCGCCGCAGCCGACGATCGCCACGCCGGCCGCGCCCGACGCGAGCGCGTGCATGACGTGCCCCTCACCGACCGTGTCCGTGCAGTTCACCTGCACCGGGAGGATCGGCGGGTAGGTCACGTCGTCGCCGCGGGCGGCGCGGCGGCCGAACTCCGAGAGCGCCTCCGCGGCGCGCTCCGAGCAGACGAACGCCACGACCGGCGTCTCGACGCCCGCCTCGCCCCCGCGACCGAACAGCCAGCCGCCGTCGTCGTCGACGGTGGGGGTGACGAGCGCCTCGACCTCGCGGGCGATCCGCTCGTTGGAGGGCTCGCGCAGTTGGACGGCGCCGGTCGGGCACGAGGAGGTGCAGGCGCCGCAGTTCTGACACGCGGTCTTGTCGAAGGAGACCTCGTCCACGCGCGGGCGCGAGACCGCCTCGTGGGGGCAGGCGTCGACGCACTCCGTACAGCCCTGCTTGCTGGAGGCGCCGGCCGCGCAGACGTCCATCGCGAGGTCGAGGAAGTCGGGCTTGGAGACGCCGCCGAGCAGGGAGGTGACCGCGGAGACGGTGCCGGCGTCGACCGGCCCGGTGTAGAAGCCGACGCGGCCGCCGCGCGCCTGCCGGGTCGCGGCCGGCCAGACGACCTGGTCGGCCGCGATCTCGCGTGCGGTGCCGTCGACCGCGATGGCGTCGACCGGGCAGCACTCCTCCCAGTCGCCGCGGGGCGCGTCGGGGTCGATGTCCACCGGGCGCGCGGTCATGTGCTCGTCGGGGCCCTGCTTCAGACACTTCATACAGGAGATGCAGTCCTCGGTGACGCCGGCCTGCAGTTCGACGCGGAAGTCGCCGAACTCGCCCTCGACGCCGACCGGCCGCCCGCGCTCGACGGTCACCTCGTCGAGGTCCGGGGCGTCCGAGAGGTCCTCGCCGTCGGCCACGAGCGTCACGTCCGCCTCCTCGGCGAGCGCGACCGCGGCCTCGGCGTCGCCGACGACCAGCACGTGGCTCCCGGCCTCCTGCGTGTGGTTCCCGGGGGCGGCCTCGTGGGCCATCCCGGCGGCCGCGGCGTTGACCATGCGGGCGGTCTTGTCGGTCGCGGCCGACTCCTCGTGGACCCAGCCGGCGCCCTCGCGCTGGTCCACGAACTCGACCGCGTCGGGGTGGACGCCGAGTTCGGTCGCCGTGTCTCGGATCCGGTCCTGCGCGGCCGGCTCCGGGCACGTGACGACGAGCTCGTCGAGGTCGCGCTCGTCGACGACCGCGGCGAGCCCGTCGAGCCCGTCCCCGCAGAGCATGCTGGAACTCGCCGCGACGTCGACCCCCTGGACGCCCTCGCGGGCCTCCTCCAGGTCGATGTCACAGGAGTCCGCACACGAGCAGACGAAGGTCCCTGTCCTCATTGCCCTCGAGTTACCGACTCAGCGGCATAGACCTTGCCCCCTCGGCCGGCCTGTCCGCGAAGAGTTTATAAGCCCCTGAGAAACCGTGACATACTGTCGGTTTGCTTATCATTCTCCGTGCTGTCGGCCGGTTTTGCCGGATGGTCCCCCGTCCGTGGTGGCAAAAGATTAATAACCGAGAGTCCGTGCCTCGGAACGCATGCTAGGCGCGCCGACGCGACCGCAGCGACCGGACGGAGCGGGGGGCGGCGCGGACGCCGCCGTATCCCGCGGCTGCCGGGGTCGATCGTGCGAGCGCGCGAGGCAGCAGCCATGAGTACATCCGAACCAGTAACCATCGACCTCGACCGACGCTCGTTCATGAAGGCGTCCGCGCTCGCCGGCGCGGTCGCCCTCGGGGGCGGCGCGACGGGACAGGTCCTTGGCCAAGACGAAGAAGAGTCCGGCATCGGCGACGACGCCGAGACCAGCAAAGTCATCTGTAACTACTGTTCGATCGGCTGCGGGTTCAAGGCCGTCAAGGAGGGCGACGCGTTCGTCGGCCAGGAGCCGTGGCACGAGAACCCGCTGAACAACGGGTCGCTCTGCTCGAAGGGCGCCGGCATCCTCGAGACGGAGCACTCGCCGCGCCGCCTCAAGCACCCGATGCGCAAGGAGGACGGCGAGTGGAAGAAGGTCTCGTGGGACGAGGCGTACACGCAGATCGCCGAGACCTACGAGGAGACCGTCGAACAGTACAGCCCCGAGAGCGTGATGTTGCTCGGCTCCGCGCACCACTCCAACGAGGCGGCCTACGCCTCCCGGAAGTTCGCGGCGTTCCTCGGGACCAACAACGTGGACCACCAGGCGCGCATCTGTCACTCCACGACCGTCACCGGCCTCGCGAACACGTGGGGCTACGGGGCGATGACCAACACGATCAACGACTACCGCAACTTCGACCTGCTCATCATCATCGGGCAGAACCCCGCGGAGGCCCACCCGGTCGTGATGCAGCACATCCTGGAGGGGCAGAAGCGCGGCGGCACCGTCGTCTCCATCGACCCGCGGTTCACGAAGACCTCGGCCCACGCCGACCACTACTACCGGATGCGGCCCGGGACGGACGTGGCGATCATGATGGGCCTGGTCAACTACATCCGCGAGCAGGGCGAGCTCGACCAGGAGATGCTCGACGAGCGCGTCATGGGCTGGGACGACGTCGAGCCGGAGCTCGGCCAGTACGACCTCGAGACCGTCTCCGAGCTGACGTGGATCGGCGAGGACGAACTCGCCGAGCTCGGCGACCTGATGATCGAGAACAAGCCCAACATCCAGATCGAGTGGGCGATGGGCGGGACCCAGCACAACAACGGGACCCAGAACATCCGCTCGTACGCGCTCACGTCGCTGGCGACCGGCTCCGCGGCCCGCTCGGGCGGCGGCCTGCAGGTCATGCGCGGCCACGCGAACGTGCAGGGCGCGACCGACCTCGGCGTCGAGTCGTCGATCCTGCCCGGCTACTACGGCGTCGGCGCGCCCGGCTCGTGGCAGCACTGGACCAACGTCTGGAACCGGAGCCCGTGGACCTCCGGGGACATCTCGGCCCAGGAGCTCCACGACGACTACTTCGCCACGATGGACGCGGAGACGTACGAGCTGATCAACGGGGAGCCGCCGTCGTCCGACCGCGATGCGAGCTTCCCGGACACCGACGGGAACATGATGTTCCACCGCGGTCTGACGGTGGCCCGCTGGTACGAGGCGGCGCTCGAACAGGAGGACCGCCTGCTTGAGTCGGAGCTCTACCAGCCGGACCCGGTGAAGATGGCCTTCTACTGGGGCCACTCCGCGAACTCCATCTCCGAGATGGACAAACAGCGGAAGGCGATGGAGGCGCTCGACCTGCTGGTGGTCGTCGACGTGTTCCCCTCGGTCGCGGGGACACTCTCGAAGGAGGACAACGTCCTCCTGTTGCCGGCCTCCAGCCAGTACGAGCACGTCCGCACCCTGACGAACACGCACCGCTCGGTGCAGTGGTCCGAGCGCGTCGCGCCGCCGGGCCACAACTCCAAGCCCGACCTCCAGATCTTCCAGGAGCTCGCCGACTACCTCGGCTTCGGCGAGCACTTCGACTGGGGGACCGGCAACGAGATCCACAACGGGCGCTCCTCCTACGAGGACGCGCTCCGCGAGATCAACCTGGGGACGCGCTCCATCGGCTACCAGCAGCCGCCGGAGAAGCTCCAGCAGCACGCCGAGTACGACTGGGCGTTCAACACGGAGACGCTCCGGGCCGACAAGCCCGGCCTGCCCGTCTCCGGCGACTACTGGTCGCTCCCGTGGCCCTACTGGGGCGGCGACCACCCCGGGACGCCGATCATCTGGACGTCCGACCGGGACCCGCGCGAGGGCGGTCACGACTTCCGGGCCAGTTGGGGCGTGCAGGCCCCGACGCCCGAGGAGTGGGACGCCATGGCGACCGACAAGGAGTACCCGATGCAGGAGACGTACGACGCCGAGGGCGAGGAGGGGCTCAACATGCTTCGAGACTCCTTCGAGCCCGACTGGTGGGACGGCGAGATCCAGGGCGTCCCCCAGTACCCGGCGTTCACGACGACGCTGCCGGACGACATCACCGAGCCGGACCAGCCGTCGCTCCCGCAGGAGTACGCGCTCCGCGAGGACACGTCGCCGTACGACGCGGCCGTGGAGCTCAACGAGAACTACGGCCACAACCACGACCTCGACTGGTGGGAGCAGTACGACTTCGCGCAGCCGGACGCGCCGACGGGGCGCGGCCGGGCGCGCGCGGTCGTCTGGAACTTCCTCGACACCGTGCCGGTCCACCGCGAGCCCATCGAGAGCCCGCGGGCGGAGTTCGTCCAGGAGTGGCCCGCCAACGGCCAGCAGCACAACTTCTGGCGGCTCGACCAGAACAACGCCGACGTCCAGGAGCAGGCGATGCGCGAGCTGGACGGCGTCAGCGACGACGCCCAGCAGATGATCCTCACGTCCGGCCGGCAGGTCGAGCATCAGGGCGGCGGCGCCGAGACGCGGAACAACCGCCTGACGGCCGACCTCCAGCCGCACATGTACGCGGAGATCCATCCCGAGATCGCCGAGGAGATGGACCTGGTCGGCGGCGAGGACCACGTCATCATCCACCCGACGAACCAGGGGAAGAGCTCGATCCTGGTGAAGGCGAAGGTGACGCACCGCCCGAACCAGGAGGAGATCTTCCTCCCGTACCACTGGGGCGGCGTCTTCGCCGGCCAGAGTCAGGTCGACCAGTACCCCGAAGGGGCCAAGCCGATGGCCATCGGGGACTCCGCCAACATCGTCACCGCGTCCGGCTTCGACGTGGAGACGCAGATGCAGGAGACGAAGGCCGGGATGGTCACCATCGAGAAGGCCACCGAGGCCCGCATCGAGGAGTACGGGATGGAGTTCATCGACTACCCGCAGGACGAAGACCGGCTCGGGCTCCAGAAAGGCTACGACGTGCGTGATTGGGACATGAACGAACAAGCGTTCGGAGACGACTGACAATGTCAACAAACGACTCCGGGGCGCGGATGAGCGACGGTGTGATGAGCACCGGCGAGGGCATGCGGATCTTCCCCGACGTCGAGGCGTGTATCGACTGCGGGTCGTGTGTCGTCGCGTGCAAACGCACCTACGACGTCCCCAA
The DNA here is from genome assembly GCF_050122995.1 of Haloparvum alkalitolerans. Taxonomy (GTDB): domain Archaea; phylum Halobacteriota; class Halobacteria; order Halobacteriales; family Haloferacaceae; genus Haloparvum; species Haloparvum alkalitolerans. The sequence continues at coordinate 15,100 of NZ_JBNLIA010000016.1, forward strand.
CGACGAACAGCGTATCGACATCTCGACCATGCTCGAAGGGCAGGAGGGTGCCGAGGGGTACAACGCCCGCCAGACGGCGGCGCTCTCGGAGGGGCAGAGCCCCGGCGAGACCTCCCTGCCGATGCAGTGTTACCACTGTGAGAACGCACCCTGCGTGTCGGTCTGTCCGACCAACGCGCTCCAGAAGAACGACGACGGCTTCGTGTCGGTCACCGACGACCTCTGTGTCGGCTGCCAGTACTGCCTGTCCGGCTGTCCGTTCGGCGCGCCGCAGTTCCCCGACAGCGAGGGGACGATCACCTCCGAGGTGTTCGGCACCGGCGGCGTGATGGACAAGTGTACGGGCTGTCGCGAGCGCCAGCACGCCTCGAAGGGACCGGCCTGCGCCGAGGAGTGCGCGACCGACGCCATCCTCGTCGGCTCGACCGGCGACATCGTCGACGAGCTCGACAAGCGCGACAGTGGATCGTTCTTCAACGAGACCGCCCTGAACATCATCTTCGGGGAGGAAGAGGCGGAAATGTTCGACAGACTATGAGCGACGATCCAACCACCGACGGCGCGGACGGCGGCGACGAGCCGGCGGCCGACGCCGACGGTCACGGCGGCGCGGAGTCGACCGACGGGGCGGACGGAGGCGGCGGGCTGAGCGACGACGCGGCGCTGCTCGTCAGCGCGGTCGTCGGGCTGCTCGTGGCGAGCGGCTCCGTCTGGTACGTCGGTCAGCAGGGGGTCTGGTTCGAGGCGCTCCAGCGCGTGCGGCCGACCGTCTCCGGCGGCGGCGTCGGCTCGAGCTGGGTGTACGGCGTCAGCGGCGAGACGCTCGAGATCGCCCTGCTGAACGGCGCGATCAAGCTGATCCACATCGCGGACATCGTCCTCGGGGCGTTCATCCTCGTGCTGCTGTTCATCCACTGGGCGGCGTTCCACCGGCTCGCGGCGCGGATGCAGCCGCCCGCGGGCAGCGAGGAGCCGAGCCGCGAGGCCGCGGTGACCGACGGGGGGGAGCGATGACGAGCCTCGACCACGGGAAGTTCTCGAAGGTCACCACGACCTTCCACTCGCTTTTAGCGCTCACCGTGTTCCTGCTGTTCTTCACGGGGTACGCCATCGCGTTCAACGCGGAGCTGTGGTGGCTCCTGGAGCTGATGGGCGGCAACGCGGGCGTGCTGGCGGTCCACCGCGCGGCCGGCTTCGCGCTCATCGCGCTCACGACGACGTGGGTGCTGTACATGCTGCTCAGCTCCTCGGACGGCGCGCCGATCGGCGACCTGCTGCCCGACTTCTCGAACGACCCGCAGGCGTTCATCCAGGACGTGCAGTTCGCGCTCGGGCGCGCCGACGAGCGGCACCCGGCCGCGCGCCAGTTCGCCGGCTACAAGGCGGAGGAGATCCCGCTGCTGTCGTACGTCGGCAAGGGCGTCATCGCCATCTTCACCGTCGAGCTGCTGCTGCTGATGGTCTCGGGGCTCCTCATCTGGCAGAAGTCCTGGCTCATCGGCGTCTACAACTCCCAGTCGGCCGCGATGGCGTTCGTCGCCTTCCACGGCCTGCTCGGCATCATCATGCTGATGGGGATCATGTTCCACACGTTCGAGCACGCGATGCACCCCGCCTTCTACCCGGTTGAGATGAAGGCGTTCCTCCCGAAGGAGGAGACGCCCGGCTTCCACGGCGACCCCGACGACTACGAGTCGACGGGCATCGAGAAGCTCCGCCGGAAGAAGAGCTGGCGGCTCGCGGTCAACGTGTTCGGCGCGGCCGCGGTGCTCGGCATCGTGAGCGTCCTGCTCTCGTCGGTCACCTACGGGGGCTACCCGGTCCCGAGCGAGCTCGCGTTCAACGAGGGAAGCCTGCTGCGGACGATCGGTATCAACGTCGGCTTCCTCGTGCTGTTCGCGGGGCTCGTGCTCTCGATGTACGGCAACGTCCTGCGCGCCCGCTACAAGAGCCAGCGCGGGGCCGAGTCGGACGAGGGCGCGGGCGCGGCCGCCACCGACGGCGGCCGCCGCGACGACTGACGGGCGCTGGCTGCTGCCCACCCCTTCGCGGCCGGACGCCACTGCGTGCGGCCGCGGTTCGGTTGCGATGCGGTTCCGACGTGCGTCCACGCTGATTTTTCTTCGGTCGCGGCGGTTCCATGTGATCCATATTAATGGGACGACCGCGTTCGGAGAGCCGACACCCTCCGATGATCGCCGCCACAACGATACTCGTCGTCGGCGTGTTGCTCGTCGCGCTGCTGTCGCAGTTCCACGGCTACCGGCTCGGCGGTGTGCTGGTGCTCCCGCTCGTCGCCGTGTACACGTTCCGCGAGCCGTTCTCGCCGCTCGTGTTCGCGGTCGCGGCCGGCGGTGCGTGGGCGACGCTGTGGGCGGTCCGGGAGTACACGCTGTTGCACGGCCGGCAGGTCTTCCTCGTCGGCGTCGTGGCCGGAGCGGTCGTCTCCGTGCTCGCGACGCTCCTGTTGTGGGCGGCGTTCCCGGACCGGATCAGCTACGAGGACGCCGAAGTCGTCGGGAGCATCTTCCCCGGGATCGCGGCGTACAACGTAATGTGGCAGGATCCCGCGGACCGCCGCGAGGACCTGACGCTGTCCGTGGGCGTCTTCCTCCTGTTGCTCGCGGTCGGGACGATCGCCGTCTACCTCGTTGCCGCGCGCGGGTTGCCGACGCCGCCGGTGCTCCTGTTGCCGACGAGCGACGCCGTGGCGCTGCTCGGCGTCGAGCCGGTCGGGACGCCGACCCCGCGGATCGTCCCCGCGTGGCTCTCGGTGAGTCTCCTGCTCGCGGACGTGGCGGTGTATGAGGGGTTCCGCCGGCGCTACGACCTCCGGCTCGCGGGGATCGTTTTGATACCCCTTCTGGCGATGTTCAGTCTCCGATACGGCCCGACCGTTCTCGTGTACGGCGTGGGCGCGGCCACGGTCTTTTGGATGCTGTCGCTGGTCCACTGGACGACGCTGCTGTACGGCCGGAACCTGCTTGCGGTCGCGCTGGCCGGCGGGCTGCTGGTCGTCCTGCCGGTCGGCGTACTCGAGCCAGCCGCCGCGCCCGGAATCACGCTGCTTTTCATCGGCGTGTTCGTCGGCATCGGTGCGTACAACCTCCATCGCGTCGCCCCCTCGAACCGCTCGGCGCACATCCGGATCTCCGCGGGGCTGTTCGTCGTCTTCTACGCCGTCCTGCTGGCCGTCGTCCCCGTGCCGCGAACCGGACTGAGCAGCACGTTCGCTCCGGCGTACGTGGCGCTCGGTGCGGTGATCGTCGGGTTGGCCGCGGTCGAGATAGCGCGGCTCGAACGGTCCAGGCCCGACGCGCACGCGTTCGCGAGCGAGTCGGTGTTCGCCGAGGGACTGCCGGCCGATGCCGACACGGAGTCGTCGCCGCTAGTCGCGCGGCGGGAGGGGGACGACTCGTGAGCGACCGACGGCCCCTGCGGGACCGCACGGCCGGCGTGGTCCGGCGGCTCGCCCGGAGCGCGTTCCGGTTCACGCGCCGGGGGCGCGCACACTTCGAGCGCGTCGAGGAGGTCCCCTACCGGGTGACGGTCTCGGGCGTCCGCGGCAAGTCGACCGTCGTCCGGTGGCTCAACGAGGCGCTCGTCGAGCGCGGGCTGGAGACGTACGCGAAGGTGACCGGCGACCGCTCGTTCTCCTACCACGGTCTCGACGAGTACGAGATCGAACGCGACGGAGTCACCCGCCTCTACGAGAACGAGCGGGAGCTCCGCGCCTACTGGCCGGTCGAGGCGGCCGTCGTCGAGAACCAGGGGATCCGCGAGTACACGACGCGGCTCGCCAACGAGCTGTTCGACCCGCACGTCGTCGTGTTGCTCAACGTCCGCCGGGACCATCAGTCGACGCTCGGCGACGACCTGACGGACATCGCCCGCGCGTTCGCGCGAACCGCTCCCGAGGAGGCGGTCGTGATCAGCGGCGACCGCAACGACGCGATCAACGACTACCTCCGCCGGGAGTTCGACCGGCAGGGCGTGGAGTTCCGGGTGGCGGAGCCGCCGCCGGACTCGCCGTTCGCGGACACCTTCGGCGCGCAGTCTGCGTTCGTCGTCGACGAGACGCTGCGCGCGCTCGGGCTCGACCCCCTCAACCCGGGTCGCGTCGAGTCCCTGCTGACGGAGCTACAGAGCGACTGGCGGTGGCGGCGGCTCGCGGGCGGCGGACTCGTCTGTAACGGCGCGATGATGAACGACATCGAGTCGACCGAACTGCTCAGACAGCACCTCACGGAGCGTCTCGCGGAGCCGACGGTCACGCCGTTCCTGTTCACGCGCCGGGACCGGTCCGGTCGGACCGCGGCGTTCGTCCACTACCTCGACTGGCTCGCGGACGCGGACCTGATCGACCGCGTCCACGTCGCGGGCACGCACGCGGCGGTGGTCGAGCGGCGCGCGGCGCCACGGGTGATCCGCCACGACCTCTCGACGGACCCCGAGTGAGTGCTGGAGGCGTGTCTGGCACACGGCGACCCCGTCTACCTGATGGGGAACACGGTCCACCCGTTCATGCGCGACCTCGCGGCCGCTATCGACGAGCGCGCGATCGAGTGAACGCGACCGGCGGAGCGAACACCCCGACGGACGGGCGACCGTCAGAGCCGTTCGCCCTGATAGCTCCCGTCGTAGGTGCCGGAGTGGTCCGCGCGCGCGAGCACCAGTTGCGCGATCCGGGCGCCGCGCTCGACGGAGAGGTCGTGGCCCACTCGGAGGAGTCCCTCGCCGACGCCCTCGTAGCCGGCGTCCCACACCGCCGTGTTGAGCATACAGGAGTTACGCAGGAGCGAGGACCGCGGGTAGACGAAGCCGACGTGGCCCTCGGGGATCCGGACCGGCTCGCCGTACCGCACGACGTACGCGCCCGGCTCCAGGGCGTAGCGGTCCTCCGCGTCCGGGTCGATCCGTGCCCGGTCGCCGACCGACTTCCCGTCGGGCTCGATGCGGCCCGGTTCCGTCTGCACGAAGGCCTCGCCGAGCGTCAGGTCGACGCCGTTCGGCTGGACCTGCTCCTCGTCGAGGTCCGCGCCCGCGCGCTCCAGCGACTCCGCCACGTACGCGCCCGATTCGAACATGCCCGAGGGAGCGGGGCCGCGGCGCAAAGTCGTGTCGACTCGGGACGCCGGTGGAGCGGCCGCCTCACGCGAGCGCAGAACCGAGATATTGAGTGTTCAAATCATAATAGGGGATGGGGAAGACACCCGTTCTCTTACCGCCGTTTCGTGTGGCGATTCCACACGGTCGTTATGCGGAAAACTCGCGGGATTTATATCCGGGGCGACCGCATCTCGGATCGATATGGGACAGACGATTACGGAGAAGATCCTCGATAACCATCTCGTCGAGGGCGAGCTGACGCCCGGAGAGGAGATCGGTATCGAGATCGACCAGGTGCTCACACAGGACACGACCGGCACGATGGTCTGGCTCCAGTTCGAGGCGCTGGAGATGGACGAGGTCCAGACCGAGCTGGCCGCGCAGTACTGCGACCACCAGACGTATCAGTTCGACTTCAAGAACACCGACGACCACCGCTTCCTGCGCTCGGCGGCGGGCACGTACGGCGCCTACTTCTCCCGGCCCGGGAACGGCATCTGCCACCAGGTCCACAAGGAGAACTTCGCGGCGCCGGGCAAGACGCTGCTCGGCTCCGACTCGCACACGCCGACCCCCGGCGGGCTCGGCCAGCTCGCGATCGGCGCGGGCGGGCTCGACATCGCTGTCGCGATGGGCGGCGGCGCCTACTACGTCGAGATGCCCGAGGTCGTCAACGTCCACCTCGAGGGCGAGCTGCCCGAGTGGGCGACCGCGAAGGACATCGCGCTCCACCTCCTCGGCGAGCTGACCGTCAAGGGTGGCGTCGGCAAGGTGTTCGAGTACACCGGGCCCGGCGCCGAGTCGCTCTCCATCCCCGAGCGGACGACGATCACCAACCTCGGCACCGAGCTCGGCGCCACCTCCTCCATCTTCCCGACCGACGAGAAGACGAAGGACTGGCTCGCGAAGCAGGGCCGCGAGGACGAGTTCGTCGACCTCCAGCCCGATGCGGACGCCGAGTACGCCGAGGAGATCACGGTGAACCTCGACGACCTCGAGCCGCTCGTCGCCGCGCCGTCGATGCCCGACAAGGTCGCCCCCGTCAGCGAGTACGAGGGCACCGACGTCGAACAGGTCATCATCGGCTCCTGTACGAACGGCGCCTACGAGGACATCCTGCCCGGCGCGAAGATGCTCGAGGGCCGCGAGGTCGCGAAGCACACCGAGATGATCGTGGCGCCCGGCTCCAAGCAGGCGTCCGAGATGCTCGCTCGCGAGGGCTGGACCGCGGAGATGATGGCGGCCGGCGTCAACTTCTCCGAGGCCACGTGCGGTGCCTGTATCGGCATCGGCCACGTCCCCGCCTCCGACTCCGTCTCGCTGCGCACGTTCAACCGCAACTTCGAGGGCCGCTCCGGCATCGAGGACGACTCCGTCTTCCTCTGCTCGCCCGAGGTCGCGACCGCCGCGGCCATCGCCGGCGAGATCGTCGACCCCCGCGACCTCGCGGACGAGCTCGGCGACCTCGAGGCGCCCGGCCTGGAGATGGGCGAGTCCTACGGCCCCGGCATGGGTCAGGACGACCCCGACATCATCACCCCCGAGGAGGCCATCGACGACGAGCTGATCAAGGGCCCGAACATCGGCGACGTGCCCATCCGTGAGGGCATCGACTCCGACATCAGCGGCGAGGCGCTGCTGAAGATGGAGGACAACATCACCACGGACCACATCATCCCGGCGACGGCGGACATCCTCAAGTTCCGCTCGAACATCGAGAAGCTCTCCGAGTTCACGCTCTCGCGCGTCGACGACACGTTCGCCGACCGCGCGCTCGACGCTGACGGCGGCGTCCTCGTGGCCGGCGAGAACTACGGTCAGGGCTCCTCGCGCGAGCACGCCGCGCTCTGTCCGATGTTCCTCGGCATCGAGGCCGTCTTCGCCCAGAGCTTCGCCCGCATCCACAAGGCGAACCTGTTCAACTTCGGCATCGTCCCGCTGGAGATCGACGCGGAGACGTACGAGAAGATCGACCAGGGCGACGACATCGAGATCCTCGACGACGTGGACGCGGCCGTGCGCGAGGGCCAGGAGACGTTCACCGCCCGCGTGAACGACGACTGGGAGTTCACCGCGGAGCTCGACGCCTCCGACCGCGAACTCGACATCCTCGCGGCCGGCGGCAAGCTCTCGTGGACGAAAAAGCAGCACCAGTCCGGCAGCGGCGCCGCGCCCGCCGACGACTGAGGACCGCCAACCGCCCCGTTTTTGCCGATTTTTCGCGGACCGCGAGCGCCCTCGCGAGCGCCTGGTGCGTCGCCGTGGCCGTCCGCCGTCGGGCTTATGAGTCGACCGCCCCTGAGCCGAGGCGTGCACGAGGAATCGGCGAACGTGACCGTCCGCGGGGCGCGCCGCGAGGACCTCCTGTCGGTGCTCCGCATCGAGCGCGCCTGCTTTGCGGACCCGTGGCCCTACGACGCCTTCGAGCGGCTGGTCGAGGAGCCGGCGTTCCTCGTCGCGGTCCGCGAGGGCGCGGTCGTCGGCTACGTCGTCGGCGACGTGATGCCCAACGCCGGCCGCGACATCGGCCACATCAAGGACCTCGCCGTCCATCCGGACGCGCGCGGTCGCGGGATCGGTCGCCGGCTCCTCCGGAACGGGCTGGTGCAACTCGCCGGGGCGGGCGCGGTCGTCGTCAAACTCGAGGTCCGGGAGAGCAACGAGGTCGCGCGGTCGCTGTACCGCGACGAGGGGTTCGAACCGGTGCGGCGCGTCGGCGGGTACTACGGCGACGGCGAGGACGCGCTCGTTTTGCTGCTCGACCTCGGCGAGTGGGGCGCGCAGTAGTCGGAGGTCGGCGACGCGGCGGGAGGATGGCGACGCTCAGAGCTCGCGCGCGACGAGTTCGCCCCACGGCTCGAAGCCGTGGCGGTCGTAGAAGGCCCGCGCGCGCTCGTTCGCCGGGTCCACGTCGAGGACGACCCGGTCCAGCGGCAGGTCCTGGTCCCGGGCCAGCGCGAGTGCCGCGTCCATGAGGTCGTCCGCGACGCCCGTCCCGCGGTAGGCGGGGTCGAGGTACACCTCGTTTATCACCGCGGCGTCCCAGACGAAGGCCATCGTCTCCGGGAGGAGGAAGACGTAGCCGACGACGCCGTCGCCGTCGTCCGCGACCGTGAGACACCGCTCGTCGGAGGCGCGACAGCGGTCGACCCACGCGAACCACTCCTCGCGGTACTCGTCGGTCAGTTTCTCCGCGTAGACTGTCGCCTTCTCCTCGCCGCCGGTGTTCTCGCCGAGGCCGGTCTCGAAGGCGCGCTTGCACGCCCACAGGTCCGCGGCGTCCGCGTCCGCGTACGGTCGGATCTCCATGCGGCGCCTTCGCCGACCGCGGCCGTGAGGGTTGCGACTGCGGAGGGGCGGTCGGTGCGGTTCGGAACCGGGCGTCCGCGCTCGAGGCTCGACAGGTGTCGTACCCACCTTTCGATACCCTTTTGCGGGTCTCGGACGCACCGTGAGCCCATGAGCGAGACAGCCCGCGAGGAGCTCGCCCGGCGCATCGCCGGCGAGATCACCCTGAGCGACGACCCGGGAGCCACGCTGCGCAAGTGGCGGACGGACTTCGACGTGTCCCAGACGGAGCTGGCCGACCAGCTCGGGGTCTCCTCGTCGGTGATCTCCGACTACGAGAGCGGGCGCCGGGAGAGCCCCGGCATCGGCGTCGTCCGCCGGACCGTCGACGGGTTGCTCGACATCGACGAGGCCCGCGGCGGCGGCCGACTCCGGCAGTACGCCCGGGTGCTCTCGGCGGGCTTCGAGAGCGACATCGTCCACGACCTCCGCGAGTACGCGACCGCGGTGCCGATGGACGAGTTCTACGACGCGATGGGCGCGACCGAGATCGTCTCGGGCGACCGCGACCACGTCTACGGCCACACGGTGATCAACTCCATCGAGGCGATCACCCGCCTGTCCAGCGAGGAGTTCTACCGGCTGTACGGCCAGTCGACCAACCGCGCGCTGGTGTTCACCGGCGTCAGCCGCGGGGAGTCGCCGCTGGTCGCGATGCGCGTCGTCACCCCGACGCCGAACGCGGTCGTGCTCCACGGCATCGAGGAGGAGGACCTGTGGCCCCACGCCGCGGACCTGGCCACCATCGACGGCTTCTCGCTGGCGGTCACGACGCAGGACTTAGACGAGAGTCTGGAGACGCTGCGGGAGCTGTAGGCGGCGGACGCTGCAGCGCCGAGCCGAGCCGCGACCCTACTTCACGAACTGCAGCAAGTCGTCGCGTTTCGCCTCGTGGAAGCGGTTTCTGAGACACTCGTTGAGCGCCTCGATGTCGCCGCGCTTGGCGCAGATCGGGGCGATCGCCTCGCCCTCCCACTGCTGCCACGGCGGGTAGAAGCCGAGGCGGTCGCAGATGGCGTCGAGGCGCTCGTCGCGGTCGTCGACCTTGTCCATCTTGTTGACGGAGACGATGGGGTCGATCCCCACGTCCCGGAGGAACGACACCATCTCCACGTCGTGGGGAACGTTGCCGCGCTCGGCGTGGCGGTCGATGATGTCGACCGCGCTCTTGCCGTCCACGACGACGACCCCCGCGAGGATGGCCTCGGCGTTCTCCTCGACGTACCGGACGATGTCGGTCTTGATCGCCTCGCGGCGCTCGTCCTCGACGCCGGACATGAAGCCGAAGCCGGGGAGGTCGGTGAACATGAAGTCCTGGCCGGTCCAGTCGTAGTGGTTGGGCTGGCGCGTCACGCCCGGCTTCCCGCCCGTGTCGAACGAGTGGCCCGTCAGCTCCCGCATCAGCGTCGACTTCCCGACGTTCGACCGCCCCACGAGGACGACCTCCGCGTCGCGGTCCGGTCGGTCTTCGAACATACGCGGCGTAGACGGTCGAGGCGGTTAAACGCCGCGTGTACGTGTGGCGGATTTCTCGGGAGCGGTCTCCGCGGATCCGCGAGGTGGAGGTGGTGCGAGTTTGGATTCTTCGCGCGATGCTCTCTACTACTGATCTGGCTCTGCTGCTTTGGACAGCAACACCCAGAAATCCCCAGCCGGCTGCCCCGTTCAGTCCCACCCCGCACAGCCCCGCACCGCAACCGCACAGCACCGCAGCCTCACGCCTCCCCAGCCTCGGCCGCGGGCCGGGCGCGGAACCGCACCGCATCGCGCCCGGCCCGCGACCTCCCTCGCGCGGTCGCGGCGACGCGCGTCGCGGTCGCCGCGGCGCGCGCCGACAGCACCGCACGGTGTCGCGGAGCAGAGCGTCCGAACGGCCACGGGCGGGGGGTTCCCCCTCCGCTTCCGAAGCACTCATTCGCGTTCGTCCCTCTTCTCCCGATAATGAGTCATCAACTTCCCGACGTACAGGCGAGCGAGCCGGACGTCGCGGTCGGCCTCTCGCAGGTCGGCGTGACCGGCGTCGAGAAGCTCGTCAAACTGGCGCGCGAGGACAAGCGCCCCATCGTCCTCATGGCCGAGTTCGAGGTGTTCGTCGACCTCCCGAGCGGTCGCAAGGGGATCGACATGTCCCGCAACATGGAGACGATCGACGAGATCCTCGAGGAGATCACCCGCGAGGAGGCCTACCGCGTCGAGGACGTCTGCGGCGACGCGGCCGAGCGCCTGCTGGCGAAACACGACTACACCTCCACGGCGGAGGTCCGCATGGAGGCGGACCTGATCACGCGCGAGGAGACGCCCGCGTCGGGCCGACAGACGCAGAACACCGCGCGGATCATCGCCTCCGCGGAGGCGACCGAGGAAGGCACCCGCGAGGAGATCGGCGCCGAGGTCACCGGCATGACGGTCTGCCCCTGCTCGCAGGGCATGTCCGAGTCCCGCGCCCGCGACAAGCTCCACGATCTGGGCGTCGACGAGGAGACGACCGAGGAGTTCCTCGACGCCGTCCCCCAACCCGGTCATTCCCAGCGCGGACACGCGACGCTGACCGTCACCGCGAACGGCGATCCCGAGGTCGACCTCGGCGACGTCATCGACATCGCGCGCGACGCCATGAGCGCCCGCATCTACAACATGGCCAAACGCCCCGACGAGGACCACATGACGTTCGCGGCCCACTCCGACGCGAAGTTCGTGGAGGACTGCGTCCGCGCGCTCGCCGAGAGCACGGTCGACGAGTTCGACCATCTCGATGACGACGCCGTGATCCGCATGGCCCAGTCGAACGACGAGTCGATCCACCAGCACAACGCGCACGCCGAACGCGAGGTCACGATGGGGCAGCTGCGCGCCGAACTGAACGGCGACTGACCGAGGCCGTCACGTCCTCCTCCCTCCCCTCCATCTCCTCCCGGCCTCACCCGAACCGCAGCGGCTCCGCCTCCTCCCACCGCGGCTCGAACTGCGCTTTCACGTCGGCCGCGAACTCCGGGTCCTTCAGGTCGATCATCGCGAACGGCTCGTCCTCGGAGAGCGGGTGCGGCACCTCGATGCAGGTCTCGACGCCGTCGAACAGGTTGAACGTCCCGTCGACGCCCTCGGCGGTCCGCACCGCGAACCCGTCGTGGTCGGCCAGCTCGGCCGTGTAGCGCCGCCCGACGCTCCGGGGGAGCTCGTCGACGACCGCCGGCGACAGCAGGACCCTGATCTCGACGCCCCGGTCGAGCGCCGCCTCCAGCTGTTCGGTCACCTGCTCGCCGATCGACCCGAGGTCGAACCCGACCGTCGGCCCGCCGGCGACGACGACCATGCGTCGCTCGGCGGCCGCGATGCGCTCCAACAGGAGGTCCGTCGTCTCCTCGGCCCCGACCGCGGCGGTCCAGAACTCCCCCTCGACCGGCTCGGCGGACTCGAGCTCCGTCGAGAGCTCGTCGACGACGGACTCGTACTGCTCGGCCCGCTCGGCCAACTCCCGCTTCTTGGCGTCGAGCAGTCGGTCCAGCGCTGCGTCCGGCTCCACCGCGACGTACTTCTTGGGCCGGCTCGCCGCCTGACTCCTGACGAGGTCGTGCTGTTCGAGGCTGTTGAGCACGTCGTAGATGCGGCCCATCGGCACCTCGCTCGCCCGCGAGAGGTCCTTCGCGGTCGTCGGTCCGGTCCGCAACAGCGCGCGGTAGGTGCGCTCCTCGTACTCCGAGAGCCCGAGGTCCCGTAAACTCGCCATACCGGACCGACTCCGCCGAGACTCATAAACGCACCGGGGGTTTACCGCCGTGCCCTCCGACGACGGAGTGCTCGAATCGGTGCGGAGCCGGCGTCGATTCGCGCTACGCGATTACGTCCGCGACGCGCGCCATCAACTCGTCCGGGGTTGTCGCCGGGTCGGCGGTCCGGTCGCCCACGCGGACGACGGCGGCCCCCTCCTCGACGTCGAGCGGTCCCGCGCCGCGATGCGCGTTCGGGACGACGACCTTCTCGTGGTCGGCGACCCGCAGCGCGGCCCGGTGGAGGTCGCTGCCCGGTTCGGTGCCGACCGCGACGAGCGTCGACCCGCGCGTCAGCCGGCCGACGAGGCTGCCGTAGCCCGCAACCTGGACGCCGAACCGGTCGGACGCGCCCGCGAACGCGGCGGCCGTCTCGCGGGCCACCGCCTCGTACCGCTCCTCGCCGGTGACGAGTGAGAGGTCCAACAGCGTCTCCGCCATCTCCACGTTGCCGTCCACGGGTCGGAACGGGCGGTCGAGGAGCGCCTCGCCCTCCCGCGGCCCGTCGACGAACGACCCACCGTCGTGGAGGCGCTCGATCGCGCGGTCGGCGACCGTCCGAGCGAGGTCGGCGCCCTCGCCGAGGACCGACTCGGCACGGACGAGCGCGGCGACGACCCGGGCGGCGTCCTCGAGCAGGTCGGTCTCGCCCACGGCGTCGCCGGCGCGGAACCTGGTGACTGCGCCAGTCTCGGCGTCGATCAGGTCCCGGCGGAGGACGCCCAGGATCCGCTCGGCGTACTCGCCGGCGCGCTCGTCGTCGGTGTAGGCGTGGAACGCCAGCATGGCGTCGGCCGCGAGGGCGTTGCCGCCCGCGTAGACGGTGAGGTCCTCGCGCGGGGCGTCGAGGTCGGCGCGGTCGCCGGCGCTGCGGGCGTAGTAGGCGCGGCCCATCCCCGGCCCGAGGCTCCCGCCGACGCCGACGCCGGTCCAGAGGTCGTCGGTGAGGAACGACACCGCGCCCGCGGCCGGCTCGCGGTAGGCCTCCTCGCCGGTGTAGAGGTAGGCGTTCGCGAACGCCCGGAGGACGGCCGCGTTCGTGTCGAGGGGCTTCTCGTAGTGCACGTCGGTCCAGTCGCGGCCGCCCGCGTAGCGGAAGAAGCCGCCGGCGACCTCGTCGGTGAGGTGGTTCCGGACCGCATCGAGCGTGCGGAGGGCGCGGTCGCGGTCGCGCTTGAGCGCGAACTCGACGGTCCGCGGGAGCGGGAACTTCGCGTCGTCGCCCCAGCCGGCGTGTTCCTCGTCGAACTTCACGTCCAACTGCCCGACGAGGTGCTCCTCGATGGCCTCCGTCACCTCGCCGGCCGGCGGGAGGTCGCCCGCGAGCGCCCGCGGGACGCGCCCGGCGTCGGCGCCCTTCTCGGCGTACATTTCGCGGACCGAATCGAGCACCTGGCGCATGCCCTCGGGGTCGAGGTAGCCGGCGCCCGTCAGCAGGGTCCCGTCGGGCGCGAGGAAGACGGTCGAGGGGAACCCGCCCATGTTGTACCGCTCGCGGACGCGGGGGTTGCGGTCCACGTCGACGCGGACCGGCACGAAGCCGTCGTTGACGTTGGCCGCGATCCGCGGCTCCGCGTACGTCTTCGCCTCCATCTCGTGACAGTCTGCACACCACGTCGCCGTGAGCGAGAGCAGCACCGGCCGGTCGGTCTCCGCGGCCGCGGCGAACGCTTCCGGGCCCCACTCGCGCCACTCGACGCGCGTCTCAGTCATGGCCGGAACTGGGAGGGGCGCGAGGGTAAGCGCTTCGAGACGGCGGGGGCGACCCGCCCGGTGCCGGCGTCGGAGGCCGCCGACCGGGGTTCGTAACGCCTTACCGCGGCGAGCGCCGCGCTCCTCTATGAACGCGATCCACGTGGCCGCCGGGACCGGCGTCGCGCCCACGGAGATGGCCTCCTACGACGCGGCGCTCGCCGACGCCAACCTCCACAACTACAACCTCGTCTCGGTCTCCTCGGTCGTCCCGGCCGAGGCGACCGTCGAGGCGGTCGACCGCGCCCCCGACCTCGGTCCGGCCGGCAACCGCCTCACCGTCGTCGAGGCGCGACGGACCGTCGGCCCGGAGGGCGCGAGCTTTCGGCAGGGCGACGTGGCCGGTTCCGCGGAGGGCGAGACGGTCGCGGCCGACGCCGACGAACGGGAGAATGGGTCCGAGATGGACGCCGTCGTCGCGGGCCTCGGCTGGGCGACCGGGCCCGGTCCGGGGCTGTTCTACGAGGTGACCGGCACCGACGCCGCGGACGTACGCGAGCGCATCGACGCCGGGTTGGACGCGGGCGCCGAACTCCGCGACTGGACGCTCGACGACCGGGAGTGTCTCGTCGAGGCCGCGACCCCGACGCCGGACGCGTACACGACGACGGTCGTCGTGGCCGCGTACGGCGAATCGGAACCGGTGCTCTGAGGCGCCGAGCGACACCGCCGACGCCTTTTTACCTCGCGTTCTCCAACTCCCCTCACCCTCAATGAACGGAAACAACCCCTACGCGGGCGCTCCCGGCGTCGCGGGCGCCGGCGAGCCGGAGCCGGTGGACCTCTCCCCTGACCAAGAGCGGGCGCTGCGGACCGCCGTCGCGGGGATCGTCGACCGCACGGAGTCGTACCTCCCGGACGGCTACATCGTCGGCTCCGAGCTGTCGGTGGGCACGGGCGGGGCCACCGCGACGGTCGCGGTGAACCCACCGGCCGGTCACCCCGTCTCCGCCGGGTTCGCGCCGGACCCGGAGGAGCTGGAGACCGGCATCGAAGACACCGACGCCGAGGAGGTCGCGAAGGGGCTCGCGGCCAGCGCGGCGGTACAGGTGATGAACGCGGTCGGCGACGGCGAGCTCACGCCGACGGCGAAGTAAGACGCTGCGTCAGTCGCCGCCGGGCGCTCCCGGACGGCGGTCGCGGTCGAGATGCTGTCCTTCTGCGGACGGAGTCACGCCGAACAGCGCGTAGGCGACGAGCGTCGCGGCCACGACCGCGCCGACGCCCAGCCCCAGCGTCGCCGACGACCCCACGACCGGCGCGGTCGTCCAGCCGGCCAGCAACGGGACGGGGATCGCGGCGAGGAGCCAGTCGTACTCCGACCGGCTCGGTCCGCCGTTGCCGTCGTTGCCGTCGATGCCGTCGATGATCGCGTCGCCACTATGCACCATTCGTCTCACCCGGTCGGATCGCACGGCTGGAACTCACTTAGAAATTGTCCCGCCCGGAGACGGGGAACCGGTTCGCGGCCGGACGCCGCGGTGCCGGTATCGAAGGAGGCGTCGGTACCGGTGGGTCAGTACTGGTAGTGGATCGCGCGGTCGGCCGTCTCCTCGGCCTGGGCGAGCTTCTCGCGGGCGTCCTCGAAGTCCTCGCGGCGGACCTCGGTGCGGCCGTCGCGGATGGCGAACATCCCCGCCTCGGTCGCCAGTGACTCGATGTCGGCGCCGCTGTAGCGGTCGAGGTCGGCCGCCAGGTCGCGGAGGTCGATGTCGTCGGCGACGTTCATCTCCTCGGTGTGGATGTCGAGGATGCGGCTCCGCCCCTCGGCGTCGGGCTTGGGGACCTCGATGAGGCGGTCGAACCGGCCGGGCCGGAGGATCGCCTCGTCGAGCATGTCGAAGCGGTTGGTCGCGGCCATGATGCGGATCTCGCCGCGCTCGTCGAAGCCGTCCATCTCCGAGAGCAGCTGCATCATCGTCCGCTGGACCTCCGCGTCGCCGGAGGTCTTCGAGTCCGTCCGTTTCGCCGCGACGGCGTCGATCTCGTCGATGAAGATCACGGCGGGTTCACGCTCCTGCGCCAGCTCGAAGAGGTCGCGGACGAGCCTCGCGCCCTCGCCGATGAACTTGCGGACGAGTTCGGAGCCGGCCATCTTGATGAAGGTGGCGTCGGACTCGTTGGCGACGGCCTTCGCGAGCATCGTCTTACCGGTCCCCGGCGGGCCGTGCAGCAGGACGCCGCTCGGCGGGTCGACGCCGACGGTCTCGAACACCTCGGGGTTGTCGAGGGGGTCCTCGACCGCCTCGCGAACCTCGCGGATCTGGTCGGCGATGCCGCCGATGTCCCCGTAGGTCACGTCCGGCGACTCGTCGACCTCCATCGCCTGCGCGCGGGCGTCGGTCTCGTCGTCCAGCACCGTCTGGACCGAGAAGGAGTCGTTGATCGCGACGCGGTCGCCCGGTTCGAGGTCGCCGTCCATCCGGGTGGACGCCTGCGTGAACACCTCCTGGTTGTTGCCGTGCTGCTTGATGACGATGCCGTCCTCGGTGATCTCCTCGACGGACGCGATGTACAGCGACGAGGTCTTCAGCACCTCGTTCTCCCGCTTCAGCTCGTCGACGTCGTCCTTGAGGTCGTCGCGGCGACCCTGCGCGTCCTCGAGCCGCCGCTCCAGCTCCTCGTTCACCTGCACGATCCGCTCGTAATGTTTGCGGATCGCCTCCAGCCGCTCCGCCTCGGTCATCTCGGGGTCCAACTCGAGGCGGGGACGGTCCGGGAGTGATGGGCTGTGGGACATTCGTTGCCCGCGCTACGGTTCGCGCGTAAATGTGCCTTTGGGTCGGCGAAACGCGACCCCCGAGCGGTATCCGGAGCCCGCCGCCCCGGAGCGCGTCCCCGCGGAGACCTCCGCCCGCCGTCCGGGCGTGCGGATCGCCGCGGTCGAAGCGGTGACAGAAACGGACTGTCGGCGGTCGCGGCCGGCGAGTGAGAACCCGGCTGCGGCGGTGGGCTGCGGGCCGGGAGCTCAGTCCGACGCGCGGCCGCCGCCGCCCGAGAGCACGTCGCGGCCGTCGCCGGTGATGCGGTAGACCACCTCGCCGCTGACCGACTCCACCAGCCCGGCGTCGCGGAGCGCGTCGCACCGCCGCTCGACGTGGGGCGCGTGGAGTCCCGTGTTGCTCGCGACGAGCGCCGGGTAGTCCGCTCCCGACTCCGCGAGGTACGCGAGCACTCGGACGTCGGTGCTGTTGAGGTCTGCGGACGGGTCTCCGGCTGCGCCGTGGGACATGATCGTGACAAATGTTACCATTGGCCATATACCTTGCGCCCGTTCCCGCCGGTCGGGAGCCTGCACGCGGAGAGGTCGCTCGCGGGGCGGCCGCTCACCGCCCGAACGCGAGGCGGGAGATGTCGTCCGCCCGGTTCATCAGCACCGTTCCGAGCGTCGCGGTGACGAGCACGTAGCCGACCGTGAACGCGGGGAGCGTCTCGCGGAACACGGGCGTCGTTCCGGCGGCGGCGAGGAACGCCGCGATCACCAGCGAGAACTCCCCGCGCGGGGCGAGCGCGCAGCCGACCCGGACCGCGCGCGTGGCGTCGAGCCCGTACGCGCGCCCGGCGAGGTACCCCGAGACGAGCTGGCCGGGGACCGTCACCGCCACCGCGACGGCGACCGGGAGCGCCGTCGCCGCGAGCAGCCGCGGGTCGGTCGCGGCCCCGACCGCGAAGAAGAACAGCGCGGCCGAGAGGTCCCGGACCGGGACGACGAGCGTCTCGATGCGCTGTACGTGGCTCGTCCGCCCGAACGCGGTACCGACGAAAAAGGCGGCGACCGCCTCGCTGACGCCCGAGACGATCCCGAGGCCGGCCACGAGCGCCGCCACGCCCAACACTCCGAGCAGGAACAGCTCCGACGAGGTCGTCGAGAAGGCCCGCTCCAGCCGATCGGCGCCGTAGTGCGCGATCGCGACCACGACCCCCACGAACGCCGCGGCGGTCCCGAGCGAGCGCAGTAGCGTCTCCGGCTCGGCGACGCCCAGCAGCACCGCCGACAGCACCGCGAACGCGGCCGCGGTGAGCACGTCCTCGATGACGACCACCCCGAGGATGGCGTCCGACTCCGCGTCGGCGATCCAGCCGAGGTCCAGGAGCGACTTCGCGATGATCACCGTCGAGGAGTTGAAGACGATCAGCGCCAGGAACGCCGACTCCAGCAGCGACCAGCCGAACGCGAGCCCGATCAGGACGCCGATCGGGGCGCTGATGAGCACGTCCGCCGCCCCGGCCCGCACGAACTGCGCTCGGTTCGTGAACAGCTGTTCGAGGCTCAGCTCCAGTCCGACGAAGAACAGGAGCAACACGACGCCGAGTTCCGCGAGCAGCCGGAACGTCCCCGGGTCGCGCACGAGCGACAGCGACAGGTCGCCGACCGCGGGCGCGAAGGGGCCGACCGCCAGCCCCACGAGGATGTACGCGGGGATGACGGAGTAGCCGAGCCGTCGGCTCGCGCCGCCCGCGGCGGCCAAAAGCACCAGCACCGCGCCGGCGACCGCCAACGGGGGGAGCGTCGGGAGCCCTGAAGTACCCTGAAGCGAGAACGCGGGGAGGGAGGCGGCGGTCACGGTCAGCCCTCAGTCGTCCGCGGGCGTCGGGTCGCCGCCGTCTCCGTCCCCGGTTCCGCCCTCGGTTCCGTCCCGTTCGGCGAGCATCGGCGTCCCGTCCGCGCGTGGGCCGAGCGTCGGGCCGTGGGGGCCGTCGTCGGGGTCGATCCGGCGGCGTTTCTCGTAGTCCGTCGAGCGCTCGACCGGGACGCGGCCGATGGCGGTGATCATCTCGACGTAGTCGTCGAAGCTCCGGTACTCGCCGTACTGCCCGCCGGCGCGCTTGGTGATCTCCTCCGAGAGGATGGTGCCCATGAAGTCGTCCGCGCCGCAGTTGAGCAGTTTGAGCCCGTGCTCGTCGCCCGACTTCACCCACGAGGACTGGATGTGGTCGACGTTGTCCAGGAAGAGGCGCGCGACCGCGACCATGAGCTCGTCCTCCGCGAGACTCGCCCCGCCGTCCACGACGCCGTGTCTGTAGAGGGGCGTGTTCTCGTGGACGAACGAGAGCGGAACGAACTCCGTGATTCCGCCGGTTCTGTCCTGCAGGTCGCGGACGACCTTCAGGTGCTCCACGCGGTGGGCCGCGTTCTCGACGTGGCCGTACATGATCGTCGCGGTCGTCGGCAGGCCGGCGGCCATCGCGCCCTCCATCGCGGCGACCCAGTCGTCCGTCCGGATCTTTCCCGGGCAGATCACGTCGCGCACCTCGTCGACGAGGATCTCCGCCGCGGTGCCGGGCGCGGAGTCGAGCCCCGCGGCCGCGAGTTCGCGGTAGACGGCCTCGTAGTCCCAGTCGGTGCCGCGGCGGGCGTGGTACGCCTCCTCCGGCGTCATCGAGTGGAGGTGCACGTCGTCGACGGACATCGCCGCCATCTGCTCGAGATACGTCCCGGGGTCGGTCGCGTACGCCGCGGGCGGCTTGTAGTTCACCGCGCTCGCGGGGTCGTCGTACCCCTGGAGGATCTCGTGGTGCTCCTCGTTCAGCGCGAAGGCGGGGTGGAGCCCGGAGACGGAGGTCACCTCGTAGATGCCCATCTCGAGGGCGTCCGCGACGACCGCCCGCGACTCCGCGGGCGTCTTCGTGAACCCCGAGTGCTCGACGTCCGCGTCCGCCTCGAACGCGTGAGCGGTGTTCTTGAAGTTACAGAACAGACAGCCCGTGTTGCAGGCGGTGGTGACGTTGTTGTTGAGGTTGGCGACGAACGTCACCTCGTCGCCGACGACCGCGGCCCGCCGCCGGTCCGCGGCCTCCAGCACCTGCTCTTTGCGTTCGGGGTCGATCCCCTCGCGGTCGGTGCCGGTGGTAATCAGCTCGATCCCGTCGTCGACCGTCAGCCGGTCGCCCGCGCGAGCCTTCGCCAACGCGTTCTCGAAGGACTGGTCCGTCTCGGGGACCACCTCGAACTCGACCGCCTCGGGGTCGACCTCGCGCGCGTCGGTCATGGTTCCCCCTCACCGTCGGGACGTAAAAAGCGGGGCGGTCAGCGGAGAACGCCGCCGGGAGGTCTCAGTCCGCCGCCTCTTCCTCGTCGAGTCCGGGCGCGGCGCTGGGGTCCACGTCCGCGGGCTCCTCGCGCTCGCCGCCGACCACCGTCTCGCCGTCCTCCGTCTCGACGTAGGCGTCGTCCGCGAACCCCGCCTTCGCGTTCTCGTACTCCGGCTCCGTCAGCTTCTCGGGCGTCTCGGGGGCCTCCGCGATCCCCTCCGGCGGGCGGAACTCCCCGAGCGGATCGTCGATGGTGATCCCGTGTTTCGTGAAGAATTCCTCGTAGCGGCGGTAGTGGGGTTCGATCTCGTCGCCGGGGATCTCCATCATCTCCGTCCAGCCGTGGTTGAAGAAGTCGAAGTTGGCCTGGACGTGGGTGATCTCACGGGCCTTCGCCTCGGGGAAGCCGGCCTCCAGCGCCGTGAGGTAGGTCTCCATCGTCGCGTCGAAGAAGTCGTCGAGGTGCGCGCGGCGCTCCTCGCGGCGCTCCTCGTCGGCCTTGTTGAGGAAGATGGTCGTGTGGAGGTCGACGAGCTTGTCGTGGGCTGCCTCCCCGATCACCGGCGCGGTGAGGGCCTTCTTCGCGGCCCAGTGGCGGACGTTCTGGCGGATCTTCATACCCCAGCATTGGTGCCGTGAACCCTTCAATGTGTGGCGAACGGACCGAACGAGAGGTCCATCGGCTGCGAAAGGCGGGCGATTGCGGAAGGCCGGCGACCGCGGCGGACCGACGACCGCGGAAGCCCAGCGACCGCGACCGACGATCGGTCGGCGACACGCGGTGGATCCCTAATATTCGGTAAGGGGATCCCTTGAATCCCCATGAGAGAAACTCTCGTTCCCGGATTCGGATAGCAATCCACATTAACCCCGAATACGAACGGCCGCTTATGACCGAATCGTACGTGATCATCGGCGATGGGGTCGCCGGGTCCTCCGCGGCCGAGACGCTGCGAGAGGAGCAGCCGGACGCCGAGATCACCGTGCTCACGGACGAGGGCGAGGCCCTCTACAATCGGATCCTGATCAAGGAGTTCGCGAAGGGGAAACTGCCCGCGGCGCCCATCTCCATTCACGACGAGGAGTGGTACGCGGAGCGGGACATCGACCTCCGACTCAACACGCTGGTCGTCGACGTCGACGTCGAGGCGGACGAGGTGACGACCCACGAGGGCGAGACGTTCGCGTACGACAAACTGCTCTTGGCCATCGGCGGCACGCCGACCCAGCTCCCGGTGGACAACTCCGACGCCGAGGGCGTCCACCACTTCTGGACGTTCCAGGACGCCCGCGCGATCAAGGAGTCCGTCGAGAGCGCCGAACAGGGCGTCATCGTCGGCGCGGGCCTGCTCGGCATCGACTTCGCGGCCATCTGCGGCGCGCAGGACGTTGAGGGGAAATACCTGATGCGCGGCGACTCGTGGTGGCGGTACGCCCTCTCGAACGAGGGCGCGGAGATCATGCACGAGGCGATGCGCGAGCGCGGCGTCGAGCCGGTGTTCGACTCCGGCGTCGACCACTTCGAAGTGGACGACGACGGCCGGGTCGAGGCCGCGGTCGACCCCAACGGCGACCGCTACGACTGCGATTTCGCCGGCGTCGCCATCGGCCTCAACTTCAACACGGAGATCGTCGAGGAGACGCCGATCGCGACGGACAACGGAGTCATCGTCGACGAGTACATGCGAACCAACGTCGACAACGTGTACGCGGCCGGCGACATCACCGAGTTCCACGACGTCATCCTCGGCGAGCGCGCGCAGAACGGCGCGTGGGGCTCCGCGAAGGAGCAGGGGACGGTCGCCGCCAAGAACATGGTCGACTACGGCTCCGAGGAGTTCCGCTGGGTCTCCTCGTACTCGATCACGCACTTCGACTTCCCGTTCCTCTCCTTTGGCCACCCGACCCTCGGCGACGACGAGGTCGAGGCCACCACCGGCGAGGGCGAGTGGCGCAAGCTCGCGCTGAAGGACGGCAAGATCGTCGGCGGCGTCCTCATCGGCGACCTGGCCCCCCAGTCCGCCTACAAGCAGCTGATGCGCGAGGAGCGCTACGTCGCCGACCAGAAGGAGACCCTGATGCAGGAGGGGTTCTCGGTCGACGACCTGAAGGCCGCCTCCGAGCAGTAGACGCCGCGAACCGTCCGTTCTCCGTTTCCCCGTCCGCGGCCGCGGTCGGGCGAGCGCGTTCCCCGCAGCCCGAAGCGAAGCCGTTTTCGCCCCGCGCAGGTATCCTCGCGTATGGACAGCGGCGGATCTTCGGACATGACGTTGGCGTTCGAGCTCGAGGCGTTAAAGCGGCTCGCGGACCCGAACGCCGTGTTCAACGGCGCGCGCCAGTGGACCGAGTACGTCGGCGTCGTCTCCGAGAAGCCGACGTACGTCGTCACCAACTTCACGCGGAAGCACCGCGTCCGACAGGACTTCTTCTCGGGCCCCCGCGGCGTCGAGGAGAGCCTGGAGAACATTTTGCGGCAGTTCGACACCGATCGCCACGTCTTCGTCGGCACCAGCGAGGAGGACGAGGCGGTCGCGGAGGCGGCCGGCTGGGAGTTCCTCGACGTCGAGGCCGCCGCGGAGGCGGCGGGTTGGACGCTCGCGGGCGACGACCCGGAGGAAGAGTCGTCCGCGGAGTCGACGCGGGACGACTGGCCCTGAGACGGGGTGCAGAATTTCTGGGTTCGAACTTTTCCAATTCCCGTTGTAGAGTCTGTTGACCGGAATCGGACGCTCAGAACTTCTCAATCGGCTCGTCCTACTGCGGTTTTTCTGGGTCTGTCGTAGATCCTACTGATCTGGACAGCAACGTCCAGAAAGCCCCAGCCGGCTCGACCCGCCGGGCCTCGCTGCGCGCTCGCACCTCTCCGCCGCGCGGGACAAACCGCGTCCCGCTGGCCTCCAGCGTGCAGTAGCGCGCTGGAGACACCGCCCGGCGCGAGTGCTTGCGTCGTCCGGGCGGGATCGAGCCGGCTGCCCCTTTCAGTCCCACCCACCACACAGCACCGCCCCGCACCGCAACCGCACAGCAGCCTCGCACCTCCCCAGCCTCGCCGCAGCCGCGGTCGCGCGACCGCAACGCACCGCAGCGCGACCGCGGCCGCCGCCTCCCTCGCGCGCGTTTCTCGCGCGCGCCGACCGCCCCGCACGGTACCCCGAACGCACGCGAACGAGCCATTCCCGCCGCGCGTGCAGTCTGGTTGGCCGCCGTCAGAGTCCGGTCCGCGCGTGGGCTGTTCGTTCTCGGAGAAATCGGCGGCGAAAGTCGACGAACGTCCGCCTTGTCGGAGATCGATCGTCCCGCCGCGTGGGAGTCGAGCGGGAGGCTTTTCGTCGGAGAACCCGAACCGAGGGGTATGGCTCAGGCGACCACGGAGTTCGGCGAGTGGCCCCTCAAGCGGCTGATGACCGAGGTCTGCGGCTCCGGCCCGAAGTCGGCCGAGGACCTCACGCGCGCGCAGGCCCGGGAGGCGTTCGAGCGCATCCTCGCGGACGAGCCCGACCCGACGACGCTGGGCGCCTTCTGGCTCGCGAACCGCTGGAAGAAGAACAACCCCGAGGAGCTGGCGGCGTTCACGGACACCATGTGCGAGCGCGTCGAGTACGCGGAGCCCGACTGCGACCCCGTCGACTGCGGCGCGAACTACGACGGGAAGGAGCGGTCCGCGCTGCTGGGCGTCGCGGCGGGCGTCGTCGCCGCCGCGGCCGGCACCCCGGTGGTCGCCCACTCCGGCGACCGCGTCCCCTCGCAGAAGGCGGACGCCTACAAGCACGTCCTCGACGAGTTGGGCGTCGCGACCGAGCTGACCCCCCGCGACTCCGCCGCGATGGTCGACGAGGTCGGCTTCGGCTTCTACTACCAGCCGGCGTTCAACCCCGCGATCGACGACCTCTGGGAGCGCCGGGACATGATGGGCGTCCGGACGTTCGTCAACACCGTCGAGACGCTGGCGAACCCCGCGGGCGCGTCGGTCCACCTCGGCTCCTTCTACCACCTCGCGTTCGCCAAGAAGGTGATCGAGACGTTCGAGGCGAGCGAGTTCCACGACCTCGACCGCGTCCTGATGTTCCAGGGGATGGAGGGGTACGACGACGTGCGTCCCGGCTACACGAAGGTCGCCGAGTGGGAAGCCGTCGGCACCGAGGGCGGCTCCAGCTTCGAGGACTTCGAGATCGAGACCGCCGAGTACGGGATGGACTTCGAGACCGAGGACCTCGGCGTCGAGGACGTGGCCGCCGACTCAGCGACCATCACCGAGGAGGTGCTCGCCGGCGAGCGCGAGGACCGCTTCGCCGACGCCGTGGCGCTCAACGCCGCGCTCCGGATCTACGCCCGCGAGGACGCCGACACCATCGACGAGGGACTGGCGGCCGCCCGCGAGGCGATCGCCGACGGCTCCGCGGCCGCGACGCTGGAGGAACTGCAGGCGTTCTGAGACCCTGCGCTCGGAGCGACTACTCTTCGACCACGGTGAACCGGGCCGCGAACCGCCGTTCCCAGTCCTCGCCGCGCGCGTCGATCTCGAAGCGGTACTCGCCGGGCTCGAACGCGACCGCCTCCTCGATCCCCGCGCCGGGACCCGGCTCATCGGCGGCGTCCACCGTGACGCGACCGCCGAGGTCCCAGCAGTCGCCGTAGCGAAGGACGCCGCCGAGGTCGGTCCGGATCTCCCGACGGTCGGCGGAGACCCACTCCCCGCCCTCCCGTCGCTTCACGGCCCAGTGGTCCGGCCCGAGGGTTACCTCCTCGCCCGACCAGTTGCAGAGCTCGGCGGACAGCGTCTCGCCGAGCGCGACCGTCTCCGGCTCCGCCCGGAGGTAGACGCGCTCGTCGCCGTCGAGCGCGTGGTAACACCGGAGGCCCGCCGGACAGGCCTCCCCGCGGAACGCCGAGGACTCCGGGTCGGGAAGCGCGCCGTCCGGCACCGGCGGGTCGTCGCCGGCTTCGACCGCGAACAGCGCGGCGTGGACGAGGTCGCCGGGGTCGGGGGCCGCGACGACGAAGGCGTACCGGCCGGGGCGGAACGCGACGGTCTCCCCGGCCGTCGTCTCGTCGTCCGGCGCGTCGCCGTCGACGGCGAGCTGCACGTCCCACTCGTGGGTCTCGCCCGGTTCGACGTGGTCCTGATAATCCTCGATGGCGTCGCGGTCGGTCGCGGAGCGCCACGCCCCGTCGCTCCGGTCGTAGCGAAGCACTTCCCAGTGGTACGGGCCGAACGGGACCGCCTCGTCGGTCCGGTTGTGGAGCCGCATCCGCACCGTCCCGCCGAGCGTCCCGACCTCCGAGACGGGTTCCAGAAGGACCGCCTCGTCGCCGTCCGACCGGTGGTAACACCGCACCTCGTCGTCGGGGTCGATCCACCACCCGGCGTCGGCGAGGTCCGGGCACGGCTCCGTGTAGAACCGCGAGTCGATATCGACTTGCTCCGGGGACCCGGGGCGGTCGGTAGTCGTGTCGTCCGCCGTCGCGGCTCCGTCGTCACTCGGGGTCCCGGCGGTCGGCGCGGTACGGTCGGCACAGCCGGCCAGCAAGGCTCCGGAGCCGACGGCTGCGAGGAGGGCGCGGCGTCGCATGGAGGAGACTGCTCGCGGGGCCGATAAGTGTCTTCGGGGCTACTCGGTCGAGCGCGCACTCGGGAAGTCGTCGAACGACTCCACGCGGTAGTCGCCGAGGACGCAGCGGCCGCGCTCCTCGTGGCCGAGGCGTTCGACGTGGACCGCGTCGAGGCCGGCGTTCCACGCGGCGCCGACGTCGCTCGCACCGTCTCCGGCGTAGTAGCCGCGGTCGCCCGCGGCGGGGTCGACGCCGAGGTCGGCCATCGCCAGTTTCACCGGGTCCGGGTCGGGCTTCCAGCCCGTCTCCTCGGTGCAACAGACCACGGTGTCGAAGTGGTCGCGCAGGTCGAGTCGGTCGAGCACCGGGTCCGCGAGGAACTGCTGGCAGTGCGTGACGAGGCCGGTCGGCCCCTCGACGCTCGCGAGCAGGCGCGCCGCGTCGTCGTGGAGGTAGGTCGCCTCGGCGCGGGCGCGGGGGTCCTCGTTCGCGTGGAATGCCTCCCAGAACGCCGCGGGGTCGACGCCCCACTCGCGGAGCGTCCGGTCCCGCGAGCCCCCGAGCCCATGCCAGAGGACCCGCGCCTCGGCGTCCGAGAAGTCGCGGCCGAGCGCGTCGCCGACGCCGTCGAACACCTCGCGCGTGTAGCGCCACTCCGCGTCGACGAGCGTCCCGTCGAGGTCGAACAGGTGGAAGTCGTAGGCGTCCGCGACCATCGGCGGGAGGTAGTCGGTCGGCGGACATGGCCCTTTCGGAGGCGGACCAGTCCGCGCAGGGCCGGCTTCGCTCAGACGCGTCGCCGCGCCAGCACCGCCGTCAGCGCCACCGACAGCGCGGCGACCGCGGGGCCGAAGCCGGGCGCGCCGGCGTCGGTTTCCTCCGTGGTGCCGTCGGCGCTCGCCTCCGCGGGAGCGACCGTCGCCGTCGCGGTCGCGTCGCCGAGTGCTATCGTCGTCTCGCCCGGCTCGTCGAGCGAGACGGTGGCGCTGAACGTCGTCGACTCGCCCGCGTCGAGCCGGACCGTCTCCGTCGACACCGTCTCGCCGCCGACGACGAGCGCGAGGTCGCGCTCGGCGGGGATCGCCTCGTCGTTGCCGACGGTCGCGGTGACGGTCACCTCGTCGCCGGCGGTCACTCGGTTCGGCTCGACGGCGAGGTCCGAGACGGTCGCGGTCGCGGGCTCCGTCACGACCACCGTGAGGCGCGTGCCGCCGACCGCCACCTCGTGTTCGCCCGGCTCGGAGAACTCGCGTTCGAAGGGCTCGACCAGCGTCTCGTTCGCCCCGATCCGGCCGCTTCGGGTCTCGACCGGCTCGCCGTCGACGGTCAGCGCGAGGTCGTACTCCCCGGCGACGCCGCCGGTGTTGACCACGGTCGCGTTCAGTTCGAGCGTCTCGCCGGTCACGAGCCTGACCGGGTCGCGCTCGACCGGGCGGTTGCGGTAGGGGCCGCTCGCGCGGACCGCCTCCGCGTCCGCGAGCGAGAACCCGATCCGGGCCGGGAGCCGGCCGAACGCCTCGTCGTGCGCCTCGCGGTCCCACGTCCCCGGGACCGCGTCCGTCGTCGTGTATCGCTCCGCGCTCTCGCGGGCGTCGCCGCCCGCCGCCTGCCCCACGTGCTCCAGGAATCGGTCGCCGGTGACGGGCTCCCCGGCGGCGTTCAGTTCGCGGAAGACCGTCCCGAGCGACGCCTCGCCGTCGGTCGCCAGCCGGATCCGGCGGTCGATCTCGCCCGCGACGAGGCCGCCCTTCGTGTACTGGGCGTAGTTCGCCCACGTCCCGGGGTCGGACAGCACCGCCGACGCCTGCGGGTCGCGCTCGCCGCGCGCGAGGACGCTCCGGAAGTCGGCGAACTCCGTCTCGCCGCGCTCCAGCGTCAGCAGCGCGGCGTAGTAGGTCGCGGACGCCTCGGTGAACCACCGGGCCGACGCGGTCGTCTCGTAGCCCTGCCTGGTGTGGACGTACTCGTGGACCCAGACGTTGTCCGCGGTGTCGAGCCGCTCCTCGTCGCGGACCCACACGTCCGCGTCCCCCGTCTGGAGCCCCCTGACGCCCCACGTGACCTCGCCGGTCGGCGCCGCGACGGCGAAGACCTCCGGGTCCCGGTCGCCGACCTGCATCGCCCCGGAGGCGTGCTCGAGCGAGTCGAGCACCGCGGCCGGCGGTTCGGCCATCTCGGCCGCCTCGGGGACGATCAGTCGGAACCGCTGGCCGTTCGCCTCGCGCGTGACCGTCTCGTGCGGTCCGAGAAAGGCCATCGCGCGGCTCGCGGCGCCCTCGCCGTCGACGCGGTTCTCGCGGACGAACTGCACGTCCCGCGTGCTCCGCCAGCTCGCGCCGATCGCGGGCGGGCGGACGAGCGCCCAGTCGCCCGCGTCCGCGAACAGGTAGTCGCCGCGTCCCCCCAGCGGCCCGCTCTCGTCGACCGTCCGGTTCGCGGGCATCCGGTAGGTCAGCGTCGGCTCCTCGGTCGTCCCGTCCCAGCGCCAGACGCCGTCGCCCTCGCTCGCGAACCCGTCCGCGCGCACGTCCCGTGCCCCCGCCGGGAGCGTCAGCCGGAACTCCGTCACCGCGTCCGGCAGCGACACGCGCGAGGTGGCGCCGTACTCCCCCCGAGCGTCGACCTGCCGGAGCGCGCTCTCGAGCCGGATCGCGTCGCTGCCGGTCTGGTCGGTCAGGTCCGGACGTCGGCGGTCGAACGCCTCGTCGGCCGGAGCCGTCCCCGCGACCGTTTCGGCGGCGGCCGCGGTCTGGGCCGACGCGCCGGCGTCGGCGACCGCGGCGTCCGCGGACGCGTTCCCGCCGACCGTCCCCGCCAGCGGCGCGGCCGTCACCGCGACCGCCAGCAGGACCGCGAGCGCGAGCCGTCGGTGCGTCTTCATGGCGGAGGAAGGATCGGGACCCGCTTAGTGGTGGGGGATCGAACCGGCGCCGCGGCTGGCGGGCGGTGTCAGAAAAACGGTGCTCGACGCGGGGTGGTTAGGTGACGGTCACGCGACGTTGAACCCCTTCTCGCGGAGGAAGTCCTCCACGCGGCCGGAGTGGTTCCCCTGAAGTTCGATGGCGCCGTCCTCGACGGTGCCGCCGCAGGCGAACTTCGATTTGAGGTCCGACGACAGCGAGTCGAGGTCCACGTCCTTGGGGTCGAATCCTTCGATGACCGTTACCTCCTTACCGTATCTACGCTCGTCGATGCGGATGCTGATCTGCTGGGACTCCTTGGCGACGTCCTCGCAGACGCAGAGTTCCTGGGGCAGCCCGCACGTCGAGCAGACTTCCGACATTACAGCCTGAGACTACTGGACGGCGGTATTAAATAGTGTCGGGAGGGGGCGCCGTGGCGGTCACAGGAACCGCCGCACCACTGGCGTCGCCTCCAGCGCCAGCCGTCGGACCGTCCGCACGGCCGCGTCGGCGCTCTCGCGGTCGACGCCGTCGCCGTACCGCGCTCGCTCGTAGGCCTCGCGGACGACGGCGGTCCGCTCGTCGACCCCTCGAAGCTCCAGCGCGTCGAGGTACGCCCGCGGGGTCTCACCCGGCCGCCGCGCGCGGTAGCGCCGCTCCAGCAGGTACTCCAGCCGCGCGTACGCCCGGAGGGCGTCCGAGTCGGGGTCGCGCCGCCGGAACGGGAGCCGGAGCCACAGCGCCCGGTACGTCCGGCTCGTAGCGCCGACGTGGTGAGCGCCCGCGACGACCCCGAGCAGCAGGAGCAGGCCGTACCCGACCGCGTCGCGGTCGACCGGCAGCCCGCCCCCGTCCTGCTCGCCTTCCACCTCGGCGCCGGTCACGTCGGCCGAGACCGTGTCGATCCCGCTCGCGCCGGTGTCGTCCGGGTCGAGGCCGGCGGGACCGGCGGCACCGGGGCCGCTGACCTCCGCCTCGTCGCTCCCGTTCGTCTCCGTGTCCGTGTCGTTGCCGTTCGGCGCGTCGGTCGGCGTCGTCGGGGTGGACGCGGGGTCGTCCTCGGGGTCGGGCGCGGTACGGTTCGTGTCGACGCCCTCCTCGCCCGCGTTCCGCGCCTCAGTCAGTCGCACGTTGCGGGCGTCCGCGCGCTCCGTGCTCGGCGTGGGGTCGAACCGGACCCAGCCGTGGTCGGGGACGTACACCTGCACCCACGCGTGGGCGTCCTGTCCGCGGACCACCCACTCGTCCTGCGCGACGCGCTCGCCGGGGCCGTACCCGGTGACGAACCGGGCGGGGACGTCCTGCGAGCGCAGCATGGCGACCATCGTCGTCGCGAAGTAGACGCAGTAGCCGGCGTCCATCTCGAAGAGGAACGCGTCCGCCACGTCGCCCTCGGGGCGCTCGACGGTCAGCGAGTACGCCTTCGACTCCTCCAGGTAGCGCTCGACCGCCCGCGCCGTGTCGTAGGGGTTGTCGGCGCCCGCCTCGGTCCGTATCTCGCCGGTCAGCTCGCCGACCCGGTCGGGCGTGCTCTCGGGCAGTTGCGTGTAGCGCTCCTCGATCCCCTCGGGATAGTCGGTCCCGGCGGCTCGGAGCTCGCCAGGCGTCGCGACGAGGACCTCGCTCTGGACGTCGATCGTGTCGCCCTCGGGGACCGTGGTGCCGGGCTGGATCCGCCCCTCGCCGTCCACCTGCGCGCTCCGGGCCGTCTGCCCGCCCACCGAGACGGGGCTGTGCGCGGCGGGGATCGCGTCGAGGTCGGTCTCGGCGGTGACCGTCTGATCGACCTGCACGGTCGTTCCCGGCGGCCCCTCGACCGGGCCGTCGTACGGTTCGGCCTCGCCCGTTCGCACCCAGCCGTCGCCGGTGTAGCGGTCGAACGTCGACGTGCTCCAGTAGGCCTCCTGCGTGCTCTCGACCGTGAACCGCACCTCCGGGGAGAGCCGCACCGACCCGGCGACCTGCACGTCGTCCTGCGTCCCCACGAGCGACGACTCGATGCCGGGCGTACCGCGGTCCGACAGCAGCGGCTGCGTCGCGCCGCCGGGGACGACCGCGACCGTCGCCGACAGCAGCACCATGGCCGCGAGCACGGTCGAGAGCGTGCCCCGTCGCGCCGCGAGCGCACCCGGCGCCGACAGCGTCGTCAGCCCGGCCGACAGCGCCGCCCCGACGACGCCCGCCAGCGTGGCGGCCGTGCCGGCGTCGCCGGTCAGCACGAAGAAGCCGAGCGCGCCGGCCGCGACCGAGGCGCCGGCGACGTGGCGGCCGCGCGCCGCGAGGTACCACGTCAGGAACGTCGGCACGGGCGCCAGCGCGAGCGCCCACAGGTCGGCGGCGGTCAGCCGAAGCACGGAGAGCCCCGTCAGGAGGGAGACGGTGTCGAAGGCGACGTTCCGCGCGGAGAACAGCGCGCGCTGGCTCGCCGGTACCGAGAAGTAGTAGGCCGCCAGCCCGGCGACGAACAGCCCGCCGGTGACGAGCACCGCCGCCCGCGGGGCGAGCACGCGCGCGACGGCGACGCCCGCGACCGCGGCGACCGCGACCGCGAGCCGCGCGCTCCCGCCGACCACGTCGGTTATCGACAGGAAGACGCCGACGTAGGCCGCTGTCACCAGCGCGACGCCCGCCGCGGCGGGCTGGACGAGTCCGGCAGGCACCAGCCCGAGGGGACCGACGCCGCCGTGGGCGTCCTCGCCGTCGGGCGGTGTGCGGCCGCCGTCGGCGAGCGCGTCGCCATCCCCAGCCGGCGGACCGCCGCTCACCGCGGGTCACCCCCGTCGGTCGCCGGCCGCGCGGCGTCGTCGGGCGAGCGCGCAGCGGCCGTCACGGCGGTCTCGGCGTCCCCGTCCGCGGGGAGCAGCGCCTCGAAGGGCGTCTCGGCGTCGTCGACCCGGACGGTGGTCCCGGTGCGGTCCGCCTCGATCACCACGTCGGCGTCCGCGTCCGGCACCGCCCCGCGGGGGGTCCGCGCCAGCAGTTCGAGCAGGCGCCGACGGCCGTCCGGGCCGCCGTCGGTCGAAACGCGACCGTTCGGGACCGCGACGTCGACGGGGACCCCGTCGTCCAGCAGCGCCAGCGCGACGCTCGCGACCGCGCTCGCGAGGTCGTCGGCGGCGTCGCCGCGGGCGCCGCCGCGTATCGAGACGCGGCGCTGGTCGGTCTCGGCGGCGAACTCGTTGACGATCAGGTCGTCGCGCTTGGCGGTCGCCGCCCAGTTCACGTCCCGCAGGGCGTCGCCGCGCGCGTACTCGCGCAGGCGGTCGAACTCGTTGCGCTGCCGGCTCGCGCCGAGCGCGTCCTCGCGGTAGAGCTCCCGGCGGAACCAGCCGACGACGGGGCGCCGCTCGGGGTACACCAGCACCGACTCCGTGCCGCGACAGAGCAGGTCGCGCTCCAGCAACCCGAACACGTCCGTCGCGGACAGCGTGACGGGCCCGAGCGTCCGGTCGCCGCGCGCGTCGTAGGTCACCTCGTACCGGACCGGCTCCGCGCCCACCGTCGCGCGCGTCGGCGCCTCGGGGCCGTCGAGGCCCTCGCCCAGGTCGTCGCGGACCGCCGCCACGAAGGGCGCGTCGAGCGCCTCGCGGAGCGCGTCGCCGTCGCCGAAGCGCAGGACGACCTCGTGGGTCGCGCCGACGAAGTCGTCGGGCGGGAGCCGGCGGCGAACGCTCGGCGCGTCGAGCCGCGAGAGCTGGACCGCGCCCGCGACGACCGCGACGATACCCGGGAGCACGACCGCGTTGAGCGAGCGGGCGCCCGACAGTGCAGCCATCCCGAACCCGACGGCGACGATAGCGAGGACGACGCGGCCGCGGCGCGTGAGCCGGAGGTCCGAGAGGGCGCCCATCGGCTCACTCCACGGCCACCGAGTCGAGCGCGCTCGCGACCACGTCCGCGCCCGTCCGGGAGCCGGACTCCGGCCTGATGCGGTGCGCGAGCACGGTCGGGGCCTCACCCTGCACGTCGTCGGGGATCACGTAGTCGCGGCCGTCGAGGACGGCGCGGGCCTGCGCGGTTCGCAGGAGGGCGATGCTCCCGCGGGGGCTCGCGCCGAGGGCGGCGTGCTCGCGGGTGTAGGCGGTCAGCCGGGAGACGTACGAGCGGACCGGCTCCGTCGCCTCCACGTTTGCGACCGTCTCGCGGGCGCGGCGGAGGTCCTCGACGGTCGCGACGGGCTCCAGCGACTCGACGGGGTGCTCTCCGGCGGGGCGGTCCTCCCCGTCCCGGCCCTCCCCGCCCCGGTCGCCGGAGACGCGGTCGAGGATCTCCGCCTCCTCGTCCGGGTTCGGGTAGCCGAGCCGGAGCTTCTTGGTGAACCGGTCGACCTCCGCGACGGGGAGTTCGTACGTGCGACCCGGCTCCACGTCGTTCTGTGTCGCGATCACGCAGAAGGGGTCGGGAAGCTCGCGGGTGACGCCGTCGGTGGTCACCTGCCGCTCCTCCATCGCCTCCAACAGCGCGGACTGCGTCTTCGGCGGCGCGCGGTTTATCTCGTCGCCGAGGACGACGTTCGCGAAGACGGGGCCGGGCTGGAAGTCGAACTCGCTGGTGCGCTGGTTGAACACGTTCACGCCGGTCACGTCCGAGGGGAGCAGGTCCGGCGTGAACTGGACCCGCTTGAACGAGCAGTCGACGGAGGCGGCGATCGCCTTCGCCAGCGTGGTCTTGCCGACGCCGGGCACGTCCTCGATCAGGAGGTGCCCGCGCGCGAGGATCGTGACGAGGATGTGCTCGACGGCGTCGTGTTTGCCGACGATCACCGACTCGACGCTGTCGACGATCCGGTCGGCCAGCGCGGCCGCCTCGTCGGTCGCGAGCGGCGTTCGACGGGCGAGACCGCCGTCGGATGCGTCCGTGGCGTCAGTCATGTGAGAACCCGCGGCTGTCGACCGTCATGGCCGGCCATGTAAAACGATTGTGGGGTACTCACACGGACCGTGGTTCTCGGTGGCACGTACCGCTCGGTAGGGGTTCCGACTACCTAAGGGTGCGGTTCGGCTCCGTGCGCGCACGACCGCGGTCGGCTCGCGATGCCGCCGTCCGCGAACGAGACCCACGAACGAGGCGATTTCTGCACCGATCGAGAATTAATAGTACAGAAACGTGGATCGAAGCGGGCGTTGTTGCCTCTTCAGGACCCCGTCCGGACGGCCGCGATAACAAAACATTAGGTACGGGGCCCGTAGTTGCGCACATGGCCCGACGGAAGCCGCCGCTGCACGCGGTTCACGAGGACCGTGGCGCTCGCTTCACGGACTTCGGCGGGTGGGACATGCCGGTGGAGTTCGACTCCATCCGCATGGAACACTCGGCGGTCCGCGAGGCGGCCGGCATCTTCGACGTCTCCCACATGGGGGAGGTCGAGGTCGCCGGACCGGACGCCACGACCCTGATGCAGCGGCTGACGACGAACGACGTGACCGCGCTCGACCCGGGCGACTCCCAGTACGCCGCGATCACCGACGCGGAGGGGATCATGCACGACGACACCGTCGTCTACCGACTCCCCGACGGGACGCCCGCGGGCGAGGCGGCCGACGGCCGGGTCGCGGCCGGTCGCAACGGCGACGAGCCGGCGTACCTGTTCATCCCGAACGCGGGCCACGACGACGAGGCGTACGCGCGCTGGGTCGAGTACCGCGACGAGCACGCGCTCGACGCCGACGTGGAACTGACCACCGGGGAGTGGGCGATGGTCGCGGTGCAGGGCCCCGACGCCCCGGAGCTGCTGTTCGAGGCGACCGAGGTCGGCTCCGAGGGCATCGAGAGCACCGCGGGCGGCGCCGACGCCGCGGCGGTGCGCGACCTCTCGAAGTTCGAGGCGACCCACGCGGCGGTCGCCGGCGTCGAGAGCTGGGTCGCGCGGACGGGATACACCGGCGAGGCCGGCTTCGAGGTGCTCTGTCCGGCCCCCGACGCGGAGGCGGTCTGGGACGCGCTCGACTGCCAGCCCTGCGGGCTCGGCGCCCGCGACACGCTCCGCATGGAGGCCGGCTTCCTCCTGTCCGGACAGGACTTCGACCCCGACGAGGAGCCCCGGACGCCCTACGAGGCCCGCATCGGCTTCGCGGTGAAACTCGACACGGAGTTCGTCGGCCGCGACGCCCTCGAACGACAGAAGGAGGAGGGCGTCGACGAGAAGTTCGTCGGCGTCCGCCTCCTGGACCGCGGCGTTCCGCGGGGCGGCTACGCGGTGACGGACGGGTCGGGCGGCGACGCGGACGACGGCGAGGAGACGACCGGCGCGGAGGTCGGTCACCTCACCTCCGGCACGATGAGCCCGACGCTGAACGAGCCCATCGGGCTGGGCTACCTGCGGAGCGAGTACGCGGACGCGGGCGAGCGCGTCGGCGTGGTCGTCCGCGGCGAGGAGAAGCGCGCGGAAGTTGTGATCCCTCCCTTTATCGACACATGAGCTTCGAGACTCCCGACGACCGACGGTATCTGGAATCGCACGAGTGGACGACGACGGACGGCGACACCGTCCGGTTCGGCATCTCCGACTTCGCACAGGACGAGCTCGGCGACGTGGTGTTCGTCGAGCTGCCCGACGCCGGCGACGAGGTGACCGCCGACGAGGAGTTCGGCGTCGTCGAGTCGATCAAGGCCGTCTCGGACGTGTACGCGCCCGTCTCCGGGGAGGTCGTCGCGGTCAACGAGGACCTCTTCGACGCGCCGGAGTTGCTCAATCAGGACCCCTACGGGGAGGGCTGGCTGATCGAGGTGGAGCCGGCCGACGACGCCGACTTCGACGCCCTGCTCTCGCCCGAGGACTACCGCGACCAGATCGAATGACGACCGGAACCAACGGGGGACGCCGATGAGCGGCCGCGACTACGGACAGAAGGCCGGGAGTCCGTACGCGCCCCACACGGACGCGGAGACGGCCGCGATGCTCGAGGCGGTCGGCGCCGACGACGAGGACGACCTGTTCGACATCCCGGACGCGGTGGCGTTCGACGGCGAGTTCGGGATCCCCGCGCGCTCCGAGCGCGAGATCCGCGCCGAGCTCCGCGAGACGCTCGCGGACAACGACGATCTCACCGAGTTCCTCGGTCGGGGCCATTACTCCCACTACGTCCCGAGCGTCGTCGACCACCTCGCGGACCGCGCGGAGTTCCTGACCAGCTACACGCAGTACCAGCCGGAGATCGCGCAGGGGTTCCTGCAGGCGCTCTTCGAGTACCAGTCGATGCTGGTGGAGCTGACGGGGCTCGGCATCGCCAACTGCTCGATGTACGACGCCGCGACCGCGCTCGGCGAGGCGGCCACGCTCGCGGACCGCGTGCGCTCCACGAGCGGCGACGTGGTGCTCGTCCCCGAACAGCTCCGCGAGGGGAAGCGCTCGGTGCTCGAGAACTACTGCGACGGCGCGGACCTCGCCGTCGAGGCGTACCCGATGGCGGACGGCAACGCCGACCTCGACGCGCTCGCGGAGCGCGCGGGCGAGGACGTGGTCATGGTGTACGCCGAGAACCCGACCGTCCGGGGCTGCATCGAGGAGCGCCTCGCCGACGTGGGCGCGGTGGCCGACGAGACGGACGCGCTGTTCGTGCTCGGCTCCGACGCCGTGGCGCTGTCGGTGCTGGAGGAGCCCGCGGCGGTCGGCGCCGACGTGGTGGTCGGCGAGGCCGGCGCGCTCGGCCTCCCGGCCGCCTACGGCATGGGCCTCGGGCTGTTCGCCTGCCGCGAGGAGTTCCTCCGGCAGGTGCCGGGGCGCCTGGTGGGCGCCAGCGAGGACGCCGCGGACCGGCGCGCGTACACGCTGACGCTCCAGACGCGCGAACAGCACATCCGGAAGGAGCGCGCCACCTCCAACATCTGCACCAATCAGGCGTGGGTGGCGCTGCGCGCGGCGATGCACGCCGCGCACCTCGGCCCCTCGGGGCTCGTCGAACTCGCGAACGACTGCGTGCGCGAGGCGGCGTCGCTCGCCGAGCGCATCGACGACCTCTCGGGCTACGGCGCGCCGGTCCACGACCGCCACCACCTCCGGGAGTTCGCGGTCCGGACCGACCAGCCCGCGGCAGCGGTCGCCGGCGACGTGGAGGCGGCCGGCTTCGCGGTCCACACGATCGGCGACCACCTGCTGCAGGTGTGCGTCACCGACCTGAACGCGGACGCGGCCGACGAACTGGTCGCGGCCCTGGAGGCGGCAGCATGATCTACGACCAGGCCAGCTACACGCGCGAGGAGGAGGCACAGCACGAGCCGCTGCTGGCGGAGAAGGACGAGACGACCGTCGACGTGCGTGAGGAGTCGCCGCTCCCCGAGGAGCTCACGCGGGAGGCGGTGACCCTGCCGGAGCTCTCCGAGCCGGAGATCGCGCGGCACTACACCCGGCTCTCGCAGATGAACTGGGCCATCGACGCCGGCGCCTACCCGCTCGGCTCCTGCACGATGAAGTACAACCCCAAGTTCACCGAGGACGTGGCGGCCAATCCCGACGGCGCGGTCCACCCGGACCGCTCCTCGCGGTCGGTGCAGGGGACGCTCGAAGTGCTCTACGGCCTGCAGGAGTACCTCGCGGAGATCGGCGGTATGGACGCCGTCACGCTCCAGCCGCCCGCGGGCGCGGCCGGTGAGTTCACCGGCATCCGCGTGGCGAAGGCGTACCACGAGGCGAACGGCGAGGGGAACCGCAGCGAGGTGATCGTCCCCGCCTCCGCGCACGGGACGAACTTCGCGACCGCGGCGCTGGCCGGCTACGACGTGGTCGAACTCCCCTCCGACGAGGACGGCCGCGTCGACCTCGACGCGCTGGAGGCGGCCGTCTCCGAGGACACCGCCGCGCTCATGCTGACGAACCCCAACACCGTCGGCCTGTTCGAGCGCGACATCACGGAGATCGCCGAGATCGTCCACGACGCCGGCGGGCTGCTCTACTACGACGGCGCGAACCTCAACGCGCTGCTCGGGCGCGGCCGCCCCGGCGACATGGGCTTCGACGTGATGCACTACAACGTCCACAAGACGTTCGCGACGCCCCACGGCGGCGGCGGGCCGGGCGCGGGCCCGGTCGGCGTCGTCGACGAGCTCGCGGAGTTTCTCCCGACTCCGCGCGTGCGTGAAACCGAGTCGGGTTCGGGCTACGAGCGCTTCGAGCCCGAGCACACGATCGGGAAGGTCCAGGGCTTCGAGGGCAACTGGCTCGTCCTGATCAAGGCGTACGCCTACATCGCCCGGCTCGGCGACGAGGGGCTCGCGGACGCCGCGGCGAAGGCCGTGCTCAACGCGAACTACCTCGGCGAGCGGTTGGACCTCGAGATCCCGTACGGCCCCTACCACCACGAGTTCGCGGCGACCTCGGGCGACCGCGACGCCGCGGACGTGGCGAAGCGGATGCTCGACTACGGCGTCCACCCGCCGACGACGAAGTGGCCCGAGATGGTCCACAACGCGATGTTGACGGAGCCGACCGAGATCGAGAACAAGTCGTCGCTGGACGACCTCGCGGCGGCGTTCAACCGCGCGTTCGCGGACGACGACGAGACGCTCGAAAACGCCCCGAACCGCACGACTGCGGCCCGTATCGACCAGACGTCCGCGGCGCGGAACCCGCGGCTGTCGTGGCAGGCGCTCGACGGCGAGTGAGCGGACGCGGCTTCGCGGTCGGACCCCTCGTCGCCGCCGTGCTGTGGGGCGGCATGTACGTCGTCAGCAAGTGGGGGTTCGAGACGATCCCGCCGCTGACGCTGAGCTTCCTGCGGCTCGCGGTCGGCGCCGCGACGCTGCTGGTCGTGGTGCGCGTCGTCTCGCCGTCGCGGTCGTTCAGCCGGCGCGAGTGGGGCCAGTTCGCGGGGCTGGGCGCGATGGTCGCGCTCACCATCGTCTCGCAGTTCGTCGGCACGGACCTCACGACCGCGAGCCAGGGGTCGCTGTTGACGGTGCTGACGCCGCTTTTCACGCTCGCGTTCGGCGTGGCCGCCTTCGGCGAGGCGGCTGGACCCAGAAAGATCGCCGGCATGGGGCTGGCGGCGCTCGGGACGCTGTTCGTGCTCGCGGGGCAGTACGACCTGACCGCGATCCCGGCGGGCAACCGGACCGGCGTCGCGTTCCTCCTGCTCGCGAGCGCCGGCTGGGCCGCCTACACGGTGTGGGGCAAGCCGCTGGTGCGGCGCTACTCCGCGCTGGAGACGGCGACCTACTCCACCCTCTTCGCGGTGCCCATGAGCGCGGTGCTCGTCCCCTGGGAGCTGTCGACGACCGGCGTCGACCTCGCGGCGGTCCCGGTCACCCCGGCGCTGGTCGCGGCGGTGCTGTACCTCGGCGTGCTCAGCACCGCCGGGGCGTGGTACGCGTGGTACAAGGGGTTGGAGTTCGTCGACGCCGGCACCGTCGCGGTGTTCTTCTTCGCCCAGCCGGTCGTCGGCGCGGCGCTCGGCGCGCTCCTTCTGGACGAACCGGTCGGGCTCGGCATGGTCGCCGGCGGCGCGGTGATGTTCGCGGGGATCTACCTCGTCTCGACCGGCGACGCCACGTCGTGAATCGCCTCGGGGTCAAGCCCCGAGGCTTCCTGTTTCAACGACGCGCTTTGCAGACACCGTAGTGGTGTCCGTAGGGAGCGCAGTCTCCACAGGCGTGTCTTCGGGCCATCCCAGCCCTAATTCAGAAAAGCCGCGTTGAAGAACGTTCATCGCCGCATTCGCGTCACGGTCACACTCGAACCCACACGATGGACACGAATGTTCCCTAACCCAGATTGGCTTCGCCGTCTCCACGCCGCACGACGCACATTCTTTCGTCGTTCCTTTTGCTTCGACTTGCACGACGTGACAGCCGTACAGGTCCGCCTTGTATTCCAGCAAGAAGATGAACTGTCGCCATGCTGCATCCTGCCTGGTGCGGGCGTTGTGCGACTGTTCGAGCATCCCCTTCACGTTCAAGTCCTCAACGAACACGGCGTCGTATTCACCGACGAGCCACGTCGTGATCTTGTGCTGGTAGTCCAGCACCTTCCGCTTGATGTGACGCTTCACTCTCGCCACTTCCCGACATTGCTTCTCGTAGTTGTTCGAGCCTTTCTCCTTCCGCGAGAGTTTGCGCTGCTCGCGCTGGAGTCGTTCGTACTCGGCTTCAAGGCCGAGCCAGTCCACGGTCTTGCCATCCGACGTGTGGATGTAGTTGAGGATGCCGAGGTCGATTCCAACGCTGTTGCTCGCGTCCAACGAGTCCACGTCGGGCTTCTCGGGCACGCCAGCATCGTCAGTTTCGAGGCCGAAGGAGACGAACCACTCGCCGGTTGTCTCCTTTTTGACTGTGACTTCTTTGATGTCGGCTTCGTTTGGAATGTCGCGGTGGTAGCGGATGGTGATGTCACCGATCTTGGAGAGCCAGAGTGTCGCGCGTCGGCCACTCGTGTTTTTGAGTTCGAAGCCGGACTGCGAGAACGTCATACTCTGGAACTCCCGTGGTGACTTCCACTTGAGCTTCCCCACCTTGTTCCCGTTTTGTTTCTGCTCGGAGAGGCTGTCGAGGTTCTGGTAGAACCGTGTGACGGTTCGTTGCAGAGCCTTCGAGTTGACTTCCGAGAAGATGGGGAACTGGTCTTTCCAGCTGGGGAGTCGGGAGTGGTGTTTGTACGCGGAACCGATGTTGTCGGCGTCCACGTTCTCGTACTCGTACCGGGTGTAGTTGTACGCTTGGCGATGAACGTCGATGTGACGTTCCAGTTCAGCCGCTACCTCTTGTGTCGGATATGCGGGGTAGCGGTGACTGTACTCCATCGCTATCTCCCAATTGGAGATGTGTTTAGTTAATGGTTTGTATCACGAGTTGTCGGATTCAACCCCGGGGTCAAGCCCCGGGGCATTCTCCTTGCATTCTGTAAAGAGGTCCGGTGCGTTCGCCGCGGACGGCATGCGGACGTTACACTCTTTCGTCGTTCGTGCTCATCTGTAGTTCTCGTGCTCGACGAGTGGGATGTCGCCGTAGTGGGTATCGGCGGACAGCACCGGCTCGTCACGTTCGATCGCTGTTGCCGCGACCGCGGCGTCAGCCTTTCCGATGCCCGGACCGTCTCCCTCCTCCGTGGCGGCCATCCGCTCTCCGAGGAGCCGCCCTGCGCGTCGCGAAATGCTCGGAGTCATGTCGACTACGGGGTAGGAATCGAGCACGGCATCGACCTGTCGCCGCTCCGTGCTCGTGTTCGCGACCTTCCCCACGCCGATGTAGAGTTCCAGAACGACGACGGAGGGGATAATCAGTGGTACCTTCTCAGCTTCGAGTTCGCGCTCCTTTTCGACTGCAGCGTCGACGTCGTCGATAACGTCCAGTAGGAAGCTGGTGTCGACGATCATTCGAAGCGCTCCGCGATGTCGCGGACCTCATCGCGGTCCCGCTGATCGGCCTCATCGATCGCTTCTCGCATCTCCTTCACCTGATCGTCGTCAAATACGTCGCGGAGATCTCGGAGCGACCGTCCCCCGATGAGCCGGTCAACGGCGTCGCTGAACGACTCGTTGTCGTGTTTCGTACTCCGAATACGTTCGTACACGTCGTCGTCGAGCCGTATCTGATGCGACATCTTTTCGTTGACATCGTTGACACTCCGCGTGAATGAGCCTTTGGGTGCTCTCTGCTCCGACCTCGACGCTCTTCGTGAAGCCACTGCTTTGCTTTCGAGGAATCTTCCCCCCGAGATGCTGTAGTTTCGCTGGACGCCCGGCTTTAAGCGGGTCCGCTCGCAACGAGGCCCATGGACGAGGTGGACCTCGACGAACTGGTGTCGTCTTTGACCCCGCGCGAGGAGAACCGGACGATAAAGACCTACCAGAACACGGTCGCGGTCGCGTGCCCGGCCTGCGAGGAGCCGTTCGACGACCTCGTGGTCTGCAAGGAGAA
The DNA here is from genome assembly GCF_050122995.1 of Haloparvum alkalitolerans. Classification (GTDB taxonomy): domain Archaea; phylum Halobacteriota; class Halobacteria; order Halobacteriales; family Haloferacaceae; genus Haloparvum; species Haloparvum alkalitolerans. The sequence goes on from NZ_JBNLIA010000016.1 coordinate 56,405, forward strand.
CCCGACGAGCCTCAACCTCTCCCAGCAGCTCGACTTCTGCGTCGGCACCGATGACGGGCAGGCGCTCATCTTCACGCACAAGAAGTAGCGCTCGCGGCCGGTCGAGCCGGCTGGGGCTTTCTTGGTGTTGCTAACCAGAGCAGCAGGATCCACGACAGAACGAGATCGGAAGCGGCGGCTGGTGTCGTCGGTGGACGGACACTGGATTTCGACACTCGATTCGGGCAGATATTGTTCCATGTTACCGCACCTCATTTAAGGCGGCTTGCCGTCCTAAAACCGATTAACGAATAATATCATTATTGTTCATTAACTTTATCACCCTCCTCCCGGTCTCTCCCGGTGTCGCATGAGCGTACCAGTATCCGCATCCGGCGTACATCGCCACGGCGCACGGCCGACCGACCGCACCGGCAGACGACCACCACAACCACCCACGTATCCAGATGCCCCGAACTGACGACACCGACACGACGCCCACGACGACCCGAGCGACGAACCGCACGCCGACCGATCCGACGACCGCGGAGACCGCGACCGAGACGACCGCTTCTGGGCAGCGTCCCGACCCCGAGACGGACGCGCCGCTGGTCCCGATGCTGAACGGCCCGACGACGCGGCCCCAGCCCACGATAGCCACGCTCCAGCGCGAGCTGTCCGCCGTCAACCGCCGTCTGGACCGGATCGAGGAGTACCTGCAGGAGAACTCGAACTGATGCACCCCTCAGAACTCGACGACGACGTCTTCACTCGCGACGTGGACAACCCGGCCGGCCGCGAGTTCCGCCGGCTGCTGGACGAGCAGGACTACGTGTTCGCGCCCGGCATCTACCACGCGCTCGACGCGCGGCTCGCGGAGATGGCGGACCTCGACGCCGCCTACATGAGCGGCTACTCCACCGTGCTGGGGCAGTTCGGCTTCCCCGACCTGGAGATGGTCACCATGACCGAGATGGTCGAGAACGCCAAGCGCATGGTCGAGGCGACGAACCTCCCCGTCATCGCCGACTGTGACACCGGCTACGGCGGGATCCACAACGTCCGCCGCGCCGTCCGCGAGTACGAGAAGGCGGGCGTCGCCGCGGTCCACATCGAGGACCAGACCTCGCCGAAGCGGTGCGGCCACATCGCGGGCAAGCAGATCGTCTCCCGCGAGGAGGCGCGCTCCCGGTTCGAGGCCGCGGTCGACGCCAGACAGAGCGAGGACACGGTCGTCATCGCGCGCACCGACGCGTACGGCTCCGCGAATGGCGACTGGGAGGAGCACCTCGAGCGCGGCCGGATCTACGCCGACGCCGGCGTCGACATGGTCTGGCCGGAGATGCCCGACCCCTCCCGCGAGGACGCGGTGCGGTACGCCGAGGAGATCGGCGAGACGCACCCCGACCTGGACCTCGCGTTCAACTACTCCTCCTCGTTCGCGTGGAGCGAGGAGGAGGACCCGCTCACGTTCCAGGAGCTGGGCGATCTGGGCTACAGCTACATCTTCATCACGCTGTACGGGCTCCACTCGGGCGCCCACAGCGTCTACGAGGACCTCTCGAACATCGCGGAGAACGCCGAGGAGGCGCAGTTCGACCTCGAGGAGCGCTACCTCGGCCACGAGACGGAGAGCCACCACGAGCTCTCGTTCGTCCCGCACTATCAGGAGACCGAGGCCGAGTTCGACCCCGAGGCCCGGCGCAGACAGGAGGAGTCCGCCGGCTTCAGCGAGGAGGAGAGCGACCCGATCACCGCGGACGGCTCGGCGGGGAGTGACGACTGATGGCGGACGCGGAACCGACGACCGCGGACGCCGCCGAGGCGGCCGACCCGAACTCCGAGTCCGTCACGCTCCGTCGGAGCCAGCTCGCCACCCCCGGCTCGGACCCGCAGATGATCGAGCGCGCGCCCGACTCCGGCGCCGACGAGGCGTTCCTCGACCTCGAGGACTCCGTCGCGCCCCGCGAGAAGGTCGACGCCCGCGAGAACGTCATCGAGGGCCTGATCGAGTACGACTGGTCCGACACCCGGCCCTGCTACCGGATGAACGGCGTCGACACGCGGTGGTTCTACGACGACGTGATCGAGGTCGTGGGACGGGCCGGCGAGTTCCTCGACACGATCATGGTGCCGATGGCGAACAACCCGGAGACGGTCGCCACCGTGGACAACCTGCTGACGCAGGTCGAGCGGAACAACGACCTCCCGGTCGGCGGGATCGGCCTGCAGGCGCAGATCGAGTCCGCCGAGGCGATGACGAAAGTCGGGGCGATCGCCGGGGCGAGCGACCGGCTGGAGTCGCTCGTCTTCGGTCCCGGCGACTACACCGCGAGCGTCGGCGCGGCCGGGCTCACCATCGGCTCGGGGGGCGGCTACCCCGGCCACTACTGGCACTACCAGCTCGCGCGCATCGCCCACGCCGCGAAGGCGGAGGGGCTACAGGTGATCGACGGCCCCTACGCGGAGATCGAGGACACCGAGGGGTTCCGCGACTCCTGTCGGTGGGCGAGCCAACTCGGCTGTGACGGCAAGTGGGCGATCCACCCCTCGCAGATCGAGCCCGCCAACGAGACGTTCGCGCCCGACCCCGCGGAGGCCGAGAAGGCCCGGCGCATCGTCGAGGCGTACGCCGAGGCGAAGGAGGCCGGGAAGGGCGCCGTCTCCGTCGACGGCGAGATGGTCGACGAGGCGACCGACAAGATGGCGCGCGGCATCGTGGCCCGCGCCGAGCGCGCCGGCATCCTCTGAGCCGGCGGCTGAGCCGGCGTTCTTTTTTCCGCTCGCAGGCGGCTATCGCGTCAGGTAGGAGACGAGCCGACAGTTACCGAGCCGGTGGTTCTCCAGCGGCCCGCTGGCGGGCGCCGAGTCGAAGCCGTCCGAGACCGCACGGAACACCGCCTCGGGGTCGTCGTTCCACTGCCAGAGCCACCGCGTCCGCGCGAGCAGCCGGAACTTGCGCGTCGTCGACAGCGACGGCGTCGTCGACAGCGTGTCGTAGTTCAGGCCCCGGATCAGCCGGTGGTGGTCCGCGTACAGCACCGCCGCCAACAGCACGGCGAGCTGGCAGTCGTCGGGGAGGTACCGGATGCCCGCGACGCCCTCGGCGTAGAGGTCCTCCGTCCGGTCCAGCAGGTCGCGCATCGCGGCCGCAACGCGGTCGTCGAACTCCAGGTCGAGAATCTGCTCGACCGAGGCGTCGTGGCGCTCCAGCGTCTCGACGGGGAGGTAGACACGGTCGCGCTCGCGCACGTCCTCGCCCACGTCGCGCAGGAAGTTCGTGAGCTGGAACGCCTCGCCGAGCTTGGTCGCGTGCGGGAGCGCCTTCTCGGGCTTAGCGACGTCCATCACGGCGGTCATCATCCGGCCGACCGCGGCCGCGGAGCCGTCCATGTACGCCTCCAGGTCCGCGTACGTCTCGTAGCGCGAGCGGTCGATGTCGGCCGCCATCGCGTCGATAAAGACGTCCACGTCCGAGGGGGCGATGCCGTGGTCCTCGCGGAGATCGGAGAAGGCCGCCAGCACGTCCTCCTGCGGACCGTCGCCGGCCGGCTCCTCGCCGAGCGCGACACGGCGGATGCGCTCCAACTCCGCGCGCTGCTCGTCGGGCGGCGCCGTGTCCGCGGCGTCGACCACCTCGTCGGCGACCCGGAAGAAGCCGTACAGGACATACGTCGGATGGCGGGTTCGCTCGGGGAGCAGCCGGGTGGCGACGTGGAACGTCTTGCCCGTGCGCTGCTGGATCCGCTTCCCGCGAGCGACCCGGTCGTCGGCTACCATCCTGTCCCCGCCGGACGAGTCTCGCGGGCGAGCGTGCGGAGGTTCATGTCGGTCGTTAGTACGGCACGTGGGGACATAATTGTTCGTCCGAGCGGGCGTTGGGATACCGGTCGGGAGCGCGGACCACCGCCGAACGACTCGGGAGTTCGAAACGTTCGCGGGTCAGTAGAAGGTGTCGCTGCAGTCGTAGACGACGCCGTGTTCCGGACAGACGTACTTGCAGTGGCGGTGCCGCATCGACGCGCCACAGACCGGGCAGGGACGGCCGCGCGGCGTCTCGACGGCGCAGGCGTCGGCCGTCGCATCGCCCGCCGCCGAGTCGGATGCGGCCGCGCCATCCGCCGCCGACTCGGCCGTTGAATCCGTCGGATCGCTCGCCATGCCCGACCGTTCGGGCCGCCGGCTATTAACTCCCGGCGTGGCGACCACGTCCGGCGCCGATCCGGGATCCGTGCGGGTTCTTAACACGCTCCGTCTCTAACGTCGGTTATGGACCGACTCTCCGCGCCCGCGGAGTCGCTCGCCCGCCGTGCCGCGGTGCTCGCGCTCGCATTCGGCGCCTCCGGAGCGGCGGCCGTCGCGGGATCGTTCGTCGTCGCGGGCGACGGTCCGGCGTTTCTCGTGACGGCGGTCGCATCGACGCTTCTGTACCTGCTTCCGGACGCGCTGGTGACGTGGGGGATCCTGACGCTCGGCGAGTACGGGCGCCCCCTGCTCGCGGTCGCGGCCGCAGTCGGGACGGTGGCGCTGTTCGCGGCGCTCGTGGCCGGCGTCGTACGCCTCGCCGGACAGCTGAACCGGAGTCGAGCGGACGCCCTCTTCGGTGCGTTTCTCGTCCAGACCGTTGCCGCCTTCGCGCTCACGGTCCGTCCCCTCGCGGCGCTGGCCGCGGGGGCGGCGGGCGGCGTCACGCTCGCGGTCGCCGGGCGGGCGGTGACGGACCCGGACGCTCGCACGGTGCCCGACCGCCGCGCCGTCCTGCGGGCGGTCGGTGCGGCGGGAGCCGCAGCGGGGATCGGCTGGCTGGTCGCTCCGCGGGCCGCGGACCTGCCGGACGAGACGGTCGAGGACGAAGGGGTCCTCGCACTGCTGGAGGCCGCCGACGAGCGCTCGCTCGGCGTTCCGGGCATCGACCCGCTCGTCTCCGACGGTTTCTATCAGGTCGACATCAACACGTCGACGCCGGTCGTCGACCGCGAGGCGTGGGAGCTGACCGTCTCCGGCGGGCCGACCGAGTTCGCGGTCGACTACGACGAACTCACCGACCGCGAGGGAGAGCACCGGTTCGTCACCCTGCGCTGCGTCAGCGACGAGTTGAACGGTCGGACGATGGACACCGCGCTGTGGACGGGGATCCCGGTCGCGGACCTGCTGGCGGAGGCCGACGCGCCCGAGGAATGCTGCGTCCGGATCGAGGCCCACGACGGCTACTACCAGGGGTTCCCGCGGGCCGCGCTGGAGCGCGGCTTCCTCGCGTGGCGCATGAACGGCGAGCTGCTGCCCCGCGGGCACGGCCACCCCGTGCGACTCCTGATCCCGGGCCACTGGGGCGAGATCAACGTCAAGTGGGTGACGGGGATCGAGGTCCGCGACGAGGAAGTCACCGGCTACTGGGAGGAGCGCGGCTGGCACGGGACGGGACCGGTGGAGACCGTCGCGAAGATCCACGCGGTCGAGCCGCGCGGGGACGGGACGGTCCTCGTCGGCGGGCACGCCTACGCGGGGACCCGCGGCGTCGACCGCGTCGAGGTGTCGACCGACGGCGGCGAGACGTGGACCGACGCGACGCTCTCGGACCGGCTCCCGGGGGCGGCCCCGGCGGACGGCGAGGCACGGGTTGAGGGGGTCGCGGCCGACGCGTGGCGGATGTGGCGTCACGAGTACGAGGCCGACGAGCCACACGAGGTCGTCGCGCGGGCGGTCGAGCCGGACGGCACCGTCCAGCCCGCCGAGGAGTCCGACGCGTTCCCCTCCGGAGCGACCGGCTGGGTGCGGCGAACCGTGGAGCCCTGAGGCGGCGAGTGACCCACCGTCCCTGAGGCGGCCGAAGACCCCTACGAGCCTTTCCGGCTCACGGTTTGGCAAGGTTTACACCGACCCACACCGTCGCGCGAATCATGAGTGGTGTCCCCGAACGATCGGAGATCGACGCGGCGTACCAGTGGGATCTGGAGAGCATCTACGAGAGCGACGAGGCGTGGGAGGCGGCCTACGAGGCGGTCTCGGAGCGCGTCGAGGAGCTGCGGGCCTACGAGGGGCGCGTGACCGAGGACGCGGCGACGCTGCTGGAGTTCCTCGAGCTCCGCGAGGAGATCCTGCGCGAGGTCGCGCAGGTGACGACGTACGCCCGGCTCCGTAGCTCGGAGGACACCCGGAATCAGGAGTATCAGGCGATGTCCGCCAAGGGGTCGTCGCTAAGCTCCGAGGCGTCGAGCGCCACCTCCTTCGTCGAGCCGGAGCTCCAGTCGCTCTCCCGCGAGGAGGTCGAGGCGATGATCGACGCGGAGCCGGGACTGGAGACCTACGAGCACTACTTCGACGACGTGCTCCGGATGAAGCCGCACACGCGCTCCGCGGAGGTCGAGGAGGTGCTCGCGGACCTCTCGGAGGTGACCGACGCGCCCTCGGAGATCTACTCGATGCTGACGAACGCGGACCTCACGTACGGCGTCGTCGAGGACCCCGAGGGCGAGGAGGTGGAGATCACGCAGGCGAACTTCACGAAGCTCCAGACGAAGCCGGACCGCGAGTTCCGCAAGCGCGTCCACGAGACGTTCTACGAGGAGTGGGCCGGCGTGCGCAACACGGTCGGCACCTCGCTTGAGAAGGCGGTCCGGAGCCACGTCACGAACGCGGAGATCCGCGGCTACGAGACCGCCCGCGAGGCCGCCCTCGACGGCACCAACGTCCCGACGGACGTCTACGACAACCTCGTCGACACCGTCGACGACAACCTCGACGCCCTCCACCGCCACGCCGAGTTGAAGGAGCAGGCGCTCGGCGTCGACCAGCTGGAGAGCCACGACCTCTACATGTCCCTCACCGGCGAGGAGGGACCGGACGTGGAGTACGAGCAGGCCCGCGAGTGGGTGATCGAGGCGGTCGCGCCGCTCGGCGAGGCGTACCAGGAGCGCATGCGCGAGGGGCTCGACAGCCGGTGGGTCGACGTCTTCGAGAACCGCGGCAAGCGCTCCGGCGCCTTCTCCTCTGGCACCTACGACACGCAGCCGTTCATCCTGATGAACTACCAGGACGACATCGCGTCGATGTTCACGCTCGCGCACGAGCTCGGCCACTCGATGCACTCGGAACTGGCCGGCGACGCGCAGCCGTGGCACGACGCCAGCTACGAGATCTTCGTCGCGGAGATCGCCTCCACCGTCAACGAGACGCTGCTGACCCACCACCTCCTCGAGACCCTGGAGGACGACGAACTCCGCACGCACGTCCTCGACGAGTACCTCGAGCGCTTCCGCTCGACGCTGTTCCGCCAGACGATGTTCGCCGCCTTCGAACAGGAGATCCACGAGGTCGTCGAGGACGACGGCGCGCTCACGCCCGACGCCTTCGACGAGATCTACGGCGACCTGAAGGGGCGCTACTACGCCCCCGTCGAGCTCACCGGCGGCATCGAGCGCGAGTGGGAGCGCATCCCGCACTTCTACTACAACTTCTACGTCTACCAGTACTCGACGGGCATCGCCGCCGCCGCGGCCATCGTCGACCGCATCCTCGACGAGGGGGACGAGGCGGCCGCGGACTACCGCGCGATGCTGGAAGCGGGCGGCTCCGACTACCCCCTCGAAGTGGTCCGCGAGGCCGGCATTGACATGGCCCAGCCGGAGCCGGTCGAGTCCGCCATCAGGATCTACCGCGACTACCTCGACGAGATCGCGGGGCTGCTAGACCTGGAGTAGACGCTCGCGCGAACCGGTCTTCCGCGCATCATTCCGGCGGTCGCTTCTGCGCGCCGCTCAGTGACCGCTACTCCTCGCGGCGCTCCGAGAGGTGCTCCCAGATCTCCGTGCAACCGGCGCCCTCCGGAAGGCCGTCAAGATGCTCGTCGTCGCCGGAGTCCTCCTCGCCAGCGGCGTCCGCGTCGCTTTCGGCCCCGCCGTCGGTCGCGTACAGCTCCGGCGCCACGTCGGCAGAGGCGTGTTCGCGCACGCCGCGTCCCTCGTCGGTCATGTCCGGGCCTACCGCCGCGGCCCCCAAGAAGGCGGCCGGCGGCGACAAACTCGGACGCCGCTCGCCGATAGCGTCGATACTTGTCCGCGTCCGTGACTGTCACCCCGTCCGACACGCCGGCAACGGTTGCGACCGTCGCCGGGATGAGGCGTCCGCGGGGTGAGGAACGGGCATGGACACCTCCGTCCGCGTCTTCGACGACGGCGCGTGGATCTCGGTCGGCGGCGACCGCGCGGTCGGCGTCGCCGATGTCTGGCGCCTCGACGCCGCCTGCTGTGACTGTGACCGCTCCGACGTGCTCGTGGAGGCCTTCGAGAAGGCTCGCCGCGAAGACGGGATCGTGGAAGCGCGGACCGTGGGACGGTGTCTGGACTGCGGCGCCTCCGGCCGCGTCGGGTGGGTGCGCGTGGGTCACGTCGATGAGGACGGGTTCGCCGTGGCGGAGCGTCCGGCACGTGTCGAGTGATGGCGATACTCGGCATCGCGCGGAGTTTTTGTCGGGTCCCCGTCCCGGGGTGGTGTTTTTGTGACTACTGTCGATACTGCCGTGCTGGACAGCACCACCCGGAAAGCCCCACCCACCGCAACCGCACCGCAGCACCGCCACAGCACCGCCACAGCACCGCCACAGCACCGCCACAGCATCGCAGCACCGCCACAGCATCGCAGCACCGCCACAGCATCGCAGCACCGCCACAGCATCGCAGCACCGCCACAGCATCGCAGCACCGCAGCACCGCCACAGCACCGCGTTCGTCCGGACGCTTTTCAGGGATCGGGCGCGACTCCCGCCGTGAGTGCAGCGTGCTCGCTCCGGGTGGGGGTTCTCGGACCGTCGATCCCCCACCCTGGTGTGCGATCTCGGTCCCGTATGGCGACGGCTAACAGGGCTGGATCTCGTCCCCCTCGACGCGACGCTCGTCGTCGGCGGTGACCTCGTAAACGGCTTCGCTCGCGCTGTCGGCCTCCGCGCTGGCCGTGGAGTACCAGTAAGGGTGCTGGAGCTCCACGCGGACGTGCTCGTCGGTACGGGCGACGACCGCCGCCTCCCTGCTCGCGGTCGTCGGGGTCGTTCCCCAGTTCTCCAGACAGTCGGCCGCGGACAGGCGGTCCTGCAGGTACGCCTCCTCCGCGGCGAGGGCGCGCTCGGTCGCCTCCTCGTCGCCGACGGGGGGGTTCGGAGTGGGGGTGGGAGTGGGCGTCTCCGTGCGCGTCGCTGTCGGCGATTCCGTCCCGTCGGAGGCGGGGGGCGCCCCGAGACAGCCCGCGGAACCGACCGCGACAGCGCCGACCGCCGCGAGGAGGCGACGCCGGGGGTGATCGGAGGGCATACGCGGCGGAAGCGCGGGACGTCATAAGTGCTTTCTCCGCTGAATAGGCAAAAATCTCCGCCATCTCGCGACGGTGACCCCCTCGGGTCCCGTCCGCGGTCGCGCGAATGGTTGACGCGGCGGTCCCCCCTTTTCTCCCGACGGGCACACCGGGGATCCATGCCGACCGACGTCGAGCGATGGAAGGAGGACGTGTACGGCGAGGAGATCCGCGAGCACATCGAGCGCTTCGCCGAGGCGGGGTTCGACTCGATCCCCGACGACGAGCGCGACGCGTGGTTCGAGCGCTTCAAGTGGTACGGCCTGTACCACCAGCGCTCCGGCCAGGAGTCGTACTTCATGCTCCGTATCGGGCCGCCGAACGGCGTGCTGGAGCCGGGGCAGTTCCGCGCGGTCGCGGAGATCGCCCGCGAGTTCGCGACCGGGCCGGTCGAGAACCCCGAGTTCGGAAACGGCTACCTCGACGTGACCACCCGACAGGCGATCCAGCTCCACTGGATCAACCTCGAGGACGTGCCCGACGTCTTCGAGCGCCTCGAGAAGGCCGGGCTCTCCACGCAGCAGGCCTGCGGCGACTCGTGGCGGAACATCGTCGGGTGTCCGGTCGCGGGGAAGGACGAGGCGGAGTTCGTCGACGCGCTCGGGCTGGCGACGGACCTCCACGACGCGTTCAAGGGCGACGACGCGCACGCGAACCTCCCGCGCAAGTGGAAGGTGAGCGTGACGGGCTGCCGCGAGGGCTGCGGCCAGGGCGACATCAACGACCTCGCGTTCGAGCCCGCGGAGGCGGAGCGCGACGGGGTGACCGTCCGCGGGTACAACCTCCGCGTCGGCGGCGGGCTGGCGCGCAACGAGCCCCGGTTCGCGAAGGACTTGGAAGTCTTCGTCACCCCCTCGGAGGCGGTCGAGGTCGCGGGCGCGGTCAGCGCGCTGTTCCGCGACCACGGCGACCGCGAGGACCGCTACAGCGCCCGCGTGAAGTTCCTCGTCGACGAGTGGGGGATCGAGAAGTTCCGCCGCGTGCTCGTCGAGGAGTACGTCGACGGCGACCTCGCGCCGGCCGGCGAGGACCTCCGAGAGAGCTACTCGTACAACGCGGGCGGGGCGGGGACCGACGACCGCGGGCGTGCGGAACCCGACCGCGGCCACGCCGACCACGTCGGCGTCCACGCGCAGGCGGACGGCGACAACTACGTCGGGCTCAACGTGCTCGTCGGGCGCATCGGCGTCGACGACGCGCTCGCGCTCGCGGACGCTGCGGAGACACACGGCTCCGGCGAGGTGCGGCTCACGCAGCGGCAGAACGTGATCCTCACCGACGTGCCCGACGACGCGCTCTCCGCCCTGCGGGACGAGCCGGTGCTCGACCGGTACAGCCCGGACCCGCACCCCTTCCAGCGCGGCTCCATCGCCTGCACCGGGACGGAGTTCTGCTCGCTGTCCATCGTGGAGACGAAGAACCGACAGGTTCGGTTCGCGCGCTGGCTCCGCGCGAACGTCGACCTCCCCGACGACGTGGAGGATTTCCACATCCACCTCTCCGGCTGCACCGCCTCCTGCGCGCAGCCGCAGATCGCGGACGTGGCGCTTCGCGGCATGAAGACCCGGAAGGACGGCGAGCCGGTGGAGGCGCTCGATATCGGACTCGGCGGCGGGCTGGGGGAGGACCCCACGTTCGCGCGGTGGGTCGTCCAGCGCGTGCCGGTCGACGAGGTGCCGGGCGCCATCGCGAGCCTGATCGAGGCGTACGCGGAGCGCCGCGAGGGCACGGAGTCGTTCCGCGAGTTCGTCGCCGCCCGCGACGGCGAGGCGCTCGCCGACCTGATCGAACCCGCGGAGACCTCCTACGAGGACCCCTTCATGCACAACACCAAGCGGACCTGGTACCCCTACGCGGAGGAGGACGCGATCGAGGACAGCCCCGCACCGACCGCGCCGGACGACACGCCGCTCCGGAGCGACGACTGATGCCCGACCGGATCTCTCGCGTCACCGGATACACGACGCTCGATCTGGTCGAGGGCGAGGCAGTCGGCGCCGACTGGTCCGCCGAGGCGCTCGGCGTCCTCGACGCGACCGCGGATCGTCGAGACCCGGACCACGTCGAGTTGCGCGTCGAACTCGACGGGACCGACCTCGCCGGCGTCGAGGATCTCCGCCACCACGCGGACGTGCTCCGGCTGACGCCCGAGCAGGCCCGAGCGGTCGCCGAGGACCTGCGGAGCCACGCCGACCGCGTGGCGGCGTCCCGGGACCGGACCACCGGCGACGTGAACGCGGACTGAGGCGGGCGACCGAGCCGCGCAGCGTTAGTTCCCGAACAGGATCGCTGCGTTCAGCACGGTCGCGAAGCAGACCCACGCGAGGTAGGGGACCAGCAGGGCGGCGGCCCGGCGGTCGACGCGGGCGAAGGCCGCGACCGTGGCGCCGACGAGTCCGATCAGGAGGACCAGCACCGCGAGCCCGAGGTCGAGGCGCCGCAGCCCCCAAAAGACCGGCGACCACGCGACGTTGACGGCCAGTTGGACCGCGAACAGCCCCAGCGCGAGGCGGGCGTCGCGGTCGGTCGGGAGAAGTCCGCCGCCCCCACCGATCCCGGCCGCGCTCGCGTCCCGCGATCGCCCCTCGCGGTAGACGAGGTAGGCGCCGATCCCGAGCAGCGCGTACAGTATCGGCCAGACGACGCCGAAGGCCCAGTTCGGCGGGTAGAAGACCGGGAGGTCGAGCGCGCGGAACCAGGCGGCGTCGGGCGTCGTGAAGGGAACGCCGAGCGCACCGAGGACGTTACAGGCGACCGCGGCGCCGGCGGCGGCGAGCGTGTCGCGGCGGGTCCAGTCGGGGGCCATGGCCGGGATACGGGAGCCGTCCCCATAACCGATCCCTCGGGTTCCACAACGCACTTACGCCGGTCACGCGGAGTGAGGGACATGTACGCAGTCGTCGGCGGCGGGATCGCCGGCCTCGCGGCCGCCTACCGGCTCCAGGAACGCGGCCACGAGGTGCAGGTGTTCGAGGCGTCCGACGAGGTGGGCGGGCTCGCGGCGCTCCACGAGACCGCCGGACAGCCGATCGAGAAGTACTATCACCACCTCTCGAAGTCAGAGGAGACCATCGTCGAGCTGGCTGAGAAGCTGGGGGTCGGCGACCGGGTCGAGTGGCGGATCGGCGAGAACGCCTACTACGTCGACGGCGTGGTCCACCCGCTGGACAAGCCGTGGGAGATCCTCGCGTACCCGCACATGAGCCTCTACGACAAGTTCCGGCTGGCGCTCCTGACGCAGGAGGTCGACGTGCGCGGCGGGATCCCGTCGTTCGACACCTACGACGACCTCACCGACTTCGAGGACGTGCCGGTCGACGAGTTCCTGATCGAGCACACGACTCGCGGCGTCTACGACCACTTCTTCGAGCCCCTGCTCGACGCCAAGTTCGGCGACAGAAAGGGGGACGTCTCCGCGGCGTGGCTGCTCGGGCGGATCAAGTTCCGCGGCGAGCGCGACCTCCTGCGCGGCGAGGTGCTCGGCTACCTCGACGGCTCCTTCGGCGTCCTGCTCGACGCGCTGGTCGACGCGGTCGGCCGCGAGAACGTCACCACTGGCGCCCGCGTGACGAACGTCGGCTTCGCGGACCCGCGCGTCGCGGGCGCCGGGGGCGCGACGGTCGCGGGCGGCGACTCCGCGGAGAGTGCCGACCCCGCGCCCGACGCCGACCTCCGCGGCCCGGTCGAGACCGTCACGGTGGAGACGGCCGACGGCGAGGCGGTCAGGGAGGTCGACGGCGTCGTCGTCGCGGCGATGCCGAACGTCCTCGAAGCGCTCACCGGCTACGCCTGCGACATCGACTTCCAGGGGGCGGTCTGTGCGACGGTGACGCTCGAGGAACCCCTGACGGACACCTACTGGCTCAACGTCGCGGACGAGGCGCCCTTCGGCGCGCTGATCGAGCACACGAACTTCGTCCCGCCGGAGCGGTACGGCGGCGACCACCTGCTGTACGTCGCGAGCTACGTCCAGTCACGCGAGGAGCGGAACTGGCGGGACGACGACGCGGCGCTCGAGGAGCGCTGGCTCGACGGCATCGCCGACCTGTTCCCCGACTTCGACCCCGACGAGGACGTGCGGGAGTTCCGCGTCGCGCGCAACCCCCGAGCCGCCCCGGTGTACGAGCGCGGCTACCTGGAGAAGGTGATCCCCTACGACCTCGCGGACGCGGTCGCGCCCGGCGTCTACTACGCGGGGATGGCGAGTCGGGCGCAGTACCCCGAGCGCTCGCTCAACGGCGGCATCCTCGCGGGGTTCGAGGCGGCCGACCGCGCCGCGGAGGGGGCCGAGGCGCCGATCGATCCGGCCGTCGAGGCCGACGCGGGGGAGTAGATGTACCTCTCGCACGCCGTCCGGAGCATCAGGCGCGACCCGCAACCGGACGAGGAAGTCGGCCTCGTGGTGGAGGTCGACCCGGACGCGGTCGGGAGCGACGCCGCCGAAGGTGCCTCGACCGCGAACGCGTCGACCGACGACGCGGCCGGGCCGGAGCCGCTCCGGGAGGCCGTCGCGGCGGTCGAGGGCGCGGTCGTCCGCGATCTCGGGTTCGACGCGTGGCTCGTCAGCGTGCCGGAGACGGGGGTCGACGCGCTGTGTGAAGTCGACGCCGTCGTTCGGATCGAGACCGACGCGACCATCACCCTCGACCCCGAGCGTCCCGCAGAGACCGAAGGCGACGGTCAGGGCATGTAGCGGACGCTCACCACGCCGGGCTCCGAGCGCACCTCGACCCGGTTCACGCCGAGCCGGGCGGCCCGGGAGAGCGTCCCCTCGCGGTCCTCGACCACGTCCGCGACCGCCTCCTCGGTGCCCTCCTCGGGGACGGTGAGTACGTGGATCTCCCCCTCGCCGGCGCGGGGTTCCGTGGTCAGTTCGCCCACCGCCTGGTCGGCGGCGATCGACCGCTCCTGGGTCGTCGGCGGCTCGCGGCTCTCCTCGATGGCGACCGTGCGGCGCGACTCCACCTCGACGAGCCGGTAGGTCACCTCCAGCGGCGGGTCCGGGGCGACCCGCCCCTCGACCACGTCGTCCTCGTCGAGACCGGGGTTGTCGCTCAGCGTGTGTACCTGCCCGTCGTGGACGTCCTTCAGGACGGCGTCGTCGTCGTCCGCGTGCGTGACGAGGAAAACGCTCTCCTTGGCGGTGTCGTCGTCGGTCATTGCCCGTCAGTAGCCGGCCGACACTTTTCGGGGTTTCGGGCCGGAACGGCGCAGCCGCGGCTCGCGGGCGGGCGAGGATCGCGGGAGAACCACCGTCGGGAACCGGCCGCTACAGCGCCTCGACGGCGCCGCCGTCGTCGCGCTCGCGGAAGACCTGCCCCTCGATGAGCGTGACCATCACGTCGTCGTCCTCCCACGCGTCCGCCGCGAGGCCGGCCTTGCGGCAGGCGCGGGCGAGGAACTGCTCGGCGCTCCAGCCGTGCTCGACCGGGAGCGTCGGGTAGAGCCACGACTGGTCCCCGCCGGCGTCGATCGCGACGCCGTGGGTGCCGACCTCGAGGTCGGCGAGGGGGTCGTCGGTGAGGACGGTGTTGGAGACGATACAGACGGAGACGTTGAGGCTGTCGAGCTCCTTCGGCCCGACCTCGGAGCCGCAGGAGTCGTCGGACGCGGCCGAGATGGCGGCGTCGACGATGGCGTGACCGAGCTGGTCGGAGCCGCGATAGGCGCCGGCGCACCCGCGGAGCTGACCGCGACCCCGCGTCGACTGGAGGCGCACGAAGGCCCCGGTCCGGTTGTAGAAGGCGTCCCGCATACAGCCGGGCTGTTCGCGCTGCCCCTGCCGGACGAACGCCTCGACCGATTCGCGGGCGAGTTCGACCGCACGAGCGCCGTCCTCGTAGGAAACCTCGACGGTCTGCGCCTCGGACATGTACGTTTGGTAGTGGTGTGCTGACTTGAACCCTTCCCTTCCGGCCGGACGATAATGAAGGATCTGGCCGGCGCGGTCGATGATTCGTCGCCGACACGCTCTCGACGGCGACGTATCGTCGGAAACATCGGGGTCGTCGCGGGGACTGTTCGGGGTCCTCGAGCCTGATCGGTCCCGGCGGAGGTCTCGGTCGGCCGTGTGTCGGCGCCCGCGTCGCCGGGACCGTGGCGCGCACTCGTCCGACCGAACGGCTTATTCGCGCCGGTCCGCTACCCCGAATCGGGCAGAGGGAGCCCGACTCCCGTGCGTTACGCATGAGGAAAGTCCCCCCACCGACCGGACGGGCGACCGGGCGCAAGCCCGGAGTCGGAGACGGCTGGCTCTGGAACAGAAACGAGACCCCCCGCCCCGACCGATGAGGTGCGTCGGCCGCGTCGCGGCCGGCGGCGTCCGCGGTCCGCCGCGGACGTGCGAACCGACCCGCGAGGGAAGGGAGCGAACCCACCGAGGGAACAGGTGACGGTCCCGTCGCCACGCCGCGGAAGCGGCGACGGGCGGGAAGGGATGGAACGGCGAATCCTCGCCGGTGCAAGTCCGCGCCGTTTGGTAGTCCGGTCGAGGCGCGGACGCTCAGCCGAATGTCGGGCCGAACAGAAGGGGGCTTACTCCCCTCAGTCCGTTCTCGAGCGCCGAGCGGCGGCGCCGTCGCTCGCCTTCGCGGTCCAGCTCCGCGGAAAAGCGCGGAAGCCCTCACACAGACCCGTACCGTTCTCGCGCCGGCACCACCCGGCGCCGGACTTCCGCACCGGGGGGATTTGCCGGGTTCCATAAAGGATCGCCGGTGGGCGCAACACTCAGTCGACCGCCGGCCGCCGCGACTGTAGCTTTTTGAGTCCGCCACTCCTCGGGGGAGACATGGCCGACGACGAGCCGGCGGACGACGACGCGGTCGACGCCGACGACCTGTTGGACCGGACCGGCTTCGACGCGGACGCGAGCGTGCTCACGCGGCGGCAAGCCGAGGTGCTCGCGCTCCGCGAGCGGGGACTCAGACAGATCGACGTCGCCGACCGGCTGGGAACCTCCAGGGCGAACGTCTCGAGCGTCGAGGCGAGCGCGCGGGAGAACGTCGAGAAGGCCCGCGAGACCGTGGCGTTCGCGGAGGCGCTCGCCGCGCCCGTCCGCGTGGAGATCCCGGCCGGAACGGACCTCTACGACGTTCCGAGCCGGGTGTACGACGCCTGCGACGAGGCGGGCGTGAAGGTGGGCCACACCGCGCCGGACCTGATGAAGGTCGTCGGCGACGCGGCCGGGGACGCGGTGCAGGGCCGGGAGGTCCGCCAGCGGCTGTTCGTCACCGTCGCCAGCGACGGCACCGTGCGCGTCCGGCGGCCGTAGGGGCGGCCGGACGGAAGCGGTCGGGGCGGCCTGATCGGGCGATCGGTCCCGCCGAGGCGGACAGAAGGCTCAAGAGCGCACCTGCCCGAACTCGCCCCATGAACGAGCCGGGGATCGACGGCGTCCTGCTGGATCAGAGCGCGCTCCGGGACAGGATCGACGACGGCGTCCCCGAATGGGTCGAGCGGCACTACGAGACGTTCCGCGCGTCCATGCTCGGGGAGCGGAACGACACCCCGTTCCCCTGTTACTTCGGCATCGAGGCCGAACGCGAGGGCGACCTGCTGTATACGGTCTGTGACTCGCTGACCGACCCCGCGGCCCTGCTCCGGCTGCGCGACGCCCTGCTGGAGTACCTCGACGCCTACGAGGACCACGCCGAGCGCGCGCCGCTGGTGACCTACTTCCGCCCGCCGGCGGACGATTTCTCGGAGGCCGACTACCACGAGGCGCTGTGGCACGTTCTGCAGTTCCTCCACGTCCACGACCCCGAGCCCTGGCCCGAGGACGTGCCGACCGACCCCGACGACCCCTACTGGGAGTTCTGTTTCGGCGGCGAGCCCCTGTTCCCGACCTGTCGAGCGCCCTTCTACGACGAGCGTCGGAGCCGGTACTGCCCGGTCGGACTGGAGATAACCTTCCAGCCGCGGGCGGTCTTCGAGGGCGTCACCGCCGACACGGAGGCCGGACAACGGGCCCGCGAGGTCATCCAGGGACGGCTGGAGGAGTACGACGGCGTCTGTCCGCACGCGGACCTGGGCGACTACGGCGTGGCCGGCGACCGCGAGTGGCCCCAGTACCTCTTCCGCGAGGAGGAGGACGAAGCGCCCGACGCCTGCCCGATGACCGTCGACCGCGAGCATCCGAAGGTGGACGACTGGCTGTTGGAGCCGGGTGCGTGGCGGCGGTTCGACTCGGGGGACGACGGCACCGCGCCGCGCGACCGCGGCGGCGCGCCCGCGACCGACGGGGGCGTCCGCGATGTCTGAGGACGGCGAGCGGCGTCCGCTGGATCGAAAGCTCGACGACGCCGTACTCCTGCTGATCGATTTCCAGCGCGGATTCGACGGGCCGGCGTACGGCGAGCGCAACAACCGCGACGCGGAGGCGGTCGCGGCCGACCTGCTCGGGCGCTGGCGCGAGGCGGGGCGGCCGGTCGCGCACGTCAGACACGCTTCCACCGAGTCGGGCTCCCCGCTCCGCCCCGAGTCGCCGGGCTTCGCGTGGAAGCCGGGACTGGAACCGCTCGACGGCGAGGCGGTCTTCGAGAAGTCCGTCAACGGCGCGTTTCTCGACACGGGGCTGGAGGAGTGGCTCCGCGAGCGCGGCGCCGAGACGCTCGTCGTCTGCGGGCTGACGACGGACCACTGCGTCTCCACCACGGTCCGGATGGCCGAGAACCGCGGCTACGAGGTGTTGCTCGTCCGGGACGCGACCGCGGCCCACGAGCGCGAACTCGACGGGGAGCGCATCGATCCGGAGACGATCCACTGGACCGCGCTCGCGCACCTCAGCGGGGAGTTCGCGGAGATAGTCGAGGCCGCGGACCTGCAGTAAGTCGGGGCGTGAAGGACCGACTGCGTGGCTGCGAGACGACTACGCGTAGGGGTCCTCGGCGTCGAGATCGCGCTCGTCGCGGTACTGGTCGACGAACGCGCTCACGTCGAACTCGTGCATCATCCCCTCGAACTCGCGGAGCGCGCCCTCGTCCTCGCCGTGGCTGACGGCGTGTTCCATCAGCTCGATCACGAGTTCGACGACGACCTCGTGGAGCCGGCGGGCGTCGAAGTCGGCCACCCACACGAGCGCGTAGCCCACGTCCGCGTCCTCTGAGGCGTCCTCCGCGACGACCGCCTCGGGGAACTCCTCCATCACGATGCCCATGAGGTGCGGGGTGCCGAACTCCCGCATCTCCTCGCTGGTCGTGTCGATGGCCTCCCGCAGCACCTCGACCAGGAAGTCGGGGAGGAAGCGCTCCGGGGGATGGACGTCCATCACGACCGCGTGCGCGTCGCCGCAGTCACACTGGTACTCGCGCATCCCGAGGTCGAGGTCGCCGAAGCGGACCGTCTCGCCGCAGGGAAGCTCGATGACGCTCCCCTCGCCGGGGACGCGTGGGTCGGACATACCCGCCGTTGGCCGCCGTCGCGGGTAAAAGGCGCGGATGCGGGTCGAAGGGACGGAGAGGAGGGGACGTGCGACCGCGCTACTCGAAGTCCTCGTAGCCGCCGTTCTCCTCGTCCGCTTCGTCGGCGTCCTCCTCTTCCTCGTCCGCCTCGTCGGCGTCAGCGGCCTCCGAACCGCGCTCACCGCCGTGCGTCTCGACTTCGGCCTCGATCTCGATCTCGACGCCGCTCGCCTCGTAGCTCGCCTCGATCAACTCGGCGTCCTCGCGCTCGACCTCCAGTTCGTCGGCGTCCACTTCCACCTCTACCTCCAAGTCGACGGTCACGTCCTCGGACATGGCGGTCGACGGTTCGGCCGCGAACAGGAAAGGTGCTCCGGCGGTGCCGCCGGCTCCTGCGCCGCGGCGGTCGCGGCGGTCGCAGCGTGAGACCGCGGCCGAGTCGCGACGGTCGCGGCGCGACGATTGCGGCCGAGTCGCGGCGTCAGACCGCGGCCGAGGCGGTGCCGCTTCCGCCGAGCGTGACGCGGTCGCTCACGCTGGCGAAGGCGGTGCCGAACATCCGGAAGATCGCGACCTGCCCGTAGAACTGCAGGAACGGGAGGAGCACGATCCCGACGACCGTGACCGCGAGCACCAGGGTGGCGATCCAGAGGACGAACGTGACGACGATCGGCAACAGCACCGCCACGAGGTACTCCGTGCTGAAAAGCACCGGCCGGAGGATCGACACGTCGAACGCCGCGCCCGCCGAACCGCGGGCGGCGTAGGCGGTCAGCGCCGCCGGCACGGCGTAGTAGACCAGGAACAGCACCGGCAGGAACGCCAGCGCGGCGATCGCGCCGAGGCTGCCGACCAGCGCGCCGGCGTCGCCACCGATCGCGCCGCCGGCGCCGAGCACGACGAAGACGAACACGAAGTAGACGAGGAGCGGGACGATCGTGTACGCGAGCGCGATGGCCGTCGCGACGATCCCCTTCACGAGCAGGTCGCCCCACGCCTCGAACTCGGGCGGGTCCTCGGCGCCCGCGACGGTCGTCTCCAGCACCTGTACCAGATACCCCATCAGCGCGAACGCCGGGATCAGCAGGAACGAGAGGAAGCCCAGCACGCCGCCGATGATCACGCGTCCGATCCAGTCGCCCCGAACGGGGTACGAGAGTCCGTCTTCGAGCATGTCGGCCGAACATCCCACACTCAATACATAAACGTTGCGACGGATCGGCGTCGGACGCCGCCGCCGTCGGTGCGTTCTTGCCTCCCGCGACCCATCGCGGGGCATGGACAAGCAGGCCGTTCGCGAGTCGGTCTGGGACGCGCTGGAGGCAGAGGGGATCGCGCGGTTCCCCTTCCCGCCGCACGGCCGCATCCCCAACTTCGCGGGCGCGAGTGAGGCGGCGGAGCGACTGGCGGCGACCGAGGAGTGGGCCGCCGCGGCGACGCTGAAGTGCAACCCCGACGCGCCGCAGCTGCCGGTTCGGCGGGCCGCGCTGCGGGCGGGGAAGACCGTCTACGCGGCACAGCCCCGACTCCGGGACCCGGAGCCGTTCCTGGAGCTCGACCCCGACGCGGTGCCGGACGTGGACGACGCGACCACCGTCTCGGGCATCTCCGAACACGGCGTGCCGGTCGGGCCGGAGGACGTCCCCGACATCGACCTGATCGTCTCCGGCTCCGTCGCGGTCACGCCGGCGGGCGCGCGGGTCGGCAAGGGCGAGGGGTACAGCGACCTCGAGTGGGCGATGCTGGCCGAGCTCGACGCCGTCGGCCCCGAGACGACCGTCGCGACCACGGTCCACGAGCGACAGGTGCTCGACCCCGCCGACGCGCCCGCGCCGGACGCCCACGACGTGCCGATGGACCTGATCTGTACCCCCGAGCGGACGATCCGCACGGGGACGCCCTTCGAACGCCCACGGGGCGTGGACTGGGACGCGCTCGACGACGAGAAACTGGCGGCGATCCCGGTGCTGGCCGAGCGCGCGCCCGAGTGAGAGCCGCGACGGGCGCCGCGCGACGCGGACCGCCCGTCCCCGCTTTTTAAGCCGTCCGCGGGAGAGAGACGGACGTGCGACTGGTACAGGTGATGATCCCGGCCGGCAAGCGGGCCGCGGTGATCGACGCGCTCGACGAGGAGGGGATCGACTACGTCGTGACCGACGAGACGAGCGGCCGCGAGTTCACCGCGGTCGTCACGTTCCCCCTGCCGACGGCCGCGGTCGAACCGGTGCTCGACCGGCTTCGCGACGCCGGCATCGACGAGCGGACCTACACCGTCATCGTCTCGGCGGAGACGGTCATCTCCAGACGCTTCGAGCAGTTGGAGGAGAGCTACGCCGAGCAGTCGGACCGGAGCGAGGACCGGATCGCGCGCGAGGAGCTGCAGACGAAGGCGGAGAACCTCGTCTCCGGCACCGGCACCTACGTCCTGATGACGGTCGTCTCCGCGGTGATCGCCACCGCGGGACTGCTCCTCGACTCGCCCGCCACGGTGGTCGGCTCGATGGTGATCGCGCCGCTCATCGGCCCGGCGATGTCCGCGGCGGTCGGGACCGTGGTCGACGACGACGAGCTGTTCCGGAAGGGGATCCGGCTGCAGGCGCTCGGCGTCGGGCTCGCGGTCGCGGCCGCCGCCGTCTTCGCCGCCGGCCTCCGGACGCTGAATCTCGTTCCGCCGGGGATGGACCCGCTGGCGCTCGCGGAGGTGTCGGAGCGACTCGCGCCGAACGTGCTGGCGCTGGCAGTCGCCATCGGCGCCGGCATCGCGGGCATCGTCTCGCTCATCACCGGCGTCTCCTCCGCGCTCGTCGGCGTCATGATCGCGGTGGCGCTCATCCCGCCGGCCGCGGCGGTGGGCATCGGCATCGCGTTCAACATCCCCCGGCTCGCGATCGGCGCGGGCGTGCTGGTGCTCGTGAACGTGCTCTCGATCAACCTCGCGGCGCTCGTGATGCTGTGGTACGAGGGGTACCGCCCGGACTCGTGGTTCCGACAGGCGGAGGCGAAGTCGGCGCTGATCAAGCGCGCGACGGTGCTCGTGGCCGCCATCGCACTCCTCTCGGTGTTCCTCGGCGGCGTCACCTACGACGCCTACGCGGCCGCGACGACCGAGGAGCAGGTGCGGACGGCCGTCGGCGAGGAGCTGGAGCGCGCGGAGGCACAGCTCGACCTGCTGGACCTGGAGCTGCACCGGACCGGGACCGTCCCGCCGCTGGAGCTCGAACGCGTCACCGTCACCGTCGGCGCCGAGCCCGGCGGAACCGTCTCCGGGCTGGCCGACCGGCTCGACCAGCGGATCGAGGCCGCGACCGGCACGTCCGTCACCGTGGAGGTCCGGATCGTCGCGGTCGAGCGAGCGACCTGAGCGCCGGAGAGCGGCCGAACCGGCCGAGGGCGACCCGCCGGCCGTGACACAAACCGCTCTTTGTGTCAACGGCACGTTAAGGGAGCCGGGGTGCGACGGGTCGCGTATGGACGGACGAACACGAAAGCTGCTGGCCGCGCTCGCGGCCGTCGCGCTGCTGGCGACCGCCGGCTGCGCGGGGCTCGCGGGCGGGCAGACGGACGCGTCGACGACGAGCGAGGACGCCCCCGAGCGCACCATCGAGGTGAGCGCCGGCGGGGAGGCGACCGCCGAACCGGACCGCGCCACCCTGACGGTGTCGGTGCTCGCGACCGGCGACAACCCCGAGGAGGTGCGCCAGTCGCTGGCCGAGCGCGACGACGGCCTGCGCGACGCGCTGATCGAGTGGGGCGTCGCCGAGGACCGGATCCGCACCGAGTACTACTCCATCCGCGAGACGCGGGAGTCCCGCGAGCGACCGAACGTCACCACCTACGAGGGCCAGCACCGCTACGAGGTCGTGCTCCACGACGTCGAGGCGGTCGGCGAGGTGATCGACGTGGCCGTCGACGCCGGTGCGGACGGCGTCGACCGCATCAGCTTCGGTCTGAGCGACGAGCGCGAGCAGGAACTCCGCGAGGAGGCGCTGGAGAACGCGATGGAGAACGCCGACGCCGACGCCGCGGTGCTGGCCAACAGCTCCGGGCTGACCGTCGACGGCGTCTACGCCGTCTCCACCGCACAGACCAGCGTCAACCCGTACACGACGCGGTACGCGGCAGAAACGGCCGAGGCGGGCGACGCCGCGACCGGCGTCGAGACCGGCGACGTGAGCGTCTCCGTCGACGTGCGCGTCGTCTACGAGGCGAGCGAGAGCTAAGCAGTCGGTCGGAGCGGTTCGGACCAGTCGTCGGACGATTTTTCTGGATCAGTCAAGCGCGCTGCTGTGCTCACCGCCAACATCCAGAACGCCCTCGACCGCTCGCCATACGTCGGTTTTTGTGTGATCAAGCGTTCTGCTGTGCTTGCCGACAACACCCAGAAAGCCCTCGACCGCTCGCGGGCGCTCAGCGACATATCGGCGCTCTCCGGCGGGCGAGACAAACCGCGTCTCGCTGCTCTCCAGCGTGCAGTGGCGCGCTGGAGACACCGCCCGCGCCGATAGGGGTCGTCTGAGCGCCCGCGACCGGCCTCGCCCTTTCAGTCCGCCAGGACCGGGATTGTGGAGTCAGCCATCGCGGTCAGTTGCTCGGTGACTCTCTACGCCGGCTGTCGAGTCAAGCGTGGCCTCACGCCTCCCCAGCCTCAGCCGCCCGCGGCCTCCGCGATGCTCCGGCCGCGGGCGGGCTTCCCTCGCGCGCGTCACTCGCGCGCGCCGAGCGTTGGACAGCCTGCTGGGGCTTTCCGGGTGCTACTGTCCCGGTCAGAAGTATCGACGTCCGGGTGAGAGACGCCGCAGCCACCGACGTCCGTGACCTATTCGTCGCCCAGCGCCGATTCGCCGACCGCGTCGTGGCCGTCGATGACCGAGGTCCCGCCCATGTACGGCTGTAGGGCCTCCGGGACGTCGACGGTGCCGTCGTCGTTCTGGTAGTACTCCAGGATCGCCACGACGACGCGAGGGACCGCGAGCCCCGAGCCGTTGAGCGTGTGGAGGTAGTCGGCCGACTCGTGGTGCTCCTCGCGGTACCGGATGCCGGCGCGGCGCGCCTGGAAGTCCCCGAAGTTGGAGACCGACGAGACCTCCAGCCATCGACCCCCCTGCTCGGGGCCGTCCGCCATGTCGTCGCCGGGCGCCCACACCTCGATGTCGTACTTCTTCGCCTGGGTGAAGCCGAGGTCGCCGGTACACATCTCCAGGATGCGGTACGGGAGGTCGAGCCGGCGGAGCACCTCCTCGGCCTCGTCGAGCAGGCCCTCGAAGCGCTCGTCGCTCGCCTCGGGCTTCACGAAGTTGACCATCTCCACCTTGTTGAACTGGTGGACGCGGACGATGCCGCGGGTCTCGGTGCCGTGCTCGCCCGCCTCCTGGCGGAAGTTCGGCGAGTAGGCCTGATACTTCAGCGGGAGGTCCTCAGACAGCAGGATCTCGTCGCGGTGCATGTTGGTGACGGGCACCTCCGCGGTCGGGAGCAGCCAGAGGTCCTCGTCGTCGTACTCGTCGGCGTTGTCGCCCTCGATCCGGTAGGCGTCCTCGGTGAACTTGGGGAACTGGCCGGTGCCGCGCATCGACGCCGAGTTGACCGGGATCGGCGGGAACACGTCGCGGTACCCCTGCTCGCGGTGGACGTCGAGCATGAACTGGACCAGCGCGTGCTCCAGCCGGGCGCCGTCGCCCTTGGCAAAGTAGAAGCCGCCGCCGGAGACCTTCGCGCCGCGGTCGAAGTCGAGGATCTCCAGCTCCTCGCCCAGGTCGTAGTGCGGAACGACCGTCTCCGGGAGCCCGCGCAAGTCGTCGAACCCCTCGCGGCGGCGCTCGACGTTCTCCGACTCGTCCGCGCCGACCGGGACCGAGTCCTGCGGGATCTGCGGGAGCTCCAGCAGTCGGCGCTCCAGTTCGGTCTCCAGTTCGTCGGCGCGCGCCTCGACCTCCTGCAGCTCCGCCTTCAGCTCGCTCGAGCGCTCGATGGCCTCCTGGGCCGCCTCCTCCTCGCCGGACTGCTTCAGCTCGCCGATCCGCGAGGAGACCTCGTTGCGCTCGTGGCGCAGGTCGTCCCCGCGCGACTTGAGCTCGCGCCACTCCTCGTCGACCGCGAGCAGGCGGTCCAGATCCACATCGACGCCCTTCTGTTCGAGGGCAGCCCGCACCGTCTCCGGATTCTCCCGGACGAACTGTCGCGACAGCATTTGTCCTCCGTTCCGCGGGACGGCGGAAAACCGTATCGGAGCGTCGCCACGGCGGCACAGACCACCGAAACGTTCAGAAAGCCGGCATCGAAGCCGGAGAGCCGACCCGTCTCAGAGCCCGGTCGGGTGGTCGATGAACGTCGTCTCCAGCCCCCAGTCCTCGGTCAGTTCCTGCAGTCGGCGCACGCCGAACGTCTCCGTCGCGTAGTGGCCCGCGAGGAAGACGTTGATCCCCGCCTCGCGCGCCTCGTGGTACGTCCGGCCCTTTCCCTCGCCGGTGACGAGCGCGTCCGCGTCCGCCGCGACCGCCTCGTCCAGCCAGTCGCCGCCCGCGCCCGTCACCACCGCCACGCGGTCGATCCGGTCCGGGCCGAACGCGAGCGTCCGCGTCTCCGCAGGCCCCTGGTCGAACCCCGCCAGCGTCGCCTCCACGTCCGCGACCGACAGCGGCCCCTCGTCCGCGGCGACGGTGCCGACCGTCCCGATCGTCTCCGGTCCGACCGAGCCGAACGGCTCGCGGTCGGTCACGCCGAGCGCCGCCGCCACGCCCGCGGCGTTGCCGAGCTCCTGATGGCCGTCCAGCGGGAGGTGCGAGACGTACAGCGCCACGTCGTTCTCGATCAGGGGGGCGATCCGGCCGTACGCGCGCCCCGTCACGCGCTCGATCCCGCCCCACGAGACGCCGTGGTGGGCGACCAGCGCGTCCGCCCCCGCGTCGACGGCGGCCTCCGCGGTCGCCTCGACCGCGTCGACCGCGAAGGCGACGCGCTCGACCGTCCCCTCCTCGGGGCCGACCTGCAGGCCGTTCGCGCTCGCGTCCAGGTCGGCGTACGCGGCGGTGTCGAGTCGCTCGTCCAGTCGGTCGACGAACGCTGAAAGTTCCATGGAGGCGCCTCGCGGCCCGAGAGGAAAAGCGGGGCGGTCGCGGCGGGGAGGAACGGCGACGGTGGTAGTGGGTGCTGTGGCGGTGAGGTAGCTGTGGTGGTCGGTGCTGTGACCCGTATCGATGCGGTCGGCGCGCGCGACCCTGACGCGCGCGAGGGAGGCGGCGGCGCGGCCGCCTGCTGTGCGTTGCGGTTCCGCGGCCGCGCCGCCGCCGAGGCTGGGGAGGGGCGAGGCTGCGGTGCTGTGCGGTCGCGGGGCAGTGGGTGGGACTGAAAGGGGCAGCCGGCTCGATCCGGCCCCGGCGCCTCAAGCACTCGCGGCGGGCGGTGCGGAGAGGCGCGAGCGCGCAGAGCGTGCCGCGTTCCCGCGAGGCACGAGCGGGAGCCCGTGAGTCGCAGCCCGGCAGCCCGCTACCGCAGGCAGCCCGGACCGTCTCACGACGGCCGGTCGAGCCGGCTGGGGCTTTCTGGGTGTTGCTGTCCAGATCAGCAGGATCGACAGCAGTTTCAAAAACGTCGTACAGAGAGCCGGCTGGGGCTTTCTGGACGTTGCTGTCAAGATCAGCAGGATCAGTAGCAGACACAGAAAAAGCGCCGTATAGAGAGCCGGCTGGGGCTTTCTGGACGTTGCTGTCACGATCAGCAGTCACAGAACCGGGGACACGGAACCGGAGGCACGGAACCGCCCGGACGCGGCGGCGCGCCCCGTCTCACGTGCTCGACCGCGGTCTCAGGCCGGGACGGTCTGGACGTACCGCCGGAGCGTCTCGCCCTCGGCGTCGCGCAGTTCCACCACGAACTGCTTGCCCGTCGCGCCGTCGGTCAGTTCGGCCTTCCGAAGCTCGAACTCGTAGGGGGGCTCCGAAAGCGTCACGAGCTCCTCCCCGCCGGTCGTGACGACGACGCGGTCGGCGCCGCGGACGGCCTCCAGGTGACAGGCCACGAGGTCGCCCTCGTCCTCGCAGATCACGTCCGCGCCGGCGTCGGGGGCGGCGTCGCCGCCGTCCGCGAGCGGCGAGGCGTACTCGAACATCATGACGCCGGGCGTCACGGTGCCGGCGAGGAGCACGAGCGTCAGGAAGACGGACAGGTTCAGCTTGGAGGCCTGTCGCGCGAGGAACCGGGCGACCGGGTGCTCGGCGGTGCGCCGGAGTCGGATCGCGGCCGGGACGACCCCGAGGTGGGTGAGCGGCCCCCAGACGATCAGGAGGAAGCCGTACGCCATCGTGTAGGTGAGGAACCCCCAGTCCGGGCGGTACGAGAGCAGGACGCTCGAACCGGTCCAACAGAAGAAGCCGAACACGACGAGCGTCCCGCTCTTCAGCCAGCGCCACGCGGGCGTGTTGGCGTAGTAGACGCTCAACAGGTCCCGCCAGAGCTGGCGAACGACGCGTCGGAGGCCGGCCACGGGCGCTGAGGCGCGGTGGATGATCGACATGGAGTGTGTGGGGTGATCCGGACGGAGCGAAGACGACTCGCGACCGATCGGGGCGTCAGGCCCCGATCGACCACAGCTGCGTGAGCAGGTACCAGTTCAGGACGTACGCGGCGACGAACGCGGCCATGAACACCAGACAGAGGACGAACGTCCCCCGGAGCTCGACGGCGTGGACCGAGGTGCCGCCGTCCGGCGTCAGCCCGCCCTCCGCGTGGAGGTCCGTGAGGTCGCCCCCGCTGTTGTCCGCACCGAACAGCAGCGACCCGACGGTCGCGACGACGAACAGGATCCCCGAGAGGATCGCCAGCAGCGCGAAGACGCCGAACAGCGCGAACAGCGGGCTCGCGGCCGCGAGGCTGAAGTCGGTGCCGGGGATGTTCCGAACCACCTCGGCGGTGCGGCGCGGGACGCCGTAGAGGATGCCGGCGTACATCAGCATCAGCGTCGCGACGCTCATCGTCCCCGCGTAGGCGTAGGGGACGAGCGACGCCAGCCGGTCCGAGACGAACTCCCGGCGGAACATCGTCTTCACGACGAACAGGGTCAGCCCCATGAACGTCAGCGTCGTCCCGAGCGCGACGGTCGCGTGGAAGTGGCCGACGGTCGCGAGCGTGTTGTGCCAGGTCATGTTCACCTGCATCTGGCCCATCACGACGCCGGTGATGCCGCCGAGGAAGCCGAACAGGATGACGCTGAACACCACCGACGAGAAGACGGGGTTGCGCCACGGCGCGGACGTGAGCCAGCCGAACAGCCCGCCGCCGAGCCCGCGCTGGCGCCGCCCGGCCTCGATGCCGGCCGGGATGGCGAACGCGTGGATCATGCTCGCGAAGGCGGCGCCGTAGAAGGCGTAGGAGGTGTTCCAGACCCGCCAGCCGGTCGACATCCCGGGGTCGACCAGCAGGTGGTGGGCCGCGCCGAGGTTGATGAAGAACAGGTAGAGGATGAACGCCGACCGGGAGACCTTCTCGCTGACGACGACCGCGCCCCCCACGACGTGCGTGAGGAAGTACCAGACGGTCACCATCGCCAGCAGGTTGATCTGCTGGGTCCCGTGGCCGACGATCCAGTAGAGCTGGCGGTAGATGCCGACCTCGACCGACTCGATCAGGCCGACGCGCCAGACCAGCGCGTACGCGAACGCCGCGATGCCGCCGAGGATCGCCTCCACGGCGATGACCCCGGTGACGAACGCGCCGAACGTCACCAGCGGGAGCGTCTTCGTCGCCGCGCCGCGCTTCTCCGTCCAGACGGCCGCGAAGAAGGGCAGCGCGGCGACCGTCGCGCCGAGCAGGAAGACGATGGCCGTCGCGTAGAACCACGGCGACACCGGGAGCGGCACGTACGCGGTCAACAGCGGCGCCTGCTCGGGCGCCTCGGTGAACCAGATCGAGAGGTTCACGCCGACCGCGCCCGCGACCATCACGGCCCAGCCCGCCTTCGCGAGCGTCGTCAGCGGCAGTCGGCGGCCGAGCACCATCGGTCCGCCGACGTACAGCACCGCGATCTCCATGAACACCATCCAGAAGATCAGCAGGTTCCACGCGTGCAGGCTCAGGTGCGTGTAGAAGTCGCCGGGTTCGAGCAGGCCGATCAGCTCCCAGCGCGTGGTCGCGACGGTGAACGCGAAGCTCCCGCCGACGACCAGGGCGATCACGGCCGTCACGCCGAACAGCTTGACGTGCTCCTCGACCGAGCGGTGGACGTCCAGCCCGGTCACCGAGCAGCTACGATACCCCTCGGCGTCGTACTCGTTGCCGAACAGCGCGCGTAGGGTACCCAGCATCTCAGGCCTCCTCGACGACCAGCGTGCCGTGCATCGAGCGGTGCCCCTGCCCGCAGAACTCGTTGCAGATCACGTGGTAGGTCCCCGGCTCGTCGAACGTCATGGGGATCACCCACTCGTTGCCCGGGAACACCTGCAGGTTGATCTGCTTGCTCAGCGTCTCCTCGGGCCGGATCGAGAACCCGTGCTGCACGTCGTAGGCCCCGAGGTGAACGTCGTACTCGCGGCCCGCCTCCAGCACGACCGGGAGCGCGTCCCAGTTGTAGCGCATCGCGCCGACGTACACCGAGTCCTCGGGCGGCACGAGCCCGCGCTCGGTCTCCTCGGCGGCGTCCTTGTACTCCTGCACGCGCTCTCGGTACGCGTCGGGCTCAACGTCGTACGTCTCGCCGATGGGGTTCTGGTCGCCGAACTGGGTGAAGCCGCTCATCCAGCCGAAGATGCCGACCGACCAGAGGCCGGCGATCCCGAGCCAGATCGTCTCGCGGCGGTTCACCGGCTCGTCCCACCAGTTCCCCTCGGGCGGATCGAGTGGTGCTGGCATGCGTGATCACCTCACGGGCAGCGACAGCACGTCCATGATCCCCCAGCCGACGTATGCGACGAGGAAGAACAGGAACGCCGCCGCCGCCAGCAGCCAGATGCGGTTGTAGAGGCGCTGCATGAACGGCGCGTCCGCGGGTCGTTGTGCGCTCATTGGTCGCTCACGGACTTCGGTTCTCGCGGATTCCCACTGTGGGTTATCGCGCACATGTTCGTCCGGCAGTCCCGCCGATCGGGAATCGCGAGGTCCGCGGGCCGCCCGGGTCGGCCGGGTCGGAACATCGGCCCGGTGCGGGTCACTCCTCCCCCAACACCGACCGTCGCGAGTTCGTCACGACGATCAGGCTGCTGCCGGCCATCGCAACCGCCGCGAACAGCGGGTTCAACAGGCCGAACACGGCCAGCGGGATCGCGACCGCGTTGTAGCCGAGCGCCCAGCAGACGTTCTCGCGGATGCGCCGGCGCGTGCCGCGCGCGAGGTCGAAGACGGTCCGCAGGGAGCCGAGGTCGCCGTCCACGACGGTCACGTCCGCGGCGTCGGCCGCGCGGGCGGTCCCGTCGCCCATCGCGACGCCGAGGTCCGCGGCCGCCAGCGCCGGCGCGTCGTTGGTGCCGTCGCCGACCATCACCGTCGTCCCCTCGGCCGCGAGGCGGCGGACGGTCGCGGCCTTCCCGTCCGGCGGGACGCCCGCGAACACCTCGTCGACGGCCGGGTGCTCGCGGAAGCGGTCGGCGCTCCCGCCCGCGTCGCCGGTGAGCACGCAGACGGTGCGGTCCGCGAACGCCTCGACGGCGTCGGTCCACGCCTCGCGGACGGGGTCCTCGACGACGACCACGCCGCGCGCCGCGCCGTCCCAGCCGACGACGACCGGGAGCGCCCCGCGCTCGTCCGCGGCCGCGACCGTCTCCGCGAGGTCGCCCTCGACCGGGCCGGCCTTCTCGGCCACGAGGTCGGGGGTGCCGACGACGACCCGATTGCCGTCGACCGTCGCCGCGACGCCCTCGCCCGGATGGCGAGTGAAGTCGGTCGCGTCGGGGATCGTCGCGGCCCCGACATCGGCGGCCGCCTCCCCCGCCGAGTCGGCGCCGTCCGCCGCCGCGGCCCCGCCGTCCACCGCGACGCCGGCGGCCGCCTTTTTCTCGCTCCTGGCGGCCGGATTTCTGTCGCCGCTGTCGCGGTCGCCGTCGTTGCCGTCGCCGTCCGCCGCCGCCAGCACCGCGTCCGCGACTGGGTGGTCCGAGAACCGCTCCGCGGCGGCGGCGTAGCGCAGCGTCTCGACCGCGCCGACCACCTCGGCCACGCGCATCTCGCCGGTGGTGAGGGTGCCGGTCTTGTCGAAGACCACCGCGTCCGCCTCCGGCGCGGTCTCGAACACCGTGTCGTCGGTCACGACCACGCCGCGGTCGAGGGCGTCGCGGAGGCCGGCCGACACCGCCAGCGGCGTCGCGAGCCCCATCGCACAGGGACAGGAGACGACGAGGACCGTGAGGCCGGCAAGCAGGGCGGCAGCGACCGTCGCGCCGGTCGCGAGCTGCCAGAGGGCGACGGCGGCCCCCAACACGAGTACGAGCGGGACGAAGACCGTCGCGAGCGCGTCCGCGAGTCGCTGCACGCCGGGCGTCGTGCTCTGGATCTCCCACAGCGCGGCGGCGATGCGGTCGGCCGTGCTCTCGGCGGCCGGTCCGACCCGGACCACGAGCGCGTCGTCGACCGCGACGGCGCCGCCGACCACGCCGTCGCCCGGCCGCTTCGTGACCGGGAGCGACTCGCCGGTGAGCACCGACTCGTCCACGTCCGCGACGCCCTCGGCGACGGTGCCGTCGACCGGCACCCGGTCCCCGGGCCTGACGAGCACCTCGTCGCCCGGCTGCAGGGCCGCGACCGGGACCGGTTCGCGCTCGCCGTCCTCGCCGAGCCGCGTCGCCTCGCTCACGCGGGCCGCCGTGAGCGCGGAGAGCCGCTCGGTCGCGGCCGCGCGGACGCCGGACTCGTAGTAGCGTCCGAGCGTCACGACGAGGACCACGGCGACGCTCACGTCGTAGTAGAGGTGGGTGCTCCCCGCCGCCAGCGCGACGGTACTGTACGCGTACGCCGACAGCGCGGCCACGGAGACGAGGAGGTCCATGTTCGGCCGGCGCGTCCGGAGGCTCACCCACGCGCCGCGGAGCACCGGCGCGCCGGTGTAGCCGACGACGACCGCGGTCGCCAGCGCGATGAAGACGAGCGGGAGGTACTGTCCCACTGCGGTCGTCGTGTCCACCTCGAGGACGCCGGTCTCGACGCCGACGTAGCTCGGGTACAGCGAGAAGAGGTACCACGGCATCACCAGCACCGCGAAGAACCCGCCGACGACGAGCCGCTGCACCGTCTCGTCGCGCCGGTTCCGGCGGGCGGCGCCGCCGCCCGATTCCGCGTCCGGTCCGGCCGGTCCCGTGCCCGCGTCGGCGTCCGCCGGACGGACGGCGTAGCCGTATCCCGAGAGCGCGCCCGGCAGGTCCGCCTCGTCGATCCGGTCGGGGTCGTAGGTGACGCGGGCGGTCTCCGTGCCGTAGTTGGCCTCGACCGCGTGGACGCCGGCGGTCTCCTCGCCCCGCAAGGAGAGGAACGCCTCGCAGGTCGCACAGTGCATCCCCTCGACCGAGAGGAATGCCCTCGCGGCGTCGTCGGGACCGTCGGGGGCGCGCTGCGAGGCGGACGCCGCTTCGTCGGCGCTCGGCCGGCCGGCGACGGCGTCGCGGTCCGCGCGGTCGGGGTCGTCGAGCGCGCGGGCGACCTCCAGACAGCCGCGGCAGCAGAAGGCGCCGTCCACGTCAGCGGCCGTCAGCGGGCTCCCGTCGGTCGGCAGCCCGCAGAGGCGACAGGTTCCCATCGGGAGACGCTTCGGGCCGGGTCCCCGAGGCGGTGTCTGCGAACGTGTTCGGGCGGCGGCCGCGCCGCCGGGGCTGTCCCGCTCGGGAGGCCGACCGCGTCACGGGTCCGGGTCGTAGATCTCGGGGCGTTCCTCCCCTTGCACCTCGAGGACGCCGAGCAGCCCCTTGCGGACCACGCGGGTCAGCGAGTGGTCGACAATCTTGATCGGGCCGGGGACCGGCGTCTCGATCTCCGCGGCGGCCACGGTGCCGGGCTCGACCGGCGTCGTCTCCACGAACCGGCCGGGGTCCGAGACGAGGTCGCCGTCGCGGTAGAGCTTGTCCCAGACGTTGCCGATGGCGTGCCACGAACTGCTGAGGTTCGGCCCGCCGTTGGAGAGGTAGATCCGGACCCGATCGCCCTGCTCGACCGGGATCCGGCCGTAGCCGTCCTCGGTGAACGCGTACGCCTCGCCGTTGAACGCCATGTAGGTCGGCTCCTCGTTCTTGGCGGCCTCCGTGCTCCACTCGTGGTGACCCTCCTCGCCGGCCTCGCCGTTCGTGTAGATCTCGTGTTGGCCGAAGTAGAGTTCGCGGTCGACCTCCGGGAGCCCCTCCTTCGGTTCGACGAGGATGGCGCCGAACATGCCCGCGCTGATGTGGTGGTCCATGTTCGGCACCGCGCAGTGGTAGATGTGGACGCCGGGGTAGGTGGCCTTGAACTGGATGGTCGCCTCCTCGCCCGGCCCGATGGTCGTCGCGTCAGCGCCCCCGCCCGGGCCGTACACCGCGTGGAAGTCGATGTTGTGCGGGAGGTTGCTGTCCTCGGGGCTCCGCAGCGTGAGGTTCACGGTGTCCCCGCGGCGGACGCGGACCATCGGCCCGGGCACCTGCCCGTCGAAGGTCATGTAGTCGAAGGTGACGCCGGGTTCGATCTCGGCGGTCACCTCCTTCGTCTCCAGCGTCACGTCGTGCGTGCGCGGCGAGTTCCAGTCCACCGGGTCGGGGACGTCCGTCGGGTCCGCCGCGATCCGGTCCACGTCGACCGACGCTGTCGAGTCGAGCGAGTCCGTCGCCTCGGTCGCCGGCGTCGCCGCCGCGGCGTCCGCGCCGTCCTCGGTACAGCCGGCGAGCGCCGCCACCGCGCCGATACCCGCCGCTTTCAGGAACGAGCGCCGTCTGCTGTAGGGATGTCGCGTCATTGGGTCTCCCTCCGGTTGGTAGTTGCCGGAGTTACCCCGTATAACTGCACAAATATTCCCAATTCGCGGGTAGATACCTGAACATCTGCGGCGTGCAATACTTAAAGGGCGTTCGGATTCCTCGAAGCGTGTCGGAACATGTTCGACGGGGGCGCGGCCGAAGCCTCGGCGCTGCTCGCGGCCGCGCGGTCGGAAGAAGAGAGCGGGGCACGGCGCCGGGAAAAGCGCGCGTCGGGAAGCCCCGAGCCGCCTCACTGCGCCGCAGCGTCGGCGTCGACCTGCGGCGGGAGGTCCTCCACGAACTGCTTGACGACGACCTCCTCGGCGCGGTGGAGCGTCTCGCTGCAGGTGGACTTCGCGAGGTCCACGCGGTCGGCCAGCTCGGTGAGCGAGCAGGTGCGCGGCGTGTCGTAGTAGCCTTCCTCGACCGCGCGGAGGAGCAGGTCCTGTTGGGTCTCGGTCAGCAGCTGGCTCGCCTGCAGTCGCTCCTGGATGTACTTGACGCGGAAGTTCAGCCCGAGCTCGTCGAACTGCCGGCCCAACTCGGAGAGCCGGTCGTGGGCGCCGGTGACGTCGATGGTCGCGTCGCCGTTCTCGATCTCGACGGGCATCTCGATCGGGATGCCGGACCGCTTGGCCGCGATGAGCAGCATCGGCGCCGAGGTCTCGAACTGCACCGTCACCTCGTGGTCGGCCCGGCCCATCACCGACATGTCGGTGACCGAAGGGTGCGACTCCATCGCGTCGAGGACGGCGTCGACGTCCGGGGCGGTTATCCACACGAGCGCGAACCCCGGCCCATCGCCCGGGAGCGCGGCGATCACCTGAAACGTCGCCGCCGGGAACTCGCGGGAGACGTCCGCCACCCACGGGCCGTCCGGCAGGTCGACGACGAGGCGTGCTTGTGTCATAGGTCGTGTCCTTGTGTGTCCCGGGTTGTCGGTGGGATGTGCCGGCCCGTCGGCGCGTCGCGCCGACCGCGAACGGCGGCGCGTCGCTCCGACGGGAGCCGTGATCGGTTCGGGCCGCGGGCGCGGGCGCGGAGTGCGGGCCCGACCGCCGCGGCGCGAGCGCTACTCCACGTGAACGGCGCCCTTCATCCCCACGCTCTCGTGGGGGGTACAGACGTACCGGAAGGTGCCGCTCTCCTCGAACGTGTGTTCGAAGGTGTGGCCCTCCTCGTCGGTCAGCTCGGACTCGAAGGCGCCGTCCTCCTCGGTGACGTTGTGCTGTCCGCCCTGCCCGGTCCACTCCCAGACGACGGTGGTGCCGGTCGAGACGGCGACCGCCGGCGGGGCGAACTTGAGGCCGTCGGCGGCGCCGACCTGGACGGTGACCTCGTCCGCGTCGGTGCGGTCGAGCGTCGCCTCGTAGTTGTCCACGTCGTCGAACCAGCCGCCGTAGTCCGGTTCCTCGGAGAGGTACTCGCCGCCGCCGTCGCCACCGCTATCCCCGCCGCCGTTACCCCCGTCGCTACCGCCGCTTCCGCCATCCCCGCCGCCGCTCCCGCTATCGCCACCGCCGGAACAGCCGGCCAGAAGCGTCGCGGTCGCGGCGCCGGCCGTCACCTGTACGAAGCGTCGTCGGTCGAGGTCGTGCGTGGTCATCGTCGGACAGGTAGGCGTTCGAGGGCGACTGAAAAGGGGGCGGCGGCGGTTCCTACGGCGCGATACCGTCCGCCGAACACGTTCGGTCGCCGCACTTATACCCGTCAGAGCGGCACCGCCTCGCCGCCGCGGACCTCACCCTCGGTCAGGTAACACTGCGGGTCGGGCGCGAACAGGTCCCCGTGGACGGTGAGCGCGCGCAGGCGCGAGCCGCCGCGACAGAGCGAGCGGTACTGGCAGTCGGCGCACCTGCCGGTCAACCGCTCCTCGCGGTTCCGGAGCGCGCCGAGCAGGGGGTTCGCGTCGTCGCTCCAGAGCTCCCCGAAGGGTCGTTCGCGGACGTTCCCGAGGCTGTACCCCTGCCAGAACTGCGTGAGGTGGACGTTACCGACGGGGTCGACGTCCGCGACGCGCTCGCCGGCGGGGTCGCCGCCGTTGCGCTCGAGATACGTCCGGATCCGCTCGGCGTGGTCGCGCCCCAACTCGCGGTCGGCGTACTCGATCAGGTAGCCCGCGTCCGCGTAGTTGCCGACCAGCAGGGTCTCGATCTCCTCGCCCGCGTCGTGGTACTCGCGGGTGAGGTCACAGAGCCGGCGGACCGCGTCGCGCTTCGCCGCGGGGGACAGGTCGGCGTCGACGATCCCCTTCCCGCGACCGCCGTAGTCGAGATGATAAAAACAGAAGCGGTCGACGCCGACGTCGACCAGCAGGTCGATAACGCCCCCCAGGTCGGCCGCGTTGCGCTCGGTGATCGTGTAGCGCAGTCCCGTCTTGAGCCCGGCGTCCAGACACGCCTCGATGCCGCGGACGGCGGCGTCGAAGGCCCCCTCCTTCCCGCGGAAGGCGTCGTTGCGCTCCGGCAGCCCGTCGACCGAGACGCCGGCGTACCGCAGGCCGGCGTCCTTCAGCGCGCGGGCTTTCTCCTCGGTGATCAGGGTGCCGTTGGTCGAGAGGACCGGACGGATCCCCGCGGCGCTCGCGTGCGCGACGAGTTCCGGGAGGTCGTCGCGGACGAGCGGCTCCCCGCCGGAGAAGAGGACGACCGGGACGCCGAAGTCGGCGAGTTGGTCCAGAAGCGCCTTCCCCTCGGCCGTGGAGAGCTCGCCGGGGATCGTCTCGGTGTCCGCGGAGGCGTAGCAGTGGGAACAGTAGAGGTTACACTGCTTGGTCGTGTTCCAGACGACGACCGGCCGGTGCTGTTTCCGCTCGGTGATCTGGTCGGCCGCGGACTCGTCGGCGGCGTCGTAGCGCAGGCCGTCGCTCTCGGCATCGAGCCCGCACAGGAGCTTGCTGATCGAGATCACGCGCCGTCACCTACCCCCGGGGTCCCCTCGGTCTCCTCGTAGACGCGCGGCTCCGGCGGCGCGCGGTCGGCGGCGGCGTCTCCGCCCGCCGCGTCCCCGGCACTCCGAGCGTCGTCGCCGTCGCCGTCGGCCCCCTCCGCGCCCTCCGCCAGCGAGTAGGTGGAGTACCGGTGGGTCTCGTCGCTCGGGCAGACCCACACGTCGCGGGCGTACCACGCGAACAGCTTCCCCGCCTCCTCGTGGGCGGTGTCGGGGTCCGGCGCGGCGATGGTGCCGACGTGTTCGAGCGGCTCCGCGGCCGCCTCGCGGACGAACACCTCCCAGCGTCGCTCCGTCGTCGCCCGAGGCGCCGCCTCCTCCGTCCGCGTCGCTTTCTCGACCATGGTGGGCGATTCGTCGCCCCCGAATAAATCCGGTTGCGGGCAGTTTCAGCCCGTGGTAATCCGGGCGAAGGTGTTCGGTCGAGGACCGAAGGGGCCGGCGCCCCGACCTCCCGACGACCGATGTTCGACGACCTCGACACCGACCGCCGGCCCCTGGTGCTGATCTGGGAGGTGACACAGGCCTGCGAGCTCGCCTGTCGCCACTGTCGGGCGGACGCGCAGCCGGCGCGCCATCCCGACGAGCTGACCACCGCGAAGGGGAAGCGGCTCCTCGCGGACGCCGCCGACTTCGGGGACGGGCAGCTGGTCGTGCTCTCCGGCGGCGACCCGCTCGCGCGCGAGGACCTGTTCGAGCTGATCCGCTACGGCGACGAGCAGGGCCTCCGGATGACGATCACGCCGAGCGGGACGCGGTCGCTGACGCCCGAACGCGTCCGCGACCTCGCCGACGCCGGGGTGCGGCGGATGGCGCTCAGCCTCGACGGCGCGAGCGCGACGACCCACGACGCGTTCCGCGGCGAGGAGAGCTTCGAGGACACCCTCGACGCCGCGGCCGCCGCCCGGGAGGCCGGCCTCCCGCTGCAGGTGAACACGACCGTCTGCGCGGACACGGTTGGGGAGCTCCCGGCCGTGCGCGACCGCGTGCGCGAGCTCGGCGCCGTGCTCTGGAGCGTCTTCTTCCTCGTTCCCGTCGGTCGCGGCCGCGTCCTCGACCCCATCGCACCGGACCGGGCGGAGGCGGTCATGGAGTGGCTCCAGGAGGTCGCCGCCGAGGAGCGGTTCGGCGTGAAGACGACCGAGGCGCCGTTCTACCGCCGGGTCGGGCTCCAGTCGGAGGGCGACGCCGGCGGCGCCCGGCGCCGCGGGGGGATCACCGCCGGCCGCGGGTTCGCGTTCGTGAGCCACACCGGCGAGGTGTACCCCTCGGGCTTCCTGCCGGAGTCCGCGGGCAACGTCCGCGAGCGCTCGGTCGTGGACGTCTACCGGAACGCGGACCTGTTCGAGGCGCTCCGCGACCCGGACGAGTTGACGGGCAAGTGCGGTGCCTGCGAGTTCCGGCAGGTCTGTGGCGGGAGCCGGTCGCGCGCGTACGCCGAGACGGGCGACCCGCTGGCGAGCGACCCGCTCTGCCCGTACGTCCCGGAGGACTATGAGGGAGACCTGCCCGCGCGACAGGCGGAGGCGGGCGGGAAAAGCGGCGCCGGAACCGACGAGCTCGTCGACCCGGCGGACTGAGGCAGGGCCGTTCCCCTCCGTCCCTCCGTTTCCGCCCGCCGGCACACCGATGCGCCTTTGCTCGGCAGGGTCCAACGCCGGGTCGTGCAATCGGCGGCCACGGAACTGCTCGGTCTGCTCGCCGAGGTGGCGCCCCGGCTGGCGCGGGTGACGCTGTTCATCGCGGTCGGGGTGACCGCCGCCAACGTCGCGGTCGCGTTCGGGCTGGTGCGCTACGTCGCCGGGTTGTCGGGGCTGTTGACCCGGCCCGCGAACCTCCCCGACGAGGTCGGAACGGCCATCCTCACCACCGCCGCGTCGACGACCGCCGGCTACGCGACGCTGGCGGAGTACCGCGAGGCGGGGCTGCTGGACGACCGCGCGACGCTGGTGGCGGTGACCATCAACACGTTCTTCGGCTTCGTCCAGCACGTCTTCACCTACTACGTCCCGGTGTTGATCCCCATCCTCGGCTGGTACACCGGCGTCCTGTACGTCTCCGCGCGGGCGGGCGTGGCGCTGGCGATAACGGTCTCCGGGGTACTCGCCGGCGGCGTCCTGCTCTCGGAGCGCAACGTCGACCGATCCGCGCTCGCCGACGTCGAGGCCGGCGGCCCGGACGCCGACGACCGCACGTCCCGCGAGCGCGTCCGCGACGCGCTCTCGAAGTCGGCGAGCACGCTCGGGCGGATCGTGCCGCGGCTCGCGGTCGTCTACACGCTCGTCGTCGCCCTGATCACCTACGTCGACGTGGAGGCGCTGACCGCGGTCGCGGAGCCGTTGACCGCCGCGGTCGGCCTGCCCGGTGCCGCGGTGGCCGTCGTCGCCATCTACTCGCTCGACACCACGGCGGGCGCGGTCGCCATCGCGCCGCTGATCGGCGGGACGTTCACGCCGGCGCAGGCGGTCGCCACCATGCTGCTCGGCGGCATCGTCTCCTTCGCGGTGTCGACGTTCAAGCGGTCGATACCCTTCCAGTTCGGCATCTGGGGGCCGGAGTTCGGGGCGAAGGTCGTCGCGGTCAACACCGCGCTGAAGGTGCTGTTCATCGGGATCGCCGTGGCGCTGCTTTTGGCGTCCGGCGTCTGAACCCGGCGTGACGGTGTCGTGAGCGGCCGAGGCGGATCGGGGTCGACGCCGTCCTCTACGCGCGATATCGCACCCCCTCCCCCGCACGCGTTGCTCGCGCTCACCGACCCCACCGCTCCCTACAGCATCGCCCCGCACAGCACCGCTCCCTACAGCATCGCCCCGCACAGCACCGCTCCCTACAGCATCGCCCCGCACAGCACCGCTCCCTACAGCATCGCCCCGCACAGCACCGCTCCCTACAGCATCGCCCCGCGTTCAGTAGGGCCAGCGGCCGCCGGTTTTCAGCTCCGTTACGTACCCCTCGTCGATGGATTCGCGGATCGCAGCACGGGACTTGTGGGGGACAGAGGTGCCGGCGTCCGCGAACCGAACCGTCGCCTCGGCGACCTGGATCGCCACCTCCGCGAGGTCGCGGCGGTCGAGCTTATCGAGCGTGTCGGCGTGGGTGTGGCCCCACCCGCGACCGGACTGCTCGGAAGTCGTCGACGCCATCACCGCGGGGATCCCCTCCTGTGCGAACGCCCACTGGTCGCCGTGCGGCGAGATGGTCGACCCCGTCGACAGCGGCGCGCCGAGGTCGTCGGTCACGGCCTCGAAGACGCGCCGCATCGGCTCGAACTCGTTGTAGCTCACGCGCAGGTTCCGGGAGTTGCAGGCGCCGTCGAGGTTGACGACGCACTTGATCTCCTCGTGTGGCGTCGTCTCGGCTGCGTGGTAGGCACCCCACAGCCCGATCTCCTCGGCCCCGAAGGTGATCAGCCGGACGCGCGTGTCCAGGTCGTCCTCGACGGTCGCCAGCAGTCGACCGACCTCCGCGACGAGGGCGGAGCCGGCGCCGTTGTCGTTGGCGCCGTCGGAGATGTCGTGCGCGTCGACGTGCGCGGTGAGGAGGACCGCCTCGTCGGTGTCCGGTCCCACGTCCGCGACCGCGTTCACCGAAGTCGTCGGCTCGTTGCGGCAGTCGACCGCGATGGAGACGGTCGGGCGGTCGGTGGCTCCCTCGCTTTCCCCCTCCACATCCTCGGCGAGCCGGGCCAACCGCTCGCCGACCTCCTTCGAGACGCCGACCGCG
Source organism: Haloparvum alkalitolerans (assembly GCF_050122995.1). Classification (GTDB taxonomy): domain Archaea; phylum Halobacteriota; class Halobacteria; order Halobacteriales; family Haloferacaceae; genus Haloparvum; species Haloparvum alkalitolerans. The sequence goes on from NZ_JBNLIA010000016.1 coordinate 96,684, forward strand.
GGGATCGGGCCAGGACGGTTGTGGTAGCCGATCTCGCCGGTCGGCGGGAGCGCACCCTCCAAGTGATTCCGGAAGACGAACCCGACCGCGCCGCGCTCGGCCGCGTTGACGTACTTCTCCATCCGGTGGATCCACCGGTCCGCCTCGTCGGGCGTCCGCGAGGACGCCATCGCTATCGCTCCGTCGAGGTCCTCGGCGACCGCCTCGAACTCCTCGACGGTGCCGGTCCCCACGTCCACCAGCGGCGCCTCGACCTCGCCCGCGGGCGTGCCGGGGAGCGCGATGACCGCGTGGCTCCCCTCGTGGGTACGCTCGACCGGGTCCGGTCCCGGTCCGGTGACGGCGAGCGAGGAGTCGCCGCGCCACCAGCCGGGGATCTCGAACTCCTCGAGCCCGGCGTTGCGGAGGCCGGCGGCCTCGTACGCCTCGACGACGCGCTCGGCGCCGCGGCGCTCGCCCGCCTGTCCGGCCATGCGGTTGCCGATGTCCGCCAGGTCGGTCAACAGGTCCCACCCGAAGTCGCTGGTCCGCGCGTCGCCGACGACGCGGTCCGGAAGCTCGGTCATGCGCGCACCCACGGCGGTTCCACAAAAGGACGTTCGGGTTCCGGCCGGGGAGGCTGGTTCCCCGGCGTGATTCTCGATCAGACGGGGGCGAAGAAGCCGGATCAGTCGTCGACGATCACTTCGACGGGGCCGTCGTCGCCGTCGGCCTCCTCGTCGGGGCTCGCGGCGTCGGCGGCCGCGCTCTGCTTGCCCTGCCAGTAGAGCCCGAGCGCGACCGCGACGACGACCCACGAGCGCGGGTTCGCGAGGTTCAGGGTGTAGCCGACGCCGAACGGCTTCTCGACGAACATCCCCTTGCCGGGCTGCCAGTACGACGAGAGCAGGCGGCCGAGGCTCGGCCGCTCGAAGTTGTACGGGATACCGAAGAGTTCGCCGGAGGACGGTTTGTCGCTCATACCTCACGTCTCGGGCGCGGGGGATAAATCGTTTCGGCCGACGCTCGCGATGCGGTCGTGGTGCGTTTGCGATGCGGTCGTGGTGCGTTTGCGATGCGGTCGTGGTGCGTTTGCGATGCGGTCGTGGTGCGGTTGTGGTGCGGTCGTGGTGCGGTTGTGGTGCGGTCACGGTACCGTGCTGTCGGCGCGCGCCGCGGCGACCGCGAAGCGTGTCGCCGCGA
>NZ_JBNLIA010000017.1:0-33621 GCF_050122995.1 Haloparvum alkalitolerans
CGCGTGCGCACCGCGCGCGCGGGAGGCGGCGGCGCGGCCGCCTGCTGTGCGGTGCGGTTCCGCGGCCGCGCCGCCGCCGAGGTTGGGGAGGTGCGAGGCTGCGGTGCTGGACGGTCGCGGTGCGGTTGTGGTGCGGTTGCGGGGTGGGACTGAAAGGGGCAGCCGGCTCGATCCCGCCCGGACGACGTAAGCACTCGCGCCGAGCTGTGCGGAGAGGCGCGAGCGCGCAGCGAGGCCCGGCGGGTCGAGCCGGCTGGGGCTTTCTGGGTGGTGCTGTCCCACACAGCAGGATCGCCAGCAGTTTCAAAAACGTTGTACGGAGAGCCGGCTGGGGCTTTCTGGGTGATGCCGCCCCGATCAGCAGGATCTGCGACAGACACAGAAGAACCTCACAAAACGCCACAGGAAGGGGAATCGCTGTTTCTCCGACCGCTTTTAGACTGTGGCGCGCACACGCCCGTGCATGAGCGACGACGCGGCCGCCCGCGATCCGGACGGATCGGCCGACGACGAGGGCGCGGAGGGCCACCGCTACGCCGACCCCGACGAGAACCCCTACGTCCGCGACCCGCCGACCGACTTCGATCCGATCGCGGAACTGGACCCGGAGACGGCGGCCGAGCAGGCCGCGCTGCTCCGGGACGCGGTCCGCGAGCACGATTACCGGTACTACGTCGAGGCGGACCCCATCGTCTCGGACGCGAAGTACGACGCGCTGTTCGACCGGTTGCTCGAACTGGAGGACGCCTTCGACCTCCCGACCGAGAACTCCCCGACACAGCGCGTCGGCGGGGCGCCGGTGGACCACCTCGAAACGGTCGCACACACCGCGCCGATGCTCTCCATCGACGCCTCGACCGACGCCGCGGACGTGCGCGAGTTCGACGAGCGCGTGCGCAGGAACCTCCGCGAGGCGGAGATCGACCCCGACGTCGACTACGTCTGCGAGCCGAAGTTCGACGGACTCTCCGTCGAGGTGATCTACGAGGACGGCGAATACGCGCGCGCCGCGACCCGAGGGGACGGGCACGAGGGCGACGACGTGACCGAGCAGGTGCGGACGATACGCGCGGTCCCGAGCAAGCTCCGGGGGGACCCGCCGGCGTTCCTCGCGGTCCGCGGCGAGGTGTACATGCCGCTGGACGCGTTCGAGGAGCACAACCGCGAGCGCCGAGAGGCGGGGAAGGAGCCGTTCGCGAACCCCCGGAACGCGGCCGCGGGGACGCTCCGCCAGCTCGACCCCTCCGTCGTCGCGGAGCGGCCGCTCTCGATATTCTTCTTCGACGTGCTCGACTGGGCGGAGGCGGGCGGGACGGAGTCGGCCGGGGCGGGCGGGACGAGCGCGGACGCGGGAAGCGCCGGCTCGGAGGGCGAGAACGCGGGAGACGCCGGCGAACCCGGCCGCGGGCGCCCGCCGACCCACTGGGACGAACTCGACCTCTTCGAGGACCTCGGGCTCAGACACAACGACCGCGTGGAACTGGTCGCGGACGTCGACGAGGCGATCGACTACCGGGACCGGATGGAGTCGGTCCGCGACGACCTCGACTACGAGATCGACGGCACCGTCATCAAGGTGAACGACCACGCGGCCTGCGACGCGCTCGGGACCACCTCGCGGTCGTACCGGTGGGCGTTCGCCTACAAGTTCCCGCCGCGGACCGAGACCACGACCGTCGAGGACGTCGTCGTACAGGTTGGCCGCACCGGCCGGCTCACGCCGGTCGCGATGCTCGATCCCGTCGAGGTCGGCGGCGTGACGGTTTCGCGGGCGACGCTCCACAACCCCGAGGAGATCGAGACGCTCGGCGTGAACGTCGGCGACGTGGTTCGGGTCTACCGCGCGGGCGACGTGATCCCCTACATCCCCGCGGTCGTGGAGAAGCGCTCGGAGGGGCACTACGAGTTCCCGGCGGAGTGCCCGGTCTGCGGCTCCGTGGTCGAGCGCGACGGTCCCCTGGCGTTCTGTACCGGTGGGCTCGGCTGTCCCGCACAGCTGGAGCGGGCGGTCGAGCACTGGGCGCGCCGCGACGCGCTCGACATCGAGGGGCTCGGGCCGGAGACGGTCGAACAGCTCCGGGAGGCCGGGCTCGTCGAGTCGCTCCCGGACCTCTACCGGCTGGAGAAGGACGACCTCGTGGGGCTGGAGGGGTGGGGCGAGACGAGCGCGGAGAACCTGATCGCGGAGCTTTCGGCCTCGAAGGAGCCGCCGCTCGACGAATTCCTCGCCGCGCTCGGCATCCCGGAGGTGGGGCCGACGACCGCGCGCTCGCTGTCGACGCACTTCGGGACGCTCGACGCGCTGCTGGACGCCGACGTCGAGGAGCTGACCGCGGTCGAGGACGTGGGCGAGACGGTCGCGACCGAGATTCGGGAGTTCCTCGACGCCGAGCGCAACCGCGAGGCCATCGAGGCCCTCCGCGACCTCGGGGTCGACCCCCAACCCGTCGCGGGCGAGACCGGCGACGAGCTCGACGGGCTGACGTTCGTGTTCACGGGCGCGCTGTCGGTCCCCCGTAGCGAGGCGCAGGAGCTGGTGGAGCGACACGGCGCGAACGCGACCGGGAGCGTGTCCGGCAACACCGACTACCTCGTCGTCGGCGAGGACCCCGGCGCGACCAAGCGCGCGGACGCGGACGAGGAAGGCGTGCCGGAACTGGACGAGGAGGCGTTCGCGGACCTGCTGGCCGATCGCGACGTCGAGTGGCCGCCCGCGGAGTGACCGCGGCCGGCGCTGCCCCGATTCAGAAAATCGTCCGTATCAGGGCGCGACGCCGACGGTCAGCAGGGTCCCCCACGTCCGATAGCGGTCGACCATCGCCTCGCGCGTCTCCCAGCTGTCGGTCGGGAACGCCTCCGCGGGCGGGATCTCGATCTCGCGGTCCGGGATCGCGTCCTGTTCGGCGACGTGGAGTCCCGCCTCGCGGAACGCCTCGCGGTACTGCTCGCGGCTCCACAGCGTCATGTCCACGGAGATCGAGTCCTGCCATGCGTGCGTGTGCTCGCTCTCCGCGAAGAAGTTGACCGCGCAGTAGAAGGTGCCGCCGGGTTTCAGAACTCGGCGGACTTCCTCGAGCGTTCGGTGGGGGTCCGCGGCGTAGTAGAACGCCTCCATCGTGACGACGTGGTCGACCGAGTCGTCCGCGAACGGCAGGTCGTCGAAGTCCCCGACGAGGAAGCCCACGTCGGGGTCGTCGGTGTAGCTCCGCGCGTTGCGGGCCATCTCCGGCGCGCCGTCGAGGCCGTAGCCGCGGCCGATCCCCCGCTCGCGGAGCGCGCGGAGCGCGTACCCCGACCCGGTTCCGAGGTCGACGACCGTGTCGCCCCGCTCCACGGGCATCCGGGCGAGGACGTGCTTCGCGGTGTGCCAGTGGCGCTCCTCCATCCCGCGGTCCTTCCCCGACGCGGCCCACTCGTCGAACTCCTCGCGAACGCTCATGACCGACTCTCCGGCCGGCGGCGTGAAAACCGGTTCGGACGCCTCGCCGTCGGCGAGGAGCCGCCGAGGCGCCTGCGAGGCGTCGGCGAGGCGACGGACGGGGGGCGCTGGCGGCGGAGTTTTATCGCCACCCCTCGCATGGGGAAGCATGAAGCGACCACGGGGGCTGCGGCGTCCCAACTTCCGGATCGCGGACTCCGCCCAGCAGATCGTCGGCGGGTTCCTGCTCGCGGGGCCGTTCGTCGTCACCGAGGAGGTGTGGGTGCTCGCCGGCGGGATGAACGGGCTGCAGGCCGTCCTGACCGCCTGCGTCGTCGCCGCAATCGGCTACGCGGCGCTCTATCGCGCGGACACCGGCCGCGATCCGGACGAGGAACAGGAGGTCGTCGGGATCCCGGTCCGGTTCGTCTCGCTGATGGTGGTCTCGTTCGGCTCCGTCGCGGTGCTCGCCCTCCTGTTCGACGCTCCGGACACGTTCCTGATCGAGCAGGGGATCGCGGGCGTCGACCTGTGGCTCACGACCGCGAAGGCCGTGACCGTCGGCGCGGTGTTCAGCGTCGTCGGCGCCGCGACCGCCGACAGCGTCTTCTGAGACTTCCGTTTTGGAGAACGGGAGTGCGGGAGCGGGCTCAGAAACGGGAGTGCGGGAGCGGGCTCAGAAACGGGAGTGCGAGAGCAGGAGCGGAGAACGGAGTCGGTTCCGGCCGCGGGGTGGGTAACCGGCAGGCGGCGTCAGTCTTCCTCCTCACGACGCTGGGTATAGGACCGCTCGTCCGGCTCGACCGGGACGTACGTCCGGCCGGCGCGGGCGCCCATCGTCAGCTCGCCCAGCGTGAGCTGGGTCACGTCCTGGCCCTCGCGGACGGTCTGCCGACGGCTCTCGGAGGTCTGGAAGTAGTTGACCACCGTGACCAAGAGCACGCCGCCGATGGTGTTCCCGAGCAGTACCGGGAAGACGAACGTCGTCAGCCCGGGGAGCAGTGCCGCCTCGCCCAGGAAGAAGAGGTACATCAGCTCCGTGAACGAGACGACGACGTGGAAGAGGTTCGCCAGCGGGATACAGAGGAACGCGATGTAGATCAGGACCAGCCGCGAGATCGTGTCCCGCGAAGCGAAGTCCATCCAGACGACGCCCGCGACGATGAACCCGGCGAAGCCGGCCTTGAAGAACAGGTCCCAGAAGGGCGTCTCCAGCCCGGTCTGCGAGAGGCTCATGGCCGCCTCAGCGGCCGCGGGCGAGAACACGCCGGAGTACGCGAGCACGAGCGCGCCCAGCCCGCCGCCGACGAAGTTGCCGATCATCACGACGAGCCAGACGCGCAACAGCGCCGGCACGCTGGCGAGCCGCTCCAGTACGAGCGCGACCGGCGGGAGCGTGTTCTCGGTGTACAGCTGATACCCGCCGATGATGATGTAGATGAACCCAATGGGGTACAGAAGCGCCTTCAGGATCGGGTGGCCGTCCGTAGCGCCGTACAGCGACGCGTACATCAGGAACGTCAGCGTGATCGCGAACCCGGCCGCCAGCGCGCTGAAGAACAGCTCGCGGAACGGCGTGTCGATCTCGTCGTCCGCGGCCGCGACGATGCGTTGGAACACCTCGTCCGTCTCGAAGCGGTCGCGGACCACCGCGCCCACGGCCGGCGCGCCGTGGCGCGACTCCTCGACCGCCTGCCGGACGGCCTCGCTGCCGTTCTCCTCGTCGTCGCTGTCGGTCATTGCGTCCGGCTACACCGCCCGGGGTAAAAACGCCTGTTACCGCTCCCGGGCGACGGCGACCGACGCGGCCGCGTCCGCGGAGCCGCGAACAGGCGCTTTATCCCGATCGCCGGCGACGTTCCACCAGACATGCCCCGCGTCTGGCTCGTCGACCGACAGTTCGACTCGAAGGGCCTCGTCCGTCTCACGTACGCCACGACCGACGGCGAGCGCATGCACACCACCGAGATCGCCCAGCAGCGCCTCGTCACCGGTCGCGGCGTCACCGCCGGCCGCGAGGTGGACGGGTCGGACCTGGCCGCGACGGACCCCGAGAACGTCGAGCGCTTCGCCCGCGAGGCCGACCGGATGGCCGAGGAGCACGATCTCGACGACGAGGTGTAGCGCGGCCCGGCCGACGAGGTGTAGCACGCTCTCTCCGACCCTTTAAATCCGAGCGGGGACGACGGACACCCAATGGAACCGACCTCGCTCTCCGGGCTTCCCGCGGGCGTTGGCGAGGCCCTCGAAGCGGAGGGGATCGCCGATCTCTACCCGCCCCAGGAGGCGGCGGTCGACGCCGGAGTGACCGACGGCGAGAGCCTCGTCGCGGCCGTGCCGACCGCGTCCGGGAAGACGCTGATCGCCGAGTTAGCCATGCTCTCGGCGGTCGAGCGCGGCGGGAAGGCGCTGTACATCGTCCCCCTGCGCGCGCTGGCGTCCGAGAAGAAGGCCGAGTTCGAGCGGTGGGCGGAGTTCGGCGTGACGACCGGTGTCTCGACGGGTAACTACGAGTCCGACGGCGAGTGGCTCGCGAGCCGCGACATCATCGTGGCCACCTCCGAGAAGGTCGACTCGCTGATCCGCAACGGCGCCCCGTGGATCGACGACCTCACCTGCGTCGTCTCCGACGAGGTCCACCTCGTCGACGACGCCGGCCGCGGCCCGACGCTCGAGGTGACGCTCGCGAAGCTCCGCCGCGTGAACCCCGGACTGCAGACGGTCGCGCTCTCCGCGACGGTCGGCAACGCCGACGTCGTCGCCGACTGGCTCGACGCCGAGTTGGTGGAGTCGGACTGGCGCCCCATCGACCTCCGGATGGGCGTCCACTTCGGCAACGCGATCAACTTCGACGACGGGAGCCAGAAGGAAGTCCCCGTCGAGCGCGGCGAGGACCAGACCGCGGCGCTGGTCGCGGACGCGCTCGACACCGAGGAGGAGGGACAGGGCGGCTCCTCGCTGGTGTTCGTCAACTCCCGACGAAACGCGGAGTCGGCCGCGCGCAAGCTGACCGACGTGACAAAGCCCCGACTGACCGCCGACGAGCGCGACGACCTCCGTGCGCTGGCCGAGGAGATCAGGGGCGTCTCGGACACCGACACGTCCGAGGATCTGGCCGACGCCGTCGAGCAGGGCGCCGCCTTCCACCACGCCGGGCTCGCGAGCGAGCACCGGAGCCTCGTGGAGGACGCCTTCCGCGACCGGCTGATCAAGGTCATCGCCGCGACGCCGACGCTCGCCGCGGGGGTGAACACGCCCGCCCGCCGCGTGATCGTCCGCGACTGGCGGCGCTACGACGGCGAGTTCGGCGGCATGAAGCCGCTGGACGTGCTGGAGGTCCACCAGATGTGCGGCCGCGCCGGGCGGCCGGGGCTCGACCCCTACGGCGAGGCGGTGCTGCTCGCGAAGGACTCCGACACGATGGACGAACTGTTCGAGCGGTACATCTGGGCCGAGCCGGAGAACGTGCGCTCGAAGCTCGCCGCCGAGCCCGCGCTCCGAACGCACGTGCTCGCGACCGTCGCGACCGGCTTCGCCTCGACCCGCGAGGGACTGTTAGAGTTCCTGAGCAACACGCTGTACGCCACCCAGACGGACGACGACCGCCGGCTGGAGTCGGTGACGGACACCGTCCTCGACTACCTGGAGGTCAACGGCTTCCTCGACCGCGAGTACGCGGACGGCACGGAGTCGCTGTCGGCCACCTCGACGGGCCACACCGTCTCCCGGCTGTATCTGGACCCCATGAGCGCCGCCGAGATGATCGACGGGCTGGAGGCTGCCGCGGGGACTGCGGAGGGAGACGAAAACGAGGCGGCCGCGGGGACCGCGAACGCCGAGTTCGTCCCCGCCGAGGACGGCGGCGCCGGCGAGGAGACCGCGTTCATGAACTACACGCGGAGCGATGAGGGTGACGCCGGAGAGGGTGACGCCGAGGACAAAAATGTGGGTGCGGACGAAGGCGGAAGCGAAGGGGAAGGCGAGAGCGACGGAGAAGGCGAAAGCGACGGGGAAAGCGAAAGCGACGGTAGCGCCGACATCGACCTCACGCCCCTCGGGCTCTACCACCTCGTGAGCCGGACGCCGGACATGTACGAGCTCTACCTCAAGTCCGGCGACCGCGAGACGTACACCGAGCTCTGCTACGAGCGCGAGGCGGAGCTCCCGGGGGACGTGCCCTCGGAGTACGAGGACGTGCGCTTCGAGGACTGGCTCGCGTCGCTCAAGACCGCGCGGATGCTGGAGGACTGGGCCAGCGAGGTGGACGAGGACCGCATCGCTGAGCGGTACGGCGTCGGCCCCGGCGACATCCGCGGGAAGGTCGAGACCGCGGAGTGGCTCCTCCGGGCGGCCGAGACGCTCGCGCGGGAGGTCGACGTGCACCCGGACGCGGTCGTCGCGGTCCGCGAGGCGCGCAAGCGCGTCGAGTACGGCGTTCGCGAGGAGCTGCTGGACCTGGCCGGGGTCCGGAGCGTCGGCCGAAAGCGCGCTCGGCGGCTCTACGAGGCGGGCATCGAGGATCGGGCGGACCTCCGTGAGGCCGACAAGTCGGTGGTACTCGGTGCGCTCCGCGGGCGCGAGAAGACCGCCGAGCGCATCCTCCAGAACGCCGGCCGCGAGGACCCCTCGATGGACGGCGTGCGCGCGGACGCGAGTGCCTCCGCGGCCGCGACCGCCGGCGCCGCCGAGGGGGACGGCGACGGCCAGTCGAGTCTGGGTGATTTCGGATGACGGGCGCGACTGTCGGCAGTGCGCCCGAGGTCGACGTGCGTGTTGTGGCAGGGACCGCGCGGGTCGACGACCTCGACGCGTTCCTCGCGGAGGTGAATGCCGTCCGCGAGGCGACCGGCGCGGTGGTGCAGGTGTTCGACGCGCGGTACGTCGTCTCCCGGCGGCACCTCGTCCGCGCGGTCGAGTTGGCCGAGCGCGCCGCCGACCGCGGAGAGACCGTCGCGCGGGACCGCGCGGTCGAGGTGCTGCTGTACGCGGCCGGCCGTCGACAGATCGACCGCGCGCTGAAGATGGGCGTCGACGAGGGCGAGGGGCCGGCCGCGGCGGTCGTCTACGCGACGTCGATGACCGAAGGGGAGACCGGCGGAGAGCGCGGATGCGGTGACCGGCCGACCGAAGAGCGCGGATGCGGTGACCGGCCGACCGAAGAGCGCGGATGCGGTGACCGGCCGACCGAGGAGAACGAGGAAGCCGTCGAGAGGGCGGTCGACCGCGTGCTCGACCTGCTAGCCGATTCCGCGGTCGTGGGGCCCGACGGGGACGTTCCCGGGACCGACCTCGCGACCGTCCGAGAGTTCTTCGACGTGAGCGACGCGGAGCTGGCCGCGGTCGACGGGACGCTCGCGGACGTGGTGCTGGAACGGGTCGCTCTGCTCGACGTGGAGAAGTGACCGACTGGGTAGGTTCGGCGGGCGACGACTGGAGAGGTTCGGCGGGCGACGACCGGAGCGGTTCGGTGGGCGACAACCGGTCGCGAACGAGGACCCGGAGACCCCTCCGTTTCAGGTGGAAACACGGAGATGTGACTCCGAACGTAGTGCAGGAGAAATAGTTCCACCAGGATTCGAACCTGGGTCGAAGCCCCCAGAAGGCTTCAGGATTGGCCGCTACCCCATGGAACTACGAACGCATCAGTCGGTAGTGCGTGGATAGTTATGAGTGTTGCGAAGCCGAGTCGGCTGGCGACCCGCTTCCTGCGGGTGGTTTTTGCAGCATGCGCCGGTCGCCGTGGTCGGCCCAAGGACGAGCGAGGACCGATACGCCGTGGTGGCAGTTTCCTCGGAGGTGCATATATCGTTACCTATTAGTCCGACAGATAACCACGTTCGTGTATGTACATCGGTCGTTTCGTCGTCGTCGGACCCGGTATCGGCGCCTATCGCGTCTCCTCACGCTCGTTCCCGAACCGCCGCGTGGTCGACCGCGAGGGGACGCTGACCGTGGGGCCGACCCCCGACGCCCCGGAGACGGACAATCCCTACATCTCCTACAACTGTGCGCGCGCGGTCGAGACGCCCGCGGGCGAGACGCTCGCTGTCGTCGGGAACGGTTCGCACGTCGACCCGATCGCAGAGAAACTGGAGCGGGGGTACCCCGCCCGCGACGCGCTCGCGAATCCCCTCCTCGCACTCGACTTCGAGAAGGACGACTACGACACCCCCCGGATCGCCGGGGTCGTTGGGGCAGAGACCGCGACGATCGGGACGGTCCGACGCGATGCGCTGCTGGTGGAGGAGGTCGACGAGCCGACGCTCGTCGCGACCTACGAGAAGGACGCGCCCGAACCGTTCGGTCTCGACGCCGCGACCGCGGGTGAGGCCGCGGCCGAGGTGCTCGGCGCCGACTTCGAGCACGCGGTCTGTGCGGCCGGCGCGACCGTAGCCGCTGACGGCGTCTCCCTCGCGTTCGAGAACGGCGACTGAGCCGTTTGTCTGTGAGGGATGCGGTCCCGAGGGTCGATGTTTTTGTCTAGTTACGGCAGAAATCCTCCGCAGCATTTCTGACGGCAGCGCTACTTCTGACGGAAGCGGTACTCCTGACAGAAATTTTCAGGACTGCAGTTCGGTTCCGTGTCCGTGGTTCGGACCCGCGTCCGTGGGCTACGTGGGCTACGCCTCGAACTCCTCTTGAACGATCTCCAGGGCCTCCTCGCGGTCGTCCCAGTCGACGAACAGCGCGACGGAGGTGGCACTGGTGATCAGGTCGATGATGTTGATCCCGGCCTCCGCGAGGGGTGAGACGATCTCCTGGATAATGCCGGGGCGGTTCGGGAGTTCGCCGCCGGTCAGGCGGATGACTGCGACCGGGTCGTGGACGGTGACCGACGAGAGCGCGTCGTCGGTGACGACCTCCTCGTGGAGCAGGGCCTCGGCGGCCTCCGCCCGGTCCACGTCGACGTAGAAGGTGACCGAGTCCATGCCGGACGCGACCGCGTCGATGTTGATCTCGTCCGTGCGGAGGCGCGCGGACAGGTCCGCGAGGATCCCCGGCCGGTTCCTGATCGCGCGGCCGGCGACGGTGAGGCAGGCGAGCGGCTCCTCACGCATGTCGATCAGGTTCTCGAACTGGCCCTCGATCTCGGTGCCGCCCGCGAGTAAGTCGCCGTGCTGGTAGTGGACGACCCGGACCGCCAGGTCGGTCCCCTTGTACGAGAGCGCGCTCGGGGCGACGACCTCCGCGCCGCGGAACGAGAGGTTTCTGAGCTCGTCGACCGTGATCCGACCGACGTTGCGCGCGCCCTCGACGACCCGCGGGTCGCCGGTCATGACGCCCTCCACGTCGGTGACGATGACGACCTCGTCGGCGTCCATGTAGTTGCCAAGCATCACCGCGGTCGTGTCGGACCCGCCGCGGCCGAGCGTCGTGACGTTCCCGTCGTGGTCCTCCGCGAGGAAGCCCGTGATGACCGGGACGACGCCGTCCATCTCGGCGGCGAGTTGCTGTGCGCGAGCGCGCGTCTCCTCGACGTCCACCTCGCCGAGCTCGTTCGTGATGACCGGCCAGTCCGGATGGCCGGGTTCGAGGAACACCGCGTCCACGTCGCGGGCCGCGAGCGCGGCCTTGAGCATGCGGACGCTCGTCCGCTCGCCCATCGAGACGATCTCGGCGCGGTCGGCGTCATCGGCCTCGAACGTGATCTCGTCGAGGAGTTCGTCCGTCGTCGACCCCATCGCGCTCGCGACGATCGCGATCTCGTGGCCCTCCTCGACCGCCTTCGCGACCGAGTCGGCCGCTCGGTTGATGCGGTCTCCACTCCCCAGACTCGTGCCGCCGAACTTCGCGACTACGCGCATCGGCGGCCTCCGGCTCTCGAAACGTGACGCTCGGGCATGAACCCGCATAGACGAGGAAGCCGCATAACTGTGTCCTCTTGTCCAACCGTTGCCGGAGAGAAAACACCGAGACGGCGCTCCGATGACCTGATGTCTCAGGAACGTTTCGCCTGCCGGAAACGAACGGAAGTTTCGTCTGTCAAAAACGAACGGAAACGGCTCGACTGACGGGCGTCGCCTGCTCGGTCGTGGGCGTCGCCTGCTCGGTCGTGGGCGTCGCCTGCTCGGTCGTGGGCGTTGCCTGCTCGGTCGTCGGGGCCGCTGCCCGATCGTCGGCGTCGACTACTCGTCGTCCGGGCCCCAGTTGCCGGGCATCTCGATCACGTAGCGGCCGTCCTCGCGCAGCGAGATGATGTACTCCTGTCTGTCGTACAGTTCCATCAGGTTCAGTTCGTACTCGCCCTGGCCGACGATCCGGATGCTCTCGAACTGATCGTTGAGCTCCTCGCGGAGGGAGTCGAGTCCGGGGCGTTCGTCGGCGTGGGGATCGCCGCCCTCGTCGCCCCCAGTTTCGGGTCGAGAGGACGTGCCGTCCGTATCCGGGAGTTCATCGGGCGAGACCACGTCCGAGCGGGCGCTGGCCTGCGCGCGGTCCTCGGCGTCGACCTCGGGCGCGGTCGCAGCGTCGTCGCCCGCTTCGGTACGGTCCGCCCCGGCGCCGCTCGCTGCGGCGTCTGTCTCCGCATCCGTCCTGGCGCTCGTCGTCGTGTCCGTCGTTGTGTCCGTCGTTGTGTCCGTCGTCGTGTCCGTCGTCGTGTCCGTCGTCGTGTCCGTCGTCGCGTCCGCCCGCCGACCGGAGTTCGACCGCGTCCGCGGTTCGGCGTCGTCGTGGGAGGCGGTCCGCCCCTCCGTTTCGGCTGGAGCGGTCGCGTCGCGGTCGCTGGACCCGGACCCTGGCTCCGGGTCGGGATCCGTCGCTCCCGGGGGCTTGAACTGGAACTTGTTCCCGCCGCAGTCGGGACAGCCGGAGAGCATCTCCTTGGAGCCGTCCGCGAACGTCCGTCCGCAGGAGGTACATTGGTGAGGCATTACCGGAGGGGCCTCACTTCCGGGAGACGAGCGCGCTGATGAGCGTCTCGTCCTTGTGGAGCGTTTCGAGCTGATTGGCCGGGCCGATGACGGTGAGCTTCTTGGCCGACTCGCGGCCCATCAGCCGGTCGAGGAGGCTCTGGTCGGTCGCCTGCGACTGGGGGTAGGTCTCGATCTCGATGCCGGAGAAGTCGTCGGGACTGATCTCGGTCATCGTCACCTCGATGAGCTTCGACTCCTCGTCCGGGGAGAGCCCCTCCTCGAGGATGACGATGTTTCCGTCGCGGACGCCGTCGAGGATGAGCCGGATCTTCTCCATGCTCGTGAGCCCCTCCATCCGGGCGCCGCTGATGAGGTCGATCTGGACGCCGTCGTCCGGTTCGTCCGCCGATTCGTCGGAGGTGACTTCGGGCATTATCCGAAGTACTCCGCGATCTTGTCGTACACTTCGTCCATGTTCTCGCCCTCCAGCGCCGACAGCGGGATCGTCTCGTGCTGGGGGAAGGCGTTCGCGACGCGCTGGACGTTCGACTCCGGCAGGTCCGTCTTGTTCGCGAGGATGAGCACCGGCAGGTCCTGCGACTCGATGATGCCGATGAGCATCGTGTTCACCTGCGTGAACGGGTCGGTCGTCGAGTCGAGCACGTAGATGACGCCGTCGACGTCCTCGCGGAGCCAGTGCATCGCCTCCGCGACGCCCTCGGTCGCCTCGCGCGACCGGCGGACGGCGTCGTCCTTCTCCATCTCGTGGTCGAGGAACTCCTTGTAGTCGACCTTGGTGGTGACGCCCGGCGTGTCGACGATGTCGATGGTCACCTTGCGGCCGTTACGCTCGATCTCGACGCCCTCCTTGCGGCGCGCCCGCCGCGTTTCGTGCGGAATGTGACTCTCCGGTCCGACCGCGTCGCCGGTCCAGTCGCGCGCGATCCGGTTCGCGAGCGTCGTCTTCCCGGCGTTCGGCGGGCCGTAGATACCGATACGTTTGGGCTCGCTGTCGGTGAACAACCGATCCGAGACCCGTGATATACTGTCCCTGAGATTTGTGAGCAGTCCCATCCTGATTCCGGCCTCCCTCTCTCGCGCGGGGATTGTAGCTACTCTCTTCGCCGCTCTCACTTAACAACTGCGTCAGACACACCTACAAAACCGGGGAAGACGCCTCGAAGCCACCGGTCAAGCGGCCGGCTGGTGACCGTTTGACTGCGAGAGCGTTCACTTAGATGGGCGATCGATTTCAGGAACGGGTCGCTTCGTCCTCCGGATAGGTAGTCCGGATAGGCAGCTCGGATAGGCGGTCGCTTCAGTTTCCGGACGGACAGTCACCTCGCTCGAGACGAAGGTTCCACCTCCCCCACCCCTTCGTTTCGTGTGGAACGTTTGGTTGGGGAGGGTGGTTTTGTCGTTGGGCGGGTATTCTCGGAGAGAAGCGTCAACCAACAGGAAAGAACAGCCGATATATTTCTTGTCTTCCTGTATTACGGGTACTGTTTTAGAAGTAGCGTGTTAAAGCCACCGGAAATAATAGACCCCCTCCCCCCCCACCCACCATCCACCGCTCCACACGAAACGAAGGGGTGGGGGGCACCCCACCACCCCCCGTTTCCCGTCGACACCCCGCCCCCTGTCGGTAACAACAGAACACCGACAACTGAATACCGACTTTTTCGGAACGAAGATACCCGCGGTACACGACGTGTCTTCACGGTTGCCGGCTCGATCCGGCCAATACTCCCCTCGTGTCGAGTTGGCCAGGCAGCTCCGAACCATGAAACGACTCCCCTCAGTCGACATTCAGCCGAAGCCTTCAGTCGACATTCAGCCGAAGCGCTCAGTTCAGTCGAAACGCTCCCCGCTTGGCCTCGATGTTTCTGTGACGCACTTCTCCGACGAAAGACGACGAGTGGAGGTTCTCCCTTCCGCATCCTCCTGACGTTCCGTATCCACCTGAAATGCTGCCCCCATTATCGACTGCAACCGTAGGCTATCGATTTCTCGGTTGTTTCTCCGAGATCCGACCGGTACCGACCCTATCTCGGTGGCTCATCGACGTCGGTCTCGCCGCCGCTTTGGATCGGTTGGGCTCCGTGGTGGCTCACTCGCCCCCTGCTTCAACTGGAGAGGGGAACACTTTTATTCCGTCTGTTCATCTGGTTCGCCTGCATCAATTGGACGCGCCCGGCGGATATATTCACGCCGGAAAGCTCGTATTCGGCAGATAGGGACGATCTGACACCATTCCCGGGCGCGTTTTCCACCTGAAATTGGGGGGTATCCATGGACGACACGAACGACGACCACCAACAGACCGCGTCGCGATCCGATGCCGCGTCCGCAACTGACGACGGGACCGTATCCGACGCCGACGACGAGGAGCCCGACGCCGCGACCTCGACAGACACGGATAACGAAACCGATAGTGACGCCGCAGTCGATGGCGACGCTGCAGTCGGTGGCGACGTCGCGGTCGATGGCAATGCTGCGGTCGACGGCAACGCTGCTGTCGATGGCAACGCTGCGGTCGATGGCTCGAGTGAGCCGAACTCGCCCGACCCGGTACCGCACACCGAGGGGGAGTCCGAGTCCTCGACCAGACCGTCTTCGGTGAACGGCGAGACACCGCCTTCGGCAGACGCGGACGGCGCTGAGGGGGCCGACTGGGAAGCGACCGACATCGACCTCGAAGTCGGGTCGACCTCCGGTCGCGACCGGTCGTCTCCGGACGTGGACCTGGTCGGCGACGTCCTCGACGAGGAACCCGACGAAGACGAAGACAGTCGAGGGCTGTTCGACGACCTGCTCTCCGGCGAGCCGATCTTCGAGAACAAGGAGGTCCTCCGCCCGTCGTACACCCCCCACGAGCTCCCGCACCGGAACGACCAGATCAACCAGATGGCGACGATCCTCGTCTCCGCGCTGCGCGGCGAGACCCCTTCCAACATCCTCATCTACGGGAAGACGGGGACCGGAAAGACCGCGTCCGCGAAGTTCGTCTCCAACGAGCTGGAGTCCACCTCCCAGAAGTACGACGTACCCTGCGAGGTCGAGTACATCAACTGCGAGGTGACCGACACCCAGTACCGCGTGCTCGCGCAACTCGCGAACAAGTTCATCCGGAAGAACCAGGAGGTCATCGACGACAAACTCGACCGGCTCCGGGACCTCCGCTCGCGGCTCGACGACGAGGGTGCCGACGAAGGCGACGACGCGGTAAACGCCGACGCGACGACCACCGACGCGACGACCACCGACGCGACGACCACCGACGCGACGACCACCGACGCGACGACCACCGACGCGACGACCACCGACGCGACGACCACCGACGCGACGACCACCGACACCGCAGACGCTGAGGCCGTCGACCCCATCGATCCCTCGGCGTTCGACTCGATCGCGGAAGTCGACGATCGAATCGCGGAACTGGAAGACGACCGCGAGGAGATGGAGGAAGTGCCCATGACCGGGTGGCCGACCGACCGCGTTTACACGACGTTCTTCGACGCGGTCGACTACAACGAGCGCGTAGTCGTCATCATGCTCGACGAGATCGACAAGCTGGTCGAGAAATCGGGGGACGACACACTGTATAACCTCTCGCGGATGAACTCCGAGCTCGACAACTCCCGGATCTCCATCATGGGCATCTCGAACGACCTGAAGTTCACCGATTTCCTCGACCCGCGCGTGAAGTCGAGCCTCGGCGAGGAGGAGATCGTCTTCCCCCCGTACGATGCGAACCAGCTCCGGGACATCCTCCAGCACCGCTCGACCGCGGCGTTCAAGCCCGACGCGCTCACGGACGACGTGATCCCCCTGTGCGCGGCGTTCGCCGCCCAGGAACACGGCGACGCTCGACGCGCGCTCGACCTGCTCCGGACCGCCGGCGAACTCGCCGAACGCTCGCAGGCGGAGATCGTCGGCGAGGAGCACGTCCGACAGGCCCAGGACAAGATCGAACTCGACCGCGTCGTGGAGGTCGTCCGCACCCTCCCGACCCAGTCGAAGATCGTCCTCTTCGCGGTCATCCTGCTGGAGAAGAACGGCGTCCACAACATCAACACCGGCGAGGTGTTCAACATCTACAAACGGCTCTGCGAGGAGATCGACGCCGACGTACTCACCCAGCGCCGCGTCACCGACCTCATCAGCGAGCTCGACATGCTCGGCATCGTCAACGCGGTCGTCGTCTCGAAGGGCCGCTACGGCCGCACCAAGGAGATGAGCCTCTCCGTCCCCATCGACGAGACCGAGGCCGTCCTGCTGTCGGACTCCCGACTCGGCGACATCGAGAACGCGCAGCCGTTCGTCCAGGCCCGCTTCGACAACTGACGCCGGAACATCGACCGCCGGCTCTTCGAGGGTTTCTCGCCGACGTCGCTTTTCCGAAGCCGTCCGTCGACCAGTTTTCGGAAGTCGCCTGTCGACAACCAGTCGGCCAGTTTTCGGAAGCCGTCCGACGAGATGGTCACGCGCGCCGGCGCGTCGCGACCGCACCGGCACCGATCAGGCCCGCCCCGGCACCCGCGACACCCGAAAAGGCGCCGCCGAAGGTTCCCGAAAAGGCGGTGCCGCCGAACAGGGTCGCCTGCCCGGTCGCGATCAGTCGGATCCAGCCGAGGTAGGGGATGCGGAGTCGCGCGACGCCCGTGACCCAGTCGTCGCGGACGACGCGGGCGATCCCCTGCGCCTGGTCGTAGTGGGCGTTGTTGTCGCCCTTCGTGATGTAGCCGGTCGCGGGCGCGGGACAGTTCCGTAGCTCCGCACAGCTGTCGGCGCTCATGTACTCCTCGTTGGCGCGGTCGTACCAGTTCTCGCCCTCCTCGACCCGGAGGTGCGCTCGATGAATGATCGGCGAGCCGCCCGATCTCGGGTCGTCGAACACGACGACGGAGCCGTAGCCGCCGAACGTGCGGTAGTCGGCCGACTGCCCCTCCTCCTGCGTGACGATGCCGTTCTGGGCAGTCGCGACGTCCGGAGCGAACCGACCGGGCTCGGTGACGACGATCAGGTCGCCCTTCTCCATGTTCGGCTCCATGCTGCCCGACTCCACGGCGACCATCGGCGGCCAGACGCCGCTGATCCCGAACAGCAACAGCCCGACCGCGAGCACGACCACCGCGCTCGAGAGGAACTCGCGGGTCCACATGAGCGGCCCCGACTTCGCGTGCAGAAACCTGCTCAGTAGGTCGGCGTCCGCCCCGCTTCCGTCCCCCGTCGCGGCCTCGCGCTCCGCAGCCGCGGTCCCGCGCTCGGGGCTCGGCGCGTCGGCGGCGGTCGAGGCCGTCCCGCTATCGCGCTCCGAGTCTGCGCCCGCGTACTGGCGGTCGTTGCCGCCGAACGGACCGTCCTCGGGGAGCCCGTCTCCCCCATCGCCCTCCTCGCCCCCATCGTCGGCGTCCGTCGTCTCGGTCCCGGGATCGCGGCCCTCCCGCTCGTCCTCGTCGTCGGTCGGCGGGGTATCCCCGGGTTCCATCGCCTGCGGGTTGGCCACGTCCGGTGTTGAAACTTCTGGGTTCCGGCGCCGTCGGCGTCCGGAAGTCCGCCCCCGACACGCGACCCGATCGGTCCGGCACGCTTTTGCCCGCCCTGTCCTTCCGAAGCGGTGTGCCGCTGGAGTCGTCGTCCCGGATCGTGAGCGAACTCGCGAGCCGCGGCTACAACGCCGAGCGCGAGGCGGTGACCCTGCTCGCGGGCGCACCGAACCCCGCGCTCACGCTGGAGGCCGCGGTCGAGCACGCGCCCGACGACGCCCTCCGAATCACCACCGAACACGTCCGCGCCGTCCTCGACGCCGACGGCGCCCCGGACGCGCCGACCGCTCCGGACGCGGACGCCGCGACCGCCACTCGGGGAGAGACGACCGCAACGACCGGGGAGGGTTCGTCGTCGCCGACCACCGCTGCGGATCCCGATGAGGATCCCGCTAAGGCCCCCGATGAGGCCCCCGATCAGGACCCCTCCGTTTCGACTGGAGACACACCGCATAAACCACCATCAGAAGCAGTCGGGACTCCAGTCGAAACGAAGGGGGATGAAGACGGAGATACAACGGTCGACGCCGCCCACGATCGCGACCTCTCGCTCCGCGAACTGGCGATCGCCAACGACATGACCGGCAACAGCACCGGGACGGGCGAGTACGGCGACTTCGTCCGGACGTTCCGGGACCGGTACGAGCGCCTCTCGTCGGTCCTCCGCGGGCGCGTGAATCACCGGCCGGCGGAGGCCATCGACGCGATGCCGGGCGGGAGCGACGCCGCGATGATCGGGCTCGTCAACGACGTGCGCTCGACGAAGTCGGGCCACTGGCTCGTGGAGCTGGAGGACACCACGGGCACGTTCCCCGCCCTGATCATGAAGGACAAGGGGATCGCGGACAACGTCGACGAACTCCTGCTGGACGAGTGCGTCGCGGTCGACGGGACGCTCGCGGACGACGGCGGGATCCTGTTCGCGGACGCGCTCCACTTCCCGGACGTGCCGCGGACGCACCGCCCGAACACCGCGGACAGACACGTGCAGGCCGCGCTCATCTCGGACGTCCACGTCGGGTCCCAGGAGTTCATGGCCGACGCGTGGCACCGCTTCACCGACTGGCTCCACACCGAGGAGGCCGCGCCGGTCGAGTACCTCCTGCTGGCCGGCGACATGGTCGAGGGCGTCGGCGTCTACCCGAACCAGGACGAGGAGCTGGACATCGTCGACATCTACGAGCAGTACGAGCGCTTCTCGGAGTACCTCAAGGAGGTGCCCGCGGACACGGAGATCGTGATGATCCCGGGCAACCACGACGCGGTCCGGCTCGCGGAGCCGCAGCCCGGCTTCGACGACGAGCTCCGGGAGATCATGTCCGCTCACGACGCGCGCATCGTCTCGAACCCCGCGACCGTCACCGTCGAGAACGTCTCCGTCCTGATGTACCACGGCGTCTCGCTCGACGAGGTGATCGCGGAGCTGCCCGAGGAGAAGGCCAGCTACGACGAGCCGCACAAGGCGATGTACCAGCTCCTCAAGAAGCGCCACGTCGCGCCGCAGTTCGGCGGCCACACCCGGGTCGCGCCGGAGGACCGCGACTACCTGGTCATCGACGACGTGCCGGACGTGTTCCACACCGGCCACGTCCACAAGCTCGGCTGGGGGAAGTACCACAACGTCCTCGCGGTCAACTCCGGCTGCTGGCAGGCCCAGACCGACTTCCAGAAGTCCGTCAACATCGACCCGGACGCGGGCTTCGCGCCCATCCTCGACCTCGACACGCTGGAGATGACGGTCAGGAAGTTCTCCTGAGGTCGGTGAGGACCGGTGAGGAAACGGCGCCGGTGACCTTACGTCTCGCTGCCGGAGGCTGCCGGGTCCAACCGGTACCGCACGGTCGGCGTCCCCTCGAACCGCGGACCGGAACCGACCGCCGAAAAGCCGGCGCGCTCGACCGCCTCACGCTGACCGTTCGCGGTCTCCTCGACGACGACCTCGACGAGCATCTTCTCGCGCTCGGCGAACCGGACCGGCTCCGCGAGCAGGCGCTCGACGGCCTCCGGATCGCCCGCGAATCCGGTGACGTGGACCGCGTCCGGGCGCGCGTCGAAGGCGACGTAGCCGGCCGGGTCCGACGGCTCCGTCGGGTCGCCGGGATCGCTGGTGTCGTCGGGGGGCCCGCCGCCCGCGTCCGACTCGCGGACGGCCACCCGAACCGACCGCTCGTGGACGGCGTCGCGGACCGCGTCGACCGGCCGCGACGCGAGCGCGGCGACGGCCTCGGCGTCGGCCTCCACGGCGTCGCGTACGTGCATGGGGGAGTCGTTCCGTCGCGTGGGTCATAAATGCGCGCCCGGCGACCCGCGAACGGCGCTCCGGGATGCCCCGAAAACCGTGCCAACGGTTCACAATTCCGTGTCCTCGCGGACGACAGAACTTATGTGTCGAGCGGCCGTTCGGCCGCGTATGCTGCGGAGCGTCTTCGACAGGGCTGATGCCGTCGTTCGCCGGGCCGCGGAGCGGACGGGCGTGCTCACGGGGTCGGCGACGCTGCTCGGCGTCGGCCTCTGGCAGGGGGTGCAGGTGCAGGGCGTCACGCTCGCGCTGTGGGTCATCAGCCTGCGCGTCCTCTACCTCGACGCGGTCGCGACGTTCGTCGGCTTCACGGCCTTCTTCACCCTTGCGGGCGGGCTCCTTCTGTGGGAGGTCACGCGCCGGCGGGATGAGGACCGCTACCTGTACGAGGGGCCGACGGTCGATGCCCTGATCCCGGTGTATCGGGACGGCGAGGTTCTCGAGCGGAGCGTCGAGAGCCTGCTCGACAGCGAGTACGCCGACCTGCGGATCCGGGTGATAACGGAGCCGGGCGACTGCGGGACCCGGGGCGTCGCGGAGGCGCTCGCCGCCGAGCACCCCGCGGTCGAGGTGCTGGAGAACGGGCGCCCGGGGTCGAAGGCGGGCGCCATCAACGACGCGGTCGCACGCTCCGACGCCGAGCACTTCCTCGTGTTCGACGCGGACGAGGTGGTGGCACCCTCTTTCGTCCCGGCCGCCGTCGGCGCGCTCGCGGACGGCGCGGACGTGTTTCAGGGGCGGCGGGTCCCCGAACCGACCGGGCTCGTCGAGACGCTCGCGTACTGCGAGCGCGCGCTGTTCCACGCCAGCTACAAGCCGGTGGAGCTGACCGGCTTCGCGAACTGCCGGAGCTCCTCGACCGCGTTCACCCGCGAGGCGCTGGCGACGGTCGGGGGGTACGCCGACTGCCTCACCGAGGACTTGGAGTTCGCACACGCCTGCTACCGACACGGGCTCGACGTCGAGCAGTGTCGCAACCACGTCAACCTGATGGAGGCGCCCCACACGCTCGGCGACCTGTGGGGCCAGCGCAAGCGCTGGCGGACCGGACAGGTCGAGGTGCTCCACCGAACCCTGCTCGGAAAGGGCGACGGGAGCCACCGTCGGCGCCTGCTCTCGCTCGGCCGCCTCGTCTCCAGCATGCTGGGGAGCCTGCTCACGCTGACGCTCGCCTCGAAGTTCGCGGTCCTGATGCTCGCAGACCTGGCGCCGTTCTACCTCGCGCCCGTGCTCGTCGTGGGGGCCACCGTCGGGGGGCTTATCGTCCGGGACCGCGCGGACGGGGCCGTCAATGGCGCGCATCCGGTCTGGCTGGCGACGCCGCTCCTGGTGCCGTTTTTCGGCGTGCTCACGCTGTCGTCGGTGCTCGGCTACGCGCTGACGTGGGACGGCGACTGGTTCCGCGTCGCGAAGACGGCGGGGAGCTGACGGGACCGGGACACTCCCGGCCGCGGTCGCGCGGAACTGGATGGTTTTAAGCGGGGCGCGGCCGCAGGTTCGGGCATGAGCAAGGCAACGAAGATCGTGGTCGGAACGGTCGGATCGGCGGCGCTGCTGTCGGTACTCGTGGTCCTGATGTACGTGTTCGCCTGAATGTTCGCGTCCCGAGAGCTCCCCGCTGACGTGGCGGCCGTCCGCGAGGCCCACGCGCCCGAGGCGCCCGTTCTCGACGCGGAGGCGGACTTCGAGACGGTCCCGCCCGCGGTCGCGGAGGACCTCGGGCTGTTCGTCGACCGGCTCCGCCCCGCGAGCTACCCGGCCGACTGGCTCCCCGAGGACGCGCCGGAGACCCTCCGGAGCTACGCCGGTCCCGAGTTCACGGTCGGGATGCCCGGCGGCGGGACCGTGGTCTGGACCGACCAGACCGCGCCCGAGACCGTCCTCGTGAAGCGCCGCGCGGAGACCACGCCGGACGACTTCCTCGCGTTCCTGCTCGCGGAGGCGTTCGTCGAGGTCGGGGCCGACCCCCCGACCGGCGCTGTCGCGGGCGCGGCCGCGATGCCGGAGGGCGCGACCGGGATCCCGGAGCACTTCCTCCCCTTCTTCGGCGAGCGGTACGCCGATCTGGACGCGGCGATCCGGGATCCCGAGGACCCCGCGGGCTACGGCCCGACGGACGTCTACCAGGTCGCGAACGCGCTGTTCGACGCGTGGGTCGGCCTGCAGACGCGCGAGACGTTCGAGCAGTGGGCGGACGACCCCGAGCGCGAGCGCCTCCACGACGCGTGGGTCGACGCGGGCGAGCGCCTGACGGACCGGCTCGAGGAGCTTCCGGGCCTCGTCGCCCGCGGCGAGACGGACTTCGCGAACGCGACCGAGTACGCCTGTTCGGCGGTCAGACACGGCCTCGACCTCCCGGCGCCGTTCGCGGCGCTGGACACGACCGCCTTCCGCGACCGCGGCGCGCCATACGCCGTGAAGTGGGCCGAGAAGACGTTCGACGCTCTTTCCGACGCATAGGACGACGATTTATGAGTCTTCTCGGCCGGCGGCAGCCCAGTTCCCAAGAGTGACGTTCCTCGAAGCGTCTCCGCCGACTCCACCTGCTTCGCTCGGACTTTTTTTGCTCCTGCTGTCGATCCGTCTGATCTGGACAGCAACACCCAGAAAGCCCCAGCCGGCTCGACCGGCCGCGGTACGCTCTGCGCGCTCGCGTCTCTCCACACAGCCCGACGCGAGTGTTTGAGGCGCCGGGGCCGGATCGAGCCGGCTGCCCCTTTCAGTCCCACCCCGAACCGCGACCGCACAGCAGCCTCGTACCTCCCCAACCTCGCCGCAGCCGCGGTCGCGTGACCGCACTGCCACGCGACCGCGGCTGCGGGCTCCACCGAAAATCGGAGATTTTCGAGCAGCCGGCGTGCGGTAGCGCACCGGAAACCGCAGGTTTTCGAGCCGCCGTTCGCTCCGCACCGCGCTCACGGCGACGCCGGCGACCTCGCGCGCGTTTCTCGCGCGCGCCGACAGCACGGCACCGCTACAGTACCGCCACAGCAGTGTATCCGCTCGCCGGACGAACATTTTTGCCGGATAAAGCGGAACTCCCGCCGTGAGTGCAGCTTGGTAGCCGGTCGATAACCGGTTTCTCGCGGCTGCAGCGCGAGGTCGGCGACCGTTTCGCGGCGCTCAGAGGTCGGCGACGTCCTCGATGGCGTCGGTGAGCTCCTTGACGCTCTCGACCGTGTGCTCGCCCATGTGCCCGATCCGGAACGTCTCCTCGCCGATGTCGCCGTAGCCGTTCGAGAACACCATGTCGTACTCCTCTGAGACCGCCTCGATGGTGGCGGCGACGTCGATGTCCTGCGTGTTCTCGATGCAGGCGACGGTCTGCGACTCGTAGCCCGCCTCGGGGAACATCGCGAAGTGCTCCGCGGCCCACTCGTGGACGTACTCCTGCATCTCGCGGTGGCGCCGGTCGCGGGCGTCGAGCTCCTCCTCGAGCATGTGCTTCATCTGCTTGCGGTACGCTAACATGACCGGGATCGCGGGCGTCGAGTGGGTCTGCCCCTTCCGGTCGTAGTAGTCGAGCGCGCGCTGGAAGCCGCCGTACCACGAGGCGGAGTCCTTCTCGAGTTCGCGCTCGTAGGCCTCGTCGCTGACGACGCAGACCGCGAGGCCGGGCGGCATCGCGAACGCCTTCTGCGTGGAGGCGAAGATGGCGTCGATGCCGTGGGCGTCGATGTCGACCGCGTCGCCGCCGAGCGCGGAGACCGCGTCGACGACGAAGTATGTGTCCGGGTACTCCGCGACCACGTCGCCAACCTCCTCGATGGGGTTGCGGATCCCGGTCGAGGACTCGTTCATCACGCACGCGACCACGTCGTACTCCTTATCGCTCGACTCGATGGCCTCGCGGACGTCCTCGGGCTTGACCGCCTGTCCCCACTCGTACTCCAGGCGGTCGACGTTCCGCCCGAGGCGCTCGGCGACGTTGGCGTGCCGCTCGCTGAAGCTCCCGCAGGTCGGCACGAGCAGGCTCCCGTCCTCGTCCACGAGGTTGAGCGTCGTCGCCTCCCAGAACTCGGTGCCGGAGGCGGTGAGGATCATCGTCTCGTTGTCCGTTCCGAGGAACTCCTTCGTGTCCTCGACGATGGTCGTGTAGAGGTCGGTCATCCGGTCCATCCGGTGGCCGAACATCGGCTGGGCCATCGCCTCGATCACGTCCTCGCGCACCTCCGTCGGGCCGGGGATGTACAGGGTCTTCTCGGGGTAGTCGCCGGTGTACTCGCGTTTCTCGGTCATGTGGTCCGTTGGTGAATGGACCGGGCCGAGGGAGTATGGTGTTTGTGATGCCCGCGAGGTTCCGTCACTCCTCCCCGCCGGGCAACAGGTCCGGCTCCGTGATCGAGGGGTGGACCCGGACCGCCCCCGTCCGGTAGCGGACCCACCACGCGGTCGCGGCGGAGCCGACGAGGATCCCCGCGAGCCCGAGCAGGCCCGCCTCCGGGCCGAACGAGCCGCCGGTGACGAGCTCCGGGCCGGTCACGCGCGTCTCGACGACCGTCGCGGGCACGCCGAGGCCGCTGACGCCGAAGCCGTAGACGCCGCCCTGCACGAGGTTCCACGTCACGTGGACGCCGATCGGGATGGCGAGTTCGCCGGTCAACACGTAACCGAGCGCGAGGAAGACGCCCGCGAGCCCGATGATCGCCGTCGAGAGCGCCGTCGCGCCGGGGTTGGTCGCGTGGAGGACCCCGAACACCGCCGAGGACGCGACCGTCGCGACGACGACCGCCGTCCGATCGCCGGCGAACCGGAGCCCCTCCGCGACGTTCGTGAGGAGCCACCCGCGCGAGATCAGTTCCTCGTAGATCCCGACGGAGAGGAACAGGAAGAGGACGACCGCGAAGCCGGCGACGAACGAGCCCTCCGAGACGAACGTGCCGGTCGGGACGTACCAGCCGGCGCCCCAGCCCACCAGGAAGATGCCGGTCTGGAGCCCGGCCCCGAGCGCGAGGCCGAAGCCGAAGTCGACCCACCACGCGCGGTCGATCCGGAGCCCGTAGTCGGTCCAGCGCCGGCGGTCCACGAACCGCGCCGCGAGCGCGAGGCCACCGACGGTCGCGAGAAGCGAGACGACGCCCGTCAGCGCCAGCCCGCCGCCGGCCGGCGCGACCAGCCCGGACGCACCGAGGACCAGAACGACGGCGACCGCGACCGCGAACAGCAGGAGCGTGCCGACCCCGAGCCTGAGCGGCGCGCGGACGCGCGCCTCGCCGCCGTGCCAGGCGGCGCGCCGAAGCGTCGCGAGGATGTCCATGTCGGATGCCCGCCCGGGACCGACTTAAAACTGCGAGGAGAGCCGGGGACGCTGGGTCCCTCGATTCCCGGGGAGCGCTATCCCGGGCGCGAGGAGAGAAGCACCGCGGCCGCGACGAGAACGATCCCGATCAGGACGGAGACGGTGAAGTGGATCACCGTGATCAGCGTCGTGGTCCGCCCCTCGACCTCGTAGCGCCATCGGACCGCGAGCCAGTCCAGAACGACCGCGGCCGGCAGCGCCAGCGCGGCCGGCAGCGAGAGCGCGCCGGCCGCGACCGCGATCACGGCGGGGACGGGACCGACGCCGAGCGCGCGGCGCGGGGACACGTCCCCGAGGACGTTTCTGGCGGCGAGGTGCGCGGTGAGGGTGAGGAACGCGGCGATCACGAGGAACGTCCCGAGAACGGAAAGCGGGCCGACGCCGGCCTGCAGGAGCATGAAGAGGGGTAGACGGGGCGGGGCTAAAGCGCCCGCGGTTCGGGACGCCTCAGCCGAGCAGGCCCAGGTCCTCGAGTCGGTCGACGATCACGTCGACGGCCGCCTCAGCGTCGGCGGGCTCCTTGCCGCCGGTGATCACGAGTTTCCCGGAGCCGAAAAGCAGCGCGACGACCTCGGGCTCCTCCAGTCGGTAGACGAGGCCGGGGAACTGCTCCGGCTCGTACTCGATGTGCTCGAGGCCGAGGCCGATGGCGATGGCGTTCAGGTTCAGGTCCTCGCCGAGGTCGGCGCTCGTGACGATGTTCTGGACCGTCACCTCGGGGTCGTCCTCGATGGGGATCTGGAGCTCCCGGAGCTTCTCGAAGACGATGTCGAGGCTACGCCGGACGGCGTCCGTCGACTTCGCGCCGGTGCAGACGATCTTGCCGGAGCGGAAGATGAGCGCGGCCGACTTCGGGTCCGTCGTGCGATAGACGAGTCCGGGGAACTGCTCGGGGTCGTAGTCGGCGCCCTCCAGGTCCATCGCGACGCTCTGGAGGTCCAGCTCCTGGCCGATCCCCGTCGAGGCGACGACGTTCTCGATGTTGATCGTGTCCTTCGGATCGGTCATCAACGCGTCGAACGTCGCGTGACGAATTTAAAAAGGTTCGTCACACGCCGATACGTCACGTTTCTGATGCCGAGAGCGACCGCCCCCGTTCGAGCCGGTCGCGTCCCGACGTTTCTCCGCGCCTCGCGCCGCGAGCTTGTTTCTCGGTTCTGTCATCAGAACGGAAGCCCGCAGTGCTCGGACGCGGATGGCGAGCGAACGCGGACCGCTGGCGTCCGGGGGCGGGTGGCGTCCGAGGGCGGCTGGCGTTCGAAGGCAGCGGATACTCGCGGCCCGCCATTCGCCACGCTCTTGCCGTCCGCCGACCTCCCGGCGAACGTGTACTGGCTGGAGCTCTCGGGCGAGGAGGACGCGTTCGCGGCCCACGAGGCCGAAAGCGCCGCGGCCGGGGTCGAACTCCTCGCGCCGGGGATCGCCCGGGCGGGCGCGGCCGGGCCGGCGGTCGAGCGGTTGGCGTACACGCGCGCCGCCCACGAGGCGATCGGGCGGACCGACGCCGACGTCGACGCCGCGGTCGCGCTGCTCGAAGCCGCGGGGACCGACCGCGAGGGGACCGTCGCCGTCCGGGCGCGGGACGTGCGCGGCAGTTCCGGGGTCTCGACGAGCGACGCCGAACGCGCGCTCGGGCAGGCCCTGGTCGACCGCGGGTTCGAGGTGGACCTCGACGATCCCGACCACACGCTCCGCGCGCTGTTCGCCGCCGGGCGACGCCCCGACCACGACGCCGTGGCCGGCGCCGACGGCGGCGAGGCCTCGGTGGCGGCGCTGGGGTGGGTCGCCCGCGAGGGGCGGCGCGACTTCGCGCCGAAGCCCACCGACCGGCCCTTCTTCCAGCCCGGGAGCATGGCGCCGGCCGACGCCCGGGCGTACGCCAACCTCGCCGGCGCCGCGCCCGGCCGCCGACTGTTGGACCCGATGTGCGGCACCGGCGGCCTGCTCGTGGAGGCGGGGCTCGTCGGCGCGGCGGCGGTCGGTACCGACGCGCAGGCGAAGATGGTCCGGGGAACCCGGCGCAACCTCCGCGAGTACGTCGGCGGCCCGGACGACCCCGAGTGGCACGTGGGCCGCGGCGACGCCACCGCGCTCCCTCTGCGCGACGACGCGGTCGACGGCGTCGCCTTCGACGCCCCCTACGGCCGGCAGTCGAAGATCGCGACCCACGACCTGGCGGATCTGGTCGCCGGCGCGCTCGCGGAGACGGCCCGCGTCGCGCCGCAGGCGGTCCTCGTCGCGGACCGCGACTGGCGGAGCGAGGCGCGGGGTGCCGGCTGGCGCGTCGACGCGACCTTCGAGCGCCGCGTCCACCGCTCGCTGACCAGGCACGTCCTGACGCTGACGAGAGAGTGAGCGTCCTGCCTCGGCCCGCGCGGTCGGCGCGTCCGGTCCCCTCGTCCCGCGCATCGAGTCACGTCTTATAAGCCGCCGCCGCGCCACGCCTCCCGCATGGACGCCATCTCCTTCGGGACGGACGGCTGGCGGGCGACGCTCGACGAGTTCACCGACGAGCGCGTCCGCGCGGTGGGGCAGGCGGTCGCGGACCACCTCGCGGCCGCCGGTCGCGACGCCCCCGTTCTCGTCGGGTACGACGCCCGCGAGACCTCCGAGGGGTTCGCCGAGAGCCTCGCGGAGGTGCTGTCGGGCAACGGCTTCGACGTGCTGCTCCCCGAGCGCGACGTGCCGACGCCGGTCGTCGCCTTCGGCGTCGTCGAGCACGACCTCTCGGGCGCGCTGATGGTGACGGCCTCGCACAACCCCCCCGAGTACAACGGCGTGAAGTTCATCCCGAGCGACGGCGCGCCCGCGCTCCCGGAGGTGACCGCTGACGTGGAGGCGCGCCTCGCGACGCCCTCGCCCCTCGACGACGAGGACGCGTGGGGAACGGTCCGGCGACACGACTTCACCAGCGAGCACGCCGCCGCCGCGCGCGAACTGGTGGGCGCGGACCTCTCCGGGCTCTCGGTCGTCTACGACGCGATGCACGGGAGCGGCCGCGGGGTGACCGACGACCTGCTCCGGGCGGCGGGCGCGGAGGTCCACACGCTGCGCGGCGAGCGCGACCCCGACTTCGGCGGCGGCGCGCCGGAGCCGAGCGCGGAGAACCTCCACGCCCTCGCCGAGGCGGTCGCGGCCCGCGACGCGGACCTGGGGGTCGCCAACGACGGCGACGCCGACCGCGTGGCCGTGTGTACCCCGGAGCGCGGCGTCCTCGACGCCAACCTGTTCTACGTCGCCTGCTACGACCACCTGCTCGCGGAGCGGTCGGGGCCCGCGGTGCGGACCGTCTCCACGACGTTCCTCGTCGACCGCGTCGCGGAGGCGCACGGCGAGGAGACCTACGAGGTGCCGGTCGGCTTCAAGTGGGTCGCGCAGGCGATAGCGGAACACGACGCGCTGTTCGGCGGCGAAGAGTCGGGCGGCTTCACGCTCCGCGGTCACGTCCGCGAGAAGGACGGCGTGTTGATGGCGCTGCTGGCGGCCGCCGCGGCGACCGAGGAGGGGTTCGACGCCCGCGTCGACCGCATCGAGGCCGAGCACGGCCGGATCGTCGCGGACAAGATCAGCGTCCCCTGTCCGGACGACGAGAAGGAGCGCGTGATCGACGACCTCTCCGACCACATCCCCGACGAGGTGGTCGGTCACGAGGTCGCCCGCGTGGTCACGCTCGACGGGTTCAAACTCCTCCTCGACGACGGCTCGTGGCTCCTGATCCGCCCTTCGGGGACGGAGCCGAAGCTTCGCGTCTACGCGGAGGCCGACGACGAGGCGCGCGTCGCGGGCCTGCTGGAGGCGGGCCGCGAACTCGTCGAGCCGCTCGTGGCGTAGCGGTCGACCGAGGCCTTCGGTCGCGCCGCGGCCGGCACCGGCTCGGCCGCGCGTCACCCGCGGCCGCCCGCGCGAACAAACTACAACGAATCGGGTGCCTTTTTACGGGATACCGCCGTAGCCCGCAGTATATGTTCAAGGCCATCGTGAGTGCGTCGACGCTCCAGGACGCGCTCGGTTCGGTGAGCGTGTTGGTCGACGAGTGCAAGGTCCGCCTGAACGAGGAGGAACTGGCCATCCGCGCCGTCGACCCCGCGAACGTCGGCATGGTCGACCTCTCGCTTGAGGCCGCCGCCTTCGAGTCCTACGAGGCCGACGGGGGCGTCATCGGCGTCAACCTCGCGCGCCTGCAGGACATCGCCGGCATGGCCAACTCCGGCGACCTCGTCCACCTCGAACTCGACGAGGAGACCCGCAAGCTCCACATCGAGGTCGACGGCCTCTCGTACACGCTCGCGCTCATCGACCCCGACTCCATCCGCCAGGAGCCGGACATCCCCGACCTCGACCTGCCCGCCGAGATCGTCGTCGAGGGCGCCCAGCTCGACCGCGGTATCACGGCCGCGGACATGGTCTCCGACCACATCCGCCTCCGCGTGGACGAGACCGAGGAGGCGTTCTACATCGAGGCCGAGGGCGACACCGACGACGTGGACCTCAAACTGGAGCGCGAGGACCTCATCGACCTGCAGGCCGGCCCCGCCGACTCCCTGTTCAGCCTCGACTACCTCAAGGACATGAACAAGGCGATCCCCGGCGACGCGGAGGTCGTCGTCGAACTCGGCGAGGAGTTCCCCGTCAAGCTTCACTACAGCTTCGGCGAGGGACTCGGCAACGTGACATACATGTTAGCGCCGAGAATTCAGAGTGACTGAGGCGACGTGCCCGATCTGCGAGAAGGAGTTCAAGCGGGTCGGAACACACTGGGCGAGGGGCCGATGTCCGTATCCGAAAATACCTCCCGAAAAGAGAGATATGATCATCGGGCTCTTAATGGGCGACGGATCAATTCCGGTACAGTCGGGCAAAGATAACGGTATCTTCCACGTCCCGATGGTCAACCGCCAGTTTCTCGAATGGTATGACTATCGGATGGGCATCTTCACGACTGGTGTTTCGTTAAAGAAGACCGCAGAAGAACTCGCAGAAAACAACCGCAAATCGGGATTCAGTCCGAATGCAGAAGCGGAGAACTACCATGACATGTATACTGTCTGGAGTCGTGCCCATCCATATTTCACACGTCTTCGATCTTGGTATCGAAGCGGGTCAAAGCGTATTCCTGATTCCCTCGACTTGACGCCAAAGATCGCAAAGTTTTGGTACATATCTGATGGTTTTCTTGACGTCGATCGAAATCGTTCACCAAGAGCCGCAATCCGAACGATAAGTGAGGCTGACAGACAAGATTTCCTGATTGACTTGTTCCAAGAGCAAGGGTTCGATCCCGACTTCCGAAGAGGAACGATTCGATTCACTCGCAAAGAAACGCGAGAATTCCTCGAATGGATGGGGAACCCACCGCCGGGGTTCGAGTACAAGTGGATTATCCGCTCCCGTGATCGTTATGATCGGATGAAGAAGCAAGCGTACGGTGAAATCCGAGGTTAACGAACATCCAATCACATGTATTTCACATCACCGTGACTCCGAATCGTCCTGACTAGATTCGCGCTCCCCCGCCCTCACTCCCCCGCGGTCTCGCTCGCGGTCTCGCGCTCGACGGTCGAGGCGGCCGCCGACGCGGACGCCGTCCACGCGTCCCCGAGCGGGAGCCGGATCGTGGCGACCGTCCCGCGGGGCTCACGGTCGGCGAAGTCGGTCTCGGCGCCGACCGCGGCCGCGGCCCAGTGGACGATCCAGAGCCCGAGTCCCGAGCCGTGCTGGAGCGCGGTCTCGCGGCCGGCCTCGATGGCGTCGAGTTCGCCCTCCGGGATCCCCGGCCCGTCGTCGGCGACGCGGACGACCGCCTCGTCGCCCTCGCGCGCGACGGTCACGCGCGTCCACGCGCCCCCGTTCGGGCGCTCGACGCCCGCGTCGTCGTGGTGTCTGAGCGCGTTCTCGATCAGGTTTTCGACGGCGGCGGCCACCGTGGTCTCCGGGAACGGCGCGGTGGGGTCGTCCCGGACGGTCAGCTCCACGGTCGCGTCCGGGAACTCCTCGCGGCAGTCGGCGACGACGCGCTCCACGAGCGCGCCGAGCGCGAGGGGCGTGGCCTCCTCGCCCGCGAGCAGCGTCTCGACCGTTCGGGCCTTCTCGCCGAGCGCGAGCAGCGCGCCGGAGCGCCGCTCGATGGCGTCGGCCATCCGGTGGTGATGGTCGTCGTCGAGCTCCTCGGCGAGCAGTTCCGCGTAGCCGTGGACCACTCCCATGTCGTTGCGCAGGTTGTGTCTGAGCACGCGGTTGAGCACCTCCAGTTGCTGTCTGCGGCGCTCGCGCTCGGTCACGTCCGAGAAGACGACCGTGTGCCCGACCGGGGTGCCCGCGGGGTCGGACAGCGGCGAGACGGAGACGGCGTAGGTGCGGCGGCCGTCCGCGGAGCGCACGTCGACGGGGTCGGGGTCCGTCAGGTCGAGGTCGAACGGGAGCGCCGTCGCGAGCGGCGTCAGCCGGACCGCCTCGTCGTCGCCGAGCGCGAACGCGTCGCGAGCGGCGGCGTTGACGCGGACGACGCGGCGGTCGGTGTCGACCACGGCGATGGGGTCCGCCAGGTCGTCGATGGCGGTGCGCTCGGCCGCCCGTAGGGCGGTGGGGTCGCGTTCGAACATCTCCGCGCGGCCGAACGCGTACGCGTCGAGGACGATGTGCGGGATGAAGAGGACCGGCGCGAGGTTGAGTTGCGGGACGGGGCCGACGCCGGCGGTCCACGCAAGGAGTGCGAAGCCGGGCGGGAGCGCGCTCGTGGCGACGGCCGCGGCCTCCCGCCGGTAGAGGGGCCCGTAATCGACGAGCGTGTCCACCAGCAGGAACACCGCGCTCGCGACGGCGACCGTCGCGACGCCGACCGCGAAGTAGGCCCACGGCTGGAGGGCGTACGAGACCGTCGCGGCGCCGAAGGCCGGGTCGAGCGCGAAGTCGGTCCACAGCAGTCCGTGGAGGGGGTTGGTGATCGCCAACAGCGTGGTGATCGCCGCGACCGCGGCGAAGGGGGCGAACAGCCGGCTCCGGATCACGTGGCCGCGGCCGGTGTACTCCAGCGCGAACGCGAGGAAGGTGACCCCGGTCCAGACGATGCCGAACCACACCAGCGACTCCAGCAGTCGGCGGACGACCGGGTCGAAGGTGAAAAGCGAAACCCCGTAGGCGAAACACCACGTCGCCTGCGCCAGCAGCGTGGCGAGGAACCAGCCCGCGCCCGGCTTGCCGCGGTGTCGCGCCAGGTAGCGGATCAGCGCGAGCGTCCCGACGCCGGCCGCGATCGACCCGACCGCGGGCCACGCCGGAATCGCCGCGCCGTCGATCATGCCTCCCGAGAGGCGGGCCGGCGTGCTAAAGCTGTCGCGGTCGCGTCACCGGCGAGCGACCGCGAGAGGGTCCCCGAGCGTCGCCCCGGCGACGACTCGTCGGCTTCGCTACCGCGCGTGCTCGATGACGCGTTTGGCCGCCTGCGCCTTTTCCTTCCAGCCGTAGCCCGACTCGTAGACGTGGCGCTTCTTCTCGACGAGCTCCGCGGGCGAGGCCTCCTCGAAGCCGCCGCGGTCCCACGCGCCGGAGGTGTGGAGCCACTCGACGACGTTCTCCTTCGTCTCCGCCCACGAGAGCCCGACCATCTCGTACCACGCGATCATCGCGAAGACGGCGTTGTCGTGACACCCCGGCACGGAGCCGTGCTCGTAGAGCGTCCGCATCGGCTCGCGGGTCGGCTCGGAGACGAGTTCCTTGAACTCCGCGGCCGTGAGCAGTCGCAGCGAGCCGTCCTCCTCGACGATCCGCTGTTCGCGTTCGAGCGTCGACAGCGCGGCCTTGTGGAGCCCGGACCACTCGCCGTCGACCGCGCTCCGCAGCGCGGGCTCGGCCATCCCGTTCGGCTCGCGGGTCAGCACCGCGAGTAGGTCGGTGTAGGCGCGCTCGATGTCGGGCCAGTCGACCCCCTCGAAGTCGCAGTCGGCGTCGTGCAGGCTGTTGGTGGTGCGACAGCCCGGACAGGGGTAGCGGAACGTCGGCACTGTACGCCTCTCCGTGACGCCGGGAAATAGGGTTTTCGCGACACGCCGACGTTCGTGTTCGACTTGCGGTCGGGCCGATCAAGCTGCACTCACGGCGGGAGTTCCGCGGGTTCCACGAAAAACGTTCGGCGGTGCGGTTGCGGTGGCGGTGCTGTGCTGTCGGCGCGCGCCGCGGCGACCGCGGAGCGTGTCGCCGCGACCGCG
>NZ_JBNLIA010000018.1:0-23557 GCF_050122995.1 Haloparvum alkalitolerans
CGCGTGCGCACCGCGCGCGCGGGAGGCGGCGGCGCGGCCGCGCTGCGGTGCGGTGCTGTTCCGCGGCCGCGCCCAGCCCGAGGCTGGGGAGGTGTGAGGCTGCGGTGCTGGGCGGTCGCGGTGCGGTTGTGGTGCGGTTGCGGGGTGGGACTGAAAGGGGCAGCCGGCTCGATCCCGCCCGGACGACGTAAGCACTCGCGCCGAGCTGTGCGGAGAGGCGCGAGCGCGCAGCGAGGCCCGGCGGGTCGAGCCGGCTGGGGCTTTCTGGGTGGTGCTGTCCCACACAGCAGGATCGCCAGCAGTTTCAAAAACGTTGTACGGAGAGCCGGCTGGGGATTTCTGGGTGTTGCCGTCTCGAGCGGCAGGACCCGCACCCGAAACTGCCCCCGGTCAGTAGCGGTCGTCAGCATCGACGACCCGCCACGAAACCCCGTACTGCGACCCGTCTACAGGTCCGCGCGTTCGAACAGGACCATCCCCACGTAGACGGGGACGACGAACCACAGCACCATCAGCGCGGCCACGAAGGGGTCGGTGAAGACGACCGGAAGCTCCTGACCGAGCGCCTCCTGCGCGGCCGGGTCGGGAAACAGGAAGAAGCCGAACAGCTGCTGGCGCGCCTGCATCTGCGACTCGAAGACGAGCGAGTCGGCAAGCGTCTTGTACGCCGCGATGGGGTTGAGCAGCTTGGCCCCGAGTTCGACGAGGTAGCGGTTCTGGGCGGTCAGGCCGGCGTACTCCTGGAGCCCGCCGGCGATCCGGCTCGTGGCGGTGCCCCAGAACACCTGGAACAGGACGAACGCGCCGACGGACCCCACCATCGCCTCGCGGTCGCTGCGCGCGGCCGCGGAGATGCCGACCGCGAGGCCGACGAAGACGACGCCGAGCAGCATCGTCAGGAAGCCGAACGCGAGGAAGCTCGCGAGCGCGAAGCCGGAACTCGCGGGGATCAACACCAGCCCCGCGGCGAGGAACCCGACCGCGATGGGGAGCGCGATGACCGCCGACCGGCCGAGCACCTTACCGACGACCACGTCGGCGCGGGAGTGAGGCAGCGACAGCAGGAGCTTCAGCGTCCCGCTCTCGCGCTCGCGGGTGATCGACGCGTAGCCGACGACGATGGCGATGATCGGCACCAGCACCGCGGTCCCCTCCTTCATCAACTGGATGAACAGCAGCGCGATGCCGGTCGCTTCCGCTCCGTCGCCGAGGCCGATGCCGAGCGTGAACCGGAACAGCGCCGGCCCGGCGAACAGGACGACGAACAGCGCCGACAGCACCCAGATCCACCGCGAGCGCACCGCGTCGCGGAAATCCTTTCGCGCGACCGCCTCGAGGCTCATTCGGCCACCCCCCCGGTGGCGGCCGAATCACGCTCGTCCGTCCCGTTATCCTCCGGTGCGGCGCCCTCGGTGTACGCCAGGAAGAGGTCCTCCAGCGAGGCCTCGGCGGTGGTGAAGTCGGTGACGGTGACGCCGGCGTCCTCGAGCGCGCCGATGACGGCGGTCTTGGCGCCGCTCTCGCAGTCGACCGTGACCGTGGTGCCGTCGGTCGCCGCGCCGCTCACACCGTCGAGCGCGCGGACGGCCGCCAGGTCCTCCTCGCTCGCGCCGTCGACGGAGACGCGGAGCGTCTCGCCGCTGCCGACGGTTTCGCGGAGCCCCTCGATGGAGTCCTCGGCGACGAGTTCGCCCGCGCGGAGGATGCCGACGCGGTCACACACCGCCTCGACCTGCCCGAGCACGTGCGAGGAGAAGAAGACGGTCGCGCCGCGCTCGGCCTCCTCACGGACGATCTCGCGCATCTCCTTGGCGCCCGCGGGGTCGAGCCCGGAGGAGGGCTCGTCGAGGATCAGCAGTTGGGGCTGGCCGACCAGCGCCATCGCGAGCGCGAGCCGCTGGGCCATCCCCTTCGAGTAGCCGCCGGCCTTGCGGTCGGCGTCCTCCAGCAGGCCGACCCGCTCGAGCACCGGGTCGGGGTCGACGTCGAGCTCCTTCGACTCGATGGCGAACTCGACGTGTTGGCGGCCGGTGAGCCGCTCGTAGGTGGAAAACCCCTCGGGGAGGACGCCGATGCGCCGCCGGATCGCGACGCTCTCGGCCTGCGCGTCGCGGTCGAGCACGCGAACCTCGCCCGCGGTGGGGCGGACGAAATCGAGGACCATGTTGATCGTCGTCGACTTACCGGCGCCGTTCGGGCCGAGGAAGCCGAACACCTCGCCCTCCTCGACGGTCAGGTCGAGGTCGTTCACGGCGGTGACGTCGCCGAACCGCTTGGTGACCCCGGACAGCTCGATGGCGCTCATGCCCCGGGGTTCCCGCGCTCCCGAATAAAGGGTTTTGGCTGCCCGGCGCGGTCGGAATGGCCCCGCAGCCGCGTCCCGTGGCGCCCTTAGCGACGCTCTCGCGCGAAGACGTGCGCGTCCGCGGGGTCGAAGCCCACCCGGACCGTGCCGGAGAGCGGGTCGGTCGTCCGGACCACCAGCGTCCGGTTCCCCCACGCGAGCCGGACGCGCGTCGTCTCCCCGAGGAACTCCGCGCTCGCGACGGACCCGCGGAGGACGTTCGCGGGGGGGTCGTCGCTCTCCGCATCCCCCTTCGCCTCGTTTCCCTCGGTCCCGCTGACCCGCAGGATCTGCAGGTTCTCGGGTCGGACGCAGAACGCCAGGTGGTCGCCGACGGCGACCGCGCCGGGGGTTCGAACGCGGACGACGGCCTCGCCGACGTCGACCGCGGCGACGGTACCGTCCCGCTCGGCCGCGGCGTCCGCGCCCCCGCCCCCCGACCCCTCCATTTCGACTGGAGAACCGCTACCATGCGTCGCCTTCTCGTGGGAAATAGCGTCGAGTTGATCGGTGGGTTCGGTGCCGGTGCCGGCCGCGGCGTCGGCCACGTTCTCGACCGCCTCGACGCGTCCCTCGAAGACGTTGTTGTCCCCGACGAACTCGGCGACGAACCGGGTAGCCGGCCGGCGGTAGACCGTCCGCGGCGGCGCGACCTGCTCCGGCGTCCCCTCGCGCATGACGGCGACCCGGTCGGAGACGGCGAGCGCCTCCTCCTGGTCGTGGGTGACGTAGACGGTCGTGATGCCCAGCTCCCGTTGGATGGCCTTCACCTGCGCCCGGAGGCGCTCGCGGAGCTGCGCGTCGAGCGCGCTCATCGGCTCGTCCAACAGCAGGACCTCGGGGCCGGGCGCGAGCGCGCGGGCCATCGCGACGCGCTGGCGCTGGCCGCCGGAGAGCTCGTCCGGCTCGCGGTCCGCCATCCCCGGCAGGTCTACGAGCTCGAGCAGGTCCCGCACGCGCTCTTCGCGGGTGACGCCGCCGGGCGGTTCGGCGAAGTTGAGGCCGTACGCGACGTTCTCGCCCACGGTCATATGCGGGAACAGCGCGTAGTTCTGGAAGACGACGCCGACGTTCCGCTCCTCCGGAGGGACCCCTTCGACGGACCGGCCGCCGAGCCGCACCGTTCCCGCGTCGGGGGCCTCGAAGCCGGCGATCAGTCTGAGCGTCGTCGTCTTGCCGCACCCGGAGGGGCCGACGAGCGTGAAGAACTCCCCTTCTCGGATCCGCAGGTCCACGTCCGACACCGCGGTCGCGTCGCCGTAGCGACGGCTCACGCCGTCGAGTTCGACCGCGACGGGGGCGTCGTCGGGAGCGGCGTCGGAGGCGTCACCGTCGCCGCCCGGCCGGTCCTCAGAGCCCACCGGTCTCACCTCCGAAGCGGTCGATGACGACGAAGCTCGCGCTCGTGACGAGGAGCAGGACGACGCCCATGGCGGTTGCCGGTCCGAGCCGTCGCCCGATGAATCGTTCGATGGCGACCGGCATCGTGTACTGCTCCGTGCCGGTCGCGAGCACCACCGTCGCGGAGAACTCCCCCATCGAGATGGCGAACGCGAACGCGGCGCCCGCGACCACGCCCGGCCGCACGAGGGGCAACTCCACGTCCAGTAACGCCCGCGCCCGAGACGCGCCGAGCGCGCGCGCCGACTCCACGAGCGAGCGGTCGAGCGCGTCCAGCCCCGGCCCGACCGTCCGCACGACGAAGGGGTAGCCGGCGACCGCGTGGGCGGCGACGACCGCGAGCGCACCCCCGACCGCGATCCGCGTCCCCCAGACCTCGACGCCGAAGACGAGGCCGCGGAGCAGGCCGAGGCCGACGACGATGCCGGAGATCGAGAGGGGCGCCATCCCGACCGCGTCCACCAGCTTCCGCCCGCGATAGTCCCTGGTCGTCAACACGGCGACGACGACGCCCATCGGGAGCGCGACCGCGAGCGCCCCCACGCCGAACAGCAGCGAGTTGCGGACCGCGGGCCACGGCCGCACCTGAAACGCCGCGCCGGTGCGCTGACGCTCCACCAGGAACCGGTAGTGCTCCAGCGTGAGCCCGTCTGGTCCCGTGACGCTCGCGAGGAGCATGCTGAGGACGGGCGCCAGAAACACCGTCAGCGCGACGAGCGCGTACGCCGCGACGCCGACCCGGACGAGGGCCTGGCCGAGCGAGGGCGACGCGGGGAGGAGCCGGTGGCGCGGCAGGGGTCTGACGCCCCGCGACCGCACCGTGTGGCGCGCCTCGTACCGCAGGTAGGCGTACAGCAGGCCGAGCGACACCGCGAGTTCCACGATGGCCAGCGCGGCCGCCTCGGCGTACTCCAGGTTGCGGATCAGCCGGTAGACGAACACCTCTATCGTGGCCAACTCGAAGCCGCCGAGCGCGAGGACGATGGGGAACGTGCCGAAGGTGAACACGAACGTCAGCGCGGCGCCCATCAGGACCGCGGGGTACACCTGCGGCGCCACCACGTCCCGGAACGCGCGCAGGGGGCCCGCGCCGAGGCTCCGGGCGGTCTCGACCGCGCTCGCGTCCACCGACTCCCACGCCGCGGTCGTCACCCGGGTCACGAGCGGCGCGTTGTAGAACGCGTGGGCGATCACGACCGCCTCCAGCGTGAACAGCAGGTCGACCGTCGGCAGCCCCACCGCGCTCAGCGCCGCGTTCAGCGTACCGTCGTCGCCGAAGGTTGCGACGAAGCCGACCGCGACCATGATCGACGGGAGCACGAACGGGAGGATCGTCAGCGAGCGCAGGGTGCGACGACCGGGGAACTCGAACCGCGCGAGCACGTACGCGCCCGGGAGCCCGAGCGCGACGCTTGCGAGCGTCGACAGCGCCGCCTGATACGCCGTGAACCCGACGATCCCGAGCCGGCGGTCCGGGCCGAGCAGCCGTCCGGCGACC
The DNA here is from genome assembly GCF_050122995.1 of Haloparvum alkalitolerans. Classification (GTDB taxonomy): domain Archaea; phylum Halobacteriota; class Halobacteria; order Halobacteriales; family Haloferacaceae; genus Haloparvum; species Haloparvum alkalitolerans. The sequence continues at coordinate 5,244 of NZ_JBNLIA010000018.1, forward strand.
GCGAGGGGCGACTCGCCCGCGAACAGCCCCGCGAGGTCGCCCAGGTAGAAGGGGTCCCGGAGGACGCCGACCAGCACCTCGAGCGTGTAGCGCCCGTCGACCCGGACAGCCTCGACGAGGACGGTGCCGACGGGGTAGTAGAACAGGACGGCCAGGAGCAGAACCGTCGCGGCCGCGAGAGCGGGGAGGACGCGACGCTCGGCGCAGTCGCGCGCGGTCCGAGCGGCGGCGCTCGACGCGTCGCCGTCCTCCGCGGCGTCCGAGGCGTCCGCGGCGTCACCGGGCGTGGTCCCGCCGTCCTCCGCGGCGTCGCCGGGCGCGGTCCCGCCCGTCTCCGAGCCGTCGCTCACGGCGGGTTCAGTTGCCGGCGAACTGCCGTTCCCAGGCGTCGACCCACTCACTGACGGAGCCTTGCAGCTCCTCGTACGTGAACGTCACCGGTTCGGGCGGCTCCTTGGCCAGCTCCGCGTAGTCCTCGGAGAGCTCCGCGGTGTCGGTCGCCGGGAACTGGACATTGCGCTGGGCGATCTCGCCCTGCACGTCGGGCCGCAGCATGAAGCTCATGAACTCGCGAGCGAGCTCCGGGTTGCTCGCGTCCGCGAACCGCGCCATCCCCTCCGGGTTGGCGTACGCCTGGTCGTTCAGGAAGCGGATCTGGTGTTCCTCGAGGTCCTCCCCCTCGCCCGCCGCGAACACCTGGTCGGTGGAGTAGGAGACGACCATCGGCGCCTCGCCGCCGGACCACGCCGCGTAGGCGTCGCTCCACGACCCCAGCACGCGCACGTCGTTGGCCTGCAGGTCCTCCCAGAAGTCGAGGTACCCGTCCTCGCCGAAGCGGTGGACGGTGTGGAGCAGGAACGCGCGGCCGGTCGCGCCGCTTGGGTCCTGCGCGATGAGGTCGCCGCGGTACTCCTCCTCGAGCAGTCCCTCGAACGTCTCGGGGGCCTCCATCTCGGTGCCGTCGTAGACGAGGCTGATGTACCCCGTGTCGTAGGGGATCGCCCGCCCCTGCGGGTCGAAGTCCAGCCCCTCGCGCACGTCGTCGGTCCCCGGTACGTCGCCGGCCTCCACGAAGAGGTCCCCGTCCAACTCGTCGTCGACGCGCACGAGGTCGTCGGTGTTGAGGCCGACGTAGAGGTCCGCGGAGATGTCGACGTCGGCGGCCCGGCGCTCGACGTAGTAGTTGAGCTCGTTGTCCGGCGTCTGCCAGACGAGTTCGGCGTCGAACTCCTCCTCGAACGTCTCCTTGAGCCACGCGCCCGGACTGGTCGAGGGCGCGTCGATGAACGAACTGTACGTCCCCACGACGAGTCGGTCCGGGGACTCGTCGCTCTCGCCCGGCGCCGCACAGCCGGCGAGCGCCGTCGCCCCGGCCGCGCCCGCGGCCGTCAGAAAGCTCCGTCTGTCGAGTCGTCGGTTGCTCATTACTGGGTAGTCCCACTTGGTGGTACTTAACCGGCACGTTCCGTGGCGGTCCCTTCCGTCGCCGGTCGGGGGCAACCGGCTGCCGCCGACATTTATGGTCCCGCGGCTCCCGGACGACGTATGACGCGACGCCGGCAGGTTCTCGGCGGTCTGACGGTGCTGTTCGGGCTCTTCGCGGTCGCGATCCTGTGGGAGGTCGTCGGGACGGTGTTCTTCGCGCTCACGGTCGCGTACGTGCTCGCGCCCGTTCGCCGGCGGCTGGCGGGCGTCGGTGCGTCCCGGCGCGTCGCGGCCGGCGTGGCGACGGCGGCGGGATTTCTGGGGACAGTGGTCGTGTTCTCCCCGCTGCTGTTCGTGCTCATCGTCCGGTTGGAGAGCGTCGTCGACGCCATCGAGCGGGCGCCGGAGACGGTGACGCTGGAGCTGTGGGGGTTCAGCCACACGGTCGTGACCGCCGACGCCGCCGCGGAGGCGACCGACGCGATCGTCGCCACGGCCGCGGGGGTCGCGAGCGCGGCGCCGGTCCTGCTGATCAAGCTGATGCTGTTCGTCTTCGTCGTCTACTCGCTGCTCTACTCGGAGCGGAGCCTCCGCCGCGCCGGGCTCGCACTGGTCCCCCCGGGGTATCGGGACCTCGCGGGCGCGCTCCACACTCGCGCGCGGCGGACGCTCTACGGGATCTACGTCGTGCAGGCCGCGACCGGGATCGCGACGTTCCTCGTCGCGCTCCCGGTGTTTCTGGCGTTCGGGTACCCCTCGGCGATCGCGTTGGCGACCGCGGCGGGCGTGCTCCAGTTCGTCCCCGTTCTCGGCCCGAGCCTCCTGATCGTCGCGCTCGCGGCCTCGCACCTGTTGGCAGGTGACGTTGCCGCCGCGCTCGCCATCTTCCTCGTCGGGGGGTTCCTGGTCGGCTGGGTGCCGGACCTGGTGGTGCGACCGTGGCTCGCGGCCGAGACCGCGAAGCTCCCCGCCAGCCTCTACTTCATCGGCTTCACCGGCGGCGTGCTCACGATCGGCGCCATCGGCGTCATCGTCGGTCCGCTCGCGGTCGCGCTCGTCTCCGAGCTGTCCAGCCAGCTCTCCGACGAGTTCAACCGCATTCGCGTTCGGGAGGAACCGGACTGATCGGCGACGAGGCGGTCCGTGGCCGCCTCCCGCGGCGGACATGATTGGCCACCAACCATTTTGGTGGGGAGATCGAACATAATTGTACATGAACAAAAACAGCGAGCGGAGCGGCCGCTTCACGTCTCTGGCGGCGGCGATCATGGCGGTGGTCGTAGTCGTCAGCGCGGCCGCAGGTGGGGCGGCGGCCGCGACGTCGTCGGTCCAGGCCGGCGGTACGCACGCCGACCTCGGACAGGACGGAGGGGTAACGCAGAACGTCGAACCGACCGATCAGGAGAACGTCTCCCTCGTGTACGTCGACACGGACACGGACAACGTCACCGTCGTCACCGGGAACGCAAGCGGCGCGTCGACCCACGACCTGAACGTCAGCGCGACCGCCATCGGGCCGGCCGCCGACCTCACCGGCGACGGGACGTTACAGGTGCCATACATGAATAGCAACGGCGACCTCTTCGTCGTCAACGTCACCGACGGGAACACGACGCAGGTCGCGTCGTCGGCCGTTCAGTCTCCGAGCCGGATGGCGGTCGGGACTTGGAACGGCTCGTTCGGCATCCTCGCGGCGAACAGCGACGACGACATCGTTCGGTTCCACTACAACGCGACCGCCGACGCGTGGAACGAGACGACCGTGAAGTCCAGCGCGGACGCGCAGGCGGTGCTGGGCGTGGCCGACTACGACGGCGACGGCGACGACGAACTCGTGTACGTCAACTCCAACCCGTACGTCGCCTACCTTTCGCAGTCGGGCGAGACGACCACCGTCGGCAGCGTGACGATCGGGCAGGGGAGTAACGTGTACGGTGCGGGGGCTCCCGCGAACCTCGACGGAACCGGCGACGTTCGGGTCCCGGTCGTTTCCAGTTCGGCGGCGCCCGGCCTCCTCGATTCCGAGAGCAACCTGGAGGTCCTCGACGACACGGACGGCCAGAAGAAGCCCGTCACCGCCGCGAACTGGTCCGGTGGCCCCGAGAAGGAACTCGTCTGGATGACGAGCTCCGGCTCGATCAGCTACACGACGCTCAACGGCACCACGTCGTCGGTCAACGCGGACGGGAACCAGATCAGCGGCGTGCAGAGCGCCGGCGTCGCGGGCGTCTACGCCTACGAGGAACCGAGCTTCGAGGTGTCCGACTTCGAACTCGCACAGACGGGGTCACAGAACGTCACTGCCTCGTTCGATACGCCCACCCAGATCGACGGGGCGAACGTGACGATCGAAACGCCGTCCGGATCGACGGAGTACATCTCGCTGAGCGGGAACGAGTCCTCACGGACCGGCGGCGACGAACTCCTCTACGAGTACTCGATCGTCTACGACGGTGACGCCGACGGACAGTACAACGGCACCCTCTCGAACGTCACGCCCGCGACCGCCGCGGACGAGGTGAGCCCCGGCCTCGAAGCGTCCACGACGGTCGACTCCGTCCCGCCGACGGTCACCGCCTCCGGCGACACGACCGCGACCGCGGGCGAGTCCGTGAGCTTCTCCGCGAACGCCAGCGACGCCACGACCAACGTCACCTCGATCCAGTGGGACTTCGGCGACGGCGCGAGCGACACGGGCGCCGACGTGACCCACACCTACGACGCCGCCGGCGAGTACACCGCGACCGTGACGGCCACGGACGCGGCCGGCAACGAGAACACGGACACGGTGACCGTCGACGTGAGCGCCCCGGACGACGACTCGGACGCGGACGAGTCCGGGAGCACGCTGCCCGCGGACGTCCGCGAGCGCGACAACGCCGCCATCGATTCGGACGACGTGGCCCGGCTGCTCGGAAGCGACGTGCAGCGCATCGAGTTCGAGTCGGCGCCGACCGACGAGACCGTCGTCGTCGACCGCGTCAGCGACCTGCCGGAGGACGCGCCCGACCTCGACGACGTAGTCTCGATCTACCGGATCGACGTGCCCGCGGCGGCGAGCGGCTCGGAGGCGACCCTCGAGCTCTCCCTCGAGGAGAGCGAACTGGACGGCGCGGACGCCTCGGCGGTCGTCGTCGAGCGCTACGACGGCGACGAGTGGACGGCGCTCGACACGTCCGCGACCGTCGAGGACGGCGAGGTCGTCATCGAGGCCGAGACAAGCGGCTTCTCGACGTTCGCGGTGACAACGTCCGGCGACGCGACGGACGACTCCGGTTCGGGCGACGGAACGTCCGACTCGAACGACACCGGCGACGGAACGCCGGAGACCACCGAGGAGTCGAACACCGACGACTCGTCCGACTCGGACGACACCGGCGACTCCGGGAGCGGCGACTCCACGGTCGAGACCAGCGAGACGCCGACCGCGTCCGGCGTGAACGTCCCCGGATTCGGCACCGTCGTCGCGCTGATCGCGCTCGTCGCGGCCGCCTTCCTGGCGCGGCGTCGGTAGCCCGCGGTCCGCTTCCGCTCGCCGTCCGCCATCCGCTCGCCGTCCGCCCGCACCCCGTCTTTCTCTCCTGTTTCCTCTCCGTGGTCTGCCCGTCAGTCGCTCCGCGTGCCGACGACCCACTTGTGGGAGTAGCTCTCCCCGCACGCGCAGTGCGCGTACGCGTGTACCACGTCGCCCTCCGCGTAGAGGCCGCCGACCTCCTCGTTCTGGGCCTCCGCGAACGCGAAGACGAACCGGACCTCGTGGTCGGCTTCGGGGTCCTCGTCCGCGAACGGGCACGCGCCGCCGTCGAGCGTGTGCGCGATCTCGCCCTCGTTGGCCATCGCCTCCTTCGCGAACGCCATGGCGTCCATGCCGGTCCCGGCCTTGAACGCCGAGCGGCCGGTCTCACCGTCGACGACGACGCGAACGCCGCCGTCGGTCTCCCTCCCGACCTCGCGGAGTCGGGAGTCGTCGTCGAGGTACGAGTCGCTGATGAACAGCACCACGTCGTCCGGTCGGTCGCCGGACAGGAACGCGTCGAGGTCGCTCATTACCGGCGATGGGGCGGCCGGGCGTAAAAGCGGCCCTACTGCGGCCCGCGGTGCTCCATCGCCGTCCGAGGACGCCAGGGGAGCGTCCGTTTCCCGCCGCTCGTAGCGGTCATTCGTCCAGCCGAGGGTCGTGGTAACCGTACCCTCGCAATCCTTATCCCTGAAACGGCCATACGTTTGTTTGCAATGGCAAACGGTAAGGTTGACTTCTTCAACGACACTGGCGGCTACGGTTTCATCTCGACTGACGACGACGCGGTCGACGACGACGAGGACGTTTTCTTCCACATGGAGGACGTTGGCGGTCCGGACCTCGAGGAGGGGCAGGAAGTGGAGTTCGACATCGAGTCGTCCCCCAAGGGCCCGCGCGCGACGAACCTCGTCCGCAACTAACTACTGAATTATCGGCCGTCGCGTCAGCGATGGGCGACGATTCCGCTTTTCGGACTATTCATACCTCGGAGCCGCGGCGCTCGTCGGCGAGCGGCCGGCGACCGTATTTTTAAGTCAGTTCTCGCGTGACGCGTAGGCATGGCGTTCGACTCCGCCGCCGACCGTACCGCCCGTCCGACCGACAACGGCGGGACCGCGTTCTTTTTCGGCTGACCGGCCGCGGCGGAGCGCCCCCGCGGCGGGGGCGTGAAACCGGGCCGTTCGGCGGGGTCGCCCAGTCCCGATCGCCGCGACCGCGGAGGCTTCGGCGCGCGTCGGCATCTCGCGCTTCCCCGGGCTCCGCGCTCCCGCGTCGCGGCGTCCCGCAACCGTTACCTATCGACCGCTCGCGTATCCACACAACCAGAATGCGACTTCCGGAACGACAGCTCGCGGTGCTCGACGCCGCGAGCGCGAACGACGAACGGACCATCGACGAGATAGCGGCGTCGACCGGGCTCAAGCCCGAGACCGTCACGGGCGCCGCCTTCGACCTCCGCGACGCCGGGCTGATCGGCGTCGCTGAGACCGCCGACGAGACCATCGAACTCACCGAGGAGGGCCGCGAGTACGTCTCCGAGGACCTCCCCGAGGCCCGGCTCTACTGGACGGCGCTGGAACTCGGCGCGGCCGACGAGCCGGTCCCGATGGGCGAGGTCATCGAGAACGCCGCGCTCGCGGGCCCCGAGGTGGACATCGCGCTCTCGAACTTCGCGCGCAAGGGCTTCGGCGCCATCGAGTCCGGTGCGGTCTCGGTGAACGCCGACGCGGACCCCGACTCGGACCCCGAGGCCGCGGCGCTTTCGGCGCTCGCGGACGGCGAGGCCCCCGACGCCGACGAGGCGGTCCTCGACCAGCTGGAGCGCCGAGGCCTGATCGACCGCGTCGAGCACACCACGCGCTCGCTGACGCTGACCGACGAGGGCGTCACGGCGCTGATGGAGGGCGTCGAGGCCGCGGAGACGGTCGACGCCGTCACTCCTGAGCTCCTCACCAGCGGCGAGTGGGAGGACGTGGAGTTCACCGAGTACAACGTCGAGGCGGACGCGCCCGCGGTCGAGGGCGGCCGCAAGCACGTCCTCCGGGGGACCGCCGACCGCGTCAAGGACGTGCTCGTCGGCATGGGCTTTCAGGAGATGGAGGGGCCCCACGCCGACGCCGACTTCTGGATCAACGACTGCCTGTTCATGCCGCAGGACCACCCGGCGCGCACCCACTGGGACCGGTTCGCGCTGGACGTGCCGCCGATCCAGGAGCTGCCCGACCGGCTGGTCGAGCGCGTCGAGTCGGCCCACCGCGAGGGCTGGGGCGAGGACGGCGACGGCTACCACTCGCCGTGGGACCGCGACTTCGCCGAGGCGGTCGCGCTGCGCGGCCACACCACCTCGCTGTCGATGCGCTACCTCTCGGGCTACGCGGGCGCCGAGCTGGAGCCGCCGCAGCGCTACTTCTCGGTCGAGAAGGTGTACCGCAACGACACGCTCGACCCGACCCACCTGCTGGAGTTCTACCAGATCGAGGGATGGGTGATGGCCGAGGACCTCTCGGTGCGCGACCTGATGGGTACCTTCGAGGAGTTCTACCGCCAGTTCGGCATCGAGGACATCCGGTTCAAGCCGCACTACAACCCCTACACGGAGCCGAGCTTCGAGCTGTTCGGCAAACACCCCGAGACGGGCGAGGAGATCGAGATCGGCAACTCCGGGCTGTTCCGCGAGGAGGTGCTCGGCCCGCTCGGCGTGGAGTGCGACGTGATGGCGTGGGGGCTCGCCCTCGAGCGGCTCGCCATGCTCACCACGGGCGCGGAGGACATCCGCGACCTCCACGGGACGCTGGCCGACATCGACTTCCTGCGGAACGCGGAGGTGACCTACTGATGCCCGTCGTCGACATCGACCCCGACGAGCTGCGCGAGCTGAGCGGTCACGAGGAGAAGGACGACGAGGAGCTCAAAGACGACCTGTTCGGCCTCGGGCTGGAGTTCGAGGGCGAGACCGACGAGGGGGAGCTCCAGTTCGAGTTCGCGCCCGACCGGCTCGACCGCCTCAGCGTCGAGGGCGTGGCGCGCTCGCTGCGCTACCACTACGGCGACGCGCGCGGCGTCCACGTCCCCGACACGAACGACGCCGACTGGACCGTCGAGGTCGAGGAGTCCGTCCCCGACGAGCGCCCGTACGTCACGGCCGCGGTGATCCGCGGCGTCGACCTCGACGAGCGCGCGCTCGACTCGCTGATCCAGCTGCAGGAGAAGCTCCACGCGACGATGGGCCGCGGCCGCGCGAAGGGCGCCATCGGCATCCACGACCTGACGATGCTGAAGGGCGCCGCCCACGGGGAGGAGGGGACGAACTCGATCACCTACCGCGGCGTCGAGCCGGACGGCGACACCTTCGTCGCGCTCGACTCCGACGCGGAGCTGACGCCCGCCGAGGTGCTGGCGAAGCACGACACGGGCCGGAAATACGCCGACCTCGTCGCCGACTACGAGCGTTACCCCGCGATCTACGACGACCTCGGTCTGTTCTCGTTCCCGCCGGTGATCAACGGCCGCCGGACCGAGGTGACCACCGGCTCCCGCGAGCTGCTCGTGGAGCTGACCGGCACCGACCAGTGGACGATCGACCGCATGTGCAACATCGTCTGCTACGCGCTGGCGGCCCGCGGCGCGACCATCGAGGACGTCGACATCGAGTACGCCGGTGAGGGACCGGACGGCCGCGACGAACTCGTCCGCCCGGACCTCGAGGTGGACGAGAAGTCCGTCACCCACGACCGGATCGAGACGACCGTCGGCGTCGAGTTCGAGCCGGAGGAGGTCGTCGACCTCTTCGAGCGCTCGGGGCTGGACGCGAGCTACTCGCTCGGCGAGGACGTCACCTACGACGTGGAGATCCCGCCGTACCGCGTCGACGTGCTCCACCCGACGGACCTCGTGGACGACGTGGGCCGCGCCTACGGCTTCAACGACCTCGAGTCGCGGTACCCCGACGTGGGGACCGTCGGCGGGCGCCACGAGCGCTCCCGGCTGGAGGACGCCGTCCGCGAGGCGCTGATCGGCCTCGGTTTCGAGGACCTGCTGAATTTCCACATGACCAGCGGCGAGGCCAACTACGACCGGATGGGCGTCGAGCCCGGTGCGGACGTCCTCGGCGGCGGCGAGCCCGTGGGGATCACGGAGCCGTACAGCGAGGACTACACCCAGCTCCGGACGTGGGCGCTCCCCTCGATCATGACGCTCCTGGAGCGGAACACCCACCGCGCGTACCCGCAGGACGTGGCCGAGGTCGGGCTGGTCGCCGAGCGCGACGAGTCCGAGAACACGAACGTCGCCGAACACCGCACCGTGGCCGCCGCGCTCGCCCGGCAGGACGCCGGCTACGAGGACGCGAAGGCCCGCCTGCAGGCGCTTGCCGGGCGGTTCGACGTCGACCTGGAGACGCCTCGCACCGAGCACCCCTCATTCATCGACGGCCGGACCGCGGCCGTGGTCGTCGACGGCGAGGCGGTCGGCGTCGTCGGGGAGATCCACCCCCGCGTACTGGTCGAGCACGACCTCGAACTGCCGGTGGCCGCCTTCGAGTTCCGACTGGACGCGCTGGCGGAGTAGGGCGTCCGCCCCGGTCGCTCGTTCGCGTCGCCGTTCATAGCGATCCGTCGAAGTTCTCGGCGGCTTCAGACGGAACGGTGACGAGGGCGGTCGGATCGCGGGGATATCTGCCAGTTCGAACGCCCCAGCGCTCCTCTCTACTACGTCCGCGGATTTTCTGTTTTTGTGGCTGACCCTACTTCTGGGGTCAGCAACATCCAGAAAGCTCCTGCTGGCTCTCCCTACGACGCGTTTCTTGTTTCTGGCGCAGATCCTGCTGCTTGGGACAGCACCACCGAGAAAGCCCCAGCCGGCTCGACCCGCCGGGTTCCGGCAGACGGTCCGGGCTGCCTGCAGTAGCGGGCTGCCGGGCTGCGACTTGCTGACTCTCGCTCGGGAGGCTCGCGAGAGCGTCGTCCGGGCGGGACCGAGCCGGCTGCCCCTTTCAGTCCCACCCACCGCGACCGCCCCGCGACCGCCCCGCGACCTCGCACCTCCCCAGCCTCGCCACGGAGCAGGCCGCGCGACAGCACGGCACCGCGGCGCGGCCGGCTCCGTGGGCTCCCTCGCGCGCGTTGCTCGCGCGCGCCGACCGCACCGCCGCGATCATTGACCGGGCAGCCGATGTTAAAAAACAGACATTTCCGTGGCTTACCGTCAGTCGTTTTCGCCGTCGTTCAGCCGGATCGCCATCTCCAGTTCGAAGCTCTCGGCGTTGGAGGTCTCGAAGCCGATCTTCTTGTAGAGCGCGACCGCGGCGCGGTTCCAGCGCTCGACGGTGAGCCACACCTTCCGGATCCCCTCGGCCTGCCCGTAGCCGAGCAGCGCCTTCATCAGCCGCGTTCCGATGCCGGCCTCTTGGTACGCCTGCAGGACGAAGATGGCGAGCTCGTAGGCGTCCTCGTCCGGGACCAGCGTGGCGTGGCCGGCGGCGTCGTCGCCGTGCCACGCGATCACGTTCAGGCAGTCGTCGGCGAGGATCGTGTCGAGCCAGTCGCGGACCGCCCCGGGCTGGCTCGGGGGGATCCCCTGCGCTCGGTCCGCGGGGTCGAAGGCGTCGTACATCTCCGCGAGCGCCTCGTGTTCCGCGTCGCTCCCGTCGTAGGACCGGATCTCGATCGGCCGCCCCTCGCGGTCCTCGAACGACAGCGGCGGCTCCGGGAACCGCTCGGCCACGTCGTCGGGGAAGCGGGCGGGCGTCATCGGACCAGCGTGACCGAGGTCGTGGCGTTCAACAGGACGAACTGCGCGATGCTCCCGAGGTTGATCTTCCCCATCGGGCTGGTCTGGCCGCCGCCGAGCGCGATGACGTCGAACCCCTCCGACTCCGCGATCTCGACGAGCCGGCTCCCGGGATCGCCCTCGACGCGGCGGATCTCCGCGTCGAGCGCGGCGTCGGCGAGCACCTCTTCGGCGCGTGCGACGACCTCCTCGGGCGACCGCGGTGAGTCCGGGTTCTCCACGACCGCCACCGTCAGGTCGTCGCCCGCGGTGACCGCCCGCTCGACGGTCCGCTCCAGCGCGTGCAACGAGTCGTCGCTGCCGCCGATCCCGAGAAGCACCTTCATGCCCGTTTCCTCTACGGCGCACCTCAAAAGGGTTGTCCGTCCGGGGGCAGGAGATCCGGTCGACGGGAACCCTTTTGCCCGGCGCTGGGGTTAGGTGGGGTATGAGCGAGGACCCTGCAGGCGCGTCCGACGCCGCGGACGCATCCCCCGAACCGTCCGAGAGCGCGTCCGACGCCCCGGCGGAGGCGCCCGCCGAGTCGGGCGAGTCGTCCGCCGACTCACAGGAGACGCCCACCGAACCGGACGAGTCGTCGACCGGCCCGCAGGACGCGGCCGACGCCGGATCGGCCTCGGGCGACGACGTGCCCCCGGACGTGCAAAAGTACGAGCGCTTCACGAAGATGGACGGCGCGCAGTACGACCGCGTCAACGAGTTCCTGCGCGACCGCACCTACATCACCGCCCGCGAGTGGGCCATCGCGCGGCTCTGTGCGGACTTCCGGACGGAGACGGGCGTCGAGATGACGAAGATCGGCGAGAACCTCCCCGAACTCGTCCCCTTCATGACCGACACCTACACGCCGCAGGCGGTCAACCAGGCGCGCCACTCCTTCGAGGAGAAGGTGACGAAGGCGGGTGCTACGTTCCTCTACGGCGCGATGTGCGGCTTCTTCACCGCCGAGGACTTAGACGAGATGATGTACGAGGTGACCGAGATCGCGAAGTTCCTGATGGAGGTCGAGGGGGTCGACCTCGCGGTCGAGGACGAGCTGGAGGCCGAGGAGCGCATCTCCAGCGTGATGCGGGAGGTCCGCGAGGAGAGCCAGCGCCTCCGCGGACAGGAGGTCACCTGCCCCGAGTGCGGCCACGTTCACGAGCCGACTCCCGACGAGTAGGGCGCCCGCGGCCGGTTCCGCCGGAGTCCCTGCCGCCGCGTTTTCCACCGTCGACGCCCTCGACCGTCGACGTTCCGACACCACTTAGCCACCGGGACGCTCACCACGCCCATGGACTTCGAGACCACCTTCGGAACGTCCAGGCCGGTGATCGGGATGGTCCACCTCGGCGCACTCCCCGGAGCGCCGCAGGCGGACGCGGGGATCGACGCGGTCGTCGAGCGCGCGGTCGCCGACGCCCGGGCGCTCGACGCCGGCGGCGTCGACGGGATCATGGTCGAGAACTTCGGCGACGCGCCCTTCTACCCCGACGACGTGCCGAAACACACCGTCGCGTCCATGACGCGCGCGATCACCGAGATCGCGGCCGCCACGGACCGCCCGCTCGGCGTGAACGTCCTCCGGAACGACGCGCCCGCAGCGGTGGGCATCGCGGCCGCGACCGGCGCGGACTACGTCCGCGTGAACGTCCACACGGGCGCGCGCGTCTCGGACCAGGGCGTCCTGCAGGGGCAGGCGCACGAGACGATCCGGCTCCGGGAGCGGCTCGACGCCGGCGACGTGGGCGTGTTCGCGGACCTCGACGTGAAACACTCCGCGCCGCTGGCGTCGGGCGAGTTCACGGCCGAGTCGTTCGCCGACCAGACCGAGCGCGGCCTCGCGGACGCCGCGGTCGTCTCCGGGCGCGGCACCGGCGAGCCGACCAGCCCCGCGGACCTCCGCGAGTGGGCCGCGCGCCGGGACGAAGTCGGGCTGGACACGCCGATCCTGGTGGGCAGCGGCGTCACCGAGGAAACCGTGGCCGACCTCCTGGACATCGCCGACGGCGTCATCGTCGGCACCGCGCTGAAGGAGGGCGGCGAGACGACCGCGCCGGTCGACGAGGGGCGAGTCGCGAACCTGGTCGCGGCCGCCGACGCGTCGCGATAAGTCGGCCCCGGGTCTCCCTACGACGCGTTTTCTGTGTCTGTTGCCGATCCTGCTGTGCTGGACAGCACCACCGGGAAAGCCCCAGCCGGGTCGATCCGGCTGCCCCTTTCAGTCCCACCCCGCGCCGTAACCGCCCCACGACCGCACCGCAGCCTCGCACCTCCCCAACCTCGGCGGCGGCGCGGCCGCGGAACCGCACGCACAGCAGGCGGCCGCGCCGCCGCCTCCCTCGCGCGCGTTGCTCGCGCGCGCCGACTGCACAAGCACCGCATCGCACCTCCATACGGCACCCCTGCGCGGCACACTTCGTGTGACGTTGCTGGCCGAACTGCCGCCAGCCGCCGCGTGCGGCCGTGCCACAGGACCGAGGCGGTTAAGGGCCAACCGCGGGAACGGGCACCCAAGAATGCCCAGCGGAGAGTATGACCCGGACACCGCCGAGCCGCACTGGCAGCGCCGATGGGTCGACGAGGAGACCTACGCCTACCCCGACGGGGAGACCGACCCGGACACCGCCTTCTCCATCGACACGCCGCCGCCGACCGTGTCGGGCAACCTCCACTGGGGCCACGCCTACGGCTCCATCCTGCAGGACATCGTCGCCCGGTTCAACCGGATGAACGGACAGGACGTCTTCTACCCCTTCGGCTACGACGACAACGGCATCGCCTCCGAGCGACTGGCGGAGCGCGAACTCGACATCCGACATCAGGACTTCGAGCGCCGCGAGTTCCAGCGGAAGTGCCGCGAGGTCTGCCGCGAGTACGAGGCCGACTTCACCGAGAAGATGCAGGGGATGGGCCTGTCCATCGACTGGAACAACACCTACCGCACCATCTCCCCCGAGGTCCAGCGCGTCTCCCAGCTCTCCTTCATCGACCTGTACGACCAGGGCCGCGAGTACCGCGAGAAGGCGCCCGCCATCTGGTGTCCGGAGTGCGAGACCGCCATCTCGCAGGTCGAGACGGAGGACGCCGAACACGACTCCCACTTCCACGACATCGCGTTCTCGGTCGCCGACGCCGGCGAGGAGTTCACCATCTCCACGACGCGGCCGGAGCTGTTGCCCGCCTGCGTCGCCGTCTTCGTCCACCCCGAGGACGACGACAACCAGCACCTCGTCGGGGCGGACGCCGAGGTCCCGCTGTTCGGCCACGACGTGCCGATCATCGCGGACGACCGCGTCGACATGGAGACGGGGTCGGGCATCGTGATGTGCTGTACGTTCGGCGACCAGAACGACATCGAGTGGTACCAGGCCCACGACCTTGACCTGCGCGTCGCCATCGACGAGTCCGGCCACATGACCGACGTGGCCGAGACCTACGAGGGGATGCACTCGAACGAGGCCCGCGAGGCCATCGTCTCCGACCTGGACGACGAGGGGTTCCTCCTCGACCGCCGCGCGATCACTCACACCGTCAACGTCCACGAGCGCTGCGGCGTCGGCGTCGAGTTCCTCGTCACCGAGCAGTGGTACATCCAGGTGCTCGACAAGCGCGAGGAGTACCTGCAGGCCGGCCGCGAGATGGAGTGGTTCCCCGAGAAGATGTTCACGCGGTACGAGCACTGGGTCGAGGGGCTCCAGTGGGACTGGCTCATCTCCCGCCAGCGCTCCTCGGGCATCCCCTTCCCGGTGTGGTACTGCGCCGACTGCGACCACACGGTCGTCGCCGAGAAGGGCGACCTCCCGGTCGACCCCCTCTCGGACGACCCGCCGGTCGACGCCTGCCCCGAGTGCGGCCACGGCGAGTTCGTCCCCGAGGACGACGTGCTCGACACGTGGGCGACCTCCTCGCTGACTCCTCTCATCAACGCCGGCTGGGACTGGGACGCGGACGCCGAGGCGTTCACCATGGAGCGGCCGGAGATCTACCCGATGGACGTGCGTCCGCAGGGCCACGACATCATCTCCTTCTGGCTGTTCCACACCGTCATCAAGTGCTACGAGCACACCGACGAGGTGCCGTTCGAGTCGGCGATGATCAACGGGATGGTGCTCGACGAGAACCGCGAGAAGATGTCGAAGTCGAAGGGGAACGTCGTCGACCCCGGCGAGGTGATGGAGGAGTTCCCGGTCGACGCGGCCCGCTTCTGGGCGGCCGGCTCCGCGGTCGGCGACGACCTCCCCTATCAGGAGAAGGGCCTCCGCGCGGGCGAGAAGCTGATCCGCAAGCTGTGGAACGCCTCGAAGCTCGTCGAGTCGCTCGCGCCGGAGCCGTTCCCGGACGAGCCGGACGAGCTCCGCGAGATCGACCGCTGGCTGCTGGCCGAACTCGACCGCGAGATCGAGTCCACCACCGAGCTTCTGGAGCGCCGCGAGTTCTCGAAGGCGCGCGACGGGCTCCGGACGTTCTTCTGGAACACGTTCTGTGACGACTACCTCGAGATCGTCAAGAACCGCGAGGACGCCTCCGCGGCGTACGCGCTCCGGACGGCCCACCGCCGGTTCCTGAAGCTGTTCGCGCCCCTGCTCGCGCACGTGACCGAGGAGCTGTGGCACGACATGTACGCCGACGCGGTCGCCGAGACGGAGGCTGACGAGGCCGCCAACGGTGCCGCCGACCCTGCGGCCGACTCGATCCACCTCGCCGACTGGCCCGAGCCGCTCGGACTGGAGGCGGACCACGCGGCCGGCGTCGCGGCGACCGACGTGGTCGGCGCGCTCCGGAAGTACAAAAGCGACAACCAGCTCCCGATGAACGCGACGCTGGACGCCGTCGAGGTGTACGGCGACGTCCGCGGCTTCGAGGCCGACATCACCGGCGTGATGCACGTCGACGACCTGACCGTCCACCCGGACGCCGACGCGCCCGTCGAGACGGTGGTCGCCGGGATCGACCTCGACTACGCCACCGTCGGCCCGAAGTACGGCGACGACATCGGCGACATCGAGGCCGCGCTGGCACAGGACGACTACGACCTCGCGGGCGAGGAACTCCGCGTCGCCGGATTCGAACTCACGGCGGACGAGTTCACCGTCGAGCGCGAGCGCCGCTACGACGGCGAGGGCGAGCTGCTGGAGGTCGGCGACGTGGTCGTCATCGTCCGCAACGAGCCCGAGACGTAGCGCTTCGGGACCGCGGTTTTTCTGTCGGCGTTTTCTGTCGGCGTTCGCCGTCGAACGCCTCGCCGGATCCCACTACAGGTCGGCGCCGACCGCGTCCGCGACCGAGTCGAAGCCGTCCCGCTCAAGCAGGTCGAGCAGCCCCTCGTTTATCTCGCGGGCGAGGCTCGGCCCCTCGTAGACCAGCCCCGTGTATAGCTGGACCAGCGAGGCGCCCGCCCTGATCTTCGCGTACGCGCCCGCGGCGTCCGAGACGCCGCCGACGCCCACGACCGGCACGTCCGTGCGCTCCGCGATGAACCGGACCATCTCCGTGGCGGTCCCCTCGATGGGTGCGCCCGAGAGGCCGCCGCGCTCGGCCCGGTTCGGGCTCCGGAGCGAGTCGGGCCGCGAGGTGGTCGTGTTGGTCGCGATGACGCCGTCCAGTTCGAGGTCGTCGACGACCGCGAGCGCCTCCTCGACGGCCGGCCGGGGGAGGTCCGGCGAGAACTTCACGAGCAGGGGGGCGGCGCCGGCGTCCGACAGCGTTCCCAGGATGCGTTCGAGCGCCTCCCTGTTCTGTAACTCGCGCAGTCCGGGCGTGTTCGGGCTGGAGACGTTGACGACGAAGTAGTCGCCCGCGTCCGCGACGCGCTCGTAGGTGTACAGGTAGTCGTCGGCCGCCTCCTCGAGGGGGGTCGACTTCGACTTGCCGACGTTGATGCCGACGGGCACGTCCGGGAGCGGCTCCGCGTCGAGGCGCTCGCCGACCGCGTCCGCGCCGTGGTTGTTGAACCCCATCCGGTTGATCAGCGCGCGGTCCTCCTTCAGCCGGAACATCCGGGGCCGAGGATTTCCGGGTTGGCGCTCCGCGGTGACGCCCCCGACCTCGACGTGGCCGAAGCCGAGCGCCGCCAGCGTTCGCGGCACCTCCGCGTTCTTGTCGAAGCCGGCCGCGACGCCGACGGGATTCGGAAACGCGCAGCCGAACGTCTCCGTCTCCAGCCGCTCGTCCTCGACGACGTACCGGCGACGGAGCAGGTCGGTCGCGGGCGTGCCCTGTACCGCTCGCAGGAGCCCGTGCGTCGCCCGGTGGGCGGTCTCGGGCGGCAGCGCGAACAACAGCGGCTTGCAGAGATCGTACGCGCTCGTCATTGTCGGTCCCTCGGAGCGAACGCCCATGAAGCCGCCGGACCCGAGCGACTCGATCGGGGTCACCGACGGGAGGCGGTAAAAAAGCGCGGCGTCAGAAGTCGTGTTCGAGGTCTTCGGGGTCCGACTCGGCCTTCTGGATGATGATCTTGCCGTCGCGGACGCGGACGAACACCTCGTCGCCGATGTCCATCCCGGCGACGGCGAGTTCGTCCTCGTGGAGGTTCACGTGGACGTTGTGGTACTCGCCGTCCTCGTCCTTGGCGCCACTCGGACTGAGCTTCTTCTTGCGAACCATCGCGGTTGTCTGCCCCAACCTCGCCGCACGAGATACATAAGTGTTGTTTACGCGATGTAGGCGCCGCAGACATCGACGGACGCCTCGCGGCCATCGCGACGCGCGCACCCCTGAGGATCCGGTCCGACCGCCCGTTCCACACCCTCGTTCATCGGCCGGAACCGACCGCGGGCGAGCGAGATGACCCGTCACACCGCGGATTTTGCACCGGACCTGTGCCGAATTATCGGCGTTTCGGGGGCGGTCGAGCCCGCAACCACCACAAGGTTATAAATAGAAGGAGCCGCCGTCCCCCTATCTGCCCGATATATTTATAACAGATTGTGTGTTGGATTGCCATGGAGGTCAAAAACCATGGTACGTGAAGACGGTAAGCGGAACTTCGCGCTGCGCGAAGACGACGGTTCGGAGTCGAGCGTCTACTCGGGTAACACGCCGCGGCAGGCGGCGCTGAAGGCGGCCCGTCGGCTGGACCCCGCGAACTCGGAGTCCGCGGCCGACAAGACCGAGCTCAAGCTTCGGGAGAAAGGGACCGACAAGGTCCACATCTACGAGGGCTGGGCGTGGGAGGAGACGGCACCCGACAACAGCCCCGACTGGATGCCCGAGGAGATCACCGAAGCGAACGTCTCCAAGCAGGGCATCAAACACCTCGAAGAGTAATTCCCGGGCCGCACCGATCCGCGTTTTTCGACGCTTATACGACCGACGAGTCGCTACGCCCGGTCGCGCGGCCAGTCATTCGGCGGGACCCGCTGTGCGAGCACGGGATGACCGCTCGACCTCCGACCGCGCGATACCTTTCGCCGATGGCCGAGCCCGCGAGCTGCGGCGCTCGCGGTGCTCGACTCTCACGATCGATCGTCGTCCGCGGCGCGTGAAACCGCATGCCGTACGTCGATCGCTTCGACGGGGTTAAGTACTGGCCTGCCATTCGAATGAATGCGAAGAACGCTCCCGCGAGGGGGCGACCGGGACCCTTCGGGGTCTCGGG
>NZ_JBNLIA010000019.1:0-31286 GCF_050122995.1 Haloparvum alkalitolerans
GTAGTTTGGCCACGTGTTACGGAGCTATATGCCACGAGTCTGAACTCGTGCAACTAGCATGGCTAAATCGGACCCCGATAGCAATGGCCTCCGGCAGGATCAACCGGAATGGTTCCTTCACACCTGGTTCCCGGTGTGAAGGGGGTATGGCGGATTGAACCAGTTAGACTGGTTCGCACCATTGCATGGTCCGTGTTCGGGTCACACGCGAAAGCGGGTGACACCGAACGTCGTTGGCTCACATCAGATCCCGTCTTACGGCGGACCGCAGGGACGGGGTCCTCATCTCTTCGGATCTAACAGTATCGCCGGGTTTCTATTAAACCCGTCGAACGAGTTCCGCTGAGGCACGGGGTCACACGCCGCATCGTCGGGGGGACCTCGCGGACGCGGACCGGGAACGAAAGCGGCGGGCAGCGTCCGCGGCCGTCGAGCGGCCGACTCCGCCTCCGCAGTATCAGCCCCGATATCGGCGGACGGCCGATTTCGCCGGGGAATCGGGGTATCCAGTATACTTTTGGCGAGGGGAATCAAAGTAGATATTCACGAATGGAGGGGGAGGAGCTGATCTCGATCCTCGGGAACAAGTACAACACGGAGATTCTGAGCGCCGCCGGCGAGCCCAAGTCCGCCAAGGAGTTCAGCGAGCAGCTCGACGTCCCCATCGCGACGTGCTACCGGCGCATCGACGAGTTGGAAGAGGCCGAACTGCTGGAGCTTCACGACCGAACGCTCTCGGAGGACCGCCGGCGTGTGAAGGTGTATCGGCGATGCGTCGACGAGATCGACCTGGACTTCCGGAGCGGACTGACCGTCGAGGTGACCGAACGGACCACGGTCAAAGACCGGCTTGACGACGTGTGGCGGCAGCTCTCTTCGGAGTCGGACTGAGTCAGAGTGAATCCTCGGACCGCCCCATCATCGAGAAGCCGCCGGCGCGGTCGTGGACCGTGATCCCCCCGTCGCCGATCTCCATCGGGAAGATGTCCGTGTCGATGGCCTGTTTCCGCATCTTCGCCACCCAGACGTATCGGTTGACCCCGGAGTCGGTGGGCGTCTGAATGAAGTAGATGTTGCCGTCCGTGAGGAAGTTCTCCAGCCCGACTTCGGTGTCCGGGAAGACGGCGCCCTGCTCGTTTATCAGCAGCGAGGTGAGGCCGTTCGACTTGAGGATGTCCGAGAACTTCAGCAGGGAGGTCCGTTGCTCGCGTTCGCTCTCGAAGAACAGCTGAAACATCGACAGCGAGTCGAGGACGAGGCGGTCGAAGGAGCCGTCCGCGACCGTCTCCAGCAGCTTGTCGACCGCCTCCGAGAAATCCTCCTCACGGAGCATCTCGCGTTTGTCGTGGATCACGATCTCCCCCGCGTCCACGAGGTCGGAGAAGTCGTCGAACCCGACGGACGCGGCCGCTTCCTCGATGTCCGAAGCGTTCTCCTCGAAGGAGACGTAGACGCCGCGTTCGTCGTGTTCGGTCGCGCCCGCGTGGAGATACTGTATTCCGAAGATGCTCTTTCCGGTGCCCGGGTTCCCGGAGACGAGCACCGTCGAGCGTTTCGTGATGCCGCCGTTGAGGATCGCGTCCAGCCCGTCGACCCCCGTCGAGACGAGTTCACTCATTCGGTCTCACCTGTGGGGGCGACGTACATAAGCCCATGCCGCGCCGGCCCTGGCGACGGTTCGGTCCCGGTCTTCGGCGGGACGGACCGGCCGTCGTCCTCAGCCGAGTTGCTCGCCCACCAGCTCGTCGGCGGCGGTGAGGAAGCCGCGGCGCTCGCCGGTCGGGATGGTCGCGCCCGCGGCCACGTCGTGGCCGCCGCCGTCGCCGCCGACGGACCGGCTGGCCTCCCGCATCACCGCCGAGAGGTCGAGGCCCTGGCGAACGAGTCGGTGGGAGCCGCGGGCGGAGACCTTCAGCTCCTCGTCGTTCTTCTCCGCGAACGCCACGATGGGCTTGGAGCTATCGACGGCCGGCGACCCCACGGCCATGCCGGCGACGATGCCGACGATCGTCTCGCGGATGCGGGTGCCGGCGTCGAACCACTGGAGGTGGTCCTCGTGCGTGACGCCCTCCGTCTTCACCCACTGGAGCCCCTCGGAGAGGTTCCGGCGGTGGTTCCGGAGGAGGCTCCGGGCCTCCGCGAGCGCGTCGTCGCGATCGCCCAGACACACCGCAAGCCCCACGTCGCCCCGCTCGTAGCGGGCGGTGGCGTTGAGCAGCGTCGAGAACTCGCTCACGTCGCGGAGCTCGGTGCCGCGCTCCTCAGCGACCAGCGTGTAGGAGGTGCCGACGAGGTCGTTGACGCGGTCGGCGGGGACGCCCGACGAGACCGCGCGCTGCATCAGCGCGGAGACGAGGGTGCGCCGCTCCTCGTCGTCTAAGTCCACCCACCGCCGCCAGTCGCCCCCCTGCTTCAACTGCAGGTCGAGGCCGGAGAGGAAGGAGATAGCGCCCGCCTCGTCGTTGGAGACCCCCGGGATCCCAGCGTCGGTGGCGTACTCCAGCAGCTTCGGGAGCGGGCGAGTCTGGCGGCCGTACAGCGCGAGGTCGGTTCGCGTCTCGAGCACGCCGGCCTCGACGGCCTCGGCGACGATCCCTTCGTTGGCGCCGGTGAGGCCGTCGTCGCCGTCCTGCATGTCGCCGACCGCGCCGACGACGGCGAGCGCGGCGAGGTCGCGGTTGTCGCCGCCGTCGGGTTCGAGCGCGCGGGCGAGCACGTAGCTCGCGCCCGCGCCGGACAACTCCGAGGAGCCGTCGAGGCCGACCAGCAGCGGGTTGAGGTGGAACTCGGTCGCGGCGTCGGCCGGCTGGTGGTGGTCGGCGATGACGGGGGTGAAGTCGCCGGCCGCCTCGTGGGCGGCGATGACGTCGAGCTGTCCCGACCCGAAGTCGGTGAACAGCACGGTGTCGTAGTCGCGGGCGGCGATCCCCGCGATAGAGGCCTCGTCGAGCTGCTTCTCGAAGACGACCTCGTGGTCGATCCCGGCCCGGGCGAGCGCGGTCGTGGCGACCGCGGCGCTCGTGATCCCGTCCGCGTCGATGTGGGAGGCGAGCAGCACGCGGTCGGCCTCGCGGAGCCGATCCGCGCAGGCGGCCGCGTCGGCGGCGAGTTCGGGAACCGGGGGACCGGCGACGGACATGAGCGGCAGTAGGCGCGTCACCGGGGATAAACCCACGCTTCGGCGGAGGCGAGCCGGCGCGGCCGACCGCGTTCCGTCACCGCGGGCGGCAGGCGTTGCCGTAACTGACGGTTATAGACGTGTGGAGATATATGCGTACTACACATGACCAGAGGGTTCAGGACCCGGAGCCTCCACGCCGGGACCGATCCGGATCCGTCCACGGGCGCGCGAGCGACGCCGATTCATCAGACGACGTCGTTCGTCTTCGAGGACGCGGACACGACCGCGGAGATGTACGCGCTGCGCGCGGACGGCCACATCTACTCGCGGCTCTCGAACCCCACCGTGGGGGCGCTGGAGGACCGGCTGACGGACCTGGAGGGCGGGTCGGGCGCGGTCGCGACGGGGTCCGGGATGGCGGCCATCGACGCCATCACGACGGTACTCGCCCGCGCGGGCGACAACGTGGTCGCCAGCTCGGAGATGTACGGCGGCACCTCGGCGTACCTCACCTCGATCGCGAGCCGGCGCGGCGTGGAGGCCCGGCTCGTCGACACCCTCGACTACGACGCCTACGAGGCGGCGATCGACGAGGACACCGCCTACGTCCACGTCGAGACGATCGCCAACCCCTCGCTCGTCACGCCGGACTTCGAGCGCCTCGCCGACATCGCCCACGACCACGCGGTCCCGCTGGTGGTCGACAACACGTTCGCGACCCCCTACCTCTGCCGGCCGGTCGAGCACGGCGCGGACGTCGTCTGGGAGTCGACGACCAAGTGGATCACGGGCAACGGAACGACCGTCGGCGGGGTCGTCGTGGACGGCGGGACCTTCCCGTGGGACCACCCCGAGGCCGACTACGACGAGCTGTCGGGCCAGTCGCCCGCGTTCCCCATCGACTTCACGGAGCAGTTCGGCGACGCCGCCTTCGCGAACGTCGCCCGGCAGCGCGGCGTGCGTCCCACGGGCGGCCAGCAGTCGCCGTTCGACGCGTGGCAGACGATCCAGGGGCTCAACACGCTCCCCCTGCGGATGGACCGCCACTGCGAGAACGCCCGGGAAGTCGCCGAGTTCCTGCGTTCGGACGACCGCGTCGACTGGGTCACCTACCCCGGGTTCGAGGACCACCCCACCCACGAGAACGCGAGCCGGTACCTGGAGGGCTACGGCGGCATGGTCACCTTCGGCGTCGACGCCGGCTACGAAGCGGCCAAGACGCTGTGCGAGTCGGTCGAGCTGACGAGCTTCCTCGCGAACGTCGGCGACGCGAAGACGCTGATCATCCACCCCGCCTCCACGACCCACGCGCAGATGACCGAGGAGGAGCAGGTCGCCGCCGGCGTCTACCCCGACATGCTCCGGCTCTCCGTGGGCATCGAGGACCCCGAGGACGTGATCGCCGACCTCGACGCGGGGCTCGCGGCCGGGGAGGAACGGCCGGAGACATGAGCGCCCCGCACGCGGATCGCGGCGTCGCGGCGCTCGGCGAGTTCGAGTTCGCCTGCGGGCAGTCGGTGCCGAACCTGCGGGTCGCCTACGAGACCTACGGCGAGTTCACCGGCGACAACGCAGTGTTGGTCTGCCACGCCCTCACCGGGTCGCAGAACGTCGCACGTACGCCGAGCGCGGCCGGGCGCGGAGCGGACGAGGACGCGGACGCTGCGAACGGCACCGCGAGCGAAGACGGCGACGGCAAGGCCGGACAGGCCCGCGCGTGGTGGGACGACGTGGTCGGCCCGGGCAAGGCCATCGACACGACCGAGTACTACGTGGTCTGTGCGAACGTCCCGGGCTCCTGTTACGGCTCCTCCGGCCCAGCCAGCGAGCGCCCCGCGGACCTGGACCTGGGCGACGACGAGCCGGACCACGACCGGTGGGGGGCGCGGTTCCCGCCGGTGCAGGTCGAGGACTGGGCGCGCGCGCAGCGGGAACTGCTCGACCACCTCGGCGTCGGCCGCCTGCACGCGGTCGTCGGCGGGAGCGTCGGCGGGATGAACGCCTTGGAGTGGGCCAAGCGCTACCCGGACGACGCCGACTATGTGGTGGCGCTGGCGGCCGCGGCCCGGCTCGACCCGCAGTCGCTCGCGCTGGAAGCCATCGCGCGCCGCGCCATCCGCGCGGACGACGCCTGGAACGGCGGCGACTACTACGGCGACGACCGGCCCGACCCGGACGACGGCCTCGCCATCGCCAGACAGATCGGTCACGTGATGTACCTCTCGAAGGCCTCGATGGCGCGGAAGTTCGGCCGGCGGTCCGCGGGCCGGGACTCCCTCTCGCGGGAGGAGGGCGGCCTGGGGCTCCCCGAGAACCCGGCCGCGACGTTCTTCCCTTACCGCGAACTGGAGTCGTACCTCGACTACAACGCGGCGGGGTTCGTGGAGCGCTTCGACGCGAACAGCTACCTCTACCTCACCAGAGCGATGGACGAGTACGACCTCGCGGCGGGGTACGGCTCCGACGCGGACGCGCTGGCCGCCTTCGAGGGCGAGGCCCTCCTGGTCTCCTTCACCGGCGACTGGCACTTCACCGTCGGCCAGAGCGCCGAGGTCGCGGACGCCTTCCGCGCCTCCGAGGTCCCGGTCGCGCACCACGTGGTCGACTCGGACCACGGCCACGACGCGTTCCTCGTCGAGCCGGAGTCCGTCGGTCCCCCGGTCGCGGACTTCCTCGAGGAGGGCGTCGAGGGGCGGTCCGTGACCGATGCCGCGGAAGCCGACGAGCCGGCCGACGCGACGGAGGAGAACCCCCACGCGCCGGTCCACTCCAGCCTGTTCGGCAGTCCGGACTGACCTGTTCGAGAAAAATCCCCCCCCCCCCCGGCTGTCCCACGTCCGGCGCGCGCCGCGGCGACCGCGGAGCGTGTCGCCGCGACTGCGCGAGGGAGGGGCGGGCGCGGCCGCGATGCCGTGCGGGGCTGTGCGGTCCCGCGGCCGCTCCCGGCCCGAGGTTGGGGAGGTGAGAGGCCACGCTTGCCTGACAGCCGGTGTGACGAATCACCGAACAGCCGGCCGCGACGACTTCTCGGACAGAAACCGCCCTGGCGTCTCCGGCGCGCTACTGCACGCCGGAGGCTCGCGAGACGCGGTTTGTCTCGCGGCGGACTGAAAGGGGGAGGCCGGTCGCGCCGAAGGGGAGTCGCTGCGTCGACCCCTATCCGCGCCGGGCTGTGTGGAGAGGCGCGGATATGTCGCGCAGCGACCGCGAGCGGCCGAGGGCTTTCTGAGCGTTACCGACGAGCGAAGCAGCACGCTCGATCACTCAAAAACCAGCGTACAGCGAGCGGTCAAGACGAAAAGCCGCGAACGGCGAACGGTCTACGCGATCTCGTCGTACTGCTCGGAGAGCTTCTCGGCCGCGTCGTCCATCAGGTCGCGCTCGTAGTCGTCCAGCTCCCACTCGACGACCTCCTCGATCCCGTTCGCGCCGAGCTTCGCCGGCACGCCGAAGGCGGTGTCCTCGTAGCCGTACTCGCCGTCGAGCACCACCGAGCAGGGGAGCACCTCACCGGTGTCGCGGACGATCGCCTCCACGGTGTGGGCGACGCCGGTCGCGGGCCCCCACTGCGTGGCGCCCTTGCGCTCGATGACGTCCATCGCGGACTCCTGGAGGTCGCCCAGGATCGCCTCGCGCTCGTCCGCGTCGAACGTCGGGTCGCGACCGTCGACGCGAACCTTCGAGAACATCGGCACCTGCGCGTCGCCGTGCTCGCCGAGGATCGTCGCCTCGACGTTCCTGACGGGCGCGTCGAAGCGCTCGGAGAGAACGTAGCGGAAGCGCGCGGAGTCGAGGCGGCCGCCGAACCCGACGACCTGGTGGCGGTCGCGGTCGCCCGCCTCGTAGAGGTGGCGGTTGAGCAGGTCGACGGGGTTCGAGGTCGTCACCGTCACGAAGTCGTCGTTGTACTCGGCGAGGCGAGCGCCGATGTCCTCCATGATCGGCGCGTTGTCGCCCGCGAGGTCGATCCGGGTCTGGCCCGGCTGGCGGGGGATGCCGGCCGTGATCACGACCACGTCCGAGCCGGCGGTGTCCGCGTACTCGCCCTGCCGGACGGTCGTGTTCGAGTCGTAGGCGACCCCGTGGTTCGCGTCCGCGGCCTGCCCGACCGTCGTCTCGCGCTGGTCGGGGATGTCCACGAGCACGAGCTCGTCCGCCACGTCCCGGAGCGCGAGGTTGTACGCGGTCGCTGCTCCCACCGTGCCGGCGGCGCCGACGACGCTCACTTTCGTCATGTGCGTGAGAGGTGGGGCGCCGGTAGTGTAACCGTTTCGCCGCCGCCGTCGAGCGCTTCCGCCGCCGTCGAGCGCTTCCGCCGCTGTCGCACGCTTCCGCCGCTGTCGCACGCTTCCGCCGCTGTCGCACGCTTCCGCCGTCGCGCAGTTACTCGGTCGCCGCCGCGATGGCCGCGTCGAGGTCCGCGAGGATGTCCTCCGGGTCCTCGATCCCGACCGAGAGCCGAACCATGTCGTCGGTGACGCCCGCGGCCTCGAGCTCCGCGTCGGTGAGCTGCTGGTGGGTCGTCGAGGCGGGGTGGATGATCAGCGTCTTCGCGTCCCCGACGTTCGCCAGCAGCGACGCGAGCTCCGCGTGCTCGACGGTCGCCTTCGCGGCGTCGTAGCCCGCCTCCAGCCCGAAGGTGATCATGCCGCCGTAGCCGCCCTCGAGGTACTCGCTCGCCGCCTCGTGGGTCTCGTGGTCGGAGAGGCCGGGGTAGTTCACCCACGAGACGTCCTCGTGGTCCGCGAGGAACTCCGCGACGATCGCCGCGTTCTCGCAGTGGCGGTCCATCCGCAGGGGAAGCGTGTTGAGCCCCTGGATCGTCTGCCACGCGTCGAACGGCGACTGCTGGTTCCCCAGGTCGCGGAGACCGCGGGCGACCGCGGCGTAGGTGAACGCGGCGTCGCCGAACCGCTCCGCGAAGTTGACGCCGTGGTAGGCCGGGTTCTCCGCGGCGATCTCCGGGTAGTCGTCGGCGTGTTCGGCCCAGGGGAACGAGCCGCCGTCGACGAGCACGCCGCCGATGGTGGTCCCGTTGCCCGTGATCCACTTCGTCGTCGACTCCCAGACGAGGTCCGCGCCGTGTTCGAGGGGGCGACAGAGCGCGGGCGTCGCGAACGTGTTGTCGACGAGCAGGGGAGCGCCGTGCTCGTGGGCCACCTCGGCGATCGCCTCGATGTCCGGCGTCACGAGGGCGGGGTTGCCGATCGTCTCCAGGTGGACGTAGGCGGTGTCCTCGTCGATGGCCTCCGCGTACGCCTCGACGTCGAGCGTGTCGACGAACCGCGTCGTGACCCCCCGGCGCTCGACGGAGTGGGTGAGGTAGGTGTAGGTCCCGCCGTACAGCGACGACGCGGAGACGATGTTGTCGCCCGCCGAGGCCAGGAGGAACGTCGCGAGGTTGAGCGCGGCCATCCCCGAACTCGTCGCGACCGCGCCGACCCCGCCCTCGAGCGAGGCGATCCGCTCCTCTAAGACGCTGTTCGTCGGGTTCATGATCCGCGAGTAGATGTTGCCCGGCTCCTCCAGCGCGAACAGCCGCGCCGCGTGGTCGGCGTCGTCGAACGCGTAGGAGGTCGTCTGGTGGATGGGCGTCGCCCGCGACCCGGTCGTCGGGTCGGGCTCGGCGCCGGCGTGCAGGCTGCGCGTCGCGAACCGCTGGCTGTCGTCTGCCATGTCTCCCGCATGGGTCGCACGGGTCCTAAAGGCGCGCTCGCCGCCATTCCCTGCCGGTGGCGCGGAGATCGCCGAACCGGTTCGGTCGCGACCGGAGGCGCCGGCGGCGACGGACCGCGGACCGGGCGTTCGGTCCGCTTAAACGCCTCACGCGCGTACGGAGGGATCAATGACCGAGTCCCGCGAGTTCTGTCCCCGCTGTGGCGACGCCGTTCCGGAGCGCGCGGAGCCGCTCCCCGGCGCGCCCCGCGAGCGGGACGCGAAGCTCTGTGACGACTGCTACTTCGACGACTTCGAACTTGTCGACGCCCCCGACCGGCTGGAGGTGCTGGTCTGTTCCGGCTGCGGCGCGGTCCACCGCGGCAACACGTGGGTCGACGTGGACGCCCGCGACTACACCGACGTGGCCGTCGAGGAGACCGCCGAGGCGCTCGGCGTCCACCTGAAGGCCCGCGAAGTGGAGTGGGGCGTCGAACCCGAGCAGGTCGACCAGAACAACATCCGGATGCACTGCCACTTCTCGGGGATCGTCCGCGGCGAGCTCCGCGAGGCGGACGTGACGGTCCCGGTGAAGATCTCGCGCGGCACCTGCGACCGCTGCGGGCGCATCGCCGGCGGCTACTACGCCGGGATCGTGCAGATCCGCGCGGACGAGCGCGAGCTCACCCCCGAGGAGCGCGCCGAGGCCGTCGAGATCGCGGAGTCGTACGTCGCCGACCAGGAGGGCGACGGCGACCGCGAGGCGTTCATCACGGAGATCAAGGAGACCGACGAGGGGCCGAACATCAAGGTCTCGACCAACCGCATCGGCCAGAACGTCGCCTCCCGGATCACCGACGCGCTCGGCGGGTCCTTCGAGTCGTACCCCACGCTCGTCACCGAGGACGGCGACGGAAACGAGGTGTACCGCGTCACGTTCGCGGTCCGGCTCCCGCGGTTCGCGCCCGGCGAGATCGTCGACCCGGACGACGGCGACGGCCCGGTGCTCGTCACCGGCGTCTCGGGACGACTGAAGGGTGTTCGGCTCGACTCCGGTGAGGCCTACGAGTCGGCCTTCGACGAGGGCGAGGCGCCCGAGGCCGACCGCCTGGGCGAGCACGCGGACGCCGAGGAGACGACCGTCGTGACCGTCGAAGACGAGAACGCGGTCCAAGTGCTCGACCCCGAGACCTACGAGGCGCGGACGGTCGCGAACCCCGAGTTCGTCGACGAGGACGCCGACACCGTGCGGGCGTTCAAAACGCGCGCCGGCGACCTCCACCTCGTCCCCGAGAACGCCGAAGAGTAGGTCGCCGACGCCGTCGCTGTCCGACGCGAAAGAGGAAAAACCGCCTACCGGCGCTCCGACCGATCCGGTCCTCCCAAAACCCCGATCGGGAGCGTCAGCGACGCTCAGTCCGCGCTCGCGGGCGAGGTGTCGCCGCCCAGCGCGCGGGCGCGCTCGGACTCGGCGACCTCGATGCCGTGCCGTTCGAGTTGCTCCACGAACTCCGCCTCCGAGAGGCCCGCCTGCGCGGCCGCCTGCGAGAGCGTCAGCGTTCGCGCCCCGTACAGCGTCATCGCGCTCGACAGCCCGTTGGATGCCATATCCACCGGTCGAGCGTGAGGGAACATGAAGGTTACTATCCCCTTGAGGGGGTTCAAACACCTATTACGATAATAGGTGACAGACAAGAACCGCGGACTCGTTGGCTCGGGTATAAGGTCGCGGCCGGGGGCACGACACAGGAGTTATGCGTCTCCTCGGCGGTAGGTGGCGCATGGACAGACAGCAGATCATCGCGCTGTTCTTCGCGTTCCTGATGGTCAGTTCGATGGTCGCGTGGGGCGTCTCGGTGCTGTAGCGGCGGGTCCCGCGACGGCGGCCGGTCGCGGACGGGCAAGAGTGCCCTCGCCACTCCCGCCGAATCGAGCGGCGTGATAGTGAAACCGGACTTCCCTCCCTCGCGCGATTCGCGGCGTCGATCGGCCAGTTTTACTTCCGCCCCGGGCCCGGGGAACGGTTAAGTGCGCGGCCGGACGTGGTGTAGGTGATGACCGGCGACCCCGACGACGGGATGCTCTCGTGGGACGAGTCCGTCTTCCGCGACGAGCACGTCTTCGAGATCGACTACATCCCGGAGACGTTCAAACACCGCGAGAGCCAGCTGGAGAGCCTCAAGTACGCGCTCCGGCCGGCCGTCCGCGGGTCGCGGCCGCTCAACACGATGGTCCGCGGGCCTCCCGGAACTGGGAAGACGACCGCCGTGCAGAAGCTGTTCGGCGAGTTGAGCGCCCAGACCGACGTGCGAACCGTCCGCGTCAACTGCCAGGTCGACTCGACGCGCTACGCCGTCTTCTCCCGCCTGTTCGAGAGCGTCTTCGACTACGAACCCCCCTCCTCGGGCATCTCCTTCAAGAAGCTGTTCGGGCAGATAACCGACCGCCTCGTGGAGGACGACGAGGTGCTCGTGGTGGCGCTCGACGACGTGAACTACCTGTTCTACGAGAACGAGGCCTCGGACACCCTCTACTCCCTGCTCCGCGCCCACGAGGCGCACTCGGGCGCCCGCATCGGCGTCATCGTCGTTTCCTCGGACCTCTCGCTCGACGTGATCGAGGAACTCGACTCCCGCGTGCAGTCGGTGTTCCGGCCCGAGGAGGTGTACTTCCCGGTGTACGACACGACCGAGATCTACGACATCCTCCGCGAGCGCGCCGACCGCGGCTTCCACGAGGGCGTCATCGACCGCCCCGAGCTGGAGCGCGTCGCGGAGCTCACCGGCGAGAGCGGCGACCTCCGGGTCGGGATCGACCTGCTCCGCCGGGCGGGGCTCAACGCGGAGATGCGCGCCTCCCGGACGGTCGCCGAGGAGGACGTCGAGGACGCCTACGAGAAGTCGAAGTTCGTCCACCTCTCGCGGTCGCTGCGGGGGCTCTCCGACTCCGAGCGCGCGCTCGTGGAGACGCTCGCGGAACACGACGGGAAGCGCGCCGGCGAGGTGTACGAGGCGTTCCACGAGGCGACGGACCTCGGCTACACGCGTTACTCCGAGATCATCAACAAGCTCGACCAGCTCGGCGTCATCGAGGCCGAGTACGCCGAGGTCGAGGGGCGCGGCCGGTCCCGCGAACTCTCCTTAGCGTACGACCCCGACGCCGTCCTCGACCGCCTGCGCTGAGTCGCCGCCGGCGGGGACCACCCGCCGCCCGCCGCTCGCCCGCCGCCCTTTTTGAACCCCGACGCCGTCCGCGGACGTATGAAGACCACCGGCGGCACCGAGGCACAGAAGCGCCGCGCGGGCGAGTCGGCCGCTGAGCAGGTGCGCGACGGGACCGTGGTCGGACTCGGCACCGGCTCGACGGCGGCCCACGCCATCCGCGCCATCGGCCGACAGGTCGACGCCGGCCTCGACGTGCGGGGCGTCCCGACCTCCTTCGCGGCCCGCGAGCTGGCGCGCGAGTGCGGAATCCCCCTGCTCGACCTGGACGAGGCGGTTGGCCCGGACGCGCCCGGCATCGACCTCGCCATCGACGGCGCCGATCAGGTGGCGTTCGGGGAGGGCGCCGAGGACGGTGCGGACAGTGACGACGAGAACGCCGGCGGCGAGGATGATGCGGACGGCGCCGATGACGACGCGAACGCCGCCGACGCCCCGGCGCTGATCAAGGGCGGCGGCGCGGCCCACGCTCGCGAAAAGTCGGTCGACGCCGCGGCCGACCGCCTGCTGATCGTCGCGGACCCCTCGAAGGTGACCGACGCGCTCGACCGGTCGGTCCCGGTGGAGGTGCTCCCGGCCGCGCGGACGACCGTCGCGACCGCGGTCCGGGCGGCGGGCGGCGAGCCGGCCCTTCGGACCGCCGAGCGCAAGGACGGCCCCGTGGTGACCGACAACGGCAACTTCGTGCTCGACTGCGAGTTCGGCACGATTTCGGCGCCCGACGACCTCGCGACGACGCTCGCCCGAACTCCCGGCGTCGTCGAACACGGCCTGTTCGTCGGCCTCGCGGACGAGGTCCACGTCGGCACCGACGAGGGCGGCGAGGTGCGGCGATACGCGCGATCGCGCGACCGATAGCGAGACGGGGTCCCGCGAGTCGATCAGCAGGTGTCCGGTCGTCGAGCGAGCGTGCTCCCGGGTTTGCGTCCATCACCCAGAAAGCCCCCGCCACCGGCGGGTTCTCAGCGGGATGTCCGCGCCTCTCCGGCGGACGAGACGACACGCCTCTCGCTGGCCTGAGGGTGAGGAGCGCAGCGAAGCCCGGCGCGGTCGAACCGGCTGGGGCCTTCTGGATGGCGCTGAGCAGCAGAGTCCGCGTTACAGTCCGAGTTTGCGGCGGAGCGACTCGAAAAATCCGGGGCCGTCGTCCTCGTTCGCGTCGGGGTCGGGCACCACGCGGTCGTGGGGGTAGATCCGGAGCCGTGAGTCGCCCTGCTCGACCGTGATCAGTCGGTCCTCCTTCAGCGCGCTCAGCGCCTCCTCGACCCGGTCGATGTCGGCGTCGACGGCGGCCCGGAGCTCGAACACCGTCATGCCCTCCTCACCGCGGTCGACCAGCGCGTCGAGGAGCGCGACCTCGACGTCCGGCCGGTCCCGGAATTCCGCCTTCGCAGCCATGGTCGGGGTATCGACGCGACGGGGTTTACGTGTACCGGCGAGAGCACGCGGCCGATACCTCGACCGCTCCCGGCCGGTCGCTGCGGCTGATCCACGACAGAACCCTCGGCCGGACCGCGGGTCGGAGCAGCCGAGGTCACCGACCGCGAGCGAAGCGAGGCGGAACTGGACGCCCCGCGGGCCGACTCCCACGTATCCGGGCCCCTACCGCCCGTTTTTACTTCCGATTTCGGGGTCGGCTTTAAACCCCCGCGGTACGACGTGCCACGCATGAGTCAGGCGACGTTCGACGACGACGACCTGTTCGGCGAGGCGGCCGCGGAGGTCCGCGACGAGGTGGAGGGCCACCTCGCGGAGGCCCGCGCGGAGCTCCCCGGCGCGGACGAGGTGTGGGAGACCGACGCGGACAACACGCTCGGCGTGCTCAACGGCCTGAAGTCCGCCCTCGACGTGGGCGACGCGGCCGAGCACGTCCGACAGGCCAAGAAGAGCTACGTCCTCGGCGAGCGCGCGGACGCCTTCGAGGACGCCGACGACCTCGGCGCCGAGATCGACGACCTCTCCGAGCTGATCGCCGACATCGAGGACGCCGCGGACGCGGTCGGCGAACTCGCGGGGACCGTCCCCGAACTCCGCGGGTCGCTGGCGGACGCCGCCGACGCCGCCGACGCTGCCGGCGAGGACGACGACGAGGACGAGTCGGACGACTGACGACAGCCCCCCGTTTCAGCTCCGCGACGACCGCTCGACGACCGCCGCCGCCAGCTCCGCGAGCGCCTCGCTCGCGAGGTCCAACAGCTCCTCGCCGCGCGCGGCGTCCCCCTCGCGCGGGTCGCCGACCGTGCCGTTCGCCGTGAACTCGTCGCTGTCGTGCGCGAGGTTGACCCCGGAGACCCACTCGCCCCAGCGGTCAGACCCGCCCGCGGCCGCGTCCGCGACGCGCTCCTCGCGCACGAGGTCGGGATGCGTCGCGCGCAGGAGCGCGGTCTCCAGCGGGCCGGCGTGGCCCATGTCGCTCCCGTGCTCGCCGACCGCCTCGAACCAAGTGAACGCGACCGCGTAGCCGGGGTGACCGTCGTCGCGCGAGAAGCGCCGCGCGACCTCGGCGAGCGCCTCGACGTTGCCGCCGTGACCGTTGACGAGCACGACGCGGTCGACGCCGTGGTGAACCAGCGACTCCGCGGTCTCGCGCACGTACGCGCGAAAGGTGTCCGGACTGACCCACAGCGTGCCGTCGAACGCGCGGTGTTCCTCGGCGACGCCGACCGCGACCGGCGGGGCGACGAGCGCCTCGCCGCGGTCCTGATCCGAAGAGAAGGCGTCCGCGGCCGCCTCCGCCACGGAGACGGCGTTCAGCGTGTCCGTCCCGAGCGGCGCGTGCGGGCCGTGCTGTTCGGTGCTGCCGACCGGGAGAAACGCCACGCCGACGTCGGCGTCGCGGGCGTCGGTCCAGGTCGCGTCCGCGAGGTTCATAGCGGCCCTGCGCGGGCCGGCGAGTTAAAAGGCGGCAGTCGAGAAGCGCTCGACGGAACGAACGGGAATTCGGTGTGACGACGGGTCCGGGGACCGCTGCGGTGGCGCGCGCGAGAAACGCGCGCGAGGGAGGCGGCGGCCGCGGTCGCGCTGCGGTGCGTTGCGGTCGCGCGACCGCGGCCGCGGCGAGGCTGGGGAGGTGCGAGGCTGCGGTTGCGGTGCGGGGCGGGGCGGGGCGGGACTGAAAGGGGCAGCCGGCTCGATCCCGCCCGGCCGACGTAAGCACTCGCGCCGGGTTGTGCGGAGAGGCGCGAGCGCGCAGCGAGGCCCGGCGCGGTCGAGCCGGCTGGGGCTTTCTGGACGTTGCTGTCCTAAGCAGCACGATCTGCAACAGAACCGTTTCTGTATGCGGGAGAGCCGGTTGGGGCTTTCTGGACGGTACTGTCCCGAGTAGCAGGATCAACAGCAAAAACCAAAAAAGCGCCGTACAGAGTGACGACAGTGACGTTCGAGGCAGTCGCGTATCAGTCGTCGTCCGTCTCCGCGTCGACCTCGGCGGTCCGCTTCGCGGCGCGCTCGATGAACTCCTCGGGGAGCTGGTCGATCTCGCCGGCCTGCACGCCCCAGAGGTGCGCGTAGAGGCCGTCCTCGTCGATCAGCTCGTCGTGGGTGCCGCGCTCGACGATCTCGCCGTCCTCCAACACGAGGATCGTGTCGGCGTCCTTGATCGTCGAGAGGCGGTGGGCGATGGCGAAGGTGGTGCGGTCCTCGGTGAGCCGGTCCAGCGAGCGCTGGATCAGCATCTCCGTCTCCGTGTCCACGTCGGAGGTCGCCTCGTCGAGCACGAGGATATCGGGGTCCTTCAGCACCGCGCGCGCGATGGTGATGCGCTGGCGCTGGCCGCCGGAGAGCTTCACGCCGCGCTCGCCGACCATCGTGTCGTAGCCGTCCGGCAGGTTCTGGATGAACTCGTGGGCCTCCGCGGCCTTGGCCGCCTCCACGACTGACTCGTGGTCCGCCTCGAAGCTCCCGTAGGTGATGTTCTCGCGGACGGTGCCGTAGAACAGGTACGACGACTGCCCCACGTAGCCGACCGCGCGCCGGAGCGAGGGGAGGGTCACGTCGCGGACGTCCTGTCCGTCGATGCGGACCGCGCCCTCGTCCACGTCGTACATCCGGAGCAGGAGCTTCAGGACCGTCGACTTGCCGGCGCCGGTGGGGCCGACGAGCGCGAGCGTCTCGCCGCCCGGGACGGTGAAGTCCACGTCCTCGATGATCGTCTCGTCGCCGTAGCCGAAGGTGACGTCGTCGTACTCGACCTCGCCCTCGGTGACCTCCAGTTCCGCGGCGTTGCGGTCCTGTTCGAGCTTCGAGGGCTCGTCCATCAGGCCGAAGATGCGCGCGGAGGAGGCGCGGGCGCGCTGGTACATGTTGATGATCTGTCCGAACTGCGCCATCGGCCAGATGAACCGCTGCGTGTAGAGGATGAAGACGACGAACATCCCCTCGGAGAGCTCGCCCGAGAACGGGCCGGGCGGCCCCTGGAACACCCACAGCCCGCCGACGATAAACGTGAGCACGAAGCCGATACCCGCGAGCACGCGGAGGCCGGGGAAGAACTTGATCCGCGTCTCGATGGCGTCCCAGTTCGCGTCGAAGTAGTCGAAGGAGACGTCGTCGACGCGGTCGGACTCGTACGCCTCGGTGTTCGAGGACTTGATCACCTGAATGCCGCCGAGGTTGTTCTCCAGCCGCGAGTTCATCTTGCCGACCGTCGAGCGCACCTCCGCGTACTTCGGCTGGATAATGCGGATGAACGCGTACGTGAACACGGCGATGATCGGGACGGGCAACAGCGCGACGAGCGCGAGCTGCCAGTTGATCCACACCAGCAGGACGCCGATGCCGAGCACCATCACCGACATCCGGAACAGGGAGTTCATCCCGTCGTTGAGGAACCGCTCCAGGCGGTTCACGTCGTTCGAGAGGATGGACATCATCTCCCCGGTCTGCTTGTCGGAGAAGAAGTCCATGTTGAGCCGCTGCATCTGGTCGTACGTGTCCGTCCGAACGTCGTGTTGGATGTTCTGTGCGAACGCGTTGAACCCCCAGTTCCGGAGCCAGTGGAACGCGGCCCCGAGCGCGAACGCGCCGGCCAACACCGCGATGGTGAACCAGAACTGGGCGGTCTGTCCGGTCGGCAGCCACGCGTCCGGGAGGAGCACGAGCGGGATCTGCTCGTCGAACGCGGCCTCGTTGCGAAAGATCGCGTCGATGGCGATGCCGAGCATCAGGGGCGGAAGGAGGTCGAGGAGCCGGGCGAAGACGCTCGCGAGGATCCCGACGCTCACGGGGAACGTGTAGTCGCGCCCGTAGGTGAGGAACAGCCGCTTCATGGGGTTCTCGATCTTGTCCCGCTGCTCCTCGAACGGGTCGTCCTTCTCCCAGTCGGGACTACTCATCGTGCCGTGGTTTCCCGTACCGATGAATGAACCTTTCCTTCGAACCGAAACGAAGCGGAACCGTTTGCCGACGGATCCTCACACGCTGCGTTTCTCGACCGCGGGGTCCACGTTCGCGGCCTCGAGGTCCCGGCGGACGCGCCGCCTGAGCGGGTCGGGGACGGTCGCGCGCGGCACCGGCTCCGCGGTCGCGCCGTCGGACGGCACCCGCCAGTAGAGCACGCGTTCGGCGTCGGCGTAGTACTCGACCGCGTATCGGTCGTCGTCGGTCGCGCCGGCGTAGTGCACGCGAGCGGCGCCGCCCTCGGCGCGCCAGCTCTCCCGCGTCGTCAGCGCGGCGATGGCGTCGTCCATGGGACACCCTCACGGCGGGAGACGCATAAGCCCCGGCCGCTCCGGCCCGACTCGGCACCGGGCGGGCCAGCCAAGTGGCCTA
The DNA here is from genome assembly GCF_050122995.1 of Haloparvum alkalitolerans. Lineage (GTDB taxonomy): Archaea > Halobacteriota > Halobacteria > Halobacteriales > Haloferacaceae > Haloparvum > Haloparvum alkalitolerans. The sequence continues at coordinate 17,767 of NZ_JBNLIA010000019.1, forward strand.
CCTACTCGGACCGCGCCTCCGTCACGAGTTCGCCGTCGTGGCGGACCTCGACGGTCGCGGGGACGCCCCCCTCGAAGCTCGCGGTCGCCTCGTAGGCGCGGTACTCGATCGCCTGCGTGCACGCCTCGTCCGGGTCGCTCTCGTCGACGCCCTCGACGGCGACCACGAACGCGTCGTCCTCGTAGCCCGCGGACGCCAGCTCGGGGTAGATACAGCCGTTCGCTGCCTCGAGACAGCCGTCAACGGTCACGGCATCGTCGGCGAACGCGACCGTCGCAGCCGTGCCGGGCTCCGAGCAGTCGCCGCGCCGCTCCAGCGCGGCGTCGACCAGCGCGGGCGCGTCGGCGTCGGTCGGTGTCCCGTCGCCGCCGTCGGAGTCCCCGCCCGAGCCGCCGGAATCCCCGTCCGCGTCGTCCGAACCGTCGCCGGCTTCGGTCGTCCCGTCCTCCGAGTCGGTCGGATCGTCGCCGGGCGTCGAGTTCTCGGCGCAGCCGGCGAGCGCCGTCGCGACGCCCGCGGCCGCGCCGCGCAGGATGGTGCGTCGGTGCATGCCTGCTCGGTGGCTCCCGCGGAGAAAAGGCCTTCTGTAGGCTCAAACGGCCGTTTGTCCAAACCCCCGTTCCGCGACCGCCCGCCGCCGACCGGGCGAACGCAGTCGCACGCGTGCCGACCGCGCGGCGCGCGGACGGACGCGGCGACCGAAGCCGATACGTTGATTGTCCGCGATGGCGCATGACCGGACATGGTCGAGCCCATCTTCGCCGTCGCCGTCGCGGCGACTATCGCGACGCTCCTCATGATGGCGGCGATGCTGTCGTTCGTTCGCGGTGCGATGCACAGCGACGCCCACTCCCCGTCCCCCGATCCGGGCAACGACCCGGTTCCCGAGGACGAGTAACGCGCCCGAGCCGCGGCGGCCGACCGGCCGACTGGCCGGGCGACACAGCGTGGCGCTCGGCGACGACGAGGCGTTTCTGCCACCGACTCCGGGGGTGTGTGACCGGCTGACGGCGGGGAAACTTATACCTGAGCGACGCATAGCCGGGCGACAAGCCGATGGAAGAGAGCATCTCCGGGTTCAAGGTGCGCGGGGACTGGGGCGACGTCGTCGAGCACGGCGAGCGCATCACGCAGGCCCTGCGCGAGGCCGGCGCCGAAGGCGACGCCTACCACGAGTGGGAGGAGTGGCGCCCGAAGTCCCACGAGCGCATCGACGAGGACGTCTCGGAGAAGACCGCCGAGCAGGCCTCCGTCGCGGAGGGCGAAGGCGAGAAGGCCGGCAAGAGCGCCGGTGAGGACCTCCAGGCCGCCGGCGAGAAGCTCTCGGAGTCGTACGAGAAGGTCGAGGAGGGCGACAGCGACGAGGCGCTCGACCGCTGGAACGAGTCGATCGGCCACGTCGCCCGTGCGGCCGACTCCGCGGGCCGCAAGGCGATCCGCAAGGTCGAGGACACCGTCTACCGCAAGGTGATGACGCAGCTCGCGCCGTACTACTTCGACAACGACCTGATCAGCGCCAACGTCCAGCAGGTCGGCCGCGGCGAGGAGGCCGACGAGTTCGTGCTCGAGGTGAACGTCAACGACGACGAGTTGAAAGCCGAGGTCTCGGACATCCTCGCGGAGTACGAGTCGGAGGTCGACCGCTGGCACGTCGAGACCGAGAAGGACCTCGGCAACGCGGCGGCCGCGGAGGGCGTCGAGGTCACCGAGGAAGAGGAGGCGGGCGGCGGCTCCGAGTCGACGCGGACGTAGAGGGCGATAGGTTCGGCGACTGATCCGTTTCTGTTTCGGCTGTTGATCCTGCTGCTCGGGACAGCAACATCCAGAAAGCCCCAGCCGGCTCTCCGTACGATGTTTCCGTCGCAAACTCTGCTGATCTGGACAGCAACATCCAGAAAGCCCCAGCCGGCTCTCCGTACGATGTTTCCGTCGCAAACTCTGCTGATCTGGACAGCAACATCCAGAAAGCCCCAGCCGGCTCTCCGTACGATGTTTCCGTCGCAAACTCTGCTGATCTGGACAGCAACATCCAGAAAGCCCCAGCCGGCTCGACCGGCCGCGACACGCGCTGCGCTCCTCGCTCTCCGCACAGCCCGCTGCGGTGCTTGCGGCGCCGGGGCCGGACCGAGCCGGCTGCCCCTTTCAGTCCCACCCCGCACAGCACCGCAACCGCCCCGCGACCGCACAGCAACCTCGCACCTCCCCAGCCTCGGCCGCGGGCCGGGCGCGGAACCGCAACGCCGCGCGAGAGACAAGCTCTCGCTGGCCTCCGGCGTGCGGTAGCGCGCCGGAGACACCGCATCGCGCCCGGCCCGCGACCTCCCTCGCGCGGTCGCGGCGACACGCAAAGCGGTCGCCGCGGCGCGCGCCGACAGCACAGCACCGCTACAGCATCGCGACCGCACAGCACCGCAACAGCACCGCACCGGACTCAAAAAGTGGTCGGAGCGGTTACGACTCGTCCTCGTCGTCGTCGTTCTCCTGCTCCTTCTCGTCCTCGTTTTCTCCGGCGGTCAGGCCGTCGTTATCGTCGCGGTCGAGCGCGCGCGGCGCGTCGTGGTGGTCGGAGTAGCCGTCAAACCAGCGAGCGATGCGCTCGATGCGGTCGACGATGTGACCCGGCTCGCCCGACCGCGAGAGCTCGTGCCCCTCGCGGGGGTACCGGACCATCCGCGTCTCCACGCCGTTCTTCCGGAGGATCCGGTGGTACAGCTCCGCCGTGCAGATCGGCGTCCGCGTGTCGTCCTCCGAGTGGATCAGCAGGGTCGGCGTGTCGACCTCGTGGGCGTGGCCGGTGGGCGACTGCTCCCAGAGCCAGCCCGGCTCCTCGGAGGGGGTCGTGTCGAAGTCGCCCTCCAGCAGCTTGTACGCGCCGTCGGTCGAGCCGTAGAAGCCGGTGAGGTCGTAGACGCCGCGCTGGGCGACCGCCGCGCGGAAGTAGTCGGTGTGCCCGACCGCCCAACCGGTCATGAACCCGCCGAAGGAGCCGCCGGTGAGGAACGCGTTCGAGTCGTCGACGTAGTCGCGGTCCGCGACCTGCTCGACGCCAGCCATCACGTCGGTCAGCGTCACCTCGCCCCAGTCGCGCTCGATGGCCTGCATGAAGTCGGCGCCGTAGCCGGTCGACCCGCGCGGGTTCGACCAGAAGACGACGTAGCCCCGGGCCGCGAGCGTCTGGAACTCGTGCCACATCGTTCCCGAAGTCGTCCACATCGCGTGCGGGCCGCCGTGGACCTCGACCGCCAGCGGGAACTGGCCGGGGTCGTCGGCCTCGGGGTCGAAGCCGGGCGGGGTCAGCACCCACCCCTGCACCTCGACGCCGCCGCCCGCGGACTCGAACCACAGCTCCTCCGGCTCCCCGACGTGCCGCTCCTCGAGGTAGTCGGCGTTCAGCTCCGTCAGCCGGGTCGTCTCGTCGGCCGCCGCGTCGTACGCGAACACGTCGCCGGGGTGGTCCCACTCCGAGAGCGCGAGCGCGACGAGAACCTCGTCCGGCCCCGCCCCGTCGCTCCCACCGACGTGTCCGCCCGAGATCGCCCCGCGCCGGACCAGTCGCTCCGGGTCCGCGCTCCCGTCGCCGGGTGCCGACCACACCGCGGTCTGCCCCTCGTCCGGCGTCGCGAAGTAGACCGTCTCCGCGTCGGGGCCCCACTGCGGCGGCACGTCGTAGCTCACCGACCGGTCGATCCCCGCCGTCAGGTCCGTCACCGCGCCCGACGCGCGGTCGATGACGTGCAGGTCGGTCGGCTGGATCGAGGCCTGTTCGGGCTCCGTGCGGAGGAACGCCACGCGACCGTCCGCGGTCGCCGCGAGCGCGGTGCCCCAACCGGTCGTGACGTGGACGCGCTCGACCGCGTCCGCCGCGAAGTCGTGCGCGTGGATCGCGATCTCCTCGGAGTCGTCGGGGTCCGCGCCGCGCTCCTCCGCGATCTCCTCGGTGTAGTAGAGCGTCTCCGCGTCGCCCCACTCCGGCGCGCCGAAGTCCGCGTCGCCGTCGGTGAGCCGGGTGACCGCCTCCCCCGCGTCCGCGTCTCCCCCCGTCCCTGCCCCACTCGCCGGGGCGTCGGGGTCGGCCGCGTCGACGTCGACCACGTAGACGTGCGAGCGGCGCCCGTCGAAGTACGACTGCATCGAGCGGTAGACGGTCCGGTCGACCACGCGCGGGTCGGGGTGGTCCTCCGGCTCGTACTCCTCGGGGACCGACTTATCCCGCCCCTCCTCGCGGTCCTCCGCGGTCACCGACTGGACGAACGCGATCCGGTCGCCGGAGGGCCCCCACGCGATCTCGGAGACGCCGCCGACCACGTCCGTCACCTGCCGGGCCTCGCCGCCGTCGACCGGCAGGATCCAGAGCTGCTGGCGGTCGTCGGCCGCGCCGCGCGTGGCGGTGAACGCGATCCGGTCGCCGGAGGGGCTCCACCGCGGTTCGGCGTCGGTTCCCTCCGCGAGCGAGAACCGCCGGTGGCCCGAGCCGTCGACCGCCGCGACGTGGACCGTCGCCGCGTACTCCTCGTCCCCGTCCGCCTGCCTGCGCACGAACGCGACCCGCTCGCCGTCCGGCGAGAGCCGCGGATCGGCGGGCTTCGCCAACTCGTGGAAGTCGGCCGCCTCGATGGGCTGCTGCATACCGGCGGGTCACGGGCCGCGACCAAAAGGGGCCCGGAGCCGGAAGGCGCCGCCCCGTTCCTTATCTCCCATACCGAGCCAGCCCGCGCGTGGTCTGAGCCACGCCCGGAGCGAACGAGGCGGTCGCGCGGCGCACCGCTCCGGGAGCGACCGCGCCGCCTGCTCGCAACCCGACACGCCGCTGCCACCACCGGCCCGGCCGCCCGGCCGGACGGGCAGTCAGAACCGCGCCGGCCCGAACCCGTCGAGCGCCGTCGGCGCCTCGCCCAGCACCGCGTCCGCGACGAGTTTCCCGCTGTAGGGACCCAGCTGGAGCCCGGTCGCGCCGTGCCCGGTCGCGAGGTGTGCTCCCTCGACCGACGGCACCGGTCCCAGCACCGGAAGGCGGTCGGCCGAGACCGGCCGGAGGCCGACTTTCGTCTCCGCGTGCCGCGCCTCCGCCAGCCCCGGGGCCACGCGCAGCGCCTCCCGGGACACCTCCGCGATGCCGCCGAGCGTCGCGTGCGGCGCGAACCCCGCACCCTCCTCGCGGGTCGCACCGACCGCGATCCGCTCGCCGGGCCACGGCACCATGTAGTGCCCGCGGAACCCCTTGACCACCGGCCAGTCGTCGGTCCCCGACAGCGACGGCGCCGTCGAGACGTCGAGGTGAGCGATCTGCCCGCGGTGCGGCTCGATCGGGACCTCGATCCCCAGATCCGACGCGAACGCGCCGGACCACGCCCCGCCCGCGACCACCACGTCCGACGCGTCGATCCGCTCGCCGTCGGCCAGCGTGACGCCCGTCACGGAAGCCCCGTTGGTCCTGATCCGGCCCACCTCGCCGTCGCGAACGGTCAGTCCGCGTTCCCGGCCGACCGCCCGGAGGGCGGTCGCGAAGCGGCGACCGTCGACTCGCCCCGCGTTCGCGAAGCGGAGCGCCCGGGCGCCGTCCGCGACCGGCGGGAACGCCTCCTGGAGCGCATCGCCCGCCAGCGACGCCACCGATCCCGGCTCGGGGCGGCCGTACTCAGCGGTCCGTCGCTCCGCCCGATCGCGTACGGCGTCGAGTTCTGCGTGCTCCTCCTCGTCCGCGGCGACGACGACCACCGACGTCTCGGAGTAGCCGTGGTCGTGGCCGGCCGCCGAGAGCTCCGCGGCCAGATCCGGGTAGTAGTCCGCGGCGGCGAGCGCGAACTCGAACCACGCCGTCGAGTCGGTGCGACTGCTCGTGGCGGGCGAGACGATACCCGCTCCCGCGTCCGTCGCGCGCCCCTTATCGCGGCGGTCGACCAGCAGCGCGTCCGCGCCTGCGTCCGCGAGGTGGTACGCGACCGCGGAACCGACGATGCCGCCGCCGACCACGACCGCGTCGAAGTCGCTCATGGATCGGGGAGGGTCCGTCGCCGACAAAAGCGTTCGCGGAGTCGAGCGCCAGAACAGGATAGTGTTACCACTACCCGGGTGCAGGACCGGATTCTGCCACTTACCGCGGGCGTTTACAACGGGAGTCGTAACGCCACCCATGTCACACGAGTTCAACTACTCGCGACGACGACTGCTCGGCGGTGTGGCCGCGGGCGCGACCGCGACGACACTCGCCGGCTGTGCCGGAGACGGCGGCTCGTCGGGCGGCGAGGGATCGGCGGAGGGCACCGCGACCGGCGCCGAGTCGACCGCGGCGTCCCGGGACGGCGGCGAGTTGGTCTACTCCCAGCAGGTGTCGCCGATCGAGTTCGACCCGCTCGTCGTCAACGACATCTACTCACAGCAGGTCTGTTCACAGGTGTTCGAGCCGCTGTACGCCTACGACGAGGGGACCGACCCGGTCCCGCACCTCGCCAGCGAGGAGCCGACCGTCGAGCGCGACGGCACGCGATACATCGTGCAACTCCGCGACGGACCGCGCTTCCAGAACGGCGACCCCGTGACCGCGGAGGACGTGCGTTACTCGCTTCTCACGCCCATCGAGGAGGAAACCGCGAACAAGCCCGACGTGGACATGATCGACACGGTCGAGGTCGTCGACGACCGGACGGTGCAGATCGACCTCCAGTACGGCTACGGGCCGTTCTTCACGCTGGCGCTGACCCGCAACGTCGTGCCGAAGGCGGTCCGCGAGGAGGACCCGGAGGCGTTCAACCTCGACGCTCCCGTCGGGTCCGGTCCCTTCGAGTTCGTCGACTGGAGCGAGGGCGAGTACGTCGACCTCGAGCGCTGGGACGACTACTGGGGGGAGCCCGCGCCGCACCTCGAACGCCTGCGCTTCGAACCGGTCGAGGAGAGCACCACGCGCGTCGTCTCGCTGGAGACGGGCGAGTCCGACGTGGCCGACGGCATCACGCCCCAGACGTGGGAGACGGTCCGGGAGGCCGACAACATGAGCCTCCAGTCCGAGCCGGGTATCTCCTACTACTACCTCGCGTTCAACTGCAACGAGGGCCCGACGACGGACCCCCAGGTCCGCGAGGCGATCGACTACGCCGCCTCGATCGATCAGGCCGTCGAGAACTTCATCGAACCGGCCGGGGCCCGGAACTACGGGCCGGTCCCGCTCCCGGTCGCCGAGTCGTGGGACCTCCCGACCGAGGAGTGGGCCGACATCGCCCACGACCGCGACGCCGACCGCGCGGCCGAGTTGCTCGCCGACGCCGGCGTCGAGGAGGACTACGGCTTCCGGATCATCGTCCCGCCGGACGACCTGCGCGAGCAGATCGGCATCTCGGTGTCGAACGGCCTGAACGAGGCCGGCTACGACGCGGAGGTCCGCCGGCTCGACTGGGGGACGTTCCTCGACACCTACGACACCGGCAGCGAGGACGACTACAACCTCTACGCGCTCGGCTGGCTCGGCGGCCCCGACCCCGACTCCTACGTCTACAACCTGTTCCACGAGGAGCAGATCGGCGCCACCAACGGCACCTACTACGAGAACGACGCGGTGATGGAGGACATTATCGCCGCCCGCCGCTCCAGCGACATCGACGAGCGGCGCGAGCTCTACGAGTCGATCATCCCGACGCTGCTGGAGGACCGCGTCCACCTGCCCGGCTACAGCATGCGCGTCTCCATCGGGCTCCGCGACCACGTTCAGGACTTCGTCGCGCACCCGCGGTCGCAGTACAACCCGCGGGTCGTCAGCGACTACAACAACGTCTGGCTCGACCGCTGACCGGGGATCGCCGGCCGCCGACCGCCGGCCGCCGCCCCCGCAAGGCGATCACTCCGGGTCGACGCGCCCGCTCGTCGCGCTCCGAAGGCGGTCGGCCAACGCCGCCGCCTCCGCGACCGGGACCCTTATCTCGAAGGTCACGTCCTCCCCGTACTCCGCCTCGAACGAGACGTCCGCGGACTCGACGATCCCCCTGACCGTCCCCGAGTCGTCGTAGGCGGTCGTGACGACCATCGTCCGGTGGGGGCGCTCCTCGACGACGCCGGCCGCGTCAAGGGCGTCCTGCACCGCGCGGGAGTACGCGCTCACCAGTCCCCCGACGCCGAGGTTCGTCCCGCCGTAGTAGCGCGTGACCACGGCGGCGACGTTTCTGACCTCGCGGCCCTGCAACACGTTGAGCGCCGGCTTTCCCGCGGAGCCGCTCGGCTCGCCGTCGTCGCTGGCGTACTCGCGGAGCATGACCTCGCCGTCCCCGGGCCGTCGCTCGGAGGGCTCGCCCGCCGGGACGCGGTAGGCCGGGACGTTGTGCGTGGCGTCCGCGTACTCCTCGCGCACCGTCTCGACGAACGCCTCGGCCTCGTCGACGGAGGCGGCGGGGGAGACGTGGCCGAGGAACTCCGACCCGCGCACCTCGAAGGTGGCGGTCGCGCGCTCCGCGACGGTCAGATACGCGTCCGTCACGGGTCGGGTCCCTCCGTCGGGTTCGTCTCCGTCTCCCCGTCCACGCCGCCGGCCGCCCGGTCGTCCGTGCGGCGCCGCTCCACCACCGCGCTCGTCGGCGGGGCGCGGCGGTAGAGGGCGAGAAACGCGACGACGCCGACCGCTTCGGCGAACTTGGCGACGACCGCCAGCGGGTCGGCGGCGAGCGCGGCCGGTGCCGACGCCCCGTGCCAGCCGACGTACCCGATCAGCAGCGCGGCGAGCGTTCCGGCCCCGAGCGCGTAGAGCCGACGGTACTCCTCGCTGGCGCGGAGGACGGCTGCGCCGACCAGCGCCAGCAGCACCGCGACCGCGAGGAAGACGTACGGACGCGGATCGGACGCGCCGATCAGGGGCCACGCCCACAGCGCGTGGGCCGCGCCCGACAGGAGGGCCGTCTGCACGGCGACCGCGCGGAGGACGCCCGCGGTCCGGCCCCCGTCGCTCGAGTCACTCATCGGGAAGGGGTTGGCCGCGGGCGGTAAAGTCGGTGTCCATCCGCGTCGCTACGCGCGACACTCCAGCAGGGCCCCCTCGCGCGGGTCGACGTCGTCGCCGTACCCCTCCGCCCGCCGGAGCAGGCGGGGAGTGAGCAAGTAGTGCGCTCGAACCGCGTTGTCGGCGTGTTCGACGACCGCCCGCAGCGTGACGCCGACGGTCGTCCCGTCCGCGACGAGGAACCGCGTCCCGTCGCGCTCCGGCGCGTCGGCGAGCGCCTCCCGAACCGCCTCCGAGTCGTCGAACAGGCGCCGCTCTATCGTCTCGCCGGACGCCGCGGCCTCGCGAACGACGCCCGGGAGCGTGTCGAGCTCGTCCGGGAGGTCGTCGACCGGGAGGGGGTCGGTTCCCTCGGGGGGCTCGGCCGGCTCCGCGACCAACTCGACCTCGACGACCCGTTCCTCGTACCACGTCGTCTCCGCGGTGACGGTCCAGCCTCCTGCAACGGAGCCGCTCCCCGGGACCGCGGTCGACCCCTCGATCCGGGGACGGACCGTGCCGACTTCGTCCGCCCCGTGATTCACCGCGGTGGCGTTCAGGTGAGCCGTCTCGTACGCGGCGACGAACGTCTCTACCGCGGCCCGGTCCTCCGTGTCCGGCGGGAAGCCGACCCCGTAGCCACGCGTCGTGGGGCAATCGTCCGGGAGGGCAGCGTCCGGCGTGTCGGTGTCAGTCGGCTCCGAACCGGAATCGGTACGGTTCGAGGGGTCTGTCTCGGTCGGTGCGTCGGCGGCACAGCCGGCGAGCGCGAGGCTCCCGCCGACGGTCGCGAGGAGGGCACGGCGGCGCATGTCGGGTGGTCAGCGGACGCCGGTAAGTGTCTTCGGGCGCTACTCCCAGGGATGACCGCTGGCCGCGTCCGGCCAGAGGGGATACCAGTACGCCTCGTCGTCCTCGATCTCGAGTTCGCCGTCGAGCACCGACCGCAGCTTGAACTCCGTCCGGTTGTCACGCTCGTGGTCGCCGTCGGGGACGAAGGGGTAGTAGGCGCCGCGGCGGAACGAGTAGACCCAGTAGGCGCCGCGGTCGTCCTTCTCGAAGCCGAAGACGGCCGCGAGCAGGCGGGAGCCGAACCCCTGTTCGACGAAGGTGTCGGCCGCGAAGTGGACGCTCGTCACGAGGTCCTCCGGGTCCGTGTCCTCCAGCACGAACCAGCGGTAGCCGTGGTCGTCCTCGTACTCGTGGTAGCCCGTCCCGGTCTCGAGTTCGCCGGCCTCGAGGATCGCCTCCACCTCGTCGACGGTGTCCTCGAAGGCGGTCGAGTCAACGCCGGAGAAACAGAGCGCCGCCTCGCCGCAGTGGTCGTAGCCCAGGTCCGCCTCCATCGTGACGTAGGCGGTGGACATCCCGAACAGGTCCTCCGGGTCCGCGTCCCGGGTCGCGTCGGTCTCCGCGCTGGTCCCGAGGACGGAGCGGAGCGTGTCGAACAGGCCCATTGACTGGTCGATGGTAGGGGGGCCGGGGATTAGGGCGTTTCTCCGTCCGCGGGGCGGAAGGGGTCCCGCGGCCGACCGCGTCTCAGGCCGTCTCCATCTCGGCTTCCAGCTCCCGAAGCCGGTCGACGCGCTTCTCCGTGCTCGGGTGCGTGGAGGCGATCTTCCCGATGAACCCCTTCCTGATGGGGATGATGAAGAATGCGTTCATCTCCGCCTCGTCGCGGAGGTCCTCGGTCGGCACGCGGTCCATCGTCCCGTCGATGGTCAACAGCGCCGAGGCGAGCGCGCCGGGCTTGCCCGTGATCGACGCGGCGCCGCGGTCCGCGGCGAACTCCCGGTAGCGCGAGAGCGCGCGGATGAGCAGGAACGAGACCACCCAGACCAGCAGCGAGACGGCGACCGCGACCCACACCGGCGGGGCGTTCCTGTCGTTGCCGGCGAAGAGCCAGCCCCAGCGCACGATGAAGAAGGCGATGGTGGAGAGGAACGAGGCGATGGTCATCACCATCACGTCGCGGTTCTTGACGTGGGCCAGCTCGTGGGCCATCACGCCCTCCAGCTCTTCCTGATCGAGACTCCGCATCAGACCAGTCGTCACGCAGACCGTCGCGTTCTCCTGGTTGCGACCGGTTGCGAACGCGTTCGGAACCTGCGTGTCCGCGACCGCGACCGTCGGCTTCGGCAGGTCCGCCTGCTGGCTCAGCCGGTCGACCATGCGGTGCAGTTCCGGCTCCTCGTCGGGCTCCACCGTCCGCGCACCCATGCTCCGCAGCGCGAGCTTGTCGCTGAAGAAGTACTGCGCCAGCGAGAAGCCGCCGAGCAGCAGGAGGGTCACGAAGATCCCCGCGTCGAAGACGGAGATGAGGACCCCGACGAACGCCAGATAGAGGGCGAACAGCAGGAACATGGTGAGCGCCATGCGCCCGCGTAACCCCCAGTCGGTGCTCCATTGCATACGCGAGGGTAGCGGCCCGGAGCGGTAAAGCCTGCCGGAGGGGCCGCCCGGTGCCGGTTCCACCGGCTTATAACCCGCCTCCGACACACCTCCGCGCATGGAGACAGTCATCGTCACCGGCGGCCTCGGTCGCTCCGGACGCTGGATCGTCGACCGCCTCGCGGACCAGTACGAGGTGGTCTGCGTCGACCTGCACCATCCCGGTTTCGAGGCGACGGCGGCCGAGAACGTCGACTTCCGCGCCGCCGACCTGGCCGACCGCGGCGAGACCTACGACCTGATCGACGCCGTCGACCCCGACGCCGTCGTCCACTGGGCCGCGATCCCCTCCCCGACCCGGCACGCCGGCGGCCGCGTCTTCGAGACGAACGTCCTCGCCGCGTACAACGTCCTCACCGCCGCCGGACGCGCCGGCGCCCGCGTCGTGCAGGCGTCGAGCGAGTCCGCCTACGGCTTCGCCTTCGCCGAGGAAACCCCCCTCCCGGACGCCCTCCCGATCACCGAGGCTCACCCCCGGCGACCCGAGGACCCCTACGGGCTCGGCAAGGTCGTCGCAGAGGACGTCGCCGACACCGTCGTCCGCAAACACGACGTCTCCGTGACCTCCGTCCGCCCGTCGTGGATCCAACAGCCCGGCGAGTACAACTGCCGGAGCGAGGCGACGCTCGCCGACCTCTCGAACGGCGCCGGCAACTGCTGGTCGTACGTCGACGCCCGCGACGTGGCCGACCTCGTCGCCGCCGCCCTCGCCGACCCCGTCGACGGCCACGAGGCGGTCCACGCCGCCGCGGCGGACACCTACCTCGACGGCTCCGTCGTCGACGCGTGTCTGGCCTTCTGGGGCGAGGTCCCCGACGACTGCGGCCTCGACGCCGACGGCGACGCGTCCGCGCTCTCGACGGCGAAGGCCGAGCACCTGTTCGACTGGACGCCGAGCCACACCTGGCGCGACGCCGCGACCGCCGACGTGGACGCCCCCTCGCTGACGGAGCCATGAGCGGCGAGCGCGAGACCGTCCTCGTCACGGGCGGACTGGGGAGCTCCGGCCGCTGGGTCGTCGACCGCCTCCTCGACGACTACGACGTGGTCTGCGTCGACCTCGACCACCCCGGTTTCGAGGCGACGCCGCGCGAGGGACTCGACTTCCGCGCCGCCGACCTGACCGACCGCGGCGAGACGTTCGACCTGATCGAGGAAGTCGATCCCGACGCCGTCGTTCACTGGGCCGCCATCCCGGTCGCCGGCGAGCACCCCGACGGGACGACGTTCGAGACAAACACCCTCGCCGCGTACAACGTCCTCACCGCCGCCGGGCGCGCCGACGCCCGCGTCGTACAGGCGTCGAGCGACGGCGCCTACGGCTTCTTCTTCGCCGACCCGACGCCCCTCCCCGACGCGCTCCCGATCCCGGAGTCGCACGACCTGCTGGCGGAGGACCCCTACGGGCTCTCGAAGATCGCCGCCGAGCGATGCGCCGACCGGACCGCGCGTCGCGACGGCGTGTCAGTTACCTCGATCCGCCCCTCGTGGATCCAGTTCCCGGGCGAGTACCCGTGTCGAGAGCCCGAGTACGTCGAGGACCTCGGTGCGGGCGCCGGGAACTTCTGGTCCTACGTGGACGTCCGCGACGTGGCCGACCTCGTCGCCGCCGCCCTCACCGACCCCGTCGACGGCCACGAAGCCGTCAACTGCGTCGCCGCCGACAACGCGCTCGGACGACCGCTCGTCGACCTCCTGCGTCGCCACTACGGAGCGATCCCCGACGACTGTGCGGTCGCCGCCGACTCCGACCGCTCCGCGTACGCGATCGAGAAAGCCGAGCGCCTGTTCGGCTGGACGCCGAGCCGCTCCTGGCGCGACGCCGCCGACGAGCGCGTCCACGCGCCCGACCTCCTCGAAGGCTAAGCGAGGAACGCCCGACGGCGCTGCCGCTCGCCGAGTTCACTCCTCTCCGATCTCACAGCGTCGCCACTCGCCAACCGGACCTTCTCGAAAACACCTCTTCCCGCGTCACACAGCACCGCCGCTCGCCACTAAATGTATCCGCGTATGAATGTGCGTATGAATGGGCAGACGGCGAACCGGTACTCCCAGAGGGTCTCCCACTCCAGTACTACCCGGCACGCAGGTGGGCTTCACTTCCGTGTTCGGAATG
>NZ_JBNLIA010000020.1:0-19411 GCF_050122995.1 Haloparvum alkalitolerans
AGATTTTCGAGCAGCCAGCGTGCAGTGGCGCGCTGGCGACCTCGCGCGGTCGCGGCGACACAGGGTCGCCGCGGCGCGCGCCGACCGCACGGCACCGCACCGCCGGGAGTTTCAGAAAAGCGAGATTTCCGAATCGGTCTGCAACACTAAGTATCGGTATCAGTACGCACTCGCGACCGGGAGCGGCCGCTGGCGGGAACGGAAAGCGGAAACTGAAGGTCGGATCGAAGGAGGAAAACCGGCTTACAGCTCGGCCTCGAAGTCCTCGAGGGCGTAGACCGTGTCGGCGCCGCGGCGGTCGAGCGTCTCGTTGGCGAGCAGCCAGTAGACGACCGACAGGGCGCGACGGCCCTTGTTGTTCGTCGGGATGACGAGGTCGACGTTCGAGACCTGGTTGTTCGAGTCGCACATGGCGATGACGGGGATGCCGACCGTGATGGCCTCCTTGACCGCCTGCGCGTCGCCGATGGGGTCAGTCACCACGAGCACGTCCGGCTCGATGTAGCCGGCGTAGTCGGGGTTCGTCAGCGTGCCCGGGATGAACCGCCCGGTGCGGGCGCGGGCGCCGATGGCGTCCGCGAACTTCTCGGCCGGGAAGCGGCCGTACTGCCGGGAGCTGGTGACGAGGATCTGCTCGGGGTTGTAGTTGGCCAGGAAGTCGGCGGCCGTGCGGATGCGGCCGTCCGTCTGGCTCACGTCGAGCACGTAGAGCCCGTCGTCACGGACGCGGTGGATGAACCGCGCCATGTCCTTCGTCTTCTGCTGGGTACCGATGTGGACACCGGCACCGAGGTAGTCCTCGACGGGGATGAGGAGGTCGGCCTCCTCGTCGGGCATGACGTCCTCGTCGAACGGGGACGCGTCGTCTTCCTCCGCGGCGGCCTCGTCGGCCGCCTCGGCGGGCTGTTCGTCTGTCGTGGCGGTCTCCTCCTCGACGGGCTCGCCGGCCTCCTCGGGCTCGGCATCCTCCTCGAGTTCGACCGCGTCGTTGTCCTCGGTCATACTGCGTCGTCCGCGATGCGGATCAGTTCGTTGAGCTTGGCGGTTCGCTCGCCCCCGACCGTGCCGGTCTTGATGTAGCCGGCGTCGGTCGCCACGGCGAGGTGTGCGATGGTGGTGTCCTCCGTCTCCCCCGAACGGTGGGAGATGACGGTCTCGTAGCCGTTGCGCGCCGCAAGCTCGACGGCGTCGACGGTGTCCGAGAGCGTGCCGATCTGGTTGGGCTTGATCAGGATGCTGTTGGCTGCGCCCTGCTCGATGCCCGTCCGGAGCCGGTCGACGTTCGTGACGAATAGGTCGTCACCGCAGACCAGCGTGCGGTCGCCGACCCGGTCGGTCAGCTCGGCGAACCGCTCGTAGTCGTTCTCGTCGAGCGGGTCCTCGACGTAGGCGAGGTCGTACTCGTCGACGAGGTCGGCCACGTAGTCGACCTGCTCGGCCGGCGACTTCTCCTCGTCGCCGTAGACGTAGGCGCCGTCCGAACCGGCGTCGGCGTCGTACAGCTCCGCGGCGGCCATATCGAGGCCGAAGCGGATCTCGAAGCCGACCTCCGACTCGACGCGGTCGGTCGCCTCGTCGACGATCTCGAACGCCTCCGCGTCCGTGACCGCGGGCGCCCACGCGCCCTCGTCGCCCTTCGCCGCGGGAACGCCGCGCTCGTCGAGCACGTCGCCGACGGCCGCGTGGACCGCCGCGTTGGCGAAGACGGCCTCCTCGACGCTCGGCGCGCCGACGGGGGCCGCGAGGAACTCCTGGATGTGGGTCGCCTCCTTGGCGTGTTCCCCGCCGCCGACGACGTTGCCGAGCGGAACCGGGAAGTTGTCGCCGCGGAACGCGCCGCCGAGGTGCTGGTACAGCGGCGCACCGAGCACGTCGGCGGCGGCCTTCGCGGCCGCCATCGAGATCGCGACCGCGCTGTTGGCGCCGATCTCCGAGAAGTCCTCGGTGCCGTCGGCGCCGCGCAGCGCGGCGTCGACCTCTCGCTGGTCGCCGGCGTACAGCCCCGTCAGTCGGGGGACCGCCAGCTCTCGGGCCGACGCGATGGCCTCCTGCGGCGGGAGTTCGATGGCCTCGTACTCGCCGGTCGACGCCCCGGAGGGCGCCGCGGCGCGGCCGAAGCCGCCGGACTCCGTCAGCACGTCCGCCTCGACCGTGGGGTTGCCACGAGAGTCGAGCACGCGCCGGAGCGACACCGACTGGATGCGGGTCACTACTGCTCCTCCCGGCGCACCGTGAAGGGCAGGACGCCCGCGTCGTACTCCTCGGCCGCGACGAGGATCGGTTCGGTCCGGTCGGTCTCCGTCAACACGGGCGCGCCGTGTGACACCTGCAGCGCTCGCGCGCCGAGGATGCGGGCCTTCTCGTACCGATTGTGGTGTTGTGTCGTCATGGTTACTGGTAGGGGGAGACCACGTCGACGAGGTCGCGGTGGCTGACCATCATCCGGCGACAGCAGTGCCGGTCGACGCCCAGCTCGTCGAGCACCTCGCCGGGGTCCTCGTCACCCTCGCGGGCGCGGGCCTTGAACTCCTCCCAGTGTTCGCCGATGACGTTGCCGCACGTGAAACACCGGACGGGAATCATCATGGATGGATCACCTAGCGGTAGGACTTCTGGTAGCGCGCGCGGGCACCGGGACCGCCCCACTTCTTGGGCTCGGCCTGGCGCACGTCGTTGACCAGCAGCGTGCGGTCGAAGTCCATGTAGGCGTCGCGCAGTTCGGCGTCGCCGAAGTGCTGCACGAGGCCGCGGGCGATGGCGGTGCGGGCCGCGTCGGCCTGCCCGCTGAAGCCGCCGCCGGAGACGTCGATGTCGATGTCGACGTCCTCGCGGAGGTCCTCGCCCGCGATGCGGAACGGCTCCAGCATCTTGAGGCGCGCCTGCTCGGGTTCGACCAGCTCGACGGGCTGGGAGTCGATGCGAACGCGGCCGTCACCGTCGCTCACGGTGGCGCGGGCGACGGCCGTCTTCTTCTTGCCTGAAGTGTTCGTTACCATGTGACGTTAGCTCCCAGTTTCTCGGAGACCTCTCCGAGCGTGGTGAACTTGATGTTGGACAGTCGGTCCAGCGAGGTGCCGTCGAGGACGACCGCCTCGTGGTCGTCGTCGCGCTCGTAGGGGTTGCCCACGTAGACGCGCACGTTCGAGAACGCCTCGCGGCCACGGTCCGTCTTGTACGGGACCATGCCGCGGATCGTTCGCTTGAAGATGCGGTCCGGGCGCTTCGGGAAGTACGGCCCGCTGTCCGAGCCGAGGTCGGCCCGGGTCTCGTAGGTGTCCATCGTGTCCTCGGTGTTGCCGGTGATGACCGCGTGCTCGGCGTTCACCACGGCGACGCGGTCGCCGTCGAGCGCGGCCTGTGCCACGTTCGAGGAGACGCGTCCGAGGATGCAGTCGCGGGCGTCCACGACGAGGTCGGCGTTGAACTCTGCCAGACTCATCGGAGGATCCTCACGTTGTTTCCGTCGGGGTTCTGTTCGACAGCCTGTTCGAGCGTCAGCGTCTCGCCGGCCTGCTCGATCTTCGTCCGGGCGCTCCCGGAGAAGTCGACGGCCGCGACGGTGACGTTCTTCTCCAGCGCACCGCTTCCCAGCACCTTGCCGGGAACGATCACGGTCTCGTCTTCCTGGGCGTACCGCTCGATGCGGCCCAGGTTGACCTCCGCGTGCGTGCGCCGGGGCTTCTCCAGCCGGTCCGCGATGTCCTGCCAAACGTTGGCTCCGGACTCGCGCGAGACCGACTTCAGCTCGGCGATGAGGTTCTGTAGTCTCGGGTTCGTCTTGCTACTCATAGGTGTCCCTCCGTGTGTGAGGGTCTGAAAGAAGTGGAGTGCAGGGAGCAGGATTTGAACCTGCGGACCTCTACAGGACAGCGCCCTGAACGCTGCGCCGTTGGCCTGACTTGGCTATCCCTGCGTGCACTCCACGGTAGTCGACCACCCGTAAAACCACTTTCGGTCCGACGCACGCGTGCGAACGGCTGACGGCACGTACCGTCGGCGCCGCTCGCGGCGGTGCCGCCGCCGTCGACCGCGGTGGTCGACGGGGCGGCGAGCGTCGGTCGGGAAGTGGTGATTCGGGTGGTCATACGTCGTTAGACGCTAACTTTCGTGTGCAGTTCGTCCGCGCGCTCCTCGATGGTGTCGATCGCGCGGAGCAGCAGTTCCTCGACGGACAGCGAGCCGTCGGTCTCGATGTGGAAGACGAACGCGCCGGGGACGTCCTCGACGGTCAGTTCCTTTCCGGGGTACTTCTCGGAGAGGTCGTGGTCGAACGCCGCGGTCGGGACGATGTCGCCGTCCTCGGTCTCGATGACCCCGCGGAGCACGTTCGTCTCGTCCTCGTCGAACTCGCCGCGGTCGCCCTCGACCGTGACGCGCTGGAGGTGGCGGTAGCCGACGGAGACGCCGCCCTGATGTTTGGCGTGCTCCTTGCCGGTGTCGAGCACCGCGTCGGCTTCCAGCTCGATCCGCTGGCCCTCCTTCAGCTCGATGATCGGAACGTTGTCGTCGGCCGGCTCCACCATCGGCTCCGAGGTCTCGATGTCCCCGGAGTAGGCGGTCGCCGGTCCCTCGACGTCGAGCGCGAGGGTGACCTCGTCGCCGACCTCGAACTCGTCGAGCGGCGTCGTCAGCGGCACGAGGCCCAGACGGAGGCCGATCATCTCGTCGAACATGACCGAGGAGTTCTCGACGAACCGAACGGTGTCGATCGAGAACGTCGGCACGTCGGCGATCATCGCGCGGCGGATGCCGTTCGCGAACGCCGGCGTGAGCCCGCGGATCAGCACCCGCGCGCTGCGGTCGTCGCGTTCGATGTACTGGACGTCGAAGTCGGCGTCGCTCATGTTAGACTCGCTTGTTCTTCGGCGCCTTCGTCCCGTCGTGCGGGATGGGCGTCACGTCCTCGATGCGGCCGATCTCGATGCCGGCCCGCGCCAGCGCGCTGATCGTCGCCTGCGCGCCGGGCCCCGAGGACTTGTTCAGGTTGCCGCCGGGGCCGCGCACGCGAACGTGCACGCCCTCCAGACCGGCCGCCTTGATCTCCTCCGCGATGACCTCGGCCATCTGCATGGCCGCGTACGGCGAGGCCTCGTCGCGGTTCTGCTTCACGACGGTCCCGCCGGAGGACTTGGCGATCGTCTCGGCGCCGGTCTCGTCGGTGACCGTGATGAGCGTGTTGTTGAACGACGCGTACACGTGGGCGATGCCCCACTTGCTCTCTTCTGTCTCGCTCATTGGTGGTTACTCCTGACCCTCCGCCCGCTCGGGGTGGAGGTCGTCTGCCAGCGGGCTGTTCTCGTCGAAGGCCACGGCGTCCTCCTCGGACACCTCGACCTTCTTCGACGGCCGCGTGACGCGGGCGCCGTCGACGGTGACGTGCCCGTGGACGATGAACTGCCGTGCCTGGCTGGTCGAGGACGCGAGGCCCTCGCGGTAGACGACCGTCTGGAGACGGCGCTCGAGCAGGTCCGTCACGTCCAGCGACAGGACCGCGGAGATGTCGTCGTTCTCGCCGAGGATGTCGAGTCGGCGAAGTCGCGCGACGAACTCCGAGCCGGCCTCCTGGGCCGCCTCGACGTCACCCTGTGCGTCGCCGAGCAGGCTCCGCGCCTCGCGGCGCATGTTGCGCAGCTCGGACTGGGCGCGCCAGAACTCCTCTTTGTTCTTCAGGCCGTAGCGGTCGACGAGGTCGGACTCCTCGGCGATTCGCTCGCCCTGGAACGGGTGGTTCGGGGTCTCGTAGCCCTTGGTGTTTTTGCCGGTACTCATTCTTCCTCACCTGCCGCTTCCTCTTCCGCCTGCTCCTCGCGGATCTCCTCGACGTTGACGCCGATGGTCCCCTCGGTACGACCGGTGGACTTCGTGCGCTGTCCGCGGACCTTCTGTCCGCGCTTGTGTCGGAGCCCCTTGTAGGAGCTGATCTGTTTCATGCGGTTGATGTCGTGGCGCCGCTGCTCCGAGAGATCCGTCCCGATCTTGTGGGAGGTCTCGCCGGTGAAGAAGTCCTTCTGCCGGTTAACCATCCACTCGGGGACGTGGTCCTCGAAGTTCTCCACGACGTCGACGACGGCGTCGATGTCGTCCTCGTCGAGCAGCCCGAACGTGGCCTTGCGGTCCACGTCGGCCTTCTCGGCGACGAGACGCGCCGTCCGCGTGCCGATTCCGTTGAGTTCGGAGAGGCTTCGCTCGACCGTCTTCGTCCCGTCGAGGTCCGCGCCCCCGATCCGAACGAAGTACTGGAGGTTCTCGGCCTCCTCTTCGGTCAAGTCGTCCTCTGGTTCTTCTGCACTCATGTCTTGAGGTCTGTGAGTCCGATACTGGACTCGGGTCGGTTCGAGCGTTGCGGCGGGGATTCGAACCCCGGAGGCGTAGACGCCACAGAGTTAGCAACCCTGCGCCTTGGGCCAGACTTGGCTACCGCAACCCGCGTTTGTAACGTCGCCCTCTCGGACTCGGGACCCGCCGCCCCTACAGTACGTGCGTTCCGATCAACCCGGTATCCGCACTTAAACATCACGGAAGCCGCGCCCCGTGACGCGCGTTCCCACGGCGCGTCGTACCGCGACCGGCTCACCCTCCGTCCGCGAACGACACCGACAGGGATGTCTCCGGAAGCCGCGTCGCCCCGGACCGGACCGCCGTCTCGACCGACCCCTCGTCGCGGAGGAGGAAGCAGTTGTGGTTGGGCGTCGACCATCGGTGGACGGCCGCTTTGAAGACGTTTTCCGGGTGGGAGCGGTACTTGCGGACCACCACGACGAACGGCGCGGGGTCGTCGACGACACGCAGGTCGTAGTCCCTGTCGGCCAGAAACGCCTGGATCTGCTCGAAGCGCCGCGGCGGGACCGCGAACCGATACTCGTCGTGTTCGTAGTAGGGCTTCAGCCGATCGAAGACCGCGTCGCCGTCGAAGTAATGCCGAAAGAGATAGCGGTCGCCGATCAGAAAGGCGTTGACTCGCTCGGGGCCCGACTCCCGAACAGGCATTGTTGGTAGTTCTCACACCACATACATAAGGAGTCACACCGCGGCGAAACTGAACGTGGGTAGTGGCGAAGCGTCCAACACTTCACGCGAAACCGATGCGGTGTTGTGCGGTTGCGGTGCTGTGGCGGTACGGTTGTCGAGGTTTGTGGCGGTACGGTTGTCGAGGTTTGTGGCGGTACGGTTGTCGAGGTTTGTGGCGGTACGGTTGTCGAGGTTTGTGGCGGTACGGTTGTCGAGGTTTGTGGGACCGCGGCGGCGCGAGGGCGCGAAGCGCCCGCAGCGCCGCCCGCGGCCCTTTTTGATCGACATTTTTCAAGGAGCGGTGAGCGCGGCGCTTGCGCCGCGCGAACCCGACGCAGAAAAAGGTCGAGGGTCAGTCCGCGGACGAGGACGACGAGGACTGTGGGGACGAAGAAGACGACGATGAGGACGACTGGGAGGAGTCGGAGGCGGGCGTCGTGCCGAGGTATTTCTCGTTGAACTCGTACTCACCGTCGTCGTTCTCAACCAGGTACTCGCCGTAGTAGGGGACGCGGTTGGCGACGACCGCCTCGAAGGTCTCGGCGATCTCGGCGCGGGACATCTCGCCCATCGACCGGAGGTCGTCGTTGCGGTTCAGACAGCCCTTGAGGTAGCCCTCGTGGGTGACGCGGACGCGGCCGCAGTTGGCACAGAAGGACTCGTTCTCGACCGGGTCGACGATCTCGACCATGCCGGTGCCGGCGGCGTCGGGGTGGTCGGCGTCGACCGCGCCGCCGTCGAGGTCGACCTCGGGCGCGGCCGCGTCGTTGATGAAGTAGCGCTTGCGGTCGTGCATCTCGCGGTGCTCGACGCGGTCGGCGATGTCGGCGAGCCAGTCGTGGACGCGCTGGATGTCGATGTTCCACTCCGGCTTGCCGGTCAGCTCCGGCATGTACTCGATGAGCTGGAGCTGGAGGCCGTCGTTCCGCGCGACGTGGTCGACCATGCCCTCGACGTAGCCCGCGGTGTGCTCGAAGACGACCATGTTGAGCTTCACGGGCGCGAGCCCGGCGTCGAGGGCGGCCTCGACGCCCTCCAGCACCTGCTCGTAGGCACCGGACTTGGTGACGGCCGCGAACTCCTCGGGGTCGAGCGCGTCCTGCGAGACGTTGACGCGGTCGAGGCCCGCCTCCTTCAGCGCCTCGGCGCGTCCGGGGAGGAAGGTGCCGTTGGTGGTCATCGAGACCTCCATCGAGTCGGGCGTGCGGCGGATGATCTCCTCCAAGTCCTGCCGAAGCATGGGCTCGCCGCCGGTGAACTTCACCGAGTCGACGCCGTACTCCTCGACGACCTCGAGGAAACGCACCACGTCGTCGGCGCTCATCTCGTCCTCGCTCGGCTCCATCGGACCCCGCGTGTCCCCGAGCCCCTCGTTGTGACAGTAGACGCAGTCGAAGTTACAGCGGTCGGTCAGCGATACCCGCACCCCGGTGACCTCCCGCCCGAACTCGTCCGCGAGTGGGCCGCTCATGTAGGGAGGGTGTGTCCAGGTGCGCTTAAGCAACGGGGTCGCGGCGGCGCTCGCGCAACCGCCGAGGGTTACGTCGATCCCGGCGTGCCGGCGTCGACGGCCGCGGGCCTCGGCGTCCCCCAGTCCTCCTCGGTGTAGGCCATCTCCCAGAACGCGTGTTCGAGCCGTGCGCTCGTCAGGAACGCCTCGCGCATCGCGTCGTGATAGCCGGGGTAGGCCGCGCCGCAGCGGTCGACGAACGCGCGCATCCAGTCGACGGCCTCGCGGAAGGCGTCGCTCGTGTACTTCTCGATGAAGGGCGTGTACCGGTGCTCGCCGTCGGCGATCTCGGCCATGTGCTCGGCCACGTCGAGGTAACCCTGTCCGCAGGGGTAGATCGCGGCCGCGAACTCCGGGACCGACCGCGACTCGGCGGTCCGCAGCAGGTAGTTCGTGTAGGCGACGCAGGTGGGCGCCTTCTCGACGCGCTCCAGCTCCGCGCGGTCGATGCCGTACTCCGCGGCGAACGACCGGTGGAGGTCGAGCTCGTCGTCGAGCACGCGGTGGGCGACGCCGAACAGGTGCGCCATCGTCTCCTCGTCGCGGACGCCCGCGCCCCCGACCGCGAACGTCCGCGCGTAGTCGAGCAGGTAGCGGTAGTCCTGCCGCACCCACGTCAGGAACGCGGCCTCGTCGAGCGTCCCCTCCGCCAGTTCGACCACGAAGGGGTGCCGCTTCTGTGCCGCCCACAGCTCGCTTCCGGCGTCGAGGAGTTCGTCGCTGAACACCATATTACCAGATAATACAACCGAGTCATACAAGCCTGTCGGTCCGTTCCGGCGTCGGGTTCTCCGCCGGCGGTCGGAGCTACAGTTCGAGGCGCAGTCCGTCCTCCGCGAACCGGATCTCCCCGTCGAACCCGGCCGCGCGGACGCTCTCCGCCATCTCGTCCTCCTTGCCCTGCGTGTGGGGGTAGAGGTGCGTCAGAAACAGGTGCTCGACCGCCGCGCCCGCCAGTGCGCTGCCGAGTTGCGTCGGCGTCGGGTGGTTCGACACGTCGATGTCGTCCGGGAACGAACAGTCGTGCGCGAGGGCGCGCGCGCCGTCCGCGAACCGCGCCATCCCCTCGAAGGCCTCCGTGTCGCCGGAGAAGACGAACGGGCCAGACCCCGGCGCCACGTCGGCGTCCACGGGCGCGAACCGATACGCGAACCCCGGCTTGGAGTGGCGCGTCTCGCGAGCCGCGGCCGCGAACCCGCCCGCCTCGAAGGGTCGGTCGTCGCTCACCTCGCGGATCGAAAGGTCGATCCGGTCCAGGAGGTAGTCGTGCACCTCCAGCAGGTCGTCGAGCAGGTCCTTCGTCCCGGCCGGGCCGACCACCTCGAGGTGCTCCTCGCCCGCGAGCCAGCGCGCTTTCAGCAGCGGGAGGAGGTCCGCGACGTGGTCGAGGTGGTGATGCGTGAGCAGGACGGTGCCGACCCCCTCGTAGCCGACGTCGGTGCCGGTGAGCCGGCCCAGCACGCCGCTGCCGCAGTCGACGAGCAGCGCACGGTCGCCGGTCTCCAGCAGGATCCCGCTCTGTGCGCGCCCGGGGACGGGCATCGCGCTCCCGGTACCCAGAAACGTGACGTACATGGCCGGACGAAGTGGGGGGCGAGGCTTATACCCGGTGACGAGTCGGCCGTTCGTGTTTCGAGGTCGCCACTCCGGGGGCGTGCTTCGACCCGACCGCACGGCGGGACCAGACAGGCGCGGTTCCGGCGGCGCGACTGCCGACTGCCGACTGCGTTGCGGATCCTCGGCGGACATCGCCCGTGTTGGAGCCGCGGCTGCGGGATTGATCGATATCGCCCGCGACACTAACGACCGGTCTCATCTCTGGCGGCGTGCCGTGTCGACCGGGAAACCCTCGTGGCGGGCGGTCGTCGTGACGTGACGACGGTCGTGTCGCGTGCCCGGGTTCGTCGCTCCGTCATCGCTCCCGTCCGGGAGTACTCGGGCGAGGACTAAAGGCACGCACCGGTGCTTCTCGGCCGAGCGGGTTAAAGGACGCGCCGTACCGGTGTACATCAGCCCGATACTGAGTAGAGTACGGTGATTGTCCTGTTTTTCTGTCAGATTATGCTTCCATAACTGCTGTTGAGCCTGCTGCTCTAGACAGCAACGTCTAGAAAGCCCCAGCCGGCTCGCCCGGCCGCGCCTCGCTGCGCTCCTCGCTCTCCGCACAGCCCGCTGCGGTGCTTACGTCGTCGGGGCCGGACCGAGCCGACTGCCCCTTTCAGTCCCACCCACCGCCCCGCGACCGCACCGCAGGCCTCGCACCTCCCCAGCCTCGGCGGCGGCGCGGCCGCGGAACCGCACAGCAGGCGGCCGCGCCGCCGCCTCCCTCGCGCGGTCGCGGCGACACAGGGTCGCCGCGGCGCGCGCCCGCCGCACCGCAACCGCACCGCTCCGCGACCGCACAGCACCGCACCGACACGAGTTTCAGAAAATCGAGGTGCCTGAATCGGTCTGCATCACTCCGTATCGGTCTCGTTTGTCGCTCGGATCGGGGTCGGCCGCGTCGGCTGGCGTGTCTCAGTCGCCACCGGCCGGGCGTCCATCGGGGCGCTCGCCGGTCAGCAGGGTGTGACAGTTCCGGCAGCGCGCCTCGTAGGACTCCTCAGCGCCGACCAGGATGGTCGGGTCGTCGACGTGGGCCGGCTCGCCCTCGATGAGGCGCTGGTTGCGCGTGGCGGGCTCGCCGCACTGCGTGCAGATCGCCTGGAGCTTGTCGACGTACTCCGCGACCGCCATCAGCTGCGGGAGCGGGTCGAACGGCTCGCCGCGGAACGTCTGGTCCGTGCCGGAGACGATGACGCGGGCGCCGCGGTCGGCCAACTCCGAGCAGACGTCGACCAGCGCGTTCGAGAAGAAGTTCGCCTCGTCGACCGCGACCACGGCCTCGCCGTCGTACCGGTCGAGGATCTCCCGAGGCCCCTCGCCCTCGTTGTCCACCACGGTCGCCGCCCACTGTCGGCCGTTGTGCGAGCCGATGGTCGTCTCGCCGTAGCGGTCGTCGATCGCGGGCGTGAACGCCGCAACCGACTGGTCGGCGATCTCCGAGCGCCGGAGCCGGCGGATGAGCTCCTCCGTCTTGCCGGAGAACATCGACCCGGAGATGACCTCGATCCAGCCGGACCGAGTGAT
Organism: Haloparvum alkalitolerans; assembly: GCF_050122995.1. Taxonomy (GTDB): domain Archaea; phylum Halobacteriota; class Halobacteria; order Halobacteriales; family Haloferacaceae; genus Haloparvum; species Haloparvum alkalitolerans. The sequence goes on from NZ_JBNLIA010000020.1 coordinate 11,648, forward strand.
CGCGTGCATGGACTATCGGCGACCGGGGAGCGGCAAAACGGTTACTGTCCCGCGGTCGACTTCGCGCTCCGCGGCGCTACAGCACGACCTGCTTCACGTCGCCCTCGCCCGCGCGGCGGACGACCGCCCGCACGGGGTCGCGCGCGCCGGCGAGGTTGTCGGAGTCGCCGTCGAGCACCAGCAGTTTGCCGTCAGCTCCCTCCTCGATGACGCCCCTGTTCAGGCCTGCGATCTCGGCGCCGTTGACCGTCGCCATCCGGAGCACCTCGGCCGCGGAGACGTCCGCGAGCTTGTTCGTGAACTCCATCTCGCGGAACATCGACGGCGAGTTGAGCATCACGTTGTCCGTCCCGAGCGCGACGGTCGTGTGCTCGGCCAGCTCCCGGATCGGCGGCATGCCGACGTTCGTGACGAGGTTCGAGCGCGGACAGACGACCACGGGCGTCGCGCGGTCGGCGAGCCGGTCCAAGTGCTCCTCGCCGGCGTGGACCATGTGGACGAGGAAGTCGGGCCTGAGGTCCATCGCGGGGTTGATGTCGAGGTCGTCGCGCTCGCCGGCGTGGATGCCGAACAGCTTGTCGGCCTCGCGGGTCGCGGTTCGCTCGCTCTCGAAGTGGGCGTCGCGCGCGCCGGAGGCGCCGAAGCCGTCGGCCACCTCCAGGACCGCTTCCTCCTCGCGACCGAGGATCACCGCGTCGACGTCGCGCTCCCCGACCGCCTCGGCGCCGTCGCGGCCCGCCAGCGCGTCCCGGAGCGCCTCGACGCCCTCGACGCCGCCCTCGCGGAACTCCAGGAACGTCCCGGTGCCGGTCGCCTCCATGTAGCGCAGCGACCGCGCCATCGCCTCGACCTTCTCGGCGCGGTCGGTCGCGCGCAGGATGCGGTGTTTGAGCCCGTCCGGCGGGGCGACGAGCTCGTCCAGCGAGAGTCCCCCGCCGGCCTCTTTCGCCACGGAGTCGCCGATGTGCGTGTGGGCATTGACGAACGCCGGGCAGATCAGGTCGTCGCTGTCGGTCTCCCGTTCCTCGATCGCGGCGATCTCGCCGTCCCTGACGACCACGCGTCCCTCCACCGGTTCGAAATCGCGGCCGCGGAGGACCGTCCCTTCGACGAACATACTCCCGGATCGGCCGGGCGGGGCTTGAAGCCGACGCTCTTGGGTGGCGGGCGAGCGGAACGCGAAAAGGCCGACCGCTATCGCCGCCGCTCGACCGCTACTCCTCGACGACCTCGTCGCCCGAGGGGCCGCTGGGGTAGACCGGCTCGTCGTACTTCGCGGCCAGCTCCGTGAGGTGGTCGAGCTTCTTGTTCGCCTTGCGGAACGCGCCCAGCAGCGTGTGGACCTCGCGGTCGGTCGGGTGCGCGCGCCCGAGCAGGCGGCGCATCAGCACCGCGGCCTTGTCGCGCTGGTGCTCCTTCTGGCCCGCCCGGTCGAGGAACTCCGCGAAGTAGTCATGGAACCGCTCCACGTCCGCGGCGTCGGCGCGCTCGCGCTCCACGTCCGGGAGCTGGTACGCTCCGACGTTCAGCTCGCGGAGTTCGTAGAACACGATGTTGGCCGCCTGCGCGAGGTTGAGCACGGGGTACTCCGAATCCGCGGGGATCGAGCAGACCTCGTCGAGCTGTCGGAGTTCCTCGTTGTTCAGCCCGCGGCTCTCGCGGCCGAACACCAGCGCCGTCCGCGTCTCGACGGTCTTCAGCGACTCCTTCAGCTCGACCGGCGTCTTGAACGGGAACCGGACGCCGCTGCGGGAGTCCTCGCCGGTGATGGCGGTGGTCCCGACGGTGTGGTAGTTCTCGACGACCTCATCGAAGGTCACCTCCTCGGCGTTGGGGAGCACGTCCTCGCGGGCGTGGCCCGCGAAGCCGTACGCCTCGCTGTCGCGGTCGATCTCCGGCGGGTCCACCAGCTTCAGCTCCGAGAGCCCGAAGTTCTTCATCGCCCGGGCGATGGAGCCGACGTTGCCCGGCGTCTCAGGCTCGACGACGACCACGACCGGCTTCTGCGTGCGGGGGCCCGTCGGCGCGTCCGCGGCCTCGGCGCGCTCGACCGCGGCGGCGGCGCTTTTGCCGGCGGCTGCGTTGCTGTCGGCGGCTGCGTCATCCTCGCCGGCGTTCGCGGTCGGCCCATCGGCGCCGTCCGCCGCCGCGTTCTCTCCCCCGCTCATTGGTCCGAGGGGTAGTCGGTCGAGAGGTCCAGGTCAGACTCGGAGAGGTCCTCGGCGGTCAGCCGGTCCTCGGGGTCGACCGCGTCGCCCTCGTCGGGGCCGTACTCGTGGAGGTCGATCCGACGCCCCTCGAACTCCTCCTCGAGCCGGCGCTGTACCTCTTTCTGGTCCGGCGGTTCCGGGACCCCCTCGGGGTCGTCGTCGACGTGATCGATCCCCTCGTAGCCCTCCGGCGCGCGGTTGCCGGCCGCGTACCACTCGTGGAAGGCGTCGGACAGCTCCGGGTCGCCGCGGTAGGCGTCGCCGCCCGCCTCGCGGAACCAGTAGAGGAAGTCCGCCTCGTGGGCGGGACACAGCAGCACCTCGCCGAGCGGTTCGCCGTAGACGATCTCGGCCTGTCGGGCCTTCTGGATCTCCTCTTCGCCGTACTCGAGGTAGCAGGCGTCACAGGGCTCCTCGACGAGCTTCGTCAGCCGGAGGAGGCGCTCGCGCGGCTCCTCGGGGATCTCGTCGAGGGGTTTGAACTCCCCCTCGGGGGTGAATATCTCGGACTCCTCGAACCGCCATCCGCGGAGGCCGACGCTCACCTTAGACATGTCCGAACGTCGGGTGCGGGCGGTTAAAAACGCGTCCTTCCGGGGTTCGCGGTCGCGGTCCCGCCGGTCCGCGAGGGGGCCACCTCCCCCGCCGCTTCCGGACGACCTATGGTCCGCGCGCCCCACGATCCGCCCATGCGAAACGTGGACGCCGCGGGGTTGGGGATCGGCGACGATCACCCCCCGCGCATCATGGGGGTGCTCAACGTCTCGAAGGAGTCGCCGTACTCGCCGAGCGTCTTCGACGACCCTGGGGAGGCGGCCGAGTACGTGGACGAGGAGCTGATCGACGAGGGCGCCGACATCGTCGACGTGGGACTCGAGTCAGCCAACAAGCGCTTCGAGGTGCTCTCCGCGGAACAGGAACTGGACCGGCTCGACACCGCGGTCGAGACGCTGGCGTCGACCGCCGGCGACGCCGTGTGGTCCATCGAGACGCGCTACCACGAGGTCGCCGAGGCGGCCCTCGACCGGGGGTTCGACATGGTCAACGACATCTGCGGCTTCGCCGACCCGAAGATGCCCGAGGTCTGTGCGGCCCGCGACGCCGCGGTGGCGAAGATGGCCTCGCCGCCGGACCTGGAGCGTCCGGGCGCGGTCGAGGAGGTCGACGACATCTACGAGGCGCTGGCGCAGAACGGCTTCACCGACAAGACCATCCTCGACCCGGCCTTCGGCGGCTGGTCGGAGGCGAAGACGCTCGAACACGACCGCGAGACGTTCCGGCGCCTGCGGGAGTTCCGCGGCTACGGCCGCCCCCTGCTGGTCTCGATCAACCGCAAGAACTTCCTCCGGTCCGTCGCCGACCGCGACACCGAGGACGCCCTGCCCGTCTCGCTGGCGGCCACCTCGATGGCGGTCGAGCGCGGCGCCCACGTGATCCGGACCCACGACGTGGCGGAGACCCGCGACGCGGCGCTGATCGGCAAGGAGTTCGCCCGCGACCGCCTCCGCGAGACGGGCCCGGACGCCGAGGTGACCGTCGAGGAGCTGGACGTGACGACGCCGCGTGAGGCCGAGCGCCACCTCGACAGGCTGAACGCGACGGCGGGACGCGAGAGCCCCGACGGCCCCGATATCGCCGACCGGAGCGTCGTCCGGACCTACGAACTCGGGGGGCTTTCGCCGGAGGAGCGCGGGGCCCTGCGGGCGGCCGTCGCTGAGACCGACGCCGCCTTCGCGCCCGCCGGAGCAGCCGCGACCGAGACCGAGGGAGCATCGACGGCGTCGCCCTCGACCGACGGCGGGGATCCCGCCCCCGAACCGGCCAGCGGGCTGCTCATCGGCACCCCCGCCGCGCTCGCCGCGGTCGAGGAGGGGTATTCCGGCCAGTCGGATGCTCTCGGCGATGTTCTGCGGAGAATAAGGCGGTCCTTCAGCTAAGAGAAAGTTTATGCCCCTTTGCCAACAACGGTTCGACCGGACGCCGGAAGGGCACGTGGGTAGGGGTACTCTGTGCCACTCCGGCCCATACAGTTACGCTCGCCAGCGGCGGCGCCGTCCGTTGGTCCGGCGTGGTTCTGCGGCCGGCGACGCGACCGGATCAGGGGGGGATGCCGCGTGAACTTCACCGAGTGGGAACCCGCCTACGAGGCCGTGCTCGCCGACTTCGGGTACGACCGGGCGGCCGACGAGCGCGCCCGCGACGTGGCGGCGGAACTGGCGACCCCGTTCGACCACGGCCGGCTCGCGTTCCTGGAGGACGCGACGGTCGCGGTCGCGGGCGCCGCGCCGTCGCTGACCACGCGGAGCGACATTGCCGCGGCGAGGGCCGCGGACGCCGTCGTCGCCGCCTCGACGGCCGCGGACGCGCTCCGGGAGGAGGGCGTGACCGTCGACCTGATGGTGACCGACCTCGACAAGAACCCGGAGACGGCACGCGACCTGACGGCGGACGGGACGCCCGTCGCGGCCCACGCACACGGCGACAACGTCCCCGCGGTCCGCGAGTGGCTCCCGGCGTTCGAAGCCGACGCGACGCTCGTGACGACGCAGGCGGAACCGCGCGGCGCCGTCGAGAACTTCGGCGGCTTCACCGACGGCGACCGCGCGGCGTTCCTCGCCGACCACTTCGGCGCCGCGGAACTCCGGTTCGTCGGGTGGGAGTTCGACGACCCGCGCGTCGCCGAGGCGAAGGCGCGGAAACTCGACTGGGCCGCTCGGCTCCTCGGCTGGCTGGAGCGCCGCCGCGGCGAGCGGTTCCCGGTGCTGAACGGGCGCCGTGAGGACCTCTCGTTCCCGTGGCTCGACGAACCGTAGGGGCCCTTCCCTCTCACTCGGCGGGGGGATTCCCGGACTCGCCCCGGCGCTCGTAAACGACGAACGCGAGGTCCTCGCGTTCGTCGCGGGAAACTTCGGTCCACGCCGCGGGGTCCCGCTCCGGGAACCGCGTGTCGCCCTCGTGAGCGTCCTCGATCTCCGTGATCCGGAGTCGGTCCGCGACCGGGAGGAACTGCTCGTAGACGCGGGCGCCGCCGGCGACGAACACCTCGTCGACGCCGCGCTCGCGGGCGTCCGCCGCGGCGACGGCGAGCGCCTCGTCGAGGCTCCCGGCCTGCACCGCGCCCTCGGGGAGGTCGAGGTCGCGCCGCGAGAGGACCACGTTCGTCCGGTCCGGCAGCGGCCCGCCGATCTGGCCCGCGATGCTCTCGTAGGTCGCCCGGCCGAGGATCACGGGGTGGCCCGTCGTGGTCTCCTTGAAGTGCGCGAGGTCGGCCGGGTAGTGCCACGGCATCCCGCCGTCCGCGCCGATGACGCCGTTCTCCGCCACCGCGGCGATCAGCGTGAGAGTGAGGTCCGCTGGCGGCTCCGGCGGCGTGCCCGGGTCTCCTCCCTCGTTCACCTCGCCCATGTCCTCACTCCGCGACCGCGAAGGAGAGCCCCTCCGCGGAGTCGTAGTCGACCAGTTCGACGTCGTCGTAGGTCAACTCGTCGAGCGGCTTGTCGGCGATCTCGATCCGGGGGCGCTCGCGGGGCTCGCGGGAGAGCTGTTCGAGCAGGCCGGGGACGTGGTCGTAGTTCTCCTCGCCCGCCGCCTCCGCGGGCGCCTCGTCCTCCAGCCACGCGCGCACGTCGCGGTAGCCGGCTTTCTCCTCGACGCCCGCGAGCCGGTCCTGCAGGCGGTCGAGGTTGTCGCCGTACCACGCCCCGCGGTCGCCGGTGCCGCAGTAGACGTGCGCGTCGACAATGGTGTGGCCGAACTCGCCGACCTCGAACTCCGTGCGCTGCGCGATGGCCTTCGCCAGCAGCGCGTACGCCGCGATGTTGAAGGGGACGCCGAGGGCCACGTCGCCGGAGCGCTGCGTGAGGTGCAGGTTGAGCTTGCCGCCCTGCACGTTGACGACGAACGTGTAGTGACAGGGGGGGAGCGTCGAGACGGCCGCGTTCGCGGGGTGCCACGCGTTCACGACCATGCGCCGCGAGTGCGGGTTCTCCTCGAGGGTGTCGAGGACGTACTGTATCTGGTCGAACGTGCGGACCTGCTTCCCCTCCGCGTCCTCCTCGACGGTGACCCAGCGCTGGCTCTCATCGGGCCACGTCTCGCCCTCCAGCCCGCCCTCGGGGACGGGGTAGCGGCGCCAGAAGCGCCCGTAAGCGGTGTCGAGCCGGCCCTCCTCGTCGGCCCAGGCGTCCCAGATCTTCGTGTGTTCGCGGAGGTTCCGGACGTGCTCCTCGCCGGAGAGGTACCACAGCACCTCGTGGATCAGCGAGTTCCAACGGTAGCCGTCGAGTTTCTTGGTCGTCAGCAGGGGGAAACCCTCCGAGAGGTCGATCGTGTAGCCGCCGTTGAACGTCGCGACGGTGTCGACCCCCGTGCGGTTCGGCTTGTACGTGCCCGTCGAGAGGGTCTCGTCGACGAGGTCGAGGTACTGTTGCATGGGTGGAAGTTCCCGCGGCCGCGGCCGGCCCGGGTGGTCTGTCGGTGGGAACGCGGCCGGCCACCTAAAGCCCCCCGGAGTGTGCCGTCGGTCGCCGGAACTCGGATCAGGCGTCGTCGGAGCCGGTCGCGTCCTCCGCGTCGGCGGTATCCGCCGCGTGCTCCGCGAGCCCGTAGTACCCCGGCGCGTCGGGCTCCGGCGGCTCCGCGACCACGAGGTCCTCGGCGTTGGTCATCACCCACGGGATCGCCCAGTCGACGAGCACGGCCTCGGTCCCCTCGTCGATCTCGGCGTCAGGCTCCAGCCCCTGTAGCAGTCGGGCGATCTCCGGCACCGTGTACATCTGCTCCGACTCCAGCAGCTCCGCCGCCGTGTAGAAGTCGCAGGGGTACGTCTCCGCGAACTCCGCTTTCGGTCTGGGCATGCGCGGCCGTTCGAACGCGACCGCGTAAACGCTGCCGGTCGATCCGTACGTGTGGGTGGGCGTGGGTGTTGGTGGTGATGTTGGGGATCACGTGGTCAAGCTCCCTGCTGCGTTTGTCACCAACATCTAGAAAGCCCTCGGGCGCTCAGCGACATATCGGCGCCTCTCCGCACAGCCCGGCGCCGATAGGGGTCGTCTGAGCGCCCGCGACCGGCTCGCCCTTTCAGTCCGCCAGGACGTTTTCTGTCCGATAAGTCGTTGTACCCCGTTGCTCGGTGAGTCTCCACACCGGCTGTCGAGTCAAGCGTGGCCTCAGACCTCCCCATCCTCGCCGCAGCCGCGGTCGCGCGACCGCAACGTACCGCTCGCGACCGCCGCTGCGGGCTCCCTCGCGCGCGTTTCTCGCGCGCGCCGAACGTTTGACAGCCAGCAGAGCGATGCACTGTAACCGGACTGATCAGGCTGGACTCACGGCGGGAGTTCCGCCTCATTTGCGAAAAACGTTCGTCCGCCGGCGGTGCGGTGCTGTGCGGGGCGGTGCGGTCGGCGCGCGCCGCGGCGACCCTGTGTCGCCGCGACCGCGCGAGGTCGCCAGCGCGCTACTGCACGCTGGCTGCTCGAAAATCTCCGATTTTCGGTGGAGGCGGCGGCGCGGCCGCATTGCGGTGTCTCCAGCGCGCTACTGCACGCTGGAGGCC
>NZ_JBNLIA010000021.1:0-2311 GCF_050122995.1 Haloparvum alkalitolerans
CCAGCGCGCTACCGCACGCTGGAGGCTAGCGAGACGCGGGTTGTCTCGCCAAGCGGAGAGCGAGGAGCGCAGCGAGGGTCCCGCGAGGAACGAGCGGGACGACGGCAGTCGCAGCCCGGACCCGTCCGTCGGGCGTTGCTGAGAGACGCAACGGAACGCCCGGACCGTCTGCCGGTACGCGGCCGGGCGAGCCGTCTGGGGCTTTCTAGACGTTGCTGTCTAGAGCAGCAGGACCTGCAGCAGGCACAGAAAAACCACGATCTGACAGAAAGGCAAGATTTCCACCGTGCTCCACTAAGTATCGCCATCATCGAGCGGGAGCGCTATCGCTCGGGCGTCGGTATCGAAAGAAAGCGAAGGTTGTGGCGGAACCGCGGACGCCGGGGTTACTCGAACTTCTCGACGACGTGTTCGTAGTTGTCGGCCACGTCGTCCCAGTCGACGACCTCGAAGAAGTTCTCGATGAACTCGCCGCGGGCCGGACCGTAGTCGTGGTAGTAGGAGTGCTCCCAGACGTCCAGCGCCAGGATGGGGTGTGCGCTCCACAGCGCGCCCTGGTCGTGCTTGTCGACCTTCAGGTTCCGGAGCTGCTTGGAGACCGGGTCGTAGACGAGCAGCGCCCAGCCGCCCGCGGCGGACGCGGCCGCCTCGAACTCGCCCTTCCAGCCCTCGTAGGACCCGAAGTCCTCCTGGATGCGGGCCGCGAGCGCGCCCGCGGGCTCGCCGCCGCCGTTCGGCGACATGTTGTTCCAGAAGAGGTGGTGGAGGTAGTGACCGCTCCCGTTGTGGGAGACGTTACCGAGCGCGGACGCGGTGCTACCGTAGTCGCCCTCCTCGCGGTTCTCCGCGAGCGTCTCCTCGGCGCTGTTGAGACCGTTGACGTAGCCCTGATGGTGGGTGTCGTGATGCCAGGTGAGCACCTGTTCGGAGATGTGCGGTTCCAGCGCGTCGTAGTCGTACGGTAGTGGGTCGAGTTCGTGGCTCATTGTGAATCCTCCTCGGTACAGGATTGGTCGGATAGCTGTTAAAGATTGAGGAAAGACACGTTACCACACACCATAAATTCGGCCGCGCCGGCGTCGCTCGCCGGGGAACTGCGACGCGTCGGCCGTCGGTGCCGAAAAAGTGTCGTGGTCGGGAACTACGCGAGGTAGGTCTCGGCGAGGAACTCGGCGTAGCCCTCGATCCCGAGGTAGAGCGTGTACAGGAGCACGACCGGAACGAGGAGCCGGACGATCCAGATCCACGCGACCGAGAGCGTCGCGTCGCCGCTGCCCTTCCGCAGCTCGTCGATGGCCTCGCCGGCGTAGCGCCAGCCGACGAAGAGGGACAACAGTAGCCCGCCGAGGATCAGCAGGATGTTGTTGGCCAGCAGGTCGTAGGTGTCGAGGTACGTCAGGTCGAGCGCGGTCGGGATCCCCACGAGGAAGATGATCCCCGCGATGGCGATCGTCGCCGGCTTGCGGTCGACGCCGTAGGTGTCGACGACGTAGGAGACGACCACCTCGAGGATGGAGAAGGCGGAGGTCAGCGCCGCGATGCCCAGCATGAAGAAGAACACCGCGCCGACGACGCCGCCGGCCGGGAGCTCGGCGAACGCCGTCGCGAGACTGATGAAGACCGCGCCGGCGCCGCCGGAGCCGGGCTCGACGCCCTGCGTGAACAGGAAGGGGAAGACGACGAGACCGGCGAGGAACGCCACCAGCGTGTCGATGACGACGATGGTGCCGGCGTCGCGGAACAGGTTCCGGTCCTCGCCGAGGTAGGAGGCGTACGTCACCATCACGCCCATCCCGAGCGAGAGCGTGAAGAAGGCCTGTCCCGCCGCGTCCGGGATCAGGCTCGTCGCGTTGGCGACGATCGTTCCGACGTCGGGCGAGAGGTAGTAGCTGTACGCCGCACCGGCGCCGGAGAGCGTCGAGCCGTAGCCGGCGAGGACGACGAGCAGGAAGACGATGGAGGGGACCATCACCTTCGCCGCCCGCTCGAGCCCGTCGCGGATGCCCAGCGCGACGACGGTGGCGACCAGCCCCATGAACAGCGCGTGGAAGGCCACCGCGTTGAGGCCGCTCGCGGTCGAGAGGAAGTACTCACCCGGGTTCGCGGCGTACGCGCCGGTGAGCGAGGCGATCAGGTACTGGATCACCCACCCGCCCACGACGCTGTAGTACGAGAGGATGATGAAGCCCGCCACCGCGCCCGCGAACTTCCAGTTCGGTGCTTCGAGCGCCTCGAAGGCGCCGATAGGGTTACGATTCGACCGTCGACCGATGACGAGTTCCACGAGCAGCACGGGGAGTCCGATCACGGC
>NZ_JBNLIA010000022.1:0-16680 GCF_050122995.1 Haloparvum alkalitolerans
CCCACCGCGCCCGCGAACTTCCAGTTCGGTGCTTCGAGCGCCTCGAAGGCGCCGATAGGGTTACGATTCGACCGTCGACCGATGACGAGTTCCACGAGCAGCACGGGGAGTCCGATCACGGCGACGAACAGCAGGTAGACGACGAGGAACGCCGCCCCGCCCGCCTCGCCGGTCAGGAAGGGGAACCGCCAGATGTTCCCCAGCCCGACGGCGCTGCCGACCGCCGCGAGGATGAAGCCGAGCCGCGTGGCCCACGTTTCACGTGCCATCGGTACGAGCTGACGTGCCACGCGCCCTATATACCTGTCCGTTCGCGGACGTTTTCGTCTGAGATGTGACAGCTATCGACGCGGAGTCCCACGATTATGGACACCAGTTCCCAATCACGATCGTTGATGGATATTTTTCTACGGCGCACCGACGCGGCCGGGACGCCTCGATTTCGTCCTCCGTGAGAGGGCGGGATACCCGTCCGTTCCGTGGGTTTAATAGCCTGACCGCGACGCTCACGTGTATGGAACGCGCAGACGTTGTGATCGTCGGCGGGGGACCCGCCGGCACCTCGGCGGCACACGCGGCCGCGAGCGGCGGCGCGGACGCGATCGTGTTGGAGAAGGGGGTCCCGCGAGCCGACCGCGAGGGCCTCGGTCCCGACTCGACGGACGCCGCCGGGATCCTCAACTACTGGGTCGACATCATGGGGATCCACCCCGACGAGTTCCCCGAGGGCGTCGTGCAGAACGAACTGGAGCGCGCGGAGTTCCGCGGGCCGGACGCCGGCTGTACGCTGTACAGCACCGGCATCGACTCCTCGTACGACGAGTTCGGCTACACCTTCCACCGCGCTCGGTTCGACGACTTCATGCGCGAACGAGCTGAGGACGCCGGCGCCGAGTACCGCGTGGAGGCGTCGGTCCGGAACGTGGAGTCGAGCGCCGCGGGCGACGACGACCCCCGTCACGTCGTCGAACTCGCAGACGGGAGCACCGTCGGCGGCGACTTCCTGATCCTCGCGGACGGCCCCCAGCGCACGGTGACGAACCGCGTGCTGGACCGCTACCTCCCCGACGGCGAGAAGGCCTCCGAGCGGCTCGCCTCTCGGGACGCCAACCACATCGCCTATCAGGAGTACCGACGGTTCCCCGAGGAACTGTACGAGGAGGTCGAGGACGCTATCGTCTTCTGGTGGGGGGTCATGCCCGGCGAGACCGCCTACCCGTGGGTGTTCCCGAACCGCGACCGCGTCTGCCGCGTGGGGCTCACGATGCCCATCGGGCTGGACCTCGACGCGGTCGAGGACCGGGAGGAGTACGAGCTCCTGCGGCCGGAGGACGACTCGGTCCCCTCCGGCTCGGAGTACGTCGAGCGCCTGCTGGAGTGGCAGTACGGCGACGAGTACGACGTCGAGGAGGACTTCCCGCTGGTCGAGGACGCCGGCAAGCGCGGGGGGACGGAGACGTACTCCATCTCCTCGACGCGCCCCATCGACTCCCCGACGGGCGCGGACGTCGCGGTCGCGGGCGGCGCCATGGGCACCACCTCCGCGTTCCACGAGGGCGGCGACCACGTCGCGGTGCGCACGGGCGCCATCGCGGGCGAACTCGCGGCCGCGGGCGACCTCTCGGCGTACAACCGGCGCTGGAAGGAGGCCATCGGCGACGAGATCCTTCGGAACGTGACGATGGCGGACATGGTGAAGGCGTACACCCCGAGCGACTGGAACAGGATCATCGGCGCCGCGAACACGATGCTGGCCGACGACTCCGACGAGGGCCTGCTCCGACGGGGGTACTCCGCCGGATGGGACGCGGCGAAGCTACTGCTCTCCTACAAGTGGAACAAGCGCAAGTGGCGCTCGTCGTACACGCAGATAACCGAGGACGAGTACGTCTACTGAGCGCCGACTGCCGAGGGCGGCCGGCGCCGCGCGCTTTTTCGACCCGATGCGACTCCGACAGGCGTCCCTCCGCGACCGGTCGACTCCCTACTCCGGTTCGATGTCCACGATGCCGAGTCCGACCGCGAACAGCAGGCCCGCGAAGCCGAGCGCCACCGCCAGTACGCCGGCGTCGTCGGCGGTCAGCGACGCCGCGGCGCTCCCGCCGTCGCCGCCGGCGCCCCCGGCGCTCTCGTTCGTCGCGGTTCCGGTCGACTCGCCGCCCTCTCCGCCGCCCGACTCGGTTCCGCCACCGCCGCCGCTTCCGGGTTCGATCAGTTCGTCGTCGGTCTCGCCGACGGCGACGGCGCCCTTCATCCCGACCGCGCGGTGCGGGTCGCAGTAGTACAGGAACGTGTCGCCCGACTCGGCGTCGTCGAACGTGTGCTCGAAGGTGTGGCCCGCCTCGCCGGTGAGCTCCGACTCGAAGCCGTCGCCCTCGGTGACGACGTTGTGGTCGCCGCCCTCGCCGGTCCACTCCCAGACGACGGTCGCGCCGGGGTCCACGAGGATCGCGGCCGGTTCGAACTGCAGGCCGCCGCCGGCGCCGACCGCGACGGTCACCTCGTCCTGTCCGGTGTAGTCGTAGGTGCCCTCGTAGTTGTCCACGTCCTCGAACCAGCCGTCGTACTGCGCGGCGGCGGTGCCGGCGCCCGCGGCCAGCCCGGTCGCGGCCGCGGCCCCCGCCGCGCCCGCACGCAGGAACCCTCGTCGCCCCACTCGCGTGTCGGTGTCTGGTCGGCTCATACCTGCACGTTCGCGTGACGGGCGCAATAAGGGTCCGGTCGTTCCCACGTCGTGAAAAGCGGCCGCGGGCGGCGTCGGTCGGTGCGCGTCGCCCGGCGGCGCGACCGGGGACAGAAATCCTCCAGCGACGCGGCCGGGGACAGAAATCCTCCAGCGACGCGGCCGGGCACAGAAACCCCCCGACAGCGTGACCCGGGTCAGTCCCCGGCCGATTCCGGCGCGTCGATGACGGGGCGGGCCACGTCGCGGTCGGTCGCCTCGTCGGGCACGTCGAAGGGGTACTCGCCGGTGACACAGCCCAGACACAGGTCGGCCCGCGAGGCGTCGAGCGCCTCGGCGACCGCGTCGATCGAGAGGTACGACAGCGAATCCGCGCCGACCGCCTCGCGGATCTCCTCGGTGGACCGGTCGGCGGCGATGAGCTCCTCGCGCGTCGCCATGTCGATGCCGAAGTAGCAGGGCGCGATTATCTGCGGCGCGCCGATCCGCAGGTGGACCTCCTCCGCGCCCGCCTCCTTGACGAGTTCCACCAGCTGCGTCGAGGTCGTCCCGCGGACGATGGAGTCGTCGATGATGGTGACCGTCTTCCCCTCGACGGTGGACTTGATCGGGTTGAGCTTCAGCCGCACGGCGCGCTCCCGCTCGTCCTGCGTCGGCATGATGAACGTCCGGCCGACGTAGCGGTTCTTCATCAGTCCCTCCGCGAACTCGACGCCCGGTTCGTCGCCGCGCGGCTCCCCGTCCGCGGTCGTCTCGTTGGCGGCGTCCGCGTAGCCGGAGGCGAACGCGCGCCCGGAGTCGGGGACGGGCATCACCACGTCCGTCTCCACGCCCGACTCCTGCCAGAGGTGCCGGCCGAGTTCGCGGCGCACCTCGTAGACGAGCCCCCCGTCGATGACGGAGTCCGGGCGCGCGAAGTAGACGTGTTCGAAGAAGCAGTGGGCGGTGCGGTCCTCCTGGACGAGCTGATAGGTGTCGTACCCCTGTCCGTCGGGTTCGAGGACGACGAGTTCGCCCGGTCGCACGTCCCGGATCAGCTCGCCGTCGAGCGTGTCGATGGCGGCCGACTCCGAGGCGAGCACGTAGCCGTCCTCCAGCTCGCCGAGACACAGCGGCCGGTTCCCCTTCGGGTCGCGGACGCCGAGGACGGTGTCGTCGTGCATGATCGCCAGCGAGTAGGAGCCGTGGATGCGCCCCATCGTGCGCTTGACCGCGCGGACGAGGTCCTCGTCGAGCAGGTTGCGCGCGAGGTCGTGCGCGATGGCCTCGGTGTCGCCGTCGGACGTGAACGCGTGGCCGAGCGCGGCCAACTCCTCGCGCACCTCCGCGGCGTTGACGAGGTTGCCGTTGTGCGAGAGCCCGAGCGAGCCCGACTTGAACGAGACGGAGAAGGGCTGCGCGCAGGACTTGTCCAGACTACCGGCGGTCGGGTAGCGGACGTGGCCGATGCCGGTCGAGCCGCTGAGCGACTCGAGGTCCGACTCGTCGAAGGCGTCGCCGACCAGGCCGCGCTCGACGTGGCCGTGCTGCTGGAAGCCGTCGTGCGTGACGATGCCGGCCGACTCCTGGCCGCGGTGCTGGAGCGCGTACAGCGCGTAGTACAACGGTCTGGCCGCCTCCCGCTCGGCGAGCGAGACGCCGACGACGCCGCACTTCTCGCGCGGTTCGTCGCCCGCCTCGACCCCTCGGGGTTCCATGCGCGAGGCTGGGTCGGGAATCGGTAAAAACCCTCTTGTTCGTGGTCCCTTTGCTCCTTCCTTCGACCACAGATATGCATGAATGTGGTTATTGGCCGTCGTCCGGCGGTCCACGGTCGACGACCGCCACGTCGTCCCGCGCCCGCCAGCGGTACCGGCGGCCGCCCCAGCGGAAGGTCCGGCGCGCGAGGCCGTACGCGAGCAGGAGCGGCGCGGCGAGCATCGCGGGATACGCCAGCAGCGCGGTCCAGCGCCGAACGCCGAGGACCGCGTACACGCCGGTCAGCAGTAGCGTGGCGACCACCAGCGTCGGGAGCGGGAACGCGACGCCGGCCGCGGCCCCGACCGCGGCGAGCGCGGCCGACCCGACCATCCCGCGCGGGTCGTGGAACCGGATGATCTTCACGAAGCGGACGTGCCGCTCCAGCGTCGCCCGCAGGCTCCCGCCGGCGGGGACGCGCCGCGTCCGGCCCACCGGCGTCACGTCCACGTGCTCGCTCAGCGTCCCGTCGTCGCTCACGGCCGAGCGCAGGTCCCGCCGGAACGCGGCCTCGTCGAGGTCCGCACGGTCGAAGACGACGGCGCCCGCCCACGCGATGCCGCCCGCCCGCACCGACAGCGACCCGCCGAGCGCGTTCATCGGCTCGAGGAACGTCGAGAGCGGGTCCTTCCCCGCGAAGAACGGGACTTCGGTGGTCGGCCCCCGCGCCTCGTAGTCGTCCAGCAGCGTCGAGATCCACGCCGGCGGGTGGTCGAAGTCGTCGTCCGTCCAGACGATCCGGTCGTGAGTCGCCGCTTCCATCCCCACCGCGATGGCGTTGGCCTTCCCGGAACAGCCCTCGGGCTCGCCGGCCAGCACGATCCGGACGCCGTCGGGGAGCGTCTCGTCGTCGCGGCGGGCCGCCACGGGGTCGGACGCGTCGTCGCAGACGACGAGCAGTTCGTCGTCCGCTCGGAGCTGGGCGGCCACCTGGTCGCAGGCGTCGGTCCACCGGACGGTCGGGAGCAGCACGCTCGCTGGCGGTCCGTCGGCGGAGGCACTGGGCACGGGTCAGACCTCGACCGCGAACCCCTCGCGGCCGGCGGCGCGCTCCGCCATCGCGGCCAGCAGCTCCGCGACAGCGACGAGGTCCCCGGTGTCGACGACTTCGACCGGCGTGTGCATGTAGCGGTTCGGGATGGAGACGTTCAGCGAGGGGACGCCCGACCGCGAGGTGAAAAAGGCGTCCGCGTCGGTGCCGGTCCGGGTGCCCGCGGCCTGCAACTGCACGTCCACGTCGGCCGCCTCGGCCGCCTCGCGCGCGAGGGTGACGAGTTCGGGGTGGTTGGCGCTCCCGCGCGTGACGACCGGCCCCTCCCCGAGTTCGACCGGGCCGCGCCGCTTCGTCGCCACGTCCGGGTTGTCCGTCGCGTGGGTCACGTCGACCGCGACGAAGGCGTCCACCTCCTCGCGGTCGAAGCCGACCATCCGCGCCCCGTTGAGGCCGACCTCCTCCTGTACGGTGGAGACGGCGTAGACGGTCGCGTCGGCGTCGGCCTCGCTCGCGCGCCGGAGGGCCTCCGCGGCGGTCCACGTCCCCGTCCGGTTGTCGATCCCGCGCGCGGCGATGCGGTCGCCGGCGAGGTCCTGCACGGTCGTCGAGAAGGTGACGGGGTCGCCGACCTCCACGAGTTCGCGCGCGTCCTCGTCGCTGTCGGCGCCCACGTCGACGAACTGCGCGCTGATGTCCTCGAACTCGTCCTCGCTCGGGTCCCGGAGGTGGATCGCGGTCTGCCCGATCACGCCCTGGACCGGCTCGTCGGCGTGGACGGTGACGTGCTGGCCCTTCGAGACGGTGCGGTCGCTCCCGCCGACCGGCGCGATCCGGAGGAAGCCGTCCTCCGTCACGTCGCGGACGATGAACCCGATCTCGTCCGCGTGGCCGGTGAACGCCAGCGTCGGTCCCTCGCCGGACCCCTCGTGGACCGCGACCGCGTTGCCGTAGGCGTCGGTCTCCACTTCGTCCGCGAACTCGCGGACGTACGCCGTCCAGACGCGCTGGCCGGCGGTCTCGAAGCCGGAGGGGCTCGGCGTCTCCAGCAGGTCGGTGAGGAACGCGCGCCGTGACTCGTGCATGCCCGGGGGCTCGAACGGGGAAGCAATGAAGCCGGCGCTCGGCAGGGCGCGCCAGCACCGTTAAACCCGCGCCGGACGAAACGCACCACATGGCCGACAAATCCTTCACGCTGTTGCAGATCAGGCTCGGCGACGGCGACGTGCAGATCGGGCCAAAATCGCTCGGTGCGGGGCGGACCGCCGACGCCGCGGACGGGGCCGACGGGGCCGAATCGACCGGCGACTCGGACGTCGAAACCCGGTCGTGTCCCTGCCCGATGTGCGCGGACGGCTGCGACTGTCCCGCCTGCACGCTCGGCAAGGGCGCGCTCCTCGTCGGCGTCCTCGCCGCGCTGGCGGTGGCGGCGTGGAAGCTCCTCGGCGGCGGCGAGTTCGAGGACCTCGAGGCCGTCGAGGAGGAGGTCGAGGAACTGGTCGACTGAGGGAGACGGCCGAGGGAACCCGCCGACCGCATCGCCGCCCGCTTCGACGCAAGGGCTTTGCGTCGCGCGACCCGAATCCCTCCATGAACTTGCTTCGGAGCGTCCGCGCGGTGACGGCCGCCTCCGGCGACGGCGTCGTCGACTGGGACCGGGCGGCGGAGGCCGCGAAGGCCGGCACCGACCCGGGGACGCTCGACCTCCCGCCCGCGGAGCGCGAGGGCTACGCGACCGACGTGCGCGACGCCCGCGACCGCCTTCGGGAGACCGCGGACGTGGCCTTCGACGTGCCCGAGACCGTCGAGATCCAGAACCGCCACCACTGGATCGACGCCAACCTCGACACGTTCCGCGCGGTGATGGCGCCGCTTTCGGACCGCGCCGCGCCCCTGCTCCCGGACGCCTCCCGCGTCGCCAACACCGGGACCATGGCGGTGATGCTCGGCTTCCTCGGCAGGAACGTCCTCGGCCAGTACGACCCCCTGCTGTTGGCGGACGACCCCGACGCCGCTCACGGGCTCTACTTCGTCCACCCGAACATCGTGGACGCGGCCGAGGAGTTGGACGTCGACTACCCGCGCTTCCGGCGCTGGATCGCGTTCCACGAGGTGACCCATGCCGCGGAGTTCGGCGCCGCGCCGTGGCTCCCCGAATACCTCGAAACCCGCATGGAGGAGGGCGTGCTCGCGCTGACCGACGGCGCGCTCGACCGCGAAGCGTTCCGCGAACTCGACGCCGCGATGACCGCGGTGGAGGGCTACGCGGAGCTCCTGATGGACCACGCGTTCGACGACGAGTACGCGGACCTCCGGCGCAAGCTCGACGCCCGCCGACAGGGCGGCGGTCCCGTCGCGAAGCTCGTCCGGCGACTGCTCGGACTCGGGCTGAAGCGCCGGCAGTACGAGCGCGGCGCCGCCTTCTTCGAGGCGGTCGCGGAGCGCCGGAGCCTCGCCGCGGCCGGCGCGGTGTGGGAGCGCCCCGAGAACCTCCCGACGGACGCCGAACTCGACCATCCCGAGACGTGGCTGTTGCGCGTCGACCCCTGATCGGACCGGGTGCGGCGGCGGTTGCGACGGTGGCGGCGGTTACGACGGTGGCGACGGTGGCGGTTGCGACGGCGACGGTTGCGACGGCGACGGTTGCGACGATTGCGGCGCGTTCTCGGTCCGAGTAACGGACCGTCCGAGGTCCCGTCTCGTCGCTCCCCGTTCGACACCGGTCGGTCTGTTCGGGACTCCCTACTACCCATCCTTTTGTATGAGTGCGCTGACGGGTTTCCATGGCGGTCGTCGATGCCCTCCGCGAGAGCCCGAGCGCTCTCCGCAGAAATCCGGTCGTACTGGTCCCCGTGATCCTGCTCGCGGCGCTGCAGCTTCCACAGCTCGCCCTGCAGGCGGTGAACCCGATCCTCGGGGCGGTGGTCTCGCTCGTCGTCTCGGTCGGGATCGTCTTCCTCGTCCCGTTCTTCCAGGGCGGCATCGTCGCGATGGCGGACGAGGCGATCGACGGTCGGACGTCGCTGGACACGTTCGTCGCGGCCGGAAAGTCGAACTACGTCTCCATCTTCGGCGCGTACCTCGCCCTGCTCGGGATCAACCTCGCGCTGGGCGTCGTCACGATCGTCGCGAGCGCCTTCGTCGGAACCGGCGTGCTCGCGATGGCGCAGGGCGGCTCCTCCGGCGCCGGCGGGATCGGCGTGCTGGCGATCCTCGGAATCGTCGCGGTCGGGTTCCTCGTGTACCTGCTGGTCGCGTTCTTCCTGCAGTTCTACGGCCACGCCATCGTCCTCGAGGACCTCGGGGCGGTCGACGGCCTGAAACGGAGCGCGGCCCGCGTCCGCCACAACCTGCTCGCCACGTTCGGCTACATGCTCCTCAGCGGCGTCGTCGGGGGCGGGGTCGGGCTCCTGTTCGGCGTCCTGTCCCTGCTGACGACGCCGGGAGCGACGGCGGGCGCCGGCATCGACGTCCCGGTCGCCGCGGTGGTCGTCGTCGCGGTCGTCGCCGTCGCCGCGACCGGCGTGGTCGGCGCTTTCCTCGGCATCTTCTCGGTCGCCGTCTACCGGCGGCTCCCGCTGCCGGGCGAAGCGTCGGCGTCCGATCGGCGCTGACAGGCCGACCCACAGGTCTCGGGGCGGCGCTTACGGCGCGTGCTCCCGACTCACTCGTCCTCCGGCGCGAACTCCACGAGCGTCAGGTCACGGTCGAGGTAGCAGGTGTCGTGAGGGGGCTCGCCGAGCACCTGCTTCACCTTCCGGTCCTCGTCGAAGTCCGCGCCCTCGGGGACGCAGTACTGGTGGCTCGGGCACTCGGTGTGCGGACAGGGGCCGGCCAGCGAGGTCTTGCTCCCGGCGTACGCCTCGCGCGAGGGGACGTTCGCGGGCACGGAGGTCGGCTCGACCTCGACCGCGCGGACGCCGGCGTCGTGGACGGCACACTCCAGCGTCTGCGCGTTCTCGCGGACGCCGGTGATTCGGTAGCGCGTCCCCTCAGAGAGGTTGAGACACTGGCTCCGGTACGGACAGCCCTCACAGCCCGGCGCCTCGCCGCCGTAGACGAACTCCCGGCCGACGTCCGCGAGCCGCGTCCCGACGAGCGTGATGGAGGTCATGCCGGAGAGAACGAACGCCCCGGCGTTAAGCCTCCCGCCTCGGTGTCCGTCCGCGGCGATCCGAACCGCACCGCGGAAGCGAAGAGCCAAAGCCCGCCCCGACCGAGGGCGGGACCATGACCACGGACGGAGACGTCGTCGCCGAGCTCGCGGCGGACCTCCGCGCGGAGGCCGAGCGCAGCGACGAGCGCCGCGTCCTCGTGCTGGCGGGCGCCCGCGAGGCCGGCACCGACGCCGCCTTCGACGCCGTCGCGGGGGCGGGGATCGCGGACGACGCCATCACTATCGTCTCGACGCGCGAAGGGTTCCGGTTCGACCGGGTCGCGCCCCGAGGCGCCGGCTCCCTCCTCGGGAGCACCCGCGAGGCGGTGATCCTCGACTGCCACGACTACTTCGCGCCGAACGCGCTCGGGCGCGTCGTCGGGGCGGTCGACGGCGGCGGCCTGCTCGTCCTGCTGACGCCCCCGCTCGAGGAGTGGCCCGCCGTCCGGGATGGCTTCGACGAGACGCTCGCGGTGCCGCCGTTCGACGTCGACGACGTGACCGGTCGCTTCCGCGAGCGCTTCGTCGACACGCTCCGACAGCATCCCGGCATCGGGGTCGTCGACGTGGACGCCGCCCCGCCGGCGGTCGAGCGCGACGGACTCACCGATCCGCCGGAGCGCGCGACCGGCCGGGACCGACTCGCCGCGGACCGCGCCGCGCCCGCCGACGCCGCCTTCCCCGCGGCCGCCTACGAGGCGTGTCTGACCGCGGACCAGGGGCGCGCGCTCCGGGCGTTCGAGCGCCTGCGGGCGCCCGGCGCCGCGGTCGTCGTGGAGTCGGACCGCGGTCGCGGGAAGTCGAGCGCCGCCGGACTCGCGGCCGGGTCGCTGGCCGCCGAGGGCCGGGACGTGCTCGTCACCGCCCCCGCGTTCAGAAACGCGGCCGAGGTGTTCGAGCGCGCGCGGACGCTGGTCGACGCGGTCGGCGAACGTGCCGGCGGTGGTGCGGCCGAGGGCGACGAGGGGGCAACGACCGACGACCGCCGGATCGAGACGCGGGCCGGCGGGGTCATACGCTTCGCGTCCCCGGCGACCGCGGCGGACCTCGTGGCGGGCGAGGCCGGGGGCAGCGGGGCGACCGCCCCCGGCGATATGCCGGACGCCGTGATCGTCGACGAGGCGGCCGCGGTCCCGGTCCGCCTGCTGACGCGCCTGCTCGCCGCCCGGTCGGTCGCCTTCTGCACGACGGTCCACGGCTACGAGGGCGCGGGGCGGGGGTTCTCGGTCCGGTTCACGGACCGGCTCGCGTCGAGCGACCTGGCGGTCACGGAGCGGCGGCTCGAGGAGCCGATCCGCCACGCGCGCGACGACCCCGTGGAGGGGTGGGCGTTCCGCGCGCTCATGCTCGACGCGCGGCCCGCGGTCGACGCGGCCGTCGCGGACGCGACGCCGGAGGACGCCGCGTACCGCGCGCTCGACGCCGACGACCTGCTGGCCGACGAGCACCTGCTCGGCGAGGCGTTCGGGCTGCTGGTGCTCGCACACTACCGCACCGAGCCGAACGACCTCGCGCGACTGCTCGACGCGCCGAACCTCTCGGTGCGCGCGCTGCTGTTCGAGGGGCACGTCGTCGCCGTCGATCTGCTGGCGCGCGAGGGGGCCCTCCCGAAGGACCTCCGGACGTCGATGTACGAGGGGTCTCGCGTCCGCGGGAACATGGTTCCTGACGTGCTGACGAGCCAGCTCCGCGACGAGGACGCGGGCGAGCCCCGCGGGCTCCGGACGATGCGCATCGCGACCCATCCCGCGCTCCGCGATTCGGGGTTCGGCACGCGGCTGCTCGAGGCCGTCCACGACGAGTTCGCGCCGGAGATGGACTACTTCGGCGTCGGCTACGGCGCGACGCCGCGACTGCTTCGGTTCTGGCGCCGCGCGGGCTACCGGACGGTCCACGTCTCCACGACGAGAAACGACGCCTCCGGCGAGTACTCCGCGGTGATGGTCCGGCCGGAATCGACCGCCGGCGAGGCGCTTCTGGACAGACACGCCGCCGCGCTGCGGGACCGCCTCCGCGACTCGCTGTCGGACGCCCACCGCGACCTCGACCCGGACGTGGCCCGGGCGGCGCTCCGGGCCTGTCCGGCGAAGCCGGAGCTCTCGCTGTCCGCGCGCGACTGGCGCGGCGTCGTCGGCGCCTCCTACGGCCCGGGGATGTACGACGCCGCAGTCGGCGCGTTCCGCGACCTCGCGCTCGCGCACCTGCTGGACCGCGAGGCCGCTCGCGCCGGCGACCTCTCTCCCCGCGAGGAGCGCCTGCTCGTCGCGAAGGTGCTTCAGGGCCGCGCGTGGGACGCGGTCGCGGACCGCCTCGACTACGTCTCGACCGGCCAGTGCATGCGCGCGCTCGGCGACGCGGCGAAGCCCCTGGTGGACCGCTACGGCGACGAGACCGCGCACGCGGAACGGGACCGGTTCGCGGAGTAGCCGACCGAGGCGGGACAGGGACGGAGGGACGGCCGGACAGAAAGGCGACCTTCGACGGGACCCCTTATGTCCCCGCGGGAGGTACCACGTCCATGGTCGAACCGGCCACGCTCGTCACGGGAGTCACGCTCGCGCTCCTGCTCGGGGGCGTCGTCGGGAGCGTCGTCCCGATGCTTCCTTCCGGCCTCCTGTCGCTCGCGGGCGTCGGCGTGTACGCGGTCTGGGGGGCCGAGGGGATCGGTCCGCTCCTCCTCGCGAGCCTCGTCCTCGTCGCGCTGGCGGCCGCGGTGCTGGAGCAGTTCGCCGGGCCGCTGACCGCCCGCGCCACCGGCGCGTCGACGCGAACGATGCTGATCGCGGCCGGCGCGGGCGTCCTGCTGTTCTTCGTCACCGGCCCGGTCGGCATCCTGATCGGCTCGTTCGGGGCGGTGCTCCTGCTGGAACTCCACCGCGGCGAGACCGGCGAGGACGCCGTCCGGCGCGCGGGCTACACGGTGCTCGGGATGCTCGGCTCCGCGGTCATGCAGGTCCTGCTGACGGGGTCGGTGCTGGCGGGATTCGTGCTGTTCGTGCTGGTGCTGTAGCGGAGGGGTCGGCGGACAGCCGGACCGGCCGTCAGTCGCCGCCGTCCAGCCGGTCGCGCCAGCCGGTCGCGTCGTCGATCCGGGCGAACGCCTCGCGCTCGCGGGGGCCGCCGCAGCGTTCGACCGTCTCCGCGAAGTAGCGAAGCCTGTCGAGCAGGGTCGCCTCGTCGAAACTCGGCACGTCCAGCCGCGAGGCCGCGACCGTCGCGTCGATCACCGCGCCGAAGCCGCGGTTGATCGTGGGCACGCGCTCGTCGAGCACGGCGCTCTCGACCGGCGCCAGCGCCCACTCCCTGATCGTCGTCCCGTTCTCCTCGCGGGCGTCGACCCGCTCGACCGCCACCTCGACCCACGCGTCCGCGTTCGGGAGCACCGGCGCCTCGGTCTCCCGGATCGTCAGCGCGGCGTCCACGAACTCGCGCGGGTCGCTCGTGAACTGGACGACGCCCCGGCCGCGATCGGTGAAGTTGCGCCACGTCCGCGTCCGGCCGTAGGTCCGCGCGGTGACGCGGTCGCGGGCGGCGGCGCGTTCTCCTCCGTCCGCTCCGCCCTTTCCGCCCTTTCCGCCCGCTCCGCCCTCGGGCGCGTGGAGTCCGAGCGCGGCGTGGTTCCACAGGTCGTTCGGCCCGCGCGTGGCGACGACGGACTCGGTCACGCCGCGCAGGTCGACCGGCCAGCCGGCGTCGGCGAGGTCGGCGCCGTCGGAGTCGGCGTCGGAGTCGGCGTCGCGGGTCACGCGTCCAGCCCCCGTCGGAGCGCGACGAACAGCGCGGCGCAGGTGAGGTCGGCGGTCGTTCCGGGATTGACCCCCTCCGCGACGAGTTCCTCGGCCAGTTCCGCCGCCGCGTCGAGGTCGCCGCGGACCGCCATCGCGCGCTGTGACACCTCGCGGGCGACTGCTTCCCCGTGGTTCGTCGCGACCAGCGTGTCCGGCTCGGCCGCGAGCAGGTCCACGAAGACGTGCGCCGCCCGCTCGCCGACGGCCCCGTCCATCGATAGCAGGGAGTCGGCGGCATCGAACGTCCGCGGGAAGCCCTCGACCCACTCCTGTGCGTTCCGGTCCGGGACCCCCTCCTCCGGCGCGGCCGAGAGCCCCATCACGTCCGCCAGCGTGAGTCCGCGCTCGCGGAGGGCCGGCTCCGCCGCCGCCCCCCGGCGAACGTCGAGGGCCGGGGCGTCCGCGGGCGGGTCGCCGACGGCCACGTCCACGCGGTCGAAGGCGCGGTAGAACGCGACCGCGTCGTCGACGGTCGTGCCCGCGACCACCTCCTCGACGGCCGCCGGGGTGAGCGCGCCGTCGCCGGTCTCCGCGGCCGCCCGCACCAGCGGCACCAGCAGGAGCAGGCAGCCGAACTGCGTGTTCTCGCCCGCTCGGGCGTGCATGCCCGCGACCGCCTCTTCGAAGGCGGCGCCGACCGGCGCTCCCGCGGCGGCGCGGTCCAGTCCCGCCCCGGCCCCGACCGCGCCGGCGAGGAACTGCTCGAACCGGAGGTCGGGGAGGTCCCGCGCCCGGTCGACGTTCCCGGGCTTCGGGGTGCCCGCGACCTCCAGCAGCAGCGCGAGGCGCGCGTCGTCGGCCGGGTCTCCGGAGCGGTCGCGGTCGGTCACGGCGGCGCCTCCCGGGAGTCGCCCGCATCCGGCCCCGCGTCCGTCAGGTCCGCCACGGCGGACGCGACGCGGTCCAGCGCCGCGCCGTCCGCGTCCGGTGCGGTCGGCCGGCCGACGCTCACCGCGTCCGCGCCGTGGGCGAGGTACTCGCGGACCGTCGCGCGGTCGCGCACCTCGTTGTTGGCTATCACGAACGGGCGTTCGGACCGGTCGGATCCCTCGCCCGCCCGCTCGCGGAGCGCGTCGACCACGTCGCCCACGACCGCCTCCGAATCCATCGCGTCGACGTGGACGAGGTCGGCGCCCGCCTCGGCGACCGCGACGGCGACCGCCGGCAGGTCGACGCCCGGCACCTCCGCGCGGACCTTCACGCTCACCGTCGCGCCGGCGCCGGCGGCCGCTCGGACGTGCTCCCGGAGCCGGGCCGGCTCTCGGAGCAGGCGCTCGCCGCAGCCGACGGCGCACAGCTCCGGCTGGCGGCAGTGTGCGTTCACCTCCGCGATGGCGCCGCGGTCCGCACAGACGCGGGCCGCTTCGCGGAGCGGCTCCGGCGTCGCGCTCCGGAGGTTCACCGCGGGGCGGAGGTCGGCGCCGGCCCCGGACTCCTCGAGCGCGGCGAGCTGGTCGTCGACGAACGCGACCGGGTCAGCCGGCAGGAACTCCTCGCGGTCGCGGGCGACGAGGTCGCGCGCGGCCGCCCGACTCGGGGGGTCGAGCGAGACGCCGCCGAGGAACGCACAGCCCACCCGGTCCGCGACCGCTCGCGCCCACGCGGCGTCCGCGACGCCGCTGAGGCTGGCGGCCGCCAGCGGCGGATCGAAGGGGCGACCGCGGCGACCCCGGCCCGAGCGAGCGGCTCCGGTCACGCGACCGCCCCCGCCCGCTCCAGCGCCTCGCGGCACGCCCGCGCGACGCGCTCGGCGTCGTCGGCGTCCGCGATGGCGGTGTCGGTCCTGACCGTCGGTCGGTCCAACTCGGTCCCGTCGGCGTCGTCGAGCACGAACGCGTCCGCGAAGGGGTAGGCGTCGGCGACGCCGGCCGTGGAGGGGTCCCGCCCGGTCCCCCGCATCAGGTCCGCGACCGGGCCCGAGAAGGCCTCGTCCTCCACGAACGGCGAGACCGCGACGACCGGCGTCTCGCGGAGCGCCGCTTCGACGCCCGGGAGCGCGAGCATCGGCCCGATGCTCGTGACCGGGTTCGAGGGGCCGATCACGACCGGGTCGCGGAGGGCGGCCTCGAACGCCGGCGAGGGGTCCGCGGCGGCCGCGCCGCGAAACTCCACGTCCTCGACGGCGGGTTCGGCGCGGCGCGCGACCCAGTACTCCTGGAAGTGGAGCGGGCCCGCCGGCGTGTGGACGATGGTGGCGACCGGGTCGTCGGACATCGGCACGAGGTCCACGTCGAGGTCGAACGCGTCCGCGAGCGTGCGCGTGACCTCCGTGAGCGTGTGGCCCTCGTCGAGCAGGCTCGTCCGGGTAACGTGCACCGCGCGGTCGCGGTCGCCGATCTCCATGAACTCGGCGACGCCGGAGAAGCGCCGCCAGCGCGCGATGTCGCGGCCGGCGGTCTGCGCCTCGTCGGCGAGGTAGCGCGGGCCGTCGGCCAGCCCCGCGGCGTCCGCGATCCGGCGGAGTTCGTCGTGTGTCGCCGTCGTGTCGTCCGCGATCCCCCACCACGTCTCGCGGTCGAGGACGCCCCCGCCGTGGAACAGCACCGTGTCGACGTCGGGGCAGACGAGGTGCCCGCCGAGCTCCACGTCGTCGCCCGTGTTGCCGACGACCGTCACGTCGGCGGGGTCCCACAGGCGCGTCGCTCCGTCGAGGAGCTTCGGCGTCCCCGTGCCGCCGGCGAGGAAGGTGACCATACGGATGGATGGACGCGGGGAGATTTGTAACCTGCCCTCCGCGACGACGGACCGTCACTGTCGGCCATCCTGTCCGAGGGCGATACTGAGTGTCACACACGAGTTCAGACACCTCGCTTTTCTAAAACTCGTGGCGGTGTGGTGCTGTGCGGTCGCGGAGCGGTGCGGTTGCGGTGCTGTGCTGTCGGCGCGCGCCGCGGCGACCGCGGAGCGTGTCGCCGCGACCGCGCGAGGTCGCCAGCGCGCTACTGCACGCTGGCTGCTCGAAAATCTCCGATTTTCGGGGGAGGCGGTGGCGCGGCCGCATTGCGGTGTCTCCGGCGCGCCACTGCACGCCGGAGACCAGCGGGACGCGGTTTGTCCCGCGCTGCGGTTTCGCGGCCGCGCCACCGCCGAGGCTGGGGAGGTGTGAGGCTGTGGTGCGGTTGCGGGGCGGTGCGGGGGGTGGGACTGAAAGGGGCAGTCGGCTCGAACCCGCCCGGACGACGCAAGCACCGCAGCGGGCTGTGTCTCCAGCGCGCTACCGCACGCTGGAGGCTAGCGAGACGCGGGTTGTCTCGCCAAGCGGAGAGCGAGGAGCGCAGCGAGGGTCCCGCGAGGAACGAGCGGGACGACGGCAGTCGCAGCCCGG
>NZ_JBNLIA010000023.1:0-7805 GCF_050122995.1 Haloparvum alkalitolerans
CGGATCGAGCCGACTGGGGCTTTCTGGGTGGTGCCGTCCCGATCAGCAGGACCTGCAACAGACACAGAAACACCATCTTCTGACAGAAAAACAGAACAACTACCGTACTCTACTCAGTATCGGTCCCTTTCGGGACGCTCACACGCTTCGTCCGGCGCGAGGTCGGGCGCCTACTCCGCGAAGTCGCGCCGCATCGCGATCTCGAACCACGGGCAGAGTCGGAGCTGGCGGTACCACTCGGGGTGTTCGTGGAGGTGCTCGTAGTCGACCCACAGCATGCCGGCGATCTCGTCCTCGTCAGGGTCCAGCGAGGCGTCGTCGAGGGTGACCTTCAGCACCGCACAGACCTCCCACTCCAGCCCGGCGTTCTCGTAGTAGCGCTTGTACTCGAACTTGTCCGTCACGCGGAGGTCGTTGTACTGGTCGGGGGTGATCCCGAGTTCCTCCTCCAGTCGCTGGCGGGTCGCCTCCTTCTGTGACTGCCCTTCGACGGGGTGGGAGGCGACCGTCCCGTCCCAGTGGGTGTCCCACAGGCGCTTGTCGGGCGCGCGCTGGGCCAGCAGGAGGTGGCCGTCGCCGTCGAAGATCAGGCAGGTGAACGCGCGGTGGCGGATCCCGTCGCCCGTGTGAGCGTCGAGGCGGTTCGCGAGCCCCTGCTCGTTGTCCTCGGCGTCGACTCGGATAACGTCCTGCGCGGCGTTCTCGTGCTCGAGGTCCCCCTCGTCGGCGGCGCCCGACGCGTCCACGTCGGTTCCCTCGGCGGCGTCCGTGGTGCTCATACGGGGAGTCACGGAGACCGGGACTAATAAGCGTTCGATAGTGCGCGGTCCGCGCGGCCCGCGCGGCTCGCGCGCTCCACGGGGCGTGTGCGCCCGACCCCGGTCCCGCCGTCCCGACGCTCCCGTCGGAGCACGGGCAGGAACGGCCGCGACTGCAACGTATATCCGTGGTAGTTCCTACCGTGACGTATGAGGGATACTCACAAGACATCGAGCGGTGGCGGCGACCCCGACGGCGTCGGGAGGCGGCGGTTCCTCGCGTACGCGGGCAGCGGCGCGACCGCGACGCTTCTGGCCGGCTGTTCCGGCGAGGACATCGACGACATCACGCCGACCGAGGGCGGTGACGGCACCGACTCCGGTGGCGGGAGCGGCACCGACGACGACGCGGACGGCGACGGCGAGAACGCGAACGCCATCACCATCGTGCAGGACTCGCTGCCGACGACGCTCGACCCACACGACCACCGCGAGGCGGTGACGACGCGGTCGCTCGCACAGGCGTACGAGGGGCTCATCAGGCGGAACGCGGACACCGAGATAATCGCCCAGCTCGCGACCGACTACGAGCGCCTGGACGACGAAACCGTTCGGTTCCACCTCCGGGAGGGCGTGCAGTTCCACAGCGGCAACGAGATGACCGCCGAGGACGTGGCCTACAGCATCAACCGCACGGTCGACCCCGACGTGGGGATCGCCAGTCCGCAGGCCGACCAGCTGACCGGCGTGGCGGGCGCGGAGCCGTCGATGGACGGCGCGGCCGTGGACGTGAACCTCACCAGCGTCAACCCCGCGGTGTTCGCGCTGTTCGCGGCGTACCTCACCGTGATGGAGCGGGAGTGGACCGAGAGCCGCGATGACGGCGAAGTCGGCCGGCAGATGAACGGCACCGGTCCCTACGAGGTCGGGGCGTACGAGGAGGACGTGGAGCTCGTCTACGAGCGCTTCGACGACTACTGGGGCGATCAGCCGGACGTGGCGCAGGCGACGTTCCGGGGGTCGACGGAGTCCAGCTCCCGGTGGAGCGCGCTGGCCTCGGGCGAGGCGGACCTGATCACCGACCTCAACCCTAACGACGCGCCGCAGGTCGAGGAGAACGAGGACACGCGCATCGACTCCTCGCCCGCGACGCGGCTCGTCTTCGTCGCGATGAAGTACAACGTCGAGCCGTTCGACTCGGTGCCGTTCCGGCAGGCGATGAACTACGCCATCGACCTCGACGCGATCATCGAGAACGTGCTGTCGGGGTTCGGCATCGCGCTCGGTCAGCCCACGCTCCCGGACTTCTTCGGCTACAACCCGGACGTGGACCCGTACCCGTACGACCCCGAACGGGCTCAGGAGCTCGTCGACGAGAGCCCGTACGACGACGTGAGCCTGACGCTCGACTCGCCGGTCGGCGACGTGTTCGGCGACGTGCAGGTCGCGCAGGCGGTCGCGGGCTACATCAGCGACCTCGACGGGGTCTCCTGTCAGGTGCAACAGCGCGAGTTCGCGTCGCTCGCGAGCGAGCTGACCGACGGGAACATGGAGACCTCGCCGGACATGTACCTCATCAGCTGGGGGAACGCCTCCTTCGACACCAGCGCCATCGCCATCCCGGTGCTGGCGAGCTACGGGTCGCTCACGACCTACGCCAACGACGACCTCGACGAGCTGTTCCGCGCCGCGGAGGACGAGCCGGACGTGGAGGCCCGCCGCGACCTCTATCACGAGGCGATGGCGCTGGCTCACGACGAGGCGCCGTGGATCTACCTGCACCAGCACCACAACCTCTACGGGATCAGCGAACGCCTCGACTGGGAGGCGCGCGCTGACGAGCAGATCTACGTGAAGGACATCGGGCTGTAGACCCCCCGAACGCGATTTTTGGTCCCGATCCCCGAGATGCCGACCGCGCTCAGGGATGCCGCTGGAGGTCCATCTTCCGGAACCCGTCGTCCCACTCCTCGCCCTGTTCTTTCGCCACCTCGTAGACACGCCGGAGCTCCGGGACGGGGTCCTCGTGGTCGTCGACGCGCACGTCGTGTTCGAGCCGCGGCTCGTCGGGGTCATAAACCCGCAGCGCGGCGCTCTGGGCGTTCTCCGCGCGCTTGTCGCCGCCCGCGTCCTCGCCGGCGGTGACGGCGGCGAGCAGCCGCTCGGGCAGCGGCTCGTCCGCGGCCGCCTCGTACGCCTCCGCGGCCGCCTCCACCACGTGCTCGCCGTCGAGCATGTTGCCCGCGACGGTGTAGCCGTCCCCCTCGATCCCGCCGAACCAGTCGACGCAGTTCTCGCCGGAGTGGTGGAACGTCGTTCCGTGGACGTCGACGCCGTGGACCTGGCGCTCGTCGGCGTGCTCGTCGCGGTCGATCAGCGTCCGGACCGCGGCCGCCACGTCCGCGCCCTCGTCCATCAGTCGGGCGGCGCGTCTGCCGAGCGGGATCGAGACGGTCGCCTGCGAGGAGAGCGCGCCGTGGTACGAGAGGTTGGGCGCGAGCGATCCAACCGTGGGCGCCTTCGTCGCGATGACCACGCCGTGTCGAGTGCCGTCCGTCGCGCAGATCGAGTACGTCATGCGATCCGATCGCACACGGTAGATAAAGGAATGCCGGAGACGGCAGCCCGCACCGGGGACGGCGCTCCGTCGGGGACCGAAGTCCGCTCGCTACTCCAGGACGACAAGCACGTCGCCCATGTCGACGCTGTCGCCCTCACCGACGTGAACGCTCGCCACGGTGCCCCCGCGCTCGGCGACGACGTCGTTCTCCATCTTCATCGCCTCCAGCACGCAGACCACGTCACCGGCGCCCACCTCGTCGCCCTCCTCGACGTCGACCGAGAGGATGGTTCCCTGCATCTCCGCCTCGATGGCCTCGCCGCCCTCCGCGACCTCGACCGCGGCGCCGTCGTCGTCGCCCTCCTGCGCCTGCGGCGGCCGTTCCGCACCGCCGGTGCCGCCCGCCTCCGGCGTCGGGATGGCGGGGGCACCGCGCTCCTCCAGCGAGACGTCGAAGCGCTTGCCGTTCACCTCGACGGTGAAGTCGCGCTCGGTGACCTCCTCGTCGCCGTCCTCGTCCGCGGTCGCGTCGCCGGTGCCCCACTTCTCCTGGGCCTCCGTGACGCGGTCGCGGTCGAGCTCCTCGTCGAGGTACTTCGTCGTGTGCGTGCCGCCGACGAAGCGGTCGTCCTCCAGCATGAGGCGGTGGAACGGGACGATGGTGACGACGCCCTCGATGTCGTACTCGGCGAGCGCGCGCCGGGAGCGGGCCAGACACTCCTCGCGGTCCTCGCCCCAGACGATCAGCTTCGCGATCATCGAGTCGTAGTCGGTCACCAGTTCGTCGCCCTGCCGGAGCGCGTCGTCGAGGCGGACGCCGATACCGCCCGGCGGGTCGTACGTCTCGAGGCTGCCCTCGTTGGCCGGCTGGAACTCCTGAGCGGCGTTCTCCGCGTTGATGCGGAACTCGATGGCGTGGCCGTCAAGCGTCACGTCGGACTGCTCGACCGAAAGCGCCTCGCCGGCCGCGACCCGGAGCTGCTCTTTCACGATGTCGATGCCGGTGAGCTCCTCCGTGACGGTGTGCTCGACCTGAATGCGGGTGTTCACCTCGAGGAAGTAGAAGTTCGCGTCCGGGCCGAGGAGCTCGCCCGGCTCGCGGTCGCCGTCCTCCTCGACGAGGAACTCGACCGTGCCGGCGTTGTAGTAGTCGGCCGCGGCGACGCCGCGGCGGGCCGCCTCGCCGATCTGCTCGCGGAGCTCCTCGGAGAGCGCGGGGGACGGCCCCTCCTCGATGACCTTCTGATGACGGCGCTGGAGCGAGCAGTCGCGCTCGCCGAGGTGGACGACGTTGCCGTGTTCGTCGCCGACGATCTGCACCTCGATGTGGCGGGGGTTCTCGAGGTAGCGCTCGAGGTAGACGGAGTCGTTCGAGAAGTACGCCTCGCCCTCCCGCTTGGCCGACTCCAGCTGGTCGGCCGCCTCGTCCGCGCTCTCGACGACCTTCATGCCGCGGCCGCCGCCGCCGCCTTCCGCCTTGATCGCCACGGGATAGCCGTGTTCGTCGCCGAACGCCGTGACCGCCTCGACGTCGTCGACCGGTTCGGTCGTGCCGGGGACGATGGGCACGTCCGCCTCCTCCATCACGCGGCGGGCGTGGGTCTTCTCGCCCAGCCGCTCCATCGCCTCGCTGGAGGGGCCGACCCAGGCGATCCCCTCGGCGTCCTCGACGCGAGCGGCGAACTCGGCGTTCTCCGCGAGGAAGCCGTATCCTGGATGGATCGCGTCCGCGTCCGCCTTGCGCGCGGCCTCGACGATCGCCTCCTGGTCGAGGTAGGAGTCGGCCGCGCGCGCCGGGCCGACGTTGTACGCCTCGTCCGCGTACCGGACGTGCCCGCCGTGCTTGTCCGCCTCGCTGTAGACGGCGACGGTGTCGATCCCCAGCTCCGCGCAGGCGCGCATCACGCGCACCGCGATCTCGCCTCGGTTGGCGACCAGAACCTTGTCGAACATTCTTGCAGGGTCTTCCACGAACGACCACCTCATTCTGTCGGTCTTTCCCGAGCGAGTCAACGGAGCGCATCGCCCCGGTCGACCGAGAATTGGTGTCGATGCGCAGCCGCCGACAGCGCCCGCGGACGCGCCGCGTTCTCACCGGGGATATTCCGGGGGATAGACATTTATACTCCCGCTCGAAAGGAACGCTGTCACCGGGATTCGGGGGAAGACCGGGGTCACATCCGGGGCGCGACCGACACAAGGGAAGTCGGGGGAATGCGCCGCCGGCCGACGAACATCGGCCGTTCGTTTCGTCCGCACACGCAGACGACGCCGAGCGCCGGCGCCATTTCTCACCGCCGTCAGACCCTCCCGCCGTCAAACCCCACCGCCGTCAGAACCGGTCCGCGCGCCCGGCCGCGCTCCACGCGTCCCGCGGGGCGTCGCGAGGGACGCGGACGGTCCGCCGGCTCGTCGACTCCAGCCGGCCCGCGAACGTCCAGCGGTCGCCGTCCCACGTCTCCTCGGCTCCGTCGGCTGCCGCGGCCGCGGCGGCCGCCTCCTGGTCGCGAAGGTGGGCCGCGACCGCCGCGACGATGGCCGCCGCTTCGCCCTCGTCGGCGTCGTCCGGGATCGCGAGCGCGGCGGGATCGAGCGCCGGCGCGGCGTCGCGTTCGCCCTCTCCCTCCCGCGGACCCGTGCCGTCCGGCGCGGTGTCGTCGGTCGCCATCAGATCGGGATGTTGCCGTGTTTCTTGTCCGGGAGGCTCTCGCGCTTGCCGGTGAGCATCTCCAGGTCGTCGATGAGGCGCGCGCGGGTCTCCTGCGGCTCGATCACGTCGTCGATGAAGCCGCGGTCCGCGGCCGTGTAGGGGTTCGCGAACTCCTCGCGGTACTCGTCGATGAGCTCCTGTCTGCGCGCGTCGGGGTCGTCCGCGGCCGCCAGCTCCTCGCGGTAGAGCACGTTGACGGCGCCCTTCGGGCCCATCACCGCGATCTCCGCGGTCGGCCACGCGTAGTTCACGTCGCCGCCGATGTGCTTCGAGGACATCACGCAGTAGGCGCCGCCGTACGCCTTCCGGGTGATGACCGTCAGCAGGGGGACGGTCGCCTCGGAGAAGGCGTACAGCAGCTTCGCGCCGTGGCGGATGATGCCGTTGTGCTCCTGGTCGGTGCCGGGCATGAACCCGGGCACGTCCTCGAAGGTGACGATCGGGACGTTGAACGCGTCACAGAAGCGGACGAACCGGGCGCCCTTCTGACTCGACTCGATGTCGAGCGTCCCCGCGTTGACGCGGGGGTTGTTCGCCACGATCCCGACGGAGCGGCCGTCGAGGCGGGCGAAGCCGACGACGATGTTCTTCGCGAAGTTCTCCTGGACCTCGAAGAAGGAGCCCTCGTCGACGACGCGGCCGATCACGTCCTTCATGTCGTAGGGCTTGCGCGGCGCGTCCGGAACGATGTCGTTGAGCTCGTCGTCCGCTCGCTCGGGGTCGTCCCACGGCTCGACGCGCGGCGGGTCCTCGACGTTGTTCTGCGGGAGGTACGACAGCAGTCGGGCGATGTCGTCGAGGGCGTCCTCCTCGCTCTCCTCCGCGAAGTGCGCGACGCCGGAGGTGGAGGTGTGGGTCACCGCCCCGCCGAGTTCCTCGAAGGTGACCTCCTCGCCGGTCACCGTCTCGATCACGTCCGGTCCGGTGATGAACATGTGCGACGTGTCCTTCACCATGAAGGTGAAGTCCGTGATGGCGGGGGAGTAGACCGCGCCGCCCGCGCACGGGCCCATGATCGCCGAGATCTGCGGGATGACGCCGGAGGCCTCGGTGTTGCGGCGGAAGATCTCCGCGAAGCCGCCGAGCGAGGCGACGCCCTCCTGGATGCGGGCGCCCGCGGAGTCGTTGAGCCCGATGACGGGCGCGCCCACGTCCATCGCCTTGTCCATCACCTTACAGACCTTCTCGGCGAAGACCTCGCCGAGCGACCCGCCGAAGACGGTGAAGTCGTGCGCGAAGACGAACGTCTTCCGACCGTTCACCTCGCCGTAGCCCGTCACCACGCCGTCGCCCGGGATCTGGTTCTCCTCCATCCCGAACGTGTGGTTCCGGTGCGTCCGGAACTGGTCGAACTCGTGGAAGGTGCCGTCGTCGAGGAAGTAGTCGATCCGCTCGCGCGCGGTCATCTTCCCCTTCTCGTGTTGGGACTCGATGCGGTCCTCGCCGCCGCCCTTCTCGGCCTCGGCGCGGCGTTCTCGCAGGTCCTCGATACGGTCGTCCATCGTCACGCGGGACCACCTTCAGTCATTACGTCGTGAGTCTCCGAGCGTCGGCAAAAGGGTTCTGCTACACGACGATATTGTGGTTCGACGTCCGTCGTACCCGCTCGTGTCCCGTCCCCCGTCTCGGTGACGATAGCCGAAACACGCGGGATAGCGATACTTAGTGGAGCACGGTAGTTGTTCTGTTTTTCTGTCAGCTAGTGGTTTTTCTGTTTCTGTTGCAGATCCTGCTGCGCTCGACAACAACGCCCAGAAAGCCCCAGTCGGCTCGACCA
>NZ_JBNLIA010000024.1:0-3377 GCF_050122995.1 Haloparvum alkalitolerans
GGCGGCGCGGCCGCGGAACCGCACCGCACAGCAGGCGGCCGCGCCGCCGCCTCCCTCGCGCGGTCGCGGCGACACAGGGTCGCCGCGGCGCGCGCCGACCGCACAGCACCGCACCGCCGCGAGTTTCAGAAATGTGGGAATTCTAGTTCGGCCTGTAACACGCAGTATCGATTCCTCTCAGCATTCAGAAAACGCCCGCTGTATTGCGAGTTTCAGAGCAGCCCGGTGATGAAGCCGACGCCCATCGCCACCAGCACGACCGCGGAGAAGACCGGGAGGTAGGGGGCGTAGCGCTCCACGTCCTCCTCGAAGCGCTCGTAGCCCGCGATCAGCAGGAGCGTGAGCGTCACGATGCCGACGATCACCGTCAGCGCGTAGGCGCTCATCAGTTCGAGGCAGTGGTTAGACCCGGCACACAGCGCGATGATCTCGAACTCCTCCTCGTGCGCGAACCCGAGGACGAACGCGAACCACGCGATGCCGAGCAGGCCGCGATCGGCCGCGCCGTCGAACGAGCCGCGGTCGTGAGAGTGACCGGCGTGGTCGTGGGGGTGATCCGCGTGATCGTGCGTCTGGTCTCCGTGCTCACCGTGCTGGTGGTCGTCGTCGCCCTCGTGCCGGTGGTCGTGACCGTCGCCCTCGTGCTCGTGGCTGTGCCCGTGTCGGTACTCCCGGACGCCGAGACCGATCAGGAGGACGCCCGCGACGAGGCTCACCGGCCCGCCGACCTCGACGCCCGGCGCGAGCGCGATCGGCTCGTTCACCTGCGTCAGGTCGAAGTACGCGGTCGCGTAGAAGAAGACCGCGACCATCGCGATGCTGCTGATCAGATGGCCGACGCCGATGATCAGGCTCGCTGCCAGTCCGTAGATCCACTTGTTCGAGCGGTCGAGCGCGTACGTCGCCGCGACCGGCCAGCCGTGTCCCGGTTCGATCCCGTGGACCGCGCCGAGCGCGACCGCGCCGACGAGGAGTCCGAGCGCTTCGCCGTGGAGCATCGTGTCGTCTACTCCACCCGCGGGCCGTATAGCGGTTGTTAGGACCGATCCGGCCGGTCCGTCATACGCGGTCGGCCGCGGTCGGCCGGGTCCTACTCGCGACCCGTTTTTGTGACCCGCCCTCCAACCGGTCTGCATGCGAACGAGTCTGCGCGTTCCGGACGAGGTCGTCGCGGAGTTCGACCGCGTCTGGCGCGACGAGGGGTTGGAGAGCCGGTCGCGGGCGGTCCGCGAGGCGATGCAGGAGTACGTCGAGGCGCACGCTCGACTGGAGGAGGAGGATGGCGAAGTCGTCGCGCTGGTGGGGTTCGACTATCGCCACCACGAGGTGATCGCGGACCTCCACGCCGTCCAGCACGACCACCAGGACGTGATCCAGAACACCAGCCACACCCACCAGGGCGAGTGGTGCCTGGAGGCGCTGTTCTGCCGCGGCCCGGCCGACCGCCTCCGGGAACTCGTCTACCGCCTCCGCGACTTCGACGGGGTCCGGCGCGTGAAGGTGCTGGGGATCCGGTCGCGGGACTGAGACAGAGGGCTTCCCCGCGGTCGAGGACACGCCACTCGGGGTCGTCTCAGGGGTTCCGTCGTTCGACGCCGGGCGTCGGTGGCGCCGCGCGTTTGTGGGCGGAGCCGCGCCACATGTCCGCGAACTCCCGGACCGTCGCCTCGTCGATGTCGGTTCGCTCCGCGGTCTCGGGGACTGACAGCCCGCGGTCGACGATCGCGCGGAGGATCCGGTCGATGGTCTCGTAGCTCTCGCCGAGCTCCCCCTCGTCGGTCTGGCCTTCCCACAGCTCCGCGGTCGGGGTCTTGCCAACGATCCGTTCGTCGACGCCGACCGCGCGGGCGAACGCGTACACCTCGGTCTTGTAGCAGTCGCCGAGCGCGGCCACGTCGACGCCGCCGTCGCCGTATTTCGTGAAGTAGCCGAGCAGGCGCTCGGAGCGGTTGTTCGCCCCGAGCACCAGCAGGTTCCGGCGGTTCGCCTCGCGGTACGACAGCAGCATCCGTTCGCGAGCGCGAACGTTCCCGACGGTGACTCGGTCGCGGTCCTCCGCGGGCACGTCCGCGAGCGTCGCTTCCACGATGGGTTCGATGTCGACCTCCACCCGGTCGATCCCGAGCGCGTCGCAGACCTCGCGCGCGTCCCGCATGTGCCGCTCCGCGGAAGGCGCGCCGGGCATCACCAGCCCGAGCACGCGGTCCGGCCCCAGCGCGCCCGCCGCGAGGTGGGCCGCGAGCGCCGAGTCGAGCCCGCCCGAGACGCCGAGGACGTAGCCGTCGGCGTCCGCCTCCGCCAGCGTCTCGCGCAGGAACGACCCGATGGTCCCCCGAGCGTCGTCGAAATCGATCGCGTGCGCCGTGTCGCGTGTCACGGTCGCCGTTCGACGCCCGGCCCCCTCAATCTGGCCCCGGACGGCGGATGGCGCCCGGTGTTCGCGCCGTCCGCACCGTCCGCACCGTTCACACCAGCTACAAATTGTAGAAATTGTGCACTGCCCGTCCCGTTCGCGGTTCCCCCGGTGACACGCGCGTCACCCGATTGCGGCGGCGTCGCTACCGGATTCATGGTCGTGGGAGGCGAAGTAGTGATCATGAGCAACGAGGACTCCGCGACCGACGCGTCCGAGGAAGCCGCAGCGCTGAGCGACCCGCCGATCACCGCCGAGAAACCGGACGCCGCGGTCGGGGTGACGGGCGTCGACCACGTGACCCTGATCGGGAGCAACGTCGAGGACACCGTCGAGTTCTACCGCGACGTGCTCGGACTGTCGCTGGTGCTCCGTCAGCCGAACCTCGACGCGCCCCACGTCACCCACCTGTTCTTCGACCCCGGCGACGGCCGCATCATCACGTTCTTCGTCGAGGAGGGCCGCGACTCCAACCCCGGCCCCCAGCGCACCCAGTTAGGCGGCGTCCACCACATCTCCTTCAGCTTCGACCCCGACCGCATCGCGGAGGTGAAGCAGGGACTGGAGGCGCACGGCTATCAGTACAGCGAGTTCAACCGCGGCATCTTCTACTCGCTGTACACCCGCGACCACAACGGGTTCACCGTGGAACTCTCGACCGACAAGTACGAGATCCCCGACGACCGCCGCGGCGAGGTACTCGCGCTCGCCCAGCAGAAGCGCGTCGCCGACGGCTCCGACTACGCGAAAGGCGAACACCTGAAGGCCGCACTGGAAGAACTCGACCTCCCGGTCGAACCCGTCGACATCCCCGACGCCGCCTCCGGCGCCGGTGGACTCTGATCGATAGCGATACTGAGTAGAGTACGGTAGTTGTGCTGTTTTTCTGTCAGATTATGCTTCCATAACTGCTGTTGAGCCTGCTGCTCTAGACAGCAACGTCTAGAAAGCCCCAGCCGGCTCG
>NZ_JBNLIA010000025.1:0-1575 GCF_050122995.1 Haloparvum alkalitolerans
CTCCCAGCCTTGCCCCTCAGCTTCGAGCCGCTGGAAATACTCAATGCATTGCATCAACTGACCGTCTCGTTATTGGCTGTTTTCGACTTTATCTACGGTTCCCGGTGAAATACGAGCTGCTTCTTACATTCTATTCAACAAGTGTATTGACCAGTTCAGTCGAAAGCCACCCTCATATCCATCATTTTCATATGAGTAAAGCAACTTTCAGGTGGTATGACTCTCCAGCAGATCACCGCATCCGATATCGCGGGCTGGGATTCTTTACAGGATATAGCGAACTCCTTTGAAAAACGCGGGCTCAAACCACGCCCGAAACTTGGGGGCGATAACGAACTCGTAGTCCAGCTTGATGATGACGAATTCATCGTCATTGTCAATGCTGGCCCCGGTGAGACTGCCACGGACTTCAAACCGGAAAATCGCTCACGGCATACCAACCTTGTTGCCACCAACGATTTCGAGACCTTCACCTTCATTACGCGAGTCCGAAGCTGGGAGGGGCAGCAGCACGGTCGAATTAAGCATCAAAAGATTTCGTTCTCGAAGGAGCAGTTCACGCGGGACAGCGGAGAGAAGAACACTATTCTCCAGAAGCTGAACTCGATCGAGTACGGTTCCTCTGCTGCGATATACGATACGCTCTACGACACGCAACAGGTCGTCAAGGAGTTCTATGAACAGTTCGAGGAACTCCGGACAGATCTCATTCAAGAGGTTACAGGCATCCCTGACGATCGTGGTGATGCGAAGCAACGATATGTGCAGGTCATTCTTGACCGGATGATCTTCCTATACTTCATCCAGGAAAAACGCCTTCTTGATCGGAACCCGAATTACCTTCACGAACAGCCGAATGAAGTCGTTGACGAGGGTGGTGACCACTACGAAGAGTTCTACGAACCGCTCTTCTTCGAATACCTCGCAGAAGACAAACAGAATCCTGACTTCGGTAGTCTTCCGTACCTGAACGGTGGCTTGTTCGCAAGGAATCCTGTCGAAGAGGAGTTTGAGGACGCGAAATTAGGTGGCTCTGCCGAGGAAACGAACGGGCTCTTCGACGATATCCTCGACTTCCTCTCCGACTGGAATTGGAACGTAGACGAACGACTCGACATCGTCGATCCCAAGAACCTCTCCCCAGCGATCTTGGGTCACATCTTCGAGCAAACGGTCAATCAGAAGGAGATGGGGGCGTACTACACACCGGAAGAGATCACGGGGTTCATGGCCCGCCGAACGATCCATCCGTATCTGCTCGATCAACTCAACGAGGCTGTGGACGCAGACTACGACGAGATTGACAATGTGTTCGGATTCCCCGTGCCCGAGGCAGATAGTAGCGCAGAAGCTGTTGCCGATGGCGGAACCATAACTCAGCAAGTTCCAACGGAAAATGTCCAGACCAGCCATGTGGAGACTCTCTACCACGACATTCTGAAGGAAGCACACATTCTCGATCCCGCCGTAGGAAGTGGCGCCTTCCTGCTCG
Source organism: Haloparvum alkalitolerans (assembly GCF_050122995.1). Taxonomy (GTDB): domain Archaea; phylum Halobacteriota; class Halobacteria; order Halobacteriales; family Haloferacaceae; genus Haloparvum; species Haloparvum alkalitolerans. The sequence goes on from NZ_JBNLIA010000025.1 coordinate 1,493, forward strand.
CCGCACAGGAGGTGCTGATGGACCTATACATGCAATGCATTGAGTATTTCCAGCGGCTCGAAGCTGAGGGGCAAGGCTGGGAG
>NZ_JBNLIA010000026.1:0-1444 GCF_050122995.1 Haloparvum alkalitolerans
CACCATATGAGTGAAAGGTGAGGGCCTGAGGCCCTCGGGTCAGTAGGAGGTGATCCAGCCGCAGATTCCCCTACGGCTACCTTGTTACGACTTAAGCCCCCTTGCGAAGCCCAGATTCGACTCCCTCTCGGGAGCCTCATCCGGACCTCACTCGGGTGCTTTGACGGGCGGTGTGTGCAAGGAGCAGGGACGTATTCACCGCGCGCTTCTGACACGCGATTACTACCGAATCCAGCTTCATGTGGACGAGTTTCAGTCCACAATCCGAACTACGACCGAGTTTCTGAGATTACCGTCCCCTCTCGGGGTTGGAACCCTCTGTCTCGGCCATTGTAGCCCGCGTGTTGCCCAGCACATTCGGGGCATACTGACCTACCGTTGCCCGTTCCTTCCTCCGCTTTAGCAGCGGCGGTCTCCCTACTGTCCCCAACCATCTCGCGATGTTGCTGGCAAGTAAGGATGCGGGTCTCGCTCGTTGCCTGACTTAACAGGACGCCTCACGGTACGAGCTGACGGCGGCCATGCACCTCCTCTCTGAAGCTCGGATAAGGTCATCAACCTGATCGTCATTACTACAGTCGATGCTGGTGAGATGTCCGGCGTTGAGTCCAATTAAACCGCAGGCTCCTCCGGTTGTAGTGCTCCCCCGCCAATTCCTTTAAGTTTCATCCTTGCGGACGTACTTCCCAGGCGGCCTGTTTAGCGGCTTCCCTACGGCACAACACCCACTCGTAGTGGGAGTCACACCTAACAGGCATCGTTTACGGCTAGGACTACCCGGGTATCTAATCCGGTTCGAGACCCTAGCTTTCGTCCCTCACTGTCGGATCCGTCCTCGTGACGTGGTTTCCCCATCGGCGGTCCGTCCAGGATTACAGGATTTCACTCCTACCCCGGACGTACCCGTCACGCCTTCCGGTCCCAAGCTCTTCAGTTTCCGCCGGACGCCTCCCCGTTGAGCGGGGAGATTTCCCGACGGACTTGAAAAGCCAGCTACGGACGCTTTAGGCCCAATAAGATCGGCCATCACTCGAGCTGCCGGTATTACCGCGGCGGCTGGCACCGGTCTTGCCCAGCTCTTATTCGTACACCTCCCTACGGTGTACAAAAGCGTAGGCTCTATGCCTACGCACTCGGGGTCCCCTTATCGCACTGTCGTGCAGTGTAAAGGTTTCGCGCCTGCTGCGCCCCGTAGGGCCCGGAATCTTGTCTCAGATTCCGTCTCCGGGTTCTTGCTCTCACAACCCGTACCGATTATCGGCACGGTGGGCCGTTACCCCACCGTCTACCTAATCGGCCGCAGCCACATCCTTCGGCGCCGGAGCGTTTCTGTCCGTCCCACATTCCAGTTGGGACGGCGTATGGAGTATTAGCCTCAGTTTCCCGAGGTTATCTTCCTCCGAAGGGTAGTTTGGCCACGTGTTACGGAGCTATATGCCACGAG
>NZ_JBNLIA010000027.1:0-1346 GCF_050122995.1 Haloparvum alkalitolerans
ACTACCGTGTATACGTGCGATCCAGCTACCGCCTGAACCCAATACCGAACCGTGGCATGAGTGTGGCTCGGTCTGTTAGTGCTCGTGGACTACAACGCCTCGTTGCCTTAGCGCGTACATCCCGAGTCTATCTAACTCGTCTTCTACGAGTGACCTCCGCGGTGCCTCGTTTCCATGTGGGTTTCGAGCTTAGATGCGTTCAGCTCTTACCCCGTGTCGCGTGGCTACCCGGCATTGCTCTTCCGAACAACCGGTACACCAGTGGCGACCAAACGTAGTTCCTCTCGTACTATACGTTCGTTCACGTCAGGCACCTTCAACACCCCCAATAGATAGCAGCCGACCTGTCTCACGACGGTCTAAACCCAGCTCACGACCTCCTTTAATAGGCGAACAACCTCACCCTTGCCCGCTTCTGCACGGGCAGGATGGAGGGAACCGACATCGAGGTAGCAAGCCACTCGGTCGATATGTGCTCTTGCGAGTGACGACTCTGTTATCCCTAAGGTAGCTTTTCTGTCATCTACGGGTCCCATTCCGGAACCTCGTAGGTTCGCTAGACCACGCTCTCGCGTCAGCGTCGCTCGTTGGGAACGACACTGTCAGACCATCTTTTGCTCTTGCACTCTTCGCCGGATTCCCGACCCGGCTGAGATGATCTTCGGGCGCGCTCGATATCTTTTCGAGCGCGTACCGCCCCAGTCAAACTGCCCGGCTACCGGTGTCCTCCGCCAGGAGTGAGAGTCGCAGTCACCGACGGGTAGTATTTCACTGATGCCTCGGTGGCCCGCTAGCGCGGGTACCTGTGTAACGGCTCCTACCTATGCTGCACATCGGCGACCACGTCTCAGCGACAGCCTGCAGTAAAGCTCTATAGGGTCTTCGCTTCCCCTTGGGGGTCTCCAGACTCCGCACTGGAACGTACAGTTCACCGGGTCCAACGTTGGGACAGTGGCACTCTCGTTTATCCATTCATGCAAGCCGCTACTGAAGCGGCAAGGTACTACGCTACCTTAAGAGGGTCATAGTTACCCCCGCCGTTGACGGGTCCTTCGTCCAATTGTACTTGGTGTTCAGATACCCGCACTGGGCAGGATTCAGTGACCGTACGAGTCCTTGCGGATTTGCGGTCACCTGTGTTGTTACTAGACAGTCGGAGCGCCCGAGTCACTGCGATCTGCTCCGCTGAGAGCAGACATCCCTTCTTCCGAAGGTACGGGACTAACTTGCCGAATTCCCTAACGTCGGTTCTCCCGACAGGCCGTGGCTTTCGCTGCCAGAGCACCTGTGTCGGATCTCGGTACGGTCGTCACACTTGCCTTTTCACGGGCCCTAGGTACCGTTGA
>NZ_JBNLIA010000028.1:0-643 GCF_050122995.1 Haloparvum alkalitolerans
CTCGTTTTGTGAGACGCCTTTGACGCCCTGTCGCTCTATCGCCAACTGATTTCAGGCCCTATTGCACCGCCCTTCTCGGGGTGCTTTTCAGCGTTCGCTCACGCTACTTGTTCGCTATCGGTCTCGAGGAGTGTTTAGTCTTCTCAGGGGATGCCTGAGTCGTTCACAGAGAATATCCGATCCCTGCTACTCGGGTACTGACGCACGTCCTACCGCCATATCTTACGGGGTTATCACCCTGTCTCACGCTCCGTTCCAGGAGACTTCAGATACGGTGTCGGACGCTGCAAGTCAGCCCACACACCACATTGCCCGTGAGGGCTTCGGTTTGGACTGTGTCGCGGTCACTCGCGGTTACTAACGACATCGCTATTGCGTTCTCTTCCTTCCCCTACTGAGATGTTTCAATTCGGGGAGTTCCCTATTGCGCGGAGCAATTGTAATGGGATTCCTATTCGGAAATCTCGAGTTCTTTCCCTCCATGCGGGTCCCTCGAGCTTATCGCAGCTTGGCACGTCCGTCGTCGGCTCTCGAGCCGAGCCATTCACCAGCTGGCACAGTAGCCAGTTGAATACGTCCACGAACTCGGTACTGAGTTCAGTGGGCGTCTGGATCGCACGTATACACGGTCGTCATCGAATCG
>NZ_JBNLIA010000029.1:0-590 GCF_050122995.1 Haloparvum alkalitolerans
GAGGTGAGCTTAGAAGCAGCTACCCTCTAAGAAAAGCGTAACAGCTTACCGGCCGAGGTTTGAGGCGCCCAAAATGATCGGGGCTCAAATCCACCACCGAGACCTGGCCGCACCCGTTATAGGGTGACCGCGTAGGTCGGCATACCGTTCGGATGGAAGCTCGGGTGAGAACTCGCGTGGACCGTTCGGTAACGAAAATCCTGGTCACAGTAGCAGCGAAAGTCGGGTGAGAACCTCGACGGCCACAAGAGCAAGGGTTCCTCGGCACTGTCAATCAGCCGAGGGTGAGCCGGTCCTGAGACTACTCGCAACTCGAAGTAGTCGACGGGAAACTGGTTAAGATTCCAGTGCCGTCACACAGCAAACGCCGACGCCGTGGGAAACGTTGAGCCGGACCATCGTCCGGTCGAATCGGAGAACCTCGTGGATGCCGTCATGGCAGGAAGCGAGAGAAGTCCGAGATAGCGCAAGTCAACGGTACCTAGGGCCCGTGAAAAGGCAAGTGTGACGACCGTACCGAGATCCGACACAGGTGCTCTGGCAGCGAAAGCCACGGCCTGTCGGGAGAACCGACGTTAGGGAATTCGGCA
>NZ_JBNLIA010000030.1:0-547 GCF_050122995.1 Haloparvum alkalitolerans
CCGTGTTCAAGCGCGGGGAGTCATTCCGGTACGACCCGAAACCAGGCGATCTATGCACGAGCAGGGTGAAGCGTGGCGAAAGCCACGTGGAGGCCCGTTAGGGGTGGTGTCCTACAATACCCTCCCGTGATTCGTGTATAGGGGTGAAAGGCCCATCGAGCCTGGCAACAGCTGGTTCCGACCGAAACATGTCGAAGCATGACCTCTTTTGAGGTAGCATGCGGGGTAGAGCGACCGATTGGGTGACCCGCCTCCGAGAGGAGTCGGCCACCCTGTCGAACTCCGAACCTGCGTGCGCCGTTGACGAAGGGAGTCCGGTGTGCGGGGTAAGCCTGTGCACCATGAGGGGAACAACCCAGAGCTGGGTTAAGGTCCCAAAGTGTGGATTAAGTGCGATTGGAAGGTGGTCTCAAGCCCTAAACAGCCGGGAGGTGAGCTTAGAAGCAGCTACCCTCTAAGAAAAGCGTAACAGCTTACCGGCCGAGGTTTGAGGCGCCCAAAATGATCGGGGCTCAAATCCACCACCGAGACCTGGCCGCACCCGTTA
>NZ_JBNLIA010000031.1:0-522 GCF_050122995.1 Haloparvum alkalitolerans
CGGCTCTCGAGCCGAGCCATTCACCAGCTGGCACAGTAGCCAGTTGAATACGTCCACGAACTCGGTACTGAGTTCAGTGGGCGTCTGGATCGCACGTATACACGGTCGTCATCGAATCGCTCTGTGACATCAGAGCGTTCGTCGAACCCTTCCCACCCGCGGTTTCCCGGAGTGGTGCATCGGTCGTCGTCTACTCCAACCCACCGCCGTCCCACACTTAAGGGGCGCGGTTCGGCCGGAGCCTGACATGGACTCACTGGGATTCGAACCCAGGGCATCCTCCTTGCAAAGGAGGCACTCTCCCACTGAGCTATGAGCCCAACCCGCCTGCGCGGGTACTGCTGTCTGCAATGTGAGCCAACGACGTTCCAAAGTGCCCGCTCTCGCGAGTGACCGAACACGACACCATATGAGTGAAAGGTGAGGGCCTGAGGCCCTCGGGTCAGTAGGAGGTGATCCAGCCGCAGATTCCCCTACGGCTACCTTGTTACGACTTAAGCCCCCTTGCGAAGCCCAGATTCG